>NZ_CAMJFM010000082.1 GCF_946404925.1 uncultured Prevotella sp. | reverse complement strand
AGTGAATCTCTTCTTAGCACCAGAGTTTGTCTTTACTTTTGGCATTGTTTTAAAATTTTAAATTGTTATTAATATCCGGCGGCAACGCATATACCGGGCGCGCCACCTTTCTTTTTGAGCTTTGAGTTTGGAGGTTTGAGATTTACTCTTCTCCTGTCAGCTTCTTCAGTGCATCAGCACTGATCTTAGCATTACCCAGGAGTCCGCCGTTTGCAGGAACCTCTGCAGTTTCTTCGGCCTGGGCGGTCTTCTGCTGGCGAGCCTGCTCCTTAGCCTCGGCCTCGGCGGCCTCGCGGTCGCGAGCCTGCTGGCTCTTCTTAGCAGCACCTGCCTTCTTTGGAGCCAGGTAGAGGAACATCTTCTTGCCCTCGAGCGATGGCATGCCCTCAACCTTACCAACCTCCTCGAGGTCGTTAGCGAAACGGAGCAGCAATACCTCGCCCTGCTCTTTAAACAGGATAGAACGGCCGCGGAAGAATACGTAGGCACGTACCTTGTTGCCCTCCTCGAGGAACTCGTGAGCGTGCTTCAGCTTGAACTGATAGTCGTGCTCATCGGTCTGAGGTCCGAATCGGATTTCCTTTACCTCCACCTTTACCTGCTTGGCCTTCATCTCCTTCTGGCGCTTCTTCTGCTGGTAGAGGAACTTAGAGTAGTCAATAAGACGGCACACAGGCGGATTGGCATTAGGCGAAATCTCTACGAGATCTACCCCCATGTCGCGGGCCTGGTTGAGTGCATCACGCGTAGACATTACCGACGATCCCTCGTCGCCTACGATGCGGACTTCACGTACTCGAATCTGTTCGTTGATACGGTACTGATTCTTCAATTTGTCATTCTTCATTAACTACTTTTTAAGAAATCGGCTGCAAAATTACTAATTTTCTTCGAACTTTGAGCTTTGTACTATTAATATTACGAAAACTTTTATAAATATTTAACTTTTAGAAGTCTTTGGTCATCTCAGCAACGCGAGCGTTTACCTCATCGATGAACTCCTGGATGGTCTTGACACTCTGCTCGCCACCGCCCTGAGGACGTACGGCTACGGTGCCATCGGCGGCTTCCTTCTCGCCCACGATTACCATGTAAGGAATGCGCTTCAGCTCGTTGTCGCGAATCTTACGACCAAGCTTCTCGTTACGCATATCTACTGTGGCACGAACACCACCCATATCAAACTTCTTGGCTACCTCCTGAGCATAGTCGTTATACTTCTCAGACAGAGGCAGAATAGCCACCTGATCAGGGGTCAACCACAATGGGAAGTGACCGCTGGTATGCTCGATGAGCACGGCGCAGAAACGCTCCATAGAGCCGAATGGCGCACGGTGAATCATCACAGGTGTCTTCTTTGTGTTGTCCTCATCGGTATACTCGAGGTTGAAACGCTTAGGCAGGTTGTAGTCAACCTGAATAGTACCCAGCTGCCAACGACGACCAATAGCATCCTTAATCATAAAGTCGAGCTTAGGACCATAGAATGCAGCCTCGCCATATTCAACCTTAGCGGGCAGACCCTTCTCCTGACAAGCCTCTACGATAGCCTTCTCGGCCAAAGCCCAATCCTCGTCGGTACCAACATACTTCTCGTGGTCGTTAGGATCGCGCAGAGAGATCTGTGCCTCGAAGTTGAATCCGAAGGCGGTAAGCACGATGCCGATGATATCCATTACGTTAAGGAACTCCTGCTTAACCTGATCGGGGCGACAGAAGAGGTGGGCATCGTCCTGAGTGAACGAACGTACACGGGTCAATCCGTGAAGCTCACCACTCTGCTCATAACGGTAAACGGTACCGAACTCTGCAATACGCAGAGGCAGATCGCGGTATGAACGTGGCTTCCAAGCGAAGATTTCGCAGTGGTGAGGGCAGTTCATTGGCTTCAGCATGTATTCCTCGTCCTCCTCAGGGGTATGTATTGGCTGGAATGAATCCTTGCCATAATGTGCATAGTGACCAGAGGTAACGTAGAGGTTCTTAGAACCAATATGTGGAGTGATAACTTCCTGATAACCAAAGCGCTTCTGAACCTTACGCAAGTGATCCTGAAGACGCAGACGGAGCTCAGTACCCTTTGGCAGCCAGATGGGAAGACCCTTACCTACCTTATCAGAGAACATGAAGAGTTCCATCTCCTTACCTATCTTACGGTGGTCGCGCTTCTTAGCCTCTTCGAGCATCTCGAGATACTCATCAAGCATCTTCTTCTTTGGGAACGAGATACCATACAAACGCTGCATCTGCTCGCGGTTGGCATCGCCACGCCAGAAGGCACCTGCTACAGAGGTGAGCTTAACGGCCTTGATCTCGCCTGTATCCACAAGGTGTGGACCACGGCAAAGGTCGGTAAAGTTGCCCTGGGTATAAGTGGTGATTGAACCGTCTTCCAGATCCTGCTCGATGTGCTCGCACTTATAGGTCTGGCCCCACTCAGCAAACTGCTTGAGTGCCTCGGCCTTAGGAACCTCACGACGAACTACTGGCTCTTTCTTACCAGCCAGCTCCTTCATCTTAGCCTCAATCTTTGGGAAATCGCTCTCCTTGATGCTCTCGCCATCCTTGAGCAGAACATCGTAGAAGAAACCATTCTCGACAGCAGGTCCGAAACCGAACTGTA
>NZ_CAMJFM010000081.1 GCF_946404925.1 uncultured Prevotella sp. | reverse complement strand
ATACTCGCAGAGTCGGCGAAGTACGATGTGTCGTGCTCGTCGAGCGGTACTGTGCGCTCTGGCAAAAAAGGGATGGTGGGCTCTACCGTTGGCGGTGTGGGTATCTGTCACTCGTTTGCCGATGACGGGCGTTGTATCTCGCTACTCAAGGTGATGCTTACTAACTATTGCATGTACGATTGTGCCTATTGTATCAACCGCCGTACTAACGATATTAAGCGCGCCACGCTCTCTGTATCGGAGCTTGAGGAAATAGTTATGGAGTTCTATCGCCGTAACTACATTGAAGGACTATTTCTGTCAAGTGGGGTGGTTCGTAATCCTGACTATACAATGGAACGACTGACGGCTATTGTGCGTGATTTGAGAACTGTACACCGCTTTAACGGCTATATCCATCTGAAGACTATTCCTGGTGCATCGCAGGAACTGTTGCAAGAGGCTGGTCGCTATGCCGACCGTATGAGTGTCAACATTGAGATTCCGAAAGAGGAGTCGCTTAAAGCCCTTGCGCCCGAGAAGGACCACAAGAGCATTTTCCTGCCAATGTCGCAGATTCAGCAGGGAATGCTTGAGAATAAAGAAGACCGCAAGAAATTTCGTCACGCCCCCAGGTTTGTACCCGCTGGGCAGTCAACACAGATGATTGTTGGTGCTACTAAGGAAACCGACCTTGATATCCTAAAGATGTCGAATGCCATGTATCAGCAGCCCACCATGCGTAGAGTATATTACTCTGGCTACGTGAGCGTAAATACCTATGACCCACGACTGCCAGTTCTGAAGCAACCGCCATTGGTGCGTGAGAACCGTCTTTATCAGGCCGACTGGCTAATGCGATTCTATCACTTCAAGGTTGATGAGATTGTAGATGACAAGCATGCACATCTCGACCTCGATGTAGACCCTAAGTTGGGTTGGGCTTTGCGTCATCCGGAATTCTTTCCTGTTGATATCAACACAGCTCCTTATGAGGACATTCTCCGCGTGCCCGGCATCGGAGTTAAGAGTGCCGTGCTGATAGTTAACAGTCGCCGATTCAATCGCGTCACCAGCTATCATCTCAAAAAGATGGGTGTAGTTATGAAGAAGGCTAAGTATTTCATTACCTGTGGTGAGCTCACTTCAAGTTTCTCGCAGCCCATCATCGGCGTCAATGAGATTCATCCTGAACGCCTGCGTCCTTTGCTGCTCTCAAAAGCCCAGCAGAAACGGGCTGCTGCCGAACGACAGCTGATGATTGACTTTGGTGAAGACACAAATACTTGAGATCCGTGCCTGAAATGCAAGTATTCGTTTTCGATAATACACTAGATGGACTATTGACGGCAGTGTTTGATAGTTTCTTCCTCAAGCAACAGCCCGAATATCTGTTGGCTGAGGGTGATCAGTTGCCCTTGTTTGCAGATGAACCTCACCATGTGGTGACAGATAGTGAGCATGCCGAGCGCGTTTGGAAAGGGCTCGAAAAGTATCTCTCCAAGGAAGGTCTGCACATGATATCTGTCAGCTGGCTATCAGAAGAGCGAACGCTTAATCAACCGCTATTCAACTTTATCTGTAAGGTGTTTCGTACGAAAGTGAAGGAGTTAGAGCGTAATGCCAGCGATCCCGACGTACTTGAGGTGCGTAACAGCTGTCGCCGAGTGATGCACGAACAACTTCGAATGAAACAGTTTATACGATTCCAGAAAGCAAAGGATGGAACCTATCTGGCTGTTATATCGCCCGACCATAATGTGTTACCACTTATCATCGACCACTTCCAAGACCGTTTCAACGACCAGCCTTGGCTTATTTACGATGCCCATCGGCACTACGGCTATTATTACGATGGCTCAGCAGCCCCTATACGTATAACTTTCGAGAATGAGGCTGCTGTACCTTTCGACTTGAGTAATGGAAAACTCAATGCCGACGTGTTAAGTGATAACGATAAGATTTTCCAGGATTTGTGGCGCACCTACTTCAAGGCTATCTGCATCAAAGAGCGTATGAATCCTAAGAAGCAACTTAGCGACATGCCGCGCCGTTACTGGAAATATATGACCGAGAAGAATTAATAACGCTTCTCTATTACGTTCCAGTCAATAATCTTCCATAGGGAAGCAAGGTGGTCAGGACGACGGTTCTGATAGTCCAGATAGTAAGCATGCTCCCATACGTCGAATGTAAGCAGTGGCTTCAACCCCTTCTGTACTGGGTTGGAGGCATTGGTCTCTTGGCTGATAATAAGTTTCCCGTCCTTATCGGCCGACAGCCATACCCATCCGCTACCAAACAGTGTTGCTCCTGATTTCTGGAAAGCTTCCTTGAAAGCATCAAACGATCCGAAGTCGCGTACGATGGCCTCGGCAAAAGCTCCTGTTGGCTCAGCCTTAGTGGGCTTACCTGTAAACTGCTTGAAGTACATCTCGTGGTTAAATATCTGTCCGGCATTGTTAAATATACCGCCCATAGCCCTGCGTACTATCTCCTCGAGCGAAGCATCCTCGAATCCGCTCGCAGGCAACAATCCGTTCAGGTTGTTCACATAGGCAGCCAGGTGCTTGCCATGATGAAACTCCAATGTCTGCTTACTAATTACTGGCTCCAGCGCATCCAGCGCATATGGTAACGCCATCAATTCAAACTTTCCCATACCTTATTTGTTTTTAGTTAATCCGTTTGCAAATATAATACAAACCAATGTTGGTAACCTATTTTTCGTGGTTAAATAATCATAAATGGGGTATATAAACTAAAAATCCCAAGATTTCTCTTGGGATTTGCGCTTCAGGATGGGCTTGAACCAACGACCCCCTGATTAACAGTTAAAAAATGT
>NZ_CAMJFM010000080.1 GCF_946404925.1 uncultured Prevotella sp. | reverse complement strand
TTCAAGATGAAGCGTCGCAAGGACTCTCGTAAGCGCAACGGTCATCGTGAGCAGTTCACAGAAGTAGAAATCAAGTCAGTAATCGCTTAAAATCGTAGGAGGAACAACATTATGGCACATAAGAAAGGTGTAGGTAGTTCTAAGAACGGTCGTGAGAGCGCAGCTCAGCGACTTGGCATTAAGATCTTCGGCGGTCAGCAGTGCGTAGCAGGTAACATCATCGTTCGCCAGCGTGGTACAAAGCACAACCCAGGTAACAACGTTGCTATCGGTAAGGATGATACTCTTTACGCACTCGTTGATGGAACAGTACAGTTCCACAAGGGCAAGCGCGATAAGAGCGTTGTATCAGTAATTCCAAACGCTGAGGCCTAAGGTAAAATTTTAAAGAAACACTTATTCCAAACAAACAACACAGAGTCCCACTCTCCTACGGAGAGCGGGATTTCTGCTTTTTTTTCAGCTATTTCTTTGGCTAATTAAACGATTATTTGTACCTTTGCACCTTAGAATAATGAATATAAACAAATAAATACGTATTTAATATGTTAACACTGAAACTCATCAATGAGGAAACAGAACGCGTAATCCGCGGATTGGAGAAGAAACACTTCGCTGGCGCTAAAGAGGCTATCGACAATGTATTGGCCGTTGACAAGCGTCGTCGCGAGGCTCAGCAGGAGTTAGACAAATGCCTTAACGAGCAGAAGCAGCTGTCAGGTCAGATTGGCAAGCTGATGAAGGAAGGCAAGAAGGACGAGGCTGAGCAGGTAAAGACACAGGTAGCCCAGTTGAAAGAGAAGTCGAAGGAGATGGACGATGTAATGGCTAAGGCTCAGGAAGAGATGACCACATTGCTCTGTCAGATTCCAAACATTCCTTACGACGAAGTACCTGAGGGACGTGCCGCTGAAGACAACCATGTAGTAAAGAGCAACCTGAAGGAGTGCACTGACAGTGATACAGTAGGCAACTGGGACGTTAACCCCAAGCTTGGTATCGCCAACCCTCTGCCCCACTGGGAGCTGGCCAAGAAATACAACCTCATCGACTTTGATCTGGGTGTAAAGATTACAGGTGCAGGATTCCCTGTATATATCGGCAAGGGAGCCCGTTTGCAGCGTGCACTCATCAACTTCTTCCTCGACGAAGCTCGCAAGAGCGGATACACAGAGATTATGCCTCCTACAGTAGTAAATGCCGCATCAGGCTATGGCACAGGTCAGCTGCCTGATAAGGAGGGCCAGATGTACCACTGCGAGGTAGACGATTTCTATCTTATCCCAACAGCCGAGGTTCCTGTAACCAATATCTATCGCGATGTGATTCTCGACGAGAAGGATCTGCCTATCAAGAACTGCGCTTACACAGAGTGCTTCCGTCGCGAGGCTGGTAGCTATGGTAAGGACGTTCGTGGTCTGAACCGTCTGCACGAGTTCTCTAAGATCGAGATTGTTCGTATCGACAAGCCTGAGCACTCAAAGGAGAGCCACAAGGAGATGCTGGCTCATGTTGAGGGTCTGCTCAAGAAGTTAGAGCTTCCCTATCGTATTTTGCTGTTATGCGGTGGAGATCAGAGCTTTACAAGCGCCATCTGCTACGACTTCGAGGTATACTCAGAGGCTCAGGGACGCTGGCTCGAGGTATCGTCAGTATCTAACTTCGACACCTACCAGGCTAACCGCTTGAAGTGCCGTTATCGCAATAGCGAGACCAAGAAGACTGAGCTCTGCCACACACTGAATGGCTCGGCTCTGGCTCTGCCAAGAATCGTTGCCGCTCTGCTTGAGAACAACCAGACAGAGAATGGCATCAAGATTCCTGCAGCACTTGTTCCTTACATGGGCTGCGACATCATAGATTAATCACCAAACGACAACAAATACTTATGAACAAAATCGTTAGAAAGGAGCAGTTCTCTGAGAAGGTTTTCCTTTTCGAGATCGAAGCTCCACTGATCGCCAAGAGCCGCAAGGCTGGCAACTTTGTGATTGTGCGTGTAGGCAAAAAGGGTGAGCGCATGCCGCTTACCATCGCTGGCGCCGACATTGATAAAGGCACTATCACACTGGTAGTCCAGATGGTTGGACTCTCGTCGAAGAAACTCTGCGCCCTGAACGTAGGCGACTACGTGACGGATGTGGTTGGTCCTCTTGGAAATCCCACCAAGATTGAGAACTACGGCACTGTGGTATGTGCAGGTGGCGGACTGGGTGTAGCACCTATGCTGCCCATCATCCAGGCACTTAAGGCCGCTGGCAATCGTGTGCTTTCAGTAATGGCAGGACGTTCTAAGGACCTCATCATCCTTGAAGATAAGGTACGCGAGAGCAGCGACGAGGTGATCATCATGACCGACGACGGCAGCTATGGCGAAAAAGGCGTAGTAACCGTTGGTATCGAGAAGTTTATCGAGCAGGAGCCACACGTAGACAAGGTCTTCGCTATCGGCCCTCCAATCATGATGAAGTTCTCTAACCTCACAGCTCAGAAGCACAACATTCCTTGCGAGGTATCGCTCAACACCATCATGGTTGATGGTACAGGTATGTGTGGTGCATGCCGACTCACCATCGGAGGCAAGACCAAGTTCGTGTGCATCGATGGTCCTGAGTTCGACGGAGCCTTGGTAGATTGGGACGAGATGTTCAAACGTATGGGTACCTTCAAGCGCGAGGAGCAGGAAGAGCTGGCTCACTACGAGGAGCACCTGGATTCTATCGACGCTGACGTGAAGGCCGAGGCCAAGGCAACGGATGTTGTGATGGATGCCGATCCTACTAACGACAGCATCGAGGTACTTACTGATCGCAATGCACCTTGGCGTAAAGAGCTCCAGCAGAGCATGAAACCCAAGGAGCGCACTCAGATAGCACGTGTCATCATGCCTGAGCTCGACCCCGTTTATCGTGCCACAACTCGTACTGAGGAGGTTAACATCGGCCTCACCAAGGAGATGGCTATGACCGAGGCTAAGCGTTGTCTCGACTGCGCTAAGCCAAGCTGTGTTGAGGGCTGCCCAGTAAACATTAATATCCCATCGTTCATCAAGAACATCGAGCGTGGCCAGTTCCTGGCTGCTGCCAAGGTTCTCAAGAACACTTCTGCCCTACCCGCTGTCTGCGGACGTGTTTGTCCTCAGGAGAAGCAGTGCGAGA
>NZ_CAMJFM010000079.1 GCF_946404925.1 uncultured Prevotella sp. | reverse complement strand
AGGCACGCCTTGCCGCTATCCGCGCTCAGCAGGATAAGAAGAAGTACGACGAGCTGACTCAGGACGATAAGGACATGAAGGCCGAGGCCGAGAAGGCTGTTCAGGAGCAGAAGGACAAGAAGACAGCTGTGATTGCCGACTACGCCAAGGGCAACTCGGTGGTTCACCAGCTCATCGACCTGGCTCTGCTGCAGAATGGTATGCTCAAGGGCGAAGCACTCGATAAGTTCCTGAAGCGTAGCGTTGAGCTTATCAAATAGAATCGCATACATATTATATATAAGTAAAGGCTCCCCAATTAATTTTGAGGGAGCCTTTATACTTATGGTTCACTAATTTAGTACATGATTGTTGTTATCGATTGCAAAGATAAATAAAATCCGCCAAACAGGGTGTACAATTTCTCACTTAGGTGTACAATTTCTAACATTTAGGTGTACAAAAATCGCAAATTTTGAGTTTTTGTACACCAAAATGTGGCGATTTCGAAGAAAAGTAGTATATTTGCACCCAGTTATGATGGAGAACTTTCAATTTGCAGCTATCACGCTGATGACATTGATGACCGTGGCATTGGCCATTTGGATGCCCCGCCATCTGAACGACGACAAGGTGCTGAACCGGTCGCGATGGATGATGGCCGCCGGACTGGCCCTGCTGGGAATACATTTCTTGATACAGTACCTGTTTAAACTGCGTGTTCAGGGCGTAACGCCAGCTGTGTTCGTCAATCTGCTGTTCTTCATTCCCTGCTGCTACTGTCTTAGTTTGTGTGTGCTCAATTTGCAGCGACAGGGCCGACTGCGCCCATTGGAGTGGATGAGCGGTCCGCTAACGCTGCTGATAGCTGCCGGCATTCTGACCGATGCTTACTTGACGAACGGCGCTGATCCGCTGGCCGACACACCACTGATGCGACGAGCCGAAGTGACGGCTGGTATCTGCTACAGCATCATGCAGATATACTACACCTACCTGCAGATAACCGAGATGCGACGCATGCGCCTGGCCTTGGCCAACTACTACGATCGCGAGCGAGGCAACCTGCTAAACTGGATGCTATACACCAGCGCCGTGCTGGCCACGATAGCCATCATGCTGCCAGTGCTGATCTACTTTACAGGTCCGATAATGGTGGTTTACGGACTGATTATCTTTGGCGGACTGTTCTATATGTGGCTGCAGTTTATCGGCTACATCCGAACGAATGCTGCCAACAGCATGCGCGAGGCCGAAGAAAACGAGAACGAGATGGATATGGATACCGCCGATGCTTACGACAAAGTACGCGATCGCGAACGTATAGAAGAAGCTGCCAGAAATTGGCTATCTGCCGATCGCCATCTGCGCTGCGGCATCACCATCAAGACGGCAGCCGACGAGATGCAGATACCAAGACATCAGCTTACGTTATGGCTCAAGACCACTGAGTACGGCCAGTTTAGCAACTGGATAACCTACCACCGTATAGAGGCTGCAAAAGAAATGCTGAAACAGCACAACGACTGGAACAACGAAACAATTGCCCAGGAGTGCGGTTTCAACACACGAAACTACTTCCAGGCAGTGTTCCGCAAGCAGACTGGCATGACGCCTGCGCAATATGTAGAATCTCTCTAACAGCAATTAGTGAGCGAATTGCCGCACAGCCAATTGCGATCTACCCAACCTGTATATTTCCCATCCAGCGTACGAACCTTCACCCAGTCGTCGCCCTTCATATCGAGCACTCGCAGATCGCGCTCATCGGTAAACGAGAATACGGCAGCCGACTTTTCTGATGGCTCCTTATAAAGGGTTATCTTCTGGCCGCCATAGTTACGAGTACCAATGGCTATCACCGAACTGTGAATCCAGTATCCGGTTGTAGAGCCCGTGATGGTATACTCAAAGTCGCCAGCCTGAGCCATATTGCCCACAATACGCCACCAGCCGTTCACCATCTTATCTACCCCAATCATCACACCCTCGCGCGATGGCAACTTGAACACTACCTTGCCCTTTGGGGCGTTGCGGACGTTGGTAAAATCGCCATCGTTATCGAGTATGTACACACCAATACTCTGTGCACGGCCCACTACGGCCACCACCATCAGGAAAACAGAAAAGATTAGTTTTTTCATAAATTGCAGTTATTTAGGTTTATACTGATTTTAGCTTGTTGCGATAGGCTTTGCGAAGCTTGCGCACCGATTTATCTCGTATCTGTCGTACACGCTCGCGCTTCAGCTCCATATCCTCTGCTATCTCGGCCATCGTCTCGTGCTCCTGATTGATACCGAAGAAAGCGTTAACCACACGGTGCTCACGATCGTCGAGAGTGCCAAGGGCATATTCGATGGCATCCTCGATAGCCTCAGAGTGAACACGCTCGTCGGCCAGCGGCGCATCCTTATTCACCAATACCGATAGCAGACTCATGTTGGTGCGATGACCAAGCGGTGCATCAACCGATACGGGAATGCTCTGTTGGCGAGCCAAATCCTGCTTTACATCCTTGGGCACCTGATAGAGCCCAGCCTGCTGGTCGATAGCCTTCTCGATGGCCTGGCGAATGTGCACCACAGCATAGTTAACAAAGCGCACGCCCTTCTTGGCATCGAACTTGGCGGCAGCCTTCATCAGGCCGATGTTGCCCTCGCTCACCAGGTCTTCCATAGCCACGCCCCTACCCTTGTACTGTCGGGCCACGGTGACTACGAACTTCAGGTTGGCCTCAATCAGTTTCGATAGCGCGCGGTCGTCGCCATTGGCTATACGTTCGGCTAGCTGGCGCTCTTCGTCGTCGGTAAGCAGCTGCTCCTTACCAATCTCGTCCAGATATCTGTTTAATGCTGAATCTTCCATATCAATAATTGTTTTGGGTACAAAGATACGAAACTATTTTGATATAAACAAAAAAAATGAAGAGAATCATTGGTCGTAGCCAATGGGACGGAATTGTTTCTGATGTTCACTCCACACGTATCCCCTATTGTAGAGATAATCCTTAATATCCTGCGGTTCCTTGTTGAAAGCATAGCACAACGATTCGAGCGTATCAAACTCCTCATCGCGCAGAAGCATATTCACGCTCGAAACCAATATTGCAGGGTCTTTGGGCAAGTATTCCATAACTACAAAGATGTCAATTTCTTAAATAAAAAAATGACCACCTTTTAGGATGGTCATTATCGTCTGTTTTGTGATTCCGGCGGGATTCAAACCCACAACCTTCTGATCCGTAGTCAGAT
>NZ_CAMJFM010000078.1 GCF_946404925.1 uncultured Prevotella sp. | reverse complement strand
GAGCTCACCATGGCTTGCTGCTGTATCGGTATGGCTCTGCACGGTGGTGTTATCCCCGCTTGCGGTACCTTCTTCGTATTCTCTGACTACATGAAGCCAGCCGTACGTATGGCTGCCCTGATGGAGCTGCCTGTTAAGTTCATCTGGACTCACGATGCATTCCGCGTTGGTGAGGATGGACCTACCCACGAGCCAGTTGAGCAGGAGGCACAGATCCGTCTGATGGAGAAGCTGAAGAACCACCACGGCAAGAACTCTGTATTGGTAGTTCGTCCTGCCGATGCCGAGGAGACCACCGTTTGCTGGCGCATGGCTATGGAGAATGTTGATACTCCTACAGCTCTCATCTTCTCTCGTCAGAACATCGAGATGCTGCCCGAGGGCAACGACTACAACCAGGCTACCAAGGGTGCTTACGTTGTAGCTGGATCAGATGAGAAGTTCGATGTTATCCTGTTGGCTTCAGGTTCTGAGGTTTCTACCCTCGAGGCTGGTGCTAAGCTGCTCCGCGAGGATGGCGTTAAGGTTCGCATCGTCAGCGTTCCTTCTGAGGGTCTGTTCCGCAGCCAGTCTAAGGAGTATCAGCAGAGCATTCTGCCTGCTGGCGTTAAGAAGTTCGGTCTCACCGCTGGTCTGCCAGTAAACCTCGAGGGTCTGGTAGGTGCCGACGGTACCGTATGGGGTCTGGAGAGCTTCGGTTTCTCAGCTCCTTACAAGGTGCTCGATGAGAAGCTCGGCTTCACCGGCGAGAATGTTTACAAGCAGGTTAAAGCTTTGCTTGCTTAAATATAATCGGCACGAATTACGCGAATTAACACGAATTATTTAACTTATAGCCAATAATATTCGTGAAATTCGTGTAATTCGCGCCTAAATTTTTAATGACTATGGAAGTAAAGACAGTAGGAGTTGCTTGCGACCACGCAGGCTTCGCTCTTAAGAAGTTTGTGCTCGAGTACCTCGACGAGAAGGGTTATCCCTATAAGGACTATGGTACATGGAGCGATGCGAGTGTAGATTATCCCGACTTTGGTCACGCTCTGGCCGAGGGCATCGAGAGTGGTGAGGTTTATCCCGGTATTGCCATCTGTGGCAGCGGCGAGGGTATCTCTATCACCCTGAACAAGCACCAGCAGGTGCGCGCCGGATTGTGCTGGATTCCTGAGATTGCTCATCTCATCCGTCAGCACAACGATGCCAACGTACTGGTAATGCCAGGTCGTTTCATCGACAACAATATGGCTCGTAAGATTATGGACGAGTTCTTCACCGCAACCTTCGAAGGCGGCCGCCACCAGAAGCGTGTGGATAAGATTCCTGTTCAGAAGTAATTTTTAGGCACGGATTACACAGATTTCACGGATTTTTTATTGTTTATTATTCCGTGTTAATCCGCGTAATCCGTGCCTTTTATAAGTCGTACTTATTTTTTCGTTTATCTGCTTTGCGGGGCTTACTGGCGTGAGTTCCCATGAAGGGTGTTTTTACACCCTGATAACCCGCATGGCGTTGACGGATGCGCTGCACGTAATCCACCGTCTCCGATCCACGCATGTAGCCATGCTTCACTATAGGATCGTTGTAGTACTGCGGTATAGCCAACTTCAGCACATAGGGCGACACATCGCTCCAGCGGTGCGGATTCTTACCATCGCGCTTAGCCAGATTCATCGCATCGCGAATATGGTGCGCGCCACCATTATAGCTGGCCAACACAAAGTTGGTGCGCTCATACTGGTCGTGCACATCGGAAAACGTGCGCTGCAGCTGTCCGATGTACTTCACGGCAGCAGCAATATTAGCCTCTGGCTCGTAGAGTTTGCTGCGGGGTATACCTAAGTGGTCGGCTGTTCCTGGCATAATCTGCATCAGGCCCTTAGCACCAGCAAACGATACGGCACGCGGGTCGAACGTCGACTCCTGATAGCACTGTGCAGCCAGCAGTCGCCAGTCCCAACGCACATCGCGTGCATAAGCCATAAAATACTGATCGTAGTGCGATATGATGCCACCCTTCTTATCAAGCATAGGCGAGAAGATGCGACGCTGCACCTTTCGTACGGTCAGCAGATCGTTCTCTTCCTTCTGTACGGCGGCTATCAGCTCGGGGTGATACCACGTTTTCAGCTCCTTCATCAGGTCGTTCTTGGCCGTGTCGGCATCAATATGTCCGGGTGTGGGCCAAGCCACAATGTCCACCTCGCCTTCGGCAAAACGCTTCACCAGCTCCATACTGTCGCGATACACCTCTACACGCAGGCGCACGCCCAGCGAGTCGGCAAATCGCTGACAAATCAGGAACTGCGTGCCCAAGTGATGACCGTGATAATCGTAGTAAGTCTGCGGACCGCTCACGGTGGCCATAATCAGCTCGCCGCTGGTCTGTATGTCGTGCAGGTCGAATTCGTCGGTGGTGGGTATGCTGTCTTCTACTACGCCCCAAGGTGCCACCATCGTCTCGTGCTTCTTCTGGAAACACGAAACAAGCGATAGCAAAACCGCCGCAAATCCGACATATTTATACCATTTTTGTATCAATTTACTTCACTTTGTTAGCAAAATCGGTGCAAAGGTAGTAAATTTTTGGCACGGATTACACGGATTACACGGATTTTTTGTAATTTTGCAGCCGATATTTTAGATTTAACAGATATGTTAAGAATTGCAGTACAATCAAAAGGACGTCTGTTTGATGACACCATGAATCTCCTCGCCGAGGCTGATATCAAGGTGAGTGCATCAAAGCGCACCCTATTGGTGCAGTCGTCCAACTTTCCGCTTGAGGTTCTTTACCTCCGCGATGACGACATCCCCCAGAGTGTAGCCAGTGGAGTGGCTGACATCGGCGTGGTAGGCGAAAACGAGTTTGTTGAGCGTGGCGAAGATGCTGATATCATCTCACGTCTCGGATTCTCTAAGTGCCGCCTGTCGCTGGCCATCCCCAAAGAGATCGACTACAAGGGAGTAGAGTGGTTTAACGGCAAGAAGATTGCCACCAGCTACCCCGGAATCCTCCGACATTTCCTTGAACAGCATCATATCCATGCCGAAATTCATGTAATCACCGGTAGCGTAGAAATCAGCCCAGGCATCGGTCTGGCCGATGGTATCTTCGATATCGTATCATCGGGTTCTACCTTGGTTTCTAACAATCTGCGCGAGGTCGAGGTTGTTATGAAGAGCGAGGCCCTGCTCATCGGCAACAAGCAGATGAGCGAGGAGAAGCGCCAGATTCTGGAGCAGATGCTGTTCCGTTTCAAGGCTGTGAAGGATGCTGAGGATAAGAAGTACGTGCGCATGAATGCTCCAAAGGCCCGCCTGCAGGAGATTATCGACGTGCTGCCCGGATTGAAGAGTCCCACCA
>NZ_CAMJFM010000077.1 GCF_946404925.1 uncultured Prevotella sp. | reverse complement strand
GAGGCTGAGCATACTCAACCCAGAGGGGGAACATACGGGCAATCTGGAACACACCAGCTACCACCATCGTAGCAGCATGAATAAGTGCAGAAACAGGCGTAGGACCCTCCATGGCATCAGGCAGCCAGATGTGCAACGGGAACATGGCACTCTTACCAGCACCACCAATGAACATCAGCACCAGCGCTGTAGGCAGGATGAAGCCTGCTGCAGCCACAGCCTTCGCAGCATTACCGGCAATGAACGGAGTAGCACCCTCGCCCATCACGATATTGCCAGCAAACGAGAAACTGAACGAATCGGTATAGTAGCCGAACATCAGGATACCGATGAGGAAGAACATATCGGCAAAGCGCGTCACGATGAATGCCTTCTTAGAGGCTGCAATGGCTGGTTTCAACGGATAATAGAAACCAATGAGCAGGTATGAGCTGACACCCACGAGTTCCCAGAAGGTGTACATCTGGAAGATGTTGGTGGCCAGTACCAAACCCAGCATCGACATCGTGAAGAGGCTCAGGAAAGCGTAGTAGCGCTGGAAGCCCTTCTCACCGTGCATGTAGCCGAATGAATAGATATGTACCATGAACGACACCGTGCTGATGACGATGAGCATCATCACCGAGATGGGATCTAGCAGGATACCCATGTCGAAATGCAGATTGCCCAAAGGCAGCCAAGTGAAGTTATAGGGAACGAGGGTAGCAAAAGTGCCGTCTGCCATACGGTCGCCACCGAAGTAAGCGAATGCCGTCATATACGACAGGACGGTCACCAGTCCCAGCGATGTCGTACCAATGAGACCGGCGGTCTTGTGCGACATCTTCATGCCAGCGAGCGCAAGAATCACGAATGACAGCGCAGGCAGCAGAAGTATCAGGAAAGAATAACTATAAATTTCCATAGCTTTTTACTTTTTTACCTTAGACACTACCATTTCATGTTCTTAATACTGTCAACACTATCGCTGTGGAAATTGCGGTAGACATTGATGATAATAGCAATAGCCACAGCCGACTCAGCAGCTGCAACGCCAATCACAAAGAGCGTCATGAACATGCCCTCCATCGAACCAGGATACAGCAGACGATTGAAAGCTGCAAAGTTGATGTCAATGGCGTTGAGTATCAGCTCTACTGAGATAAGCATTGCAATCAGGTTGCGACGGGTGATAAAACCAAACACGCCTATAAAGAACAGAAGTGCGCTAAGCACAAAATAATATTGTACGGGTACCATAATTACTTACTCTCCTCCTTTCTTGCCACCATCAAACCACCAATAATACATGCCAGCAGGAAGATAGAGATGAACTCAAAAGCGAGTACATGCCCATACTTGCCGGCACCAACCATAGACTTTCCGATAAGCTTCATCGGAACCTCCACATCAGGGAATGCAAAACCAGCCATGACAAACTGGCTCTTCCAGAAAACCAGGACAACGGTGACGAAACCTATAAAGGTCAGCAGACCACCCCATAGGATGCGGCTAACCTTTAGCCGTTCCTTCAGTCCTTGCAGGGCACGCTTGTTCACCAACTGAATGGCAAAGACGAAAATCATCGTTACACCACCAGCATAGACTGAAATCTGTGCAGCACCCAGATACGTATAGTCGAGCAGGAAGTAAAGACCTGCCACTCCCAAGAGCACGAACAACATATATGTTGCAGCTCGCATGATTCGCGTCGTCACTACACACATCACGGCAGAGCCGAGGATGAGAACGGCGAGAATGATAAACATGATTGTACTTGCCATAGTCATTACTTCGTTTTAGTGTTAAACGATCCTACTTTCCACTCAGCACCGCCTTCAATCAATCCTGGCAATGCACCGCCCTTGTATACTTCCTTGTCGAGGTGAAGCACCAACTTAGAGCGGTCGAATACGGCGTTCTCGAAATCGTTGGTAAACTCGATGGCATCGAAGTTGCAGGCGTTCGTACAAAGCTGGCAGAACATGCAGTCGCCCAGGTCGTACTGATAATCGTCAAGCATCTTCTTTTTCTTGCCTGTCTCAGGATCCTCTGCCATGTGGGCAGTAATCTTGATGGTTCCGTTAGGACAGGCCTTCTCGCACAATGTGCAAGCAGTACACTTGTAACTGCCATCCTCGTTGCGCTTGAATACCAGGCGACCGCGGTGGCGCTTAGCTACGTGGAGCGTAGTCTTGCGGTTCTCGGGATACTGCTCGGTTGACTTGTTGGTAAAGAAGTCCTTGAAATATTCCTTCCAAGAAGTCTTCATACCAGTAGCCAGAGTCTTCAAGCCGTGCCCGATTTCTCCAAAATATGTTTTGTTATCTTCCATTGCTATACCTTATTTAATATATAAGCCTAAAGCTACTACAACTGTCATAATTACCAGGTTGAGCAGCGCCAGAGGCATCAAGTACTTCCACTCCAGCTTCAGAATCTGGTCGATACGCAGACGTGGGAAAGTCCACTTAATCCACATCAGAATCCACACCAAGAAGAAGGTCTTACCCATAAACCAAACGATGCCAGGGATGAAGTTCATTACAGCGTCGAAGGCCTCGATACCGATGTTTACAGGAGCCCAACCACCCAGGAATACGGTAGCAGCGATACCTGCGATAATAAAGAGGTTCAAGAACTCAGCGAGATAGAAGAAACCGAAGCCCATACCTGAATACTCAGTATGGTGTCCGGCAGTCAACTCACTCTCAGCCTCAGCCATATCGAATGGGCCACGGTTTGCCTCGGCATTACCTGCGATGAGGAATACAAAGAAAGCAATCAGAGCAGGAATGTGTCCTTGAAAAATCAACCATTTCCAAGGACCTGTCTGAGCCTCAACAATACCGCTCATCTGCATGGTACCTGTCAGGATGACAGCAGTAATCAAGCAGAGACACAGAGACATCTCGTATGAAATCATCTGCACGGCACCACGCATGGCCGAAACAACAGAATACTTATTGTTAGAACCCCAACCTGCGAGGAAGATACCTACTACGCCAATTGAAGAAATGGCGGTGAGCAGGAACACACCTACATTGAAGTCGAGAACTGTAGCACCGTTGTTCCAAGGCAGGAACGAGAAGGCACCCACAGAGCCGATAATCACCAAGAGAGGAGCCACGAGATAGAGCAGCTTGTCGGCCTTGTCGACGAAGAAGATCTCCTTGATGAGCATCTTCAGCACGTCGGCAAACACCTGCAGCAAGCCCCAGTAACCTACTCGCATCGGGCCCAGACGGCACTGGAAGTAGGCACACACCTTACGCTCCATGAAAATCAGTACGATGGCGATGAGGGCATATCCCACGAGGATACCAACACCCACCAGCACGCACTCAATCAATATCGCTAACCAGTCAGGACATCCTATTGTAATCCTGAGCA
>NZ_CAMJFM010000076.1 GCF_946404925.1 uncultured Prevotella sp. | reverse complement strand
GTCTCAGCTCCGCGATGTTCCATGTTTTCCAGCACCTTCAGTGCATTGTCCACCAGATCGTGACTCTTTCCGCCGTGGATATTCACTACCATACCCACGCCGCAAGCATCGTGCTCATAGTCGCTCTGGTAGAGTCCTTTTTTGGTTTGAGTTTGCTTTCTTTTTGTCATATTATCCTTCATTAATCTTACTATTTGTCAGATTTTGGGTGCAAAGGTATGACATTTTGATAGCAAACCACACTTAATTAGTAACGTTTTAATCTACTTTTTTCAATTAACTTACAATTTGTAATTCAATAAGGCTATTTTACTTACAATCTGCAATCTAAAGATATTTAATTGCTACCAATTAATCATTCTGCTAAAGAAACTATATTGAAACAAAGCCCAAATCCTTTAAAACATTATAAATAATGCATACCTTTGCAGTCCATAAAATGGATTGGTTTTATGGAAAGAAAGTACATTTTCGTAACAGGCGGCGTGGTTTCTTCACTTGGTAAAGGAATCATTTCTGCCAGCATCGGCAAGTTGCTGCAAGCACGCGGCTACAAAGTAACAATACAGAAGTTTGACCCCTACATTAACATCGACCCTGGTACGCTGAACCCCTACGAGCACGGCGAATGCTACGTGACGGAGGATGGTTTTGAGACCGACCTGGACCTGGGACACTACGAGCGATTTACAGGTATACACACAACACGAAACAACTCAATAACAACCGGTCGCATCTATAAGACGGTGATAGATCGCGAGCGCCACGGCGACTACCTGGGAAAGACCATCCAGGTGGTGCCACACATCACCGACGAGATTAAGCGCCGCATGCTGCGCGAGGACGAGCAGAACGAGGAACTCGACTTTGTGATTACAGAGGTGGGCGGCACCATCGGCGACATTGAGAGTGCGCCATTTATGGAGGCCATCCGACAGTTGCGCTGGCAGTTGGGCAGGAATGCGGTATGCGTACACCTGACGTACGTGCCCTATCTGAAGGCAGCTGACGAGCTGAAGACCAAGCCCACACAGCACAGCGTGAAAGAGCTGCAGGGTATGGGAATACAGCCCGACATACTGGTGCTGCGCACAGAGCGCCATTTGGACGACGGGATGCGAATGAAGGTGGCATCGTTTTGTAACGTCGACCTGGAGTGCGTGGTGCAGAGCGAGGATATGCCCAGCATCTACGAGGTGCCAGTGAGCATGCAGAAGCAGGGTCTGGACGCTGCCATCATGCGTAAGATAGGTATACCCGTAGGCGAGACACCTGCCATGAAGGGCTGGCACGACTTCCTGAACAAGCAGCGCAATGCCACACGCGAGGTACACATCGGACTGGTAGGTAAGTACGACCTGCAGGATGCCTACAAGAGCATCCGCGAGAGTCTGAACCTGGCTGGTATATATAATAATGTGAAGGCCAAGCTGCACTTTGTGAACAGCGAGGAGATTACGAAGCAGAATGTGGCCGAGAAGCTACAGGGTCTGCAGGGCATCGTGGTTTGTCCAGGCTTTGGTCAGCGTGGTATCGAAGGAAAGATTATCGCAGCCGAATATACACGCGAAAACGACATCCCTACATTCGGCATCTGCTTAGGCATGCAGATGATGGTGATAGAGTTTGCACGTAACATCTTAGGCTATAAGGATGCCAACAGCAGCGAGATGGACGACAAGACGCCTCACAACGTGATTGACATGATGGAGGAGCAGAAGAACATCACCCAGATGGGCGGCACCATGCGACTGGGCGCCTACGAGTGCGAGCTGGTGAAGGGCAGTCGCGTGTACGAGGCATACGGCGAGGAGACACTCATCAAGGAGCGCCATCGCCATCGCTACGAGTTCAACAACAAGTATCAGGAGGAGTTCGAGAAGAACGGCATGAAGTGCGTGGGCATTAACCCAGCTGCCAATCTGGTAGAAATAGTAGAGATACCTGAGAAGAAATGGTACATAGGAACCCAGTTCCACCCAGAGTATTCATCGACAGTACTAAACCCTCACCCACTGTTTATGAGCTTCGTTAAGGCTTGCGCCAAGTAATTAAACATTAAATATTAAACATTAAAATATTGATGGAACAACTGAAGCACGAATGCGGCGTGGCAATGATAAGATTGCTGAAGCCACTTGACTACTTCGAGAAGAAATACGGCACTTGGGCCTACGGTTTCAACAAGCTCTACCTGATGATGGAGAAGCAGCACAACCGTGGACAGGAAGGCGCAGGACTTGCCACAGTATGCATGAACAAGGAGCCGGGAACAGAATACATGTTCCGTGAGAAGGCCGAGGGCAAGGATGCCATCACAGAGATTTTTTCGCGCGTGACGGAGGAGATGGCGGGCGAGCTCTATATGGGACACCTGCGCTACTCTACCACAGGCAAGAGCGGACTGACGTTTGTTCACCCCTTCCTACGCAGAAATAACTGGCGAGCCAAGAACCTGTGTCTGTGTGGAAACTTCAACATGACCAATATAGACGAAGTATTCGATTTTCTCACAGCGCAGGGGCAATCGCCACGTATCTATGGCGACTCGTACATCACCCTCGAGTTGATGGGACATCGACTGGACCGCGAGGTGGAGCGACTTTACCAGGAGGCTCGCGAGAAGGGTCTGGAGGGCATCGACATCACCAACTATATAGACGATAATGTGGAGATGGCCAACGTGCTGAAAACCACCATGATTCACTACGATGGTGGCTACGTGATGTGCGGACTGACGGGCAGCGGCGAGATGTTTGCCGTACGCGACCCTTGGGGCATACGTCCGGCTTTCTTCTATCGCGACGAGGAGCTGATAGCACTGGCCAGCGAGCGCCCTGTGCTACAGACCACTTTCGATGTGGATCGCGAAAAGGTGGTTGAGTTGAAGCCTGGTCAGGCACTCATCGTACACAAGAACGGCGAGAGTCGCCTGGAGCAGATTATGCCAGCCAAGGAGCTGAGCGCCTGCTCGTTCGAGCGCATCTACTTCAGTCGTGGTTCTGATTGCGACATCTATCAGGAGCGCAAGCGACTGGGTGAGCAGCTGACACCAGCCATCATGAAGGCCATCGATGGCGATGTGGACCACACAGTATTCTCGTACATCCCTAACACAGCCGAGGTGGCCTACTACGGCATGACCGACGGCGTGCGCAAGCTGCATGGCGACGTACGCACAGAAAAGGTGGTGTGGAAGGACATCAAGCTGCGCACCTTTATATCAGCCAATACAGAGCGTAACGACCTGGCAGCCCACGTGTACGACATCAGCTACGGATCGCTGAAGCCTAACGTGGATAACCTGGTAATCATCGACGACTCAATCGTTCGAGGCACCACGCTGAAAGAGAGTATCTTTAAGATTCTGGACCGTCTGCACCCTAAAAAAATTGTGATGGTGAGCAGTTCGCCACAGATTCGCTATCCTGACTACTACGGCATAGACATGGCCCGACTGGAGGAGTTCTGTGCCTTCCGTGCCACCATGGCGCTGATAGAGGA
>NZ_CAMJFM010000075.1 GCF_946404925.1 uncultured Prevotella sp. | reverse complement strand
GGATAAGAACAAGCACCGATAGAACCTGGCTTACGCAGACGGTCGTCCTGACCGTGAGTAGCCTGGCCTACACCACCAAAACCATGACGCTTCACAACGCCCTGGAATCCTTTACCCTTTGATGTACCAACAACGTCAACAAACTCGGCACCCTCGAAGATGTCGACTGTAACGGTGTCACCGAGATTCAACTCGGTATCAAACTTGAACTCGGCCAAGTGGGCCTTTGGTGTCGTGTTAGCCTTCTTGAAGATACCCATCATTGCTTTTGTGGTATTCTTCTCCTTCTTCTCTCCGAAGGCGAGCTGAACAGCCTCATAGCCGTCCTTCTCAACAGACTTAACCTGAGTTACAACACAAGGACCAGCTTCGATAACAGTGCACGGTACATTCTTACCGTCGGCACTGAAAACGGATGTCATTCCGATTTTTCTTCCAATTAATCCTGGCATTTCAGTTTAAAAATTAATAATGTTTATAATAATAATGTTCATTTCTAAGCGTTTCTCGCAACTGCGAAGCACACAAACCCACTTAAAAAGGAACTTCAACTGCTTCATTTTTGAAGGCTAAGTTGCTCTTTATCAGGGTATTGTTAGCTCCATGGCCAGCGCAATACTCACTTTTGCGGGTGCAAAGGTACTAATATATTATAATATACACAAATATAATTAATCCCAAAAAGTAACTTTTAAGTTTTTTTATGTTTTGCTTATCCTTTTTAGGCATTATATATAGGAAATAATGCCTATCTTTGCACCCAGAATGTAATCAATCGTGCTAAAATTAAGATCCACATGAAGCAGAAATATCTGGTATTAGTACTTTTTTCGCTAATAATTGCATCGAGTGTCACCAGCCTTAGCAGTTATCGCGCCACCGAACAGATTGTCGAGAGCGATCTCAACCAGGCTCTTACTCAAACATTGGCCCAACAGCAGAGCGATGTTATCACCCAAGATACCATCCGCACCTTCAATAGTCATCTGCAGATAGCCGAGCTACGAGGCAAGGCCACCATAGCCGTCGATGCCAAGGGCCGCCAGTTCAAAGCCTACGCCCGTTGTTCGCAGGCCACCATCTTCAGTCTGTCCGATCAGCGCCCCACCGCCATTCTTTGGACTATCACACTCATGTGGGCCGCCTTCTGCTTCTACCGCCATCGCCAGCACACAGAGCAAATGGCCGGCATCATGCAATATGGCGGATTGAGCTATGCCGAAACCGAGAGCACCTTCTACAATACCCAAGGTCAGCCCATCAAACTCACCCCAATGCAGCAACAACTGATGGAGATGTTCTTCAGCTCCAGCAACCACCAGCTCACCAAGACCGAGATCTGCGATGCCCTTTGGCCCAAGAAGCCCGATGCCAGCGAGACCCTCTACACGCTCATCCGCCGCATCAAGCCTATCATCGAGCAGAACTCCACTCTTAAGATAGAGTCCGACCGCGGTAAAGCCTACCGTCTGACAAGTAACTAAAGGTAAGCATACATACAGATAAGGAAATACTTGCTAAATTAGGATGAAAAGTGCGCCAGACGTTTTGCCTGACGCACTTTTCATAAGCTACTCGATTTTAGCCCAGAGGTTGGGGCCGATTTTCTTAATCTTTTCTTCCTTTCCCCAACGACAGATGATGGTTTTTACCACCGCCGACTCGTTATTGGCAAGGCGCAGATTAACCAAATCTTCCTTGGTAAACTCCTTGGGCAAAGCATCCAAGTAACGGATATTGCCCTTTGAGGCCTGAGGACTTATCGCGCCATTGTGCAGAGCATCAATCTTGTCACCATAAATCTGCAACTGGTAGTGAAGACAACGCTCAGCATACCAAACGGCAAACTTGATGGCTCGATCAGTCTCTTTGCGGCCTTCAAGCAGATAGGCGATAATGCCGGCACGGAACCCGTTAAGAGCTGCTCGACGACGGAGCACATCAAGCGAGTAGCGCAATGTCTGCAGATACTCCTGACGCTTTGACTCGTCCCACTCCTCGATGGCCTTGTTGATAAGAGGCAGATCTACTTCACCCTCCTCGTCCATCAGGCAGAGGCACTGGCGCTTCACTTTCTCCTCTTCATCCTTGCTCCACTCTTTAAAGTGGGGCATCTTGGCTCCTGTCATATCAGGCAGCAGAACAGGGGTTACTCGGCTCACCAAGCCGCTCTCAGCATCGGCAAAGAAAGCACGGCACTTGTTAGGAGTACCACACATCACCATATTATAATAGAGGGTGACTTTGCCCGAGAACGAATCCTTCGAGATACGATGCTGACCCCATGGTTTGTTGTCGTAGGCCAATCGGAACAGGTCGTTCTTCTCAGTCCAGGCTCCACCTTTGTTGTTCTTCAGCACCGTCTCAATCTCAGGAGCATAAGTAAACAGATGCTTACCCTTGGCATAAAGGGCGCGCTCAAGGAAGGCCGACACACCAATGTTGGGCTCGATGATACGAATCTGAGAACAGGGATTTTCAACCTCCTGACCGTCTTTCTTGGCTAGCGAATACTCAATCTCCTTCTGCCATTCCACCTCGTCCTGTTTGATGATAGGATCCATCAGCAACTCAAACTCGTTGTCGACGAACGACTTACCAGTGGCCTGAGGCGCCTCGATATCAACGATGAAACTGGGTGAATTCAGCTTACCATCGCGATACTTGGCTCGGATGCTGGTGGCAAGTGTGCCCAGCATGGGCATTGCAGCCATCAGAGTAGCCTCCTTGAACTCCTCAGGAGAGTGGTCGGCAAGGTCCTGAAGAATACCAGGAAGTTCTTTCTCTACAGGAGCACAGAGCGATTCATCCGAATCTTCATCGCCACTTTCCATCGATGCGCCCAGGAACGAAAGCACCTCTCTCATCTGCGATGGAATGTCAGAAGGACGGGTGCTGCCAACAGCGCTTTTGATGGTCGACATCACCTCATGATCAGCCAAGCCCCAATGAGGCAGAATCTGAAAGAGTTTCTGCTCATCAAAGTCACAGATGAATCGCATATAACGAGTCATGGTGTAGAGAGCCGTGTTCCGCTCACCCTCAGCAGGAGCATCGCCATAGCCCAACTTCCAGAGCAAAGCCTGAACAATTTTCTCGTAGCCTATTCCTTTGTAATTCTGGCTCTCGTTGGCCTCAGGAATATGAACGGTCTCAACGGGCTGTTCCACCTTATTCATAATAGGCAGAGCATACATCTTCTTCTGCTCATCGGTAAGTGGCTCGAAGATGGCAGGGTCAATCAACTTGACGTACTGCTCTGAAACCATAAAGCAGCAACGGGCCAAATCGGTAACATGCGAGTCATAGCTAACACCCAGTCGACTCGCCAACTTCTGGATGTCCTCCTCGATAGATGAGCCAGGAGTACGCCAAGCCCAAATATGGGTGCCTCCTCCTGCACTCTCAGCAAAGTACACGATACGGAACTCCTCGATGAGGTTCTGCTCCCAGACTTTACCCCAGAGCTCCTCAGTAAGTCCCTTCTCGTCGATGTCGAGAAAGAAAAGTCCTGAAGGCTGGGCATCCTCGGCCTTACGTGTACCATTGGTAAAACTCTCTGCAAGAGGCAGCCAAACAGGCAGCTCCTTCTTGCGATCCAAATTCTTGTTCTGCTTCACATCCTGGAGGATTTCCTCCACGTGATTCTCCGCCAGCAGTTGACGGTAAGCAGCCATGCTCGCCTGGCGAGGCTTGCCGCTAAAT
>NZ_CAMJFM010000074.1 GCF_946404925.1 uncultured Prevotella sp. | reverse complement strand
TTGCACCATTAAAACTATTAATTATGATTAAACGACAGATATTTTATGGCTTTTTGGCCTCGTTGATGTTGTTTTCGTGTGCACCCAAACAATATCAGTTGGCGGGAGTTGAGCGCACACGTATCATCGTGGATAGTCGCTACGATCAGAATCCTGACGAGGCTTCAGTTAAGTTTCTTGAACCCTACAAAAGGGTTAATGATAGTATTATGGGCCCAATAGTTGGTGTAGTAGACCATAATATGTATGCCGATCGCCCTGAGAGCGACTTGTCAAACCTCCTGGCAGACATTCTGATTTGGGCTGCTAAGGATTATGGCGAGCAGCCTGTGCTTGGCATCTATAACATGGGTGGCATACGTGCATCACTAACCAAAGGTAACGTAACTTATGGCGATGTGCTCAACGTGGCTCCATTCGAGAATAAGATATGTTTCATCACGCTTACTGGCGAGAAGATGCTCGAGCTATTCCGTCAGATAGCTCATCGTGGTGGTGAGGGCGTGAGTCATGGCATCGAACTTGTTGTATCAAAGGAGGGTAAGCTCGTGTCGAGCAAGCTTCATGGCAAGGATATTGATCCTAAGGCTGAATATCGCGTAGCCACTATCAACTATCTGATTGAAGGAAACGATGGTATGCCTGCACTCAAGGATGGCACCCATGTTATTGCTCCAAACGATGCCAGCAACAACACCCGATTCCTTATCATGAACTATTTCAAGGATCATCAGGCTCGTGGCATGGTGGTTGATTCTAAAGTTGAAGGACGTGTCAGAATTGATAATTAATAATAGATAATTATGAAGCGATTACACCTTATTATATTAATAGCACTTGTGTCGATAGTTTCAGCTAGCGCAAAGACTAAGAAGCAACTTGTTGTGCTCCATACTAACGATACCCATTCTACCATTATGCCTCTTAACGAGAATCTCGACAACAAGGATCTTGCTGGTCGTGGTGGATTTGTACGTCGTGTAAACATGTTGAAGGAAGAGCGTAAGCAGCATCCTGATTTGTTGTTCTTCGATTCAGGCGATTTCTCGCAGGGATCAGGCTACTACACGCTTTTTAAGGGTGAGGTAGAGGTTGGTTTGATGAACCAGATGGGCTACGATGCTGTGACTATTGGTAATCATGAGTTTGACTTCGGACTTGACAATATGGCCAAACTCTTCCGTATGGCTAATTTCCCCATCGTTTGCTCTAATTACGATTTCACTGGCACTCCATGCGATGGCCTTGTCAAGGATTACATCATCCTTCATCGTAATGGACTCAAGATTGGTGTCTTTGCACTGGGGGCTCCTATGAAGGGCCTTGTGGCTAATAAGAACTGTGAGGGTGTTAAGTTCCTCGATCCTGCAGAGACGGCTAAGAAGTATGTCAAGTTGCTCCGCAAGCAGG
Source organism: uncultured Prevotella sp. (assembly GCF_946404925.1). GTDB lineage: Bacteria > Bacteroidota > Bacteroidia > Bacteroidales > Bacteroidaceae > Prevotella. The sequence goes on along the minus strand of NZ_CAMJFM010000074.1, from coordinate 2,344 downwards.
AAAAGTGCGATGTGGTTATCTGTCTTTCTCATCTTGGTTGGAAGATTTCTGAGTATCCTGATGAGAAGTTCATCCGCGAGATTGATGGCTGTGACCTGGTGCTTGGTGGTCATACCCACACCTATATGCCCACACTCGAGTATGCACCTGATAAGACAGGACGCATGATTCCTGATGATCAGAATGGCAAGCATGGTGTTTTCATCGGAAAGCTGGTGCTTACCTTCGAGAAGTGATTATTCAAAGTAGAACGTCAGTACTATCATCTTCGTATGCCCGCTCTTTACTGAGTTGGCATACGTTCTTTTATTCTCGTCCTTCAGGTCTGATATGTGACTCTTGTCTATCCTGTTGCCCAGTCCGTAACAGAACTTCAGTTCTGGTATCAACTTGAAGAAAGGCAGGTATAGGTCACATCCCAGTCCAACCTCTACCATAAGGTCTGTGCGATTAAGTTGGATAATCTCCTGACTCTTATTTGTAAGGTTTATCATGGGGCTTACTCCTGCCAGCATGTAGGGGCGAATGTTGTTCCATCTCTGTGATGAGAACTTCAGGTCTACAGGTACTGCCAGATATGTGTTCTTCATGTCCTGTATCTCCATCTTTGGCTTCCCTTCTGCATCCATCTCCCCGAGATTTAGAAATCTGATATGTTTCGAGCCAAAGTGCATGGTGGGCGATATGCGCAGGTTCAGATTGTTTGATAGGCGCATATCTGCCAGCACACCCACTGAGAATCCTGCGTTCCAGCGATCTTCATCGCACACTATTGGGGCATCAGTCTTAAACTCTATATCTTGCAGGTTCATGCCAACGGAGATGCCAAAATGCATTGGGCGCAAATCGATATACGGTTTGTGCTGAATCACGTATCGCTTTTGCGCCAAGCATCCTGTGGCGATTGTGATGGCTGTAATGATGGTTATAAGTTTTAGCCTCATACCATATTAATAACGCAGAAAACTGCATCTTATTGCATCTGTTCTTATTCAGACAATGTATAAATTACTTAAAAAGATACCTAAAGTTTGGTATATTTCGAAACTTTGTTGTATCTTTGCATCGTCAAAAGTGAGTATTAACATTATTAACTTATTAATAGATTAAGAATTATGGCATATGTAATTGGTGACGACTGCATCGCTTGCGGTACATGTCAGGGTGAGTGCCCAGTAGAGGCTATTTCTGAGGGTGAGAAGTACTCAATCAACCCAGATCTCTGCACAGAGTGTGGTACTTGTGCAAGTGTTTGTCCTTCTGAGGCTATCAGCCTTCCCTAAACATTTAGGACATAACAATATCATAATAGGTGTTTCTTTCAGGGAAGCACCTATTTTTTTTTGCGCATAAAAATAGGTGCCCTTTTGGAGCACCTATTTGTGTATCATTCGAGTTTAAATTTACTTCAGCTTCTGGATCTCAAGAGCTGGCTTGTACTCTGGGTCGATAACGAGAATCTTCTCAGCGATTTCTTTTGCACCTGCATTGTTCTTGTTGAGGAATGCATTGTACATCAGATAGTGATAGCTGGTCTTCAGCATGGTATCCTCACCCTTGGTGCGATCTGCCTTATTGGCCAGAAGATCTACTACTTTCTGATAGTCGGCCTTAGCTAGGCTGTTCTTCATGTTGTCGTCAAGCTTGTTGCTCAAACCTGCACGCATGAATGTAGCGTAAACTACCTGAACAGGATACTTCTCAGCAAGTGTTCCGAAGAGCTCAACAGCCTTGGTTGTCATCTCCTTCTTCTTGGTAGCATCAGCATCGCCATACTTTGAGTAGATGTTAGCCATACCTTCCTCGTCATCGAAATTCAGATTTGGCTTGCAAGCCAGATACTGCTCGTAGTACTCGATTGCCTTCTCAAATTCCTTCTCCTTAAGATAAGAATCAGATACGCTCTTCAGGATTGACCAACGCTTAATCATTGACTGGTCGTTAACCAGCTCAAGAGCCTTGTCATAATGAGCATACATATTTGGCTTATCTTCCAGAGCCTGATAAATCAGAGCTGTGTAGAAGTGGTCGTACTCAGATACCTTAGCACTATCAGTCTCGTAGAAGTACTTGTGGATGTACTCTTTAGCTGCATCGTAGTTCTTCAACTCGTAGTTTGCAAACATTGCAATACGGTTGAATGTTGGATTGCGTGGCTCCAGCTTAATACCTGCCTCTGCAGCGCGTACAGCATCGGCAAAGTGACCAGTGAAGTAGCTACAACGTACAAACTCGTTCAGACCAAGCTTGTCGAGCTTGTTGATATCAGCCTTAGCATAGTTTTCGTATGCCTGCTTCTCATCGTTAGCCAGCATAAAGATGTGACCCTTGAATGCGTCAATAT
>NZ_CAMJFM010000073.1 GCF_946404925.1 uncultured Prevotella sp. | reverse complement strand
CTGATAGAAGAATAAATATGAACCTGAGGAAGATTACGATACTTTTACTGGCTATGCTGCTATCACTACCGATGGCAGCGCAGAAACGCAAACGTGTAGTAAAGCCAAAGCCAGCGCCTGTGGCCGAAGAGCCGCAGGAGGATCCTCGCATCACCAATATGCGCGAGATGACCCAACAGATCGTCATTGTTGATAGTATCGTTGTCAACAAGGATCAGTTCCTGGCTTCTATCCGTCTGTCGTCAGAGTGCGGCCAGCTGATGAATACAGGCACCTTCTTCCGCAACAAGCAGCCAGGCACGCTCTACATCAACGAGATGGGCAACAAGGTTTACTTCAGCCAGCCCGATGGCCACCAGCAGCAGCTCTACACAGCCGACAAGCTGGGCAACGAGTGGAGCAAGCCACAGCCGCTGCAGGGCTTGAGCGATGGCATCGACGAAGCCTCCTACCCCTTTATGCTCACCGATGGACTCACGTTCTACTTTGCTGGTAAGGGCGAAGAGAGCATTGGTGGCTACGACATCTTCCTGACTCGCTACGACTCACGTAGTGGCAGTTTCCTGAAACCAGAGAATATCGGCATGCCGTTCAACTCTGAGGCCAACGACTACATGTACGCTATCGACGAGGCCAACCGTATTGGCTACTTCGCCAGCGATCGTCGCCAGCCTGAGGGCAAGGTTTGTATCTATATCTTCGTGCCTCAAGAAACTCGTAAAACTTACGACAATTCTAAATTCACAGAAGAGCAGATTCGTAACTTTGCCGACATCGCCAGCATCGCCGATACATGGGGCGACGGTGCAGAACGTAAGGCTGCGCTCGACAGAATCAAGACAAGATACGCCGCCAAGAACGTGCCAGGTCAGCTGGTAAGTACAGGCGACGCAGCCTCTGCAGTAGAGTTTAAATCAAAAGAGGCTAAAACGCTGTATCAGAAGCTGTTAAAAGAACAGAATTCGCTCGACATCGTCAACTCTCGTTTGGATCAGTTGCGCCAGAAGTATCACAAGGCCAGTGCCAGCGAGCGCAGCAAGATGAAGAGCGAGATACTACAACTTGAAGACGAGGCCCTGAAGCTGTATGCCAGCGTCAAGCAGCTAGACAAGGCCACACGTAATGCAGAAATAAATAGTAAAAATCATTAATAACAATAAGTCTATGAAGAAGAATTTTCCTGAATCCGAATTGATTATCAATGCCGATGGTTCATGTTTCCATCTGCATCTCAAGCCAGAGCAGTTGGCCGACAAGGTAGTGCTTGTAGGCGATCCTGCACGTGTTGACACCGTTGCCGCCCACTTCGACTCAAAGGAGTGCGAGGTTTCGAGCCGCGAGTTCCACACCATCACTGGTATGTATAAAGGCAAGCGCATCACCTGCCAGAGCCATGGCATCGGCTGCGACAATATCGACATTGTGGCCAACGAGCTCGATACCCTCGCCAACATTGATTATAATACGCGCGAGGAGAAGGCCGAGCATCGCACACTCACCATGGTGCGCATTGGTACCTGTGGCGGCCTGCAGCCCAACACCCCTACTGGTTGCTTTGTGGCCAGCGTCAAAAGCATTGGTTTCGATGGTCTGCTTAACTACTATGCCGACCGCAACAAGGTGTGCGACCTCAAGCTCGAAGAGGCTTTCAAGCAGCACATGCAGTGGAATCCCATCAAGGGTGCTCCCTATGTGTCAGTGGCCGATGCAGAGCTGATTGATCGTATTGCTCAGGATGATATGGTTCGTGGCTACACCATCTCGTGTGGTGGATTCTATGGTCCACAGGGTCGTGTGCTTCGTGCTGATATCGAGGATCCTAAGCAGAACGAGAAGATAGAGAGCTTTGAGTACGATGGCATGAAGATATGCAACTTCGAGATGGAGTCGTCGGCCCTTGCTGGTATGGCATCGCTGCTGGGTCATCGCGCCATGACGTGCTGTATGGTCATCGCCAACCGCTACGCCCAAAAGATGAACACAGAGTACAAGAACTCTATCGACACCCTCATCGAAAAGGTCCTCGACCGCATTTAATTTTTAATGTTTAATCTTTAATGTCAGTCGATACAATCTGCGCACTAGCCACAGCTCCAGGTGGCGCAATCGGAATAATCAGAATCTCAGGGCCACAGGCACTTGAGATTCTTTCTCACGTGTTTCGCGGCAAGGGCGACGTTATGTCATACCCTGCTAACACCATCCACTACGGCCACATCATCGACAAAACCTCAAACCTTAAACCTCAAACCTCAAACCCAATCGACGAAGTCGTAGTAAGCATATTCCGCGCCCCACACTCTTACACGGGCGAAGATAGTGTGGAGATTAGTTGTCACGGCTCGCGATACATACTTAATAGGGTGCTTGAGCTGCTCATTGAGCACGGTTGCCGACAGGCAGGCCCAGGCGAGTTCACCCAGCGTGCATACCTCAATGGAAAGATGGACCTGAGCCAGGCCGAGGCTGTGGCCGACCTCATTGCTTCAACCAATCAGGCCACCCACCAGATAGCCATGAGTCAGCTGCGAGGCCACTTCTCGTCAAAGCTGGCCCAACTGCGCGATCAACTGCTTAAGCTTACATCACTCCTGGAGCTCGAACTCGACTTCTCCGACCACGAAGACCTGGAGTTTGCCGATCGCAGCGAACTGATGGAGCTCACCCAGACCATTCATCAGCACATCACCCGTCTGGCCGACTCGTTCCAGGCTGGCAATGCCCTCAAGAACGGCATTCCTGTGGCCATCGTGGGCGCACCTAACGTAGGCAAATCTACCCTGCTCAACGCCCTTGTTGGCGAAGAGCGCGCTATCGTGAGCGACATTCAGGGCACCACGCGCGATGCCATCGAAGATACCATCCAGTTGGGTGGCATCACCTTCCGATTCATCGACACGGCTGGCATCCGACATACCGACGACCAGATTGAGCTCATGGGTATCGACCGCTCTATAGCTGCCGCCCAGCGCGCCCTCATCGTCATTATGATGACGGTGCCAGGCACACCCTACCCTGATGTGCCTGTGCGCAGCGACCAGACCGTCATCCGCATCGAGAACAAGACTGAACAGTTCCAGGCCAAATTTGGCGTGGGCCTCGATCAGCTTCGCCAGCAGCTCATCGATGCTGCCCCAAAGACTACCGATGCCGACGTCATCGTGACCAATGCCCGCCATTACGATGCCTTGGTTCGCGCCAACGAGCACCTGCAGCGAGTCATCGACGGTCTGCAGATGCAGCTCAGCGGCGACCTGCTTTCCGAAGACCTCCGACTAACCCTCGACACCCTCGCCGAGATCACAGGCGGCCAGATAACCCCCAACGAGGTTCTTGGCAACATTTTCAAGCATTTCTGCGTGGGCAAATAGGTTGTAATGCATTGGTTATTAGATAGTTACAATACTTTGTTAGGGTATTTTAACAAATACAATAACTATCTAATTATCAGCTATTTGCAAAAATCTGCAAATAAAAATTTGCACATTTTGTGGCGAATTTCGTTAGAAGTGACCCTAAAAATCTGCAAATATCCGATACTCATTTTGAGGGTAGTTGTCACCTGATATTTGCAGATTTTTGTAGATGTTTGCATTGCGCTGATTTCATTATATTATCATGCCTGCACAAAAGCAGTTTTTGATAATATGATATACAACAACAAGAAACACTTCTACGATCCATACGATAGTTCGGACGCAGAATGGAAAGCAAGAATCCCTCATGAGATGCTTTCCGTAGGAGAAGCGAATCTCTCATACAAAACATAACAACGAAACGAATCCGTGCCAGAATGACAATCA
>NZ_CAMJFM010000072.1 GCF_946404925.1 uncultured Prevotella sp. | reverse complement strand
AGGTGCGCGAGTACCTCAGCGAGATTGGCGTTCACAGCCTGAAGGAGATTATCGGTCACACGGAGCTGATTGAGAGCCTCACCCCCAGCCCCTCCTTCCCGACCTGTGGTCGCCACCCCGTAGCCATCCCGAATGGCGAGGGGAGTGCTGCCGCCGAGAAATGGCGCACCATTGACTTCGCCCGCCTTCTCCACAAGCCTGAAACAGACAAGGCTCTCTATTGGGATCGCGGTGCCTTTACTAAGGTCAGCGGCGTGAAGGACGAGGAGATTATCAAGGCTGCCGAGAAGGCTATCAATAGTGGCGAGGAGGTAACACTCGACTACGCCATCAAGAACACAGACCGTGCCGTTACCACCATGCTCTCTGGCGTCATCGCCAAGCGATATGGCGAGGCTGGTCTGCCCGATAATACCATCAACATCAAGTTCAAAGGCTCAGCCGGTCAGAGCTTTGGTGCCTTCGCCGTGAAGGGCGTCAACCTGAAGCTCGAGGGCGAGTGTAACGACTACTTCGGAAAGGGTCTCTCAGGCGGTCGCATCTCTATTCTGCCTCCAGCCCGAAGTGGTGAGGATTTCCATGCCGAGGACAACATCATCGCTGGTAACACCGGCCTCTATGGTGCCACCTCTGGCGAACTCTATATCAATGGTAAGGTGGGCGAGCGCTTCGGCGTGCGCAACTCAGGTGCCATCGCTGTCATCGAGGGTGCTGGCGACCACTGCTGCGAGTATATGACTGGCGGACGCGTGGTTGTGCTGGGCAAGACGGGTCGTAACTTCGCCGCTGGTATGAGTGGTGGTGTCGCCTACGTCTACGATCCAGATCACACCTTCGACTACTTCTGCAACATGGATATGGTAGAGCTCTCGCTGGTCGAGGACTCAGTCTCTCGCAAGGAACTGCTCGAGCTCATCCGTCAGCACTATCTGCACACAGGCTCCGCCCTGGCAGGTCGCATGCTCGACGACTGGCAGCGCTACGTTCAGGACTTCATCCAGGTAGTCCCCATCGAGTACAAGCGCGTGCTGCAAGAAGAGCAGAATAAGAAGCTCCAAGAGAAGATCGCCAATATCCAGCGAGATTATTAAGCGGGCTTCGCCCTAAATGACAAATGATAAATGATAAACTCATCATCCATCGTTCGTCTTTGTCATGTGCGGCCTTCATCATTTATTATTTATCATTTATTATTTATCATTTATCATTTAGAAAATTGAAAATTTTCGCATCATGGGAAATCCAAAAGCATTTTTAGAGATACACCGCCAGGAGGCGGGATACCGTCCGATTCACGATAGAATCCACGACTTTGGCGAGGTAGAGCAGACGCTCAGCACTCGCGAACGTAAACTGCAGGCATCGCGCTGTATGGACTGCGGCGTGCCCTTCTGCCATTGGGCATGTCCACTGGGCAACAAAGCCCCAGAGTGGAACGATGCTTTGTACAAAGGCGACTGGGAGTTGGCATATCGCTTACTTAATAGTACTAACCCCTTCCCAGAGTTCACTGGCCGCATCTGTCCCGCCTTGTGCGAGAAGGCCTGTGTACTGAACCGTTTTAACCACGAGCCAACAACCAATCGTGAGGACGAGGCAGCCATCACTGAGATGGCCTTCCAGGAGGGATTCATCCAGCCCAAGACTGACATCGAGCGCAATGGCAAGAAGGTGGCAGTGATTGGCGCTGGTCCTGCCGGACTGGCTGCTGCCAACGACCTGAACCTGATGGGTTACAAGGTAACAGTATTCGAGAAGAACGAGGCTGCAGGCGGCTTGCTCCGCTATGGTATCCCCAACTTCAAACTGAACAAGGCTATCATCGACCGCCGCATCAGTCTGCTTGAGCAGGAGGGCATCGAATTCAAGTATGGACAAGACATATCTCTCACCTCTCACCTCTCACCTCTCACCTCTGATTACGATGCCGTCGTTATCTCTACTGGTACTCCTACCGCTCGCGATTTGAAGGCCCCAGGCCGAGAGCTGAAGGGTGTTCACTTCGCCCTCGAGATGCTGTCTCAGCAGAATCGTGTGCTGGCTGGTATGGAGTTCAGCAAAGATGAGCGCGTAACAGCCAAGGGCAAGGATGTGCTTGTGATTGGTGGTGGTGATACTGGTAGCGATTGTATTGGTACTGCCCACCGTCAGGGTTGCAAGAGTGTGACTCAGATTGAGATTATGCCTAAGCCCGTGGAAGGTCCTGAAGACCCCCAGAACCCTTGGCCCAACTGGCCTCGCACCCTCAAGACCACCTCGAGCCACGAGGAGGGTTGCACACGCCGTTGGAACATCAACACCCTGGAGTTCCTGGGTAAGGATGGCAAGCTGACAGGCGTAAAAGTTCAGGAGATTGACTGGAAGCCAAACCCAGAGGGTGGTCGTCCCATCATGGTAGAGAAGGGCAAGCCTGAAATAATCAAGGCTGAGCTCGTACTCCTCGCTATGGGCTTCCTCAAGCCAGAACATCCTGAGTACCCCAAGAATGTCTTCGTATGTGGCGACTCGGCCAATGGTGCCAGCCTCGTAGTTCGCGCTATGGCCAGCGGCAAGCAGACAGCTCAGAAAGTGAATAGCTATCTTGCTAATAAATAGTCAAATAGTAAATAGTCAAATTGTCAAATGACAAAGATAAGGTTCACCAAGATGCACGGAGCTGGCAATGACTACATCTACGTCAATGCCATGCAATACCCCATCGACGACCCTGCTAAAGCATCTATCCTTTGGAGCGATCGCCATAAAGGCATCGGCTCCGATGGATTGGTGTTAATAGACAAGTCGCCTGTTCCAGAGGCCGACTATTCTATGCGCATCTTCAATGCCGATGGCAGCGAGGCCATGATGTGTGGCAATGCATCGCGATGCATAGGTAAATACCTCTACGAGCGCGGACTGACAGACCAGACAGAAATCCGATTGTTGACGCTTTCAGGAGTCAAAATACTGAATCTGCACGTAGTAGATAATAAGGTAGATAGCGTGACCGTTGATATGCTCGAGCCAAAGCTGGAAGACGAAACCCAGTTCCTGGTTCATCATGGCATGGATAAAGGCACCTTTGTATCGATGGGCAATCCGCACTATGTAATATTTACAGATAATGTAGATCAGGTAGGCGAGACAGGTCGTATATTGGAACATCACCCAGCCTTCCCTCAGCGTTGTAACATTGAGTTTGCACGTGTTGAGGCCGATGGCACCATCCGCACTCGCGTATGGGAGCGAGGCAGTGGCATCACCCAGGCTTGTGGCACTGGAGCGTGCGCTACTGCTGTGGCAGCTGTACTGACAGGCAAGGCCGGTCACACATCTCAAATTGTGATGGATGGTGGCACGCTTACCATCGAGTGGCGTGAAAGTGATAATCACGTCTATATGACTGGTCCAGCGGAATTTGTGTTCGATGGAGAGATATTTTATTAATAGATTCTCATTTTTAGTTTCAGATTGTAAGCAAACAACCTAGCTTAACTTACAAATTGTAACTTGTGTATAAAAAGTAGATAAATAATGTAGCTTAAAGTTGCGTTTTGCTTTCAAATTGTCGTATCTTTGCAGCGAAATCGTAACAAAGTGTAAGCAAATCGTATAACAAACATAAAAAAGATTGATTATGGAAGCATTAAGATTTCAGGTTGTCGGCGAGGCTTTTAAAAAGAAGCCCCTCGACGTAAAAGCACCAAGTGAGAGACCTTACGAGTATTTTGGTAAGAAGGTCTTCAATCGTGAGAAAATGTACAAGTACCTGCCAAAGGACGTTTACGAGAAGATGGTCGATGTTATCGACAATGGATCACGTCTTGACAGAGCTGTGGCCGATGCAGTAGCCGCTGGCATGAAGCAGTGGGCTGTAGAGAATGGCGTTACTC
>NZ_CAMJFM010000071.1 GCF_946404925.1 uncultured Prevotella sp. | reverse complement strand
CGATTGTGGCGTCAATGCTTTTACTGCGTATGGCAAAAACAGCAGTGGAACCAATCCCTTCAACGTGCTTTGTGCGATGAAGAAGTGCTTCGGATTAAATCCGTACATCTATATCATCATGCGCGAACAATATCCTGGCGATGAAGGCAGAAGGCTTTGGCGAAGGCTGATTATGGACGAGTTGCAAGCCGGCCGACCTGTCATGATGGTTGCTCAGAAGGACAACGATGTGCGTTCTGGACACATATTCATTATCGATGGCGTGCGTGGCTCGCGTGTACACGTGAACTTCGGCTGGGATGGTAAAGGCGACGGTTATTATGCGCTCGACGATCTTGGGGGATTCAACATAAACCAATCTGCAATTATAGGAATAGGTAAGGTCGACTATGTGCCAGAGTCTAAGGTGGTAAAGACCGAGCATGCCGGACAGTTGGCCGAGCTGCTGCCACAGAACGAGTGGAAACAGATTCGACATCTGCGCGTTAGCGGACCACTTGACAAGAGCGACTTCAAGGTATTGCAGCAGATGGCACAAATGGATCGTTTTGTCGGCAAGGGAGGCGACCTGCACACACTCGATCTGAGCGATGCCGAGGTGGAATATCTGCCTGATTCCGCATTCATAGCTACACAGACGCTGTTCTATGTCCGTCTGCCTAAGAAGCTCAAGCAGATAGGGCGTGATGCGTTCAATACTTGTATAATGCTTAATGAAGTCGACATTCCCTCGTCGGTATGGCGTATACGTAAGGGGGCATTCAATTTTTGTCCCAATCTGTTGAGTATCCACATCCCTGAGGGTGTGCGTAATATTCTGAGTGGTACATTCAGTGGATGTAAGAACCTTACCGAAGTGACGTTACCAGAATCTATCGACACGCTGGGAGCTGGAATATTTGAAAACTGCACCCTGCTGGAGCGCCTCTATATTCCAGCTTCTACTCATCAGATAGGTGTCGATCTTGTGAAAGGTTGTCCTAATCTTCGCGAGGTAATTATCGACCCTGCCAACAAGGAGTTTGCCTTCCAGAATGGGAAGATTGTTGGACTTACCAAGCGTGCTCAGGAGCAGTTAGGCGAAATGATACGCGACCCCCGCGCCCCTACGCTCGAGGAATTCATTAAGTCGCAACAGCGCCGCGTCCGCAAGGTAAAAATGGTTAAGCGAAATGGTAAATGGGTAGAAGTAAAATAGAAATAGCCCCGCCGATTGGCGAGACTTTATTATTATTGAAACTTTCGGCCGTTCTGGATTTTAAGGCCGCGGTAATCTGCATTAACTCGTCGGCCGTTGAGGTCGTAGATGGGAAGGTTGGGATTGAGTTGGCTGGCATCGAAAACCTCGCCGAAGATGCCCGCCGAAGCCCCAGCACTCTCGTAGCAGCCCAAGTCGGGGGCGGTGCCGTTGTAGCTCACGTAGCTGGCGATGGCATCGCCCTCGAACTGCGTTTTGTCGTAGACCATGCCTTTGTCAATCAGGCTGGTGGCGGTGCTTTTAAGGTGCAGCAGCACGGTCTCGGGCAGGGTGCCATCGGCATTGCGGGCGGCCAACAACAGACCGGCCACATCGAGGCTCTGAAAGTCATCATCGGCGGCCGAGAAGCCCGCCTGCCATGAGTTATGACTCTGGCTGACGGTGCCGCTGGCGTGAGTCTTGATGTCGCTATCCGTCGGGTCGAGACTGATGCAGTTATGGATGTCGAGCGTGTAAGCGTAATCGTTGCCAAAGCCGTAGTTAATCTTGTTGTCGAAGGCGGTGCAGTTCACTATCTTCATCTGTCCGGCATTGTTGTTCTGGTCGAACCCCTTGGAGCGATGCCCCACTGCCAGGCAGCGATACAGCTCGGCATGGTGCGCGGTGCCAGCGCCACCCAACTTGAATCCGTTGGGGTTGCCCTCGTTCATAACGGCCGCAATATCCTGCCCCTCAAAGCGGCTGGCATCAACGCCCACCACGCGCGGATGCTGCGACAGATCGAACGTGGCCCGACCATTGTTATAGGTGATGCAATGGATGTAGACGGTAGGTGTGCCGCTGGTTTCGCGCTGATACGAGTCCCATCCGTCGTCGCTGTTGCCCCAGGCACGACAGCCGATATACACATTGCCGGCACAAGCCTCGCCCTGCTTATCGGCAAAGCCATCGGCATTGCCACCCTTGTTCTGATAGTCAAAGTTATCGTGCGAGTCGCAGTTTACCACGGTGTTATAGCCGCCACTGCGCAGCTGGATGCCGCTGTCGCAACAGCCATACACATCGAGCTGCTCCAGAACGCAGTACTTGGCGCCCTCGAGCCAGATGCCCTTCTTGCCGGCATAGCGGATGGTGAGATTGCGAATGTGCAGATACCGGCCGCCCACCTTGATGCCGTTAGCCCCGAGAGCCTGCCCCCTGAAATCGATGACGGGCTTGGCACCATCGGCCGCCGCAATCGTTATCATGTGGTCGGCATCGCCCTGGCACTTCACCTCCAGGGTAGATGTGAGATCGTACTGTCCGTCGGCGAGATAGAGCACATCGCCAGCCTTGAGTTTGCCGATGGCGGTAGAGAGATTATCGCCTGGCGAAACGGTATATACAGTGGCCGATGCCACACGAGGTGCGGCGAATGCCATGAGTAGCGCTAAATGTTTAAGAGTCATAACGTTAAAATGTTTTGTATGCGGTTGCAAAAGTAAAAACAAAACGCCTAAATTCCACCTTATTAATATATAAAGCAAACGCAATCGTTTACGCTCGAAAACGTTTACGTGACAATTTTCGCAAATAAGTGAAGAAAACTTTGAATTTTACAAAATTTTATCTAATTTTGCAGCAACTTAGTGACTAAAACCAAAAGATATAAAGTCAAACTAGTATAATTAATAACTTAAAATCAAAAGTATGAATCAAGCAATGAGAAGATTGTGCAAACTTTGCCTCTTAGCTGCATTCTTTGTTCTGGCTCCCCCCGAGGTGCTGGCACAGACGATTGCTAAAGGTCAGGTTTTTGACTCAACAAACGAGCCCGTTATCGGTGCTACTGTAGTAGAAAAAGGTAGCCCCAAGAACGCAACAATTACCGATTTCGACGGTAACTTCGAACTGAAGCTGCATAGCGGCAAGCAGGTGGTTATCACTTACATCGGTATGAAATCGAAGACCGTTAACGCCAATGAACACATGAAGGTGGTAATGGAAGACGACAACACCACACTGAACGACGTGGTGGTTATCGGTTACGGATCGGTCAAGAAGAAAGACCTGACCGGATCGGTAGTTACCGTGAACAGCGAGACACTGCAGGCAGTGCCCGTGGCTAATGCCAGCGAGGCCCTGACCGGTAAGATGGTGGGTGTGCAGGTGACAACAACCGAGGGTTCGCCCGATGCAGAAGTAAAGATTCGCGTGCGCGGAGGTGGTTCGATCACCCAGAGCAACGACCCTCTGTACATCGTAGACGGATTCCCCGTTGAGACCATCAGCGACATCCCCGCAAACGACATCGAAGACATCACCGTACTGAAGGATGCTTCATCTACAGCCATCTACGGTAGCCGTGGTGCTAACGGTGTAATACTGGTAACCACCAAGAGCGGTAAGGAAGGCAAGACCAAGGTGAGCTACAACGCTTACTACAGCTGGAAGAAGATAGCCAAGAAGCAGAGCGTGCTGGGTGCACGCGACTATGCTACATGGCAGTACGAGCTGGCTCTGCTGAAGAACAACAACGACCCTGAGAAGATTTCATCGTACACCGACTACTTCGGTAACTATCAGGATCTGGACATGTACGACAACATTGCCACTAACGACTGGCAGGATCTGGTTTACGGCCGCACAGGTCACACCTTCAACCACAACATTAATATTAATGGTGGTACCGAGAGCATCAAGTATGCATTCAGCTATGCTCACATGAACGATAAGGCCATCCAGATTGGTTCTAACTTCAAGCGCGACAACTTCAGCCTGAAACTGAACACCAAGCCTACCAAGCGCACTACCCTCGACTTCCAGGCTCGCTACGCTGACACCGACATTCGCGGTGGTGGTGCTCAGGATGCTACCGGTGTGTACGATTCTGACCGCCGTCTGCGCTACGCTGTAATCTACAGCCCATTCCCCATCAAGAACCTCGACCCATCGGCCGGTGCTGCCGACG
>NZ_CAMJFM010000070.1 GCF_946404925.1 uncultured Prevotella sp. | reverse complement strand
GCCAGAAGGTATGCTTACCCTGCTCGTCGTCGAACTTGTAGAGCTCGATCGTTGCGTCCTCATTGATGGGACGGTTCAGCTCTACGGTCTCACCGTTTACACCACAGCTTACAACGCTGCGCGCGAGAGCCGGCGAGATGCTCTCTGCAATCTGAAAACCAGTCACGCCCTGCTCATACGAACGAACAGATCCGTCTGGGAAAGTAATGTTAATCATATCTACAATATATGTTTGAATTTGAAATTGCGTGCAAAGGTACAAATAAAAAGTGAAAAGTGAATCGTGAAAAGTGAAAAATTTTATTTCTCACGGTATTTCTTAATGATGCTATACGCATCGTAGAGTCCCAGTTCACCCGCCTTCGACAGGTCGGCGACACCTTCCTGAATCTTCTCCGCCTGCAGATAGACGACACCCCGGTTATAATAGGCCTCAGGGATATTGGCATCCAACTCAAGGGCCCGACTGAAGTCATCGAGCGCCCGTTGGAAATCCTTCCGCTGGGCATACAGACAGCCTCTGTTATAGTAGAGATAGGGATTTTGGGGCGCATACTTGATAGCCTCACACAGGTCGCTGAGCACATTGGCCGACTTCAGTTCGATGTTCGTACCCTGCGAGGCATTAAACGCGTTCAGCTTCGCCTGACAGACCGCCCGTTGCCAGTAGGCCAGCACATTGGCGGAATCCAGCTGCTGCAACGTAGAGAGATCGTCGATGGCGTTGTCGAAATTCTGAATGGCGCTGTAGGCGACAGCCCTGAGCATCAGCAGCGGTTTCACCCGCGCATCCCCCTTCGCATCCGCGATGGCCGTTGTCACCGAGTCGATGAAGGCGATGTGCCGTTGCATCCGCGCTTCGTCGATTGTCGGGTGCGTACAACTGATCTTCAGGGGTCTTAGCTTCGACAGCTGGTTAAACCCTTCCACCTCCTTGTCGTAGGGGATATAGGTATGCATCTCGTCCCTGACGGCATAGAACGACAGGGCGAACATCGGCTGCAAGCCCACTTCCACCTTGCGGTTCTGCACTTTTCCGCGATAGTCGCTCTTGTATTCGTGCTCCACCTCCTGTTCATCGGCCACCACCAGCTGGTTGTACTTGTCGGGATCGGTATCGCTCTTCCTGCGCATCTGCCGTTTCGAGAGTCGCGGCTGCTTGCCGTAGCGCTTGTCCATCTGGGCCTTGAGGATCCGGAACTCATCGAGTTCGGCCTGCTTGGAATTACCCAACCGACGGTAGCAGGAGGCGCGATGCTCCAGACCGAACCAGAAATTCGGGAATTCCTCAATCACCTTCGAGTAATCGCGGATGGCAGCCCTTAGGTCGCCCGTCTGTTCCAGCAGCAGCGCACGGTTGAAGAGCGCCATCAGGTTATTGGGCTCCAGACGCAGCACGAAGTCAAAGTCCTCGATACCGCGATTGTCGTCACCCACCTGCGCACGCAGCAGACCGCGATTATAGTGTCCCAGGAAATTATTCGGATCCAGGTCGAGGGCCGTATCGTAGTCGGCCATCGCCCCTCGCAGATTATTCTGGTTATAGCGCGCCAACGCACGGTTGATATAGTTGCCTGCATGCTTGGGCAACAGGTGGATCGACTTGTCGAGGTAGCCCTCACCCTCCTTCCATTTCTCCTTGGCGAGACTGATGATGGCGCGTTCCGCCCAGATACCGCCATCGTAGGGATCCAGCTCCAGACTCTTGTCGAGCGCCTTCACCGCCCGTGTGGTATCCTTCTGCAGCAGATAGATCTCCGCCTGCATGGAATAGGCCCGCGCATACTTCGACCAACGCTGCAGCATCGTGTCGATCTCCGCCAAACCGCGCTCATAGTCCTTCTCCTGAATGCGACAGAGCACGCGGTTATGCCACAAGTTCTGACTCTCCGGATCATAGCGGAGGGCCCTCGTATAATCCTCGATGGCCGCCGAGTATTTCTTCTGATGGATACGACAGAGGCCGCGCAGCTCGTAGAGTCCTACGACATAGGGGTTACGCTCGATGGCTTCGGTGCAGTCGCTTTCCGCGCCCCGATAGTCATCGAGATAGAATTTCGCAATGCCTCTGAAATACCAAGGTTCGTAGAGATAGGGTTTGGCCGAGATCGCCTGATTGAAATACTGGATCGAGAGCACATAGTCTTCGTAATAAAGCGCCGAGCGCCCTATCATCACCAGCCGGTCGATGTTATATTGGGCGAAAGAAGTGAGAAGTGAAAAGTGAAAAGTGAAAAGTAGTGGCAGAACCCTCTGCCACCACATTCGCTTAATATAAATCTTACCTCTCTTCACTTTTCACTTCTCACTTCTCACGCCTCACCTTCTTACGGGCTTGGTCTTGTAGCCACAACGATAGCGGCCCTTTACCAGAGCAGCCAACTTGCTCTTAATCAGCTGCTTGCGGAGCGGAGAGATACGATCCACGAACATCTTTCCGTCGAGATGGTCAAACTCATGCTGCATCACGCGGGCCAGATAGCCCTCTATCCATTCGTCGTGATGCTGGAAATCCTCGTCGTCCCACTCCACACGGATACGGCTGGGACGCGTCACCTTCTCATGGATGGCGGGAAGCGACAGGCAGCCCTCTTCCGACACATCGGTCTTCGACTCGTCGTATTCCACGATATGCGGATTGATGTACACCCTCCGGAAACCCTTATACTCGGGCAGGTCGTCGGAGATCACATCCAGGTCGATGACCGATAGGCGGATGGCCTTGCCTATCTGGGGCGCTGCCAAACCGATACCCTCCGACTCTGCCAACGTCTCCCACATATCAGCAATCAACTGCTTCAGGTCGGGATAGTCGGGCGTAATATCCTCGCCCACCTTCCGAAGCACAGGCTGTCCATATATATAAATAGGTAATATCATTTTGGTATTTTGAACTTTGAGCTTTGAGCTTTATGATTACTTCTTGCGGCTGCGGAGATAATCCTCGAGGATGATGGTGGCGGAGATCTCGTCGACGAGGGCCTTGTCCTGACGGGCTTTCTTCTTCAGACCGCCGTCGATCATCGCCTGATGCGCCAAGACCGACGTAAACCGCTCGTCGTAGAATTCGATGGGCACTTCGGGCACCGCCTTGCGCCAACGGTTCACGAACTGCTTCACGCGCTCGAGGTTCTCACTCGGCTGACCGTTGGGCTGTCGGGGCTCACCAATCACGATGCGCTCCACGGGCTCCTTGGCCAGATAGGCTTTCAGCCAGTCGAACAGCTCCGATGTAGAAACAGTCGCCAACCCTCCTGCTATCAGCTGAAGAGGGTCGGTGACTGCTAATCCGGTACGTTTCTTACCGTAGTCAATGGAAAGAATCCGCGCCAATATTGCTTACTGGTTAGAAAGCAGCCAGGCATCGGCATAGGTGGCACGTAGCTGGTCGCGGCTGCGGGCGGCATCTGCCTTGTTGTCGAAGGTGGCTGCAATCACACGGTACATATTGCGGTCTTCGTTCTTCACGATCTGGGCGTCATAGCCAGCATCGCGGAGGCGCTGCTGCAAGCCCTCTGCATTCGAAACCAAGCCGAAGGAGCCAACCACCACGCTGAAAGCCTTCAGACCGTTACCACTAACCATTGATACACGCTCCTGACGAACAGACACGTTGTCTGCATTGTCCGTCACACGGGTATCATTGGCAGGTCTTGTCTGAACGGGAGCCACAACAGCCGTTGAGGTCTCTACCGGCTGAGCAGCCTGCTGAGCGGTCTGAGTGTCATACTGCTTTGCCTTCTCGTAAGCTTTCTTGTAGGCACTCTCACTTGATTTACAGCTTGTAAAAGCTAATGCGAGGCACAGACCTGCGCACAAAACGGTGTACTTTTTCATCTTTGTTTTTTATTAATGTTATACTTAAATTCAAATATTTGCTGCGAAATTACAAAATCTTACGCAAAATGACGAAAAAAATCTGCATAAAGTTTGTTAAATAAAGGAATAAATAGCATTTTTGCAAAAAAAATTGCGCCAATTTATGTTTTTTTCAAAATTTATGCGTATATTTGCACGACTGAAACAATTGTTTAATTCAAATAATTACTAAGTATGAAGAGTTTAGGTTATTTAAGCGCATTCCTCGGTGGTGCTATCGCCGGCGCTGCTCTGGGCATCCTCATGGCTCCGGAGAAAGGATCAGACACTC
>NZ_CAMJFM010000069.1 GCF_946404925.1 uncultured Prevotella sp. | reverse complement strand
TCCGGTATACCCCTTTCGGGTATCGGGGGTTTGAATCCCTCACTCTCCGCAAGTACAAAAGAAGAGGCTCATCATTCGATGAGCCTTTCTTCTTTTATTTAGTCCTCAAGTGGAGCATTCTTAAGTTGTTCGAGTGCCCTACACAATTGGTCAGGACACGATGTACTCTTAGCTCCACAACGTATTCCGTTAATCTTTGGAATCACATCGTCAATCTTCTGGCCGCGCACCAACTGACTGATTCCCTGCAGGTTGCCATTGCAACCACCCAAGAAGAACACCTGCTGAATCACATTGTTCTCATCAGCAGTCACATCAATCAGCTGCGAACAGGTACCTTGGGTCTGATATTGTACGTGCTTTACCTTCATACTATACGCTTAGCTAAGTTTGTGGATTACCAAACCAGAGCGCAGTTTGGGCTCAAACCATGTAGCCTTTGGTGGCATAATCTTACCGCTATCAGCTATGTCCATAATCTGCTGCATTGATACTGGATACAGAGCCAGTGCAGCACGCATCTCGCCACTATCAACACGACGCTTCAGCTCCTTCAAGCCACGCAGACCTCCCACAAAGTCGATACGCTGTGATGAACGCAGGTCGCCAATATTCAGAATCTCATCCAGAATCAAGCGGCTCGAGATGTCCACATCCAGCACACCAATTGGGTCAGTATTATCGTAAGTACCCTCCTTAGCCTTCAGGCTGTACCAGTGCTGGTCCAAGTAGAGCGAGAACTCATGAAGCTGCTGGGGCTTGTAAATCTCAGTACCCTTATCCTCAACTTCAAAGTTCACCTGCAGTGCTGCCAGGAACTCCTCTGATGAGAGACCATTCAAATCCTTCACAACGCGGTTGTAGTCGAGAATGGTGAGCTGCGATGCCTGGAAGCAAACAGCCATAAAGTAGTTGTACTCCTCAGTGCCATTGTGGTTGGGGTTCTGCTTCTGCTTTTCAGCACCTACCAGTGCAGCAGCAGCGCTACGATGGTGACCATCAGCAATATACAGACTTGGCATCTTGGCAAACTCATCAGTAATCACCTTCATGTCATTCTCATCGTTGATAACCCAGAACTGATGGCGGAAGCCATCGATTGGAGCGATGAAATCATACTCAGGCTCTGTTGCAGCATAGCGCATAATCAGCTCGTTGAGCACAGCGTTATCAGGATATGCAAAGAACACAGGCTCTATGTTGGCATTGTTCACACGAACGTGCTTCATGCGATCCTCCTCCTTGTCTCTGCGGGTCAACTCGTGCTTCTTGATGTTGCCTTTCATGTAGTCGTCTACATAAGCGCCAACCACCAGTCCGTACTGAGTCTTGCCATTCATGGTCTGAGCATAGATATAGTAATGCTCGTTAGCATCCTGCACCAGCCAACCCTTGTCCTGGAACTTCTGGAAGTTCTCAGCAGCTTTCTCATACACACGTGGATCGTACTCCGATGTGCCTACGGGGAAGTCAATCTCAGGCTTGATGATGTGATACAGACTCATCTCGTTATCGCCAGCCTCGGCGCGAGCTTCTTCAGAATCGAGCACGTCGTATGGACGTGATTCTACTTTCTCAACCAACTCTTTTGGTGGTCGGATACCTTTAAAAGGTTTAATTATTGCCATACTATTTTGATTGTTAAATGATTATACTCTTGTCGTTTATTGCTCTTTAGTGGTGCAAAATTACTCAAAAGTTCTGAAATTGCAAAATCTTTCTGATATTATTTGGCGACTTCACAAATAATTCGTAAATTTGCGCGTTAATTGAACTGTAAATTACCTAATTAAATTATAAATATGAAGAAAATACTTATTTGTGTATGTGCTCTCTTAATGAGCTATTCAACGAAAGCCGCTGATTTTGAAACAGCAAAAGATGCTGTAAAAAATATGGGCGTAGGTTGGAACCTTGGCAACACCTTGGAATCTGTCAATTGGGACGGAAAAGACGGGTGGAATTGGGCCAGTCCAGCAGATCATGAGATAGGTTGGGGTCAATCCATCACCAAGCCGGAATTAATGAAAATGATGAAAGAGGCTGGCTTTGGTGCCATCCGTGTACCTGTTACCTGGTTCCAGGAGATGGATGCCAATGGAAAGGTGAATGATGCCTGGATGAGTCGTGTGAAAGAAGTGGTTGACTACGTCATCGACAATGGTATGTATTGCATTCTGAATGTCCACCATGATACCGGCGCCCATGATCTGCATTGGGTTGTGGCCGATGAGACCTATTACAACAATTCAAAGACTAAGTTCGAAGCACTATGGAAGCAGATTGCTGAGGTATTCAAGGACTACGACCAGCACCTGCTTTTCGAGGCCTACAATGAGATGCTCGATGCCAAGAATTGCTGGAACTACCCGACTTCCACAGGCACCTACGATGCTGACTACGCTGCGAAGTCACTCGAGGCCGTCAATAACTATGCTCAGAGTTTTGTCACTTCAGTTCGTGCCACAGGCGGTAACAATGCCACACGCAACCTGATAGTGAACACCTATGCAGCCGCTTGTGGAGGCGTCTGGGGCGATAACACTCATCCACAAGAGCCCCTGGAGCAACTCAAGCTACCTGCTGACGATGCTACAGGCCATCTGATCGTAGAGGTTCATAGCTATCCCAATATTTCAAGTGGTTTTACACAGGCAAAAAACGGTCTTGACTGGACGTTCAATAACATTAACGAGAAACTTGCCACCCGCCTAAATGTACCAATCATTATCGGTGAGTGGGGATCAAGTAATGTAGATGCAGGTGCAGGTAAGACCGACTATGATCTGCGCAAAACAGACTATCTCAAGTTTGTCGACTATTTTGTCTCCAAGGCCAAAGAGTTAGGCTTCGCCACCTTCTACTGGATGGGGCTCTCGGACGGCTCTGCCAGAGAGTTGCCGGTTTTCAATCAGGCTGATATAGCAAAGACAATCGTCAAAGCCTACTATGGTAGTATTGATGGATATAACTACCCTACTGCCGACGATTTCGAGACAATCTATTCGGTGAAATATGCCGATGAGTGGTCTGAAGCTTTTCTCTTTGGCGACTGGAGTCGTGCTGCAAAAAAGTTGAGCGATTATAAAGGTATTCGTGTGGAAATGGAGGACGATAGTTATGTAGGCAAACTTCAGGTGAAGGTGTATGGCGACAAGACTGGGCAAAAGAATAACGACGGCAGCGATAAGTATTATGAGCAATATGTTCAACTGGCCTCTGGTTCAAATATCACAGAAGCTACCTTCGATACCAGCACTTTAGGTTCTACCTTCTGGGGCGTTACACTCCAAACACAAGTTGGAGTTCTGACAGCCAAGGTAAAGAAAGCTACACTCATCAAAGCTGATGGTTCAGAGTTTTCCTTATCAGTTACATCAGCTTGGGGATGTACAGTAGCCACAGAATCAACTCCCAAAACCTCTGGTATTCGTAACGTTCAGTTCAACAAGCGCGAGGCCAGCGATGCGATTTACAACTTGCAGGGTCAGCGCATAAGCAAACCACGAAAAGGTTTATACATCCAGAACGGAAAGAAGCTGATAGCTCAATAAAAGCTAAATATAAAAAAGAATCCCTCTCCGTTTGGAGGGGGATTTCTTTTTGCATATACTAATGTGTTTTACTTGTTCACCTGGAACTTAGTATCACCATCCTTGAAGAATGCGTTAATCTGCTTAGCAGCAGCGATACCAGCGTTGATGTTGGCCTCGGCTGTCTGAGCACCCATCTTCTTTGGTGTTGAGAAGTAACGACCCTCAAACTTCTGGAACTCGTGGTCAGCATCAGGCATGATGTCAGTCACGAACTTCAGATCCTCACGCTCCTGCATCAGCTGAATCAGCTCAGGCTCGTTGATAACCTCCTTACGGGCTGTGTTAACCAGCACGCCACCCTTCTTCATCTTGCCTACCAGTGCAGCGTTGATGCTCTGCTTGGTCTCAGGTGTTGCAGGGATGTGCAGCGATACAACGTCGCAAGTCTCAAACAGCTTCTCCTGGCAACAAACAGCGTGTACGCCAGCAGCCTCAATAACCTCTGCAGGACAGAAAGCATCGTAAGCATAAACGTCCATACCAAAGCCCTTAGCGATGCGAGCCACGTTGCGACCTACATTACCGAATGCCAGGATACCCAGCTTCTTACCAAGCAGCTCTGAACCGCTCTTACCGTTGTAGAAACCACGTACGGCCATCACCAGCAGTCCGAATACCAACTCGGCTACAGCGTTTGAGTTCTGACCAGGAGTGTTCTCAGCTA
>NZ_CAMJFM010000068.1 GCF_946404925.1 uncultured Prevotella sp. | reverse complement strand
TTTGATGGAAAATCATTGTTTATCTGCTTGCTGGGCTGACCTGCCATGGGGACAGGTACCTTACATAAAACTGGCGAAGCCAATATCTAATACCATGCTTAAACACCGAGGGGTCA
This sequence comes from uncultured Prevotella sp., assembly GCF_946404925.1. Classification (GTDB taxonomy): domain Bacteria; phylum Bacteroidota; class Bacteroidia; order Bacteroidales; family Bacteroidaceae; genus Prevotella. The sequence continues at coordinate 4,750 of NZ_CAMJFM010000068.1, read as the reverse complement.
TAGGGGCGAGAAGCCCCTAAGGGATATAATAATCCCTCCGCATGGACTGTGCGGAGGGAGTATTGTATGGGGTATAGATAGTATGTTAAGAAACCCTTGCGGTCTTCAGTTCGTTCTCTAGGAAAGAGTACACGTAGCCAGGACTCTGGTAGTAGAGACCAGTAGCATCGTCCTGCAGACGTTGGTAGGTATCGCTGTTGATAACGGTGCTCAGGGCCTGCTCAATCGTGAGCTGCGAGTTTTCATCCATCAGTCGCAGAGCCAGGTGCTTAACCATATCGAGCTTCATCTGTTCTTTCTCGTTCATAGTCGCTTCAGAATTTTAATGGCACGCTCGGTGCCGAAATAATACTGGAAGGTAATACCCTTCATGTTGCGCAGATTGTGTATGAGTGTAGGCAAATCAATAGCGCCATTCTCAAACTTCCAGAGTTGAACGCCAACACGGTCATTAGCAATGGGACCGATTACAATATCGTAGTCGTGGGCAGGCTCGGGGTTGGCGTTGTTTCGGTTCAAAAGTATAAACTTTGCCCACTCCTCAGTGTAATCATCGAAGCTAAGGACTTTTAATCCCATCATCGCCTCGTCGTCAACCTCATAAGTAAGAACGGTTGGCACGCCCATTTCCAGCTGCTCAACCTTTATTTTAGCCATGGCCATAGCCTGAGCATACTCACGGCTGAGGTAAAAACCTTGACCGAAATCCTTATTTGGTTTAGACTTATGGAGATCGATTTCGCCGAAGTCGGCGTTTGTGCCATGGTAGAGTATCATACTAGCGCCCCTCCTTTCCTGTGGCAGTATTCGGCCATGTCACTGACCATCGACTGGAACGACTGAGTGTGGCAGTAATCGTAGTGCTCGTCAACAAACTTGATGGCGCCGAAGCGGCTCAGGTAGTTGAACGCCTGCTTGAGCGTAAGTCCAAAGCGTCGACCGAACTCCGTGGCAAAGATAATCGTCCACTCCATCTTTTCTTTAAAACTATATGCCATAATCGTCGTTGTTTAATGTTTCGGGTGCAAATATACAACAATATATTTATTTTTGCAAGGTTTTTGGGGGAAAATCATTGTTTATCTGCTTGCTGGGCTGACCTGCCATGGGGACAGATACTGACATAAAACTGGCAAAGCCAATAACTAATACCATGCTTAAACACCGAGGGTATTAGGGGCGAGGAGCCCCTATAAACAGATAAAAAAAGTCGGAAGCAGTGTGCGGTTACTCGTGCATATTTTGTGCGTGGCATGCATCGACCACCTTGATCGTATCGCCTTCGATGACGTAGGCGTAGTACCACTTGTCGGTGATACTTATACTGTTGCATCGTCGTAGATAGCCTTAATATCCTTCATCGTCAGTTCATAGGCCTCTTCAGGCGTGTATAACTCCTTGTCCATGTCGGCAAACTCCTCGTCCATCGGAATGTCGGCCAGCGGTGCCGTCTTTATTGCCATAATCGTTGTTGTTTATACGTTTCGGGGGCAAAGATAGGCAGATTATTTCAAATTTCCATGTCTTTTTGCGAAAAAGTTAAAAAAATGATGTACCTTTGCATCTCGATTACTTAAGAAAGTATATGGAAACAGATAAACCAACGATAGAAGAACAGATATCAGCTATTTTAATTGACATTGAGCAGAAAGGATTTTCTGCGATACAGCCGTTTAGTATTGGCGATGTAGAACAGCGAATGACACAGTTCGCGCAAGAAAACAATGTAGCATTGGCTTGCAACCAACTATATTACAGCAACGCGGCGTACAGATAAGAAGGAGTTTAATGGCAGACGATATATCAAGATTGAAAACGACCACCATTCAGAAGAATGATGGTCGCTATGTTTATTTTGGTATTTTTCTGCTATTTATAACCAATCACCGCCCGCCACTCAGTAAAAAGAATGCCGGGCGGTAGTTTTATATGGAGGCAGTTAATCTATCCATGAATTATCTAAGCCCAGGATCAATTTGTTGGGCTGCCTTCCTGGCTATGGGCGCACGTCTTGAAAACTCACCCAACACATCATTGGTCGTCTAATCTATTAATCTTTTGGCGTTTAATTATAAACAAAAGCTGTTATAGAAAAGATGAAAAAGCTACATATTACTGCCGACACTCCCCTGTCGGCCCTTTTTCATGACGGATGTCATGAGGTCTTGAGGGGCGCTATAAACGATTGGCGCTCTAATTTAAAAGGCGATAATCCTACTGTTGATACAATGCAGATCAGTTACTTTGAGTTTGACTTCAGCAAGCCTCAATTCGGTCCTTGCGATGTGTATAAGGATTTGGCGTGGATGGTAATAGAATGTCCATTGATTGTACCTATCAGCGTATTGGTGCGATATATGGTAAGTCACTCTAACTTACAGGCCAAATCAAGCTCTATTTATCGAATGATAAATAACTATATAGAGCAGTATCAGTAGTTCCTCTTTGTAAGGGAAAATATATATCCTAAAATGGGATATGTGTTTTCCCTTTTATGCTGATTATCTGCTATAAATGTAGTACCTTTGCTGCTGAGATCATAACCCAATTTACCATCATGACTAAAAAGAAAAAAGAAGATCAGGAACAAGAAAAAGAACACAAGAAAAGCTGGCAGGAGACTACTGCCAGCGAGCAAGACATTCTGGATTTCCTGAACAGTAACGTAGTACTGAGGCGCAATGAGATTACGGGCGAAACAGAGTTCCGCGTGCCATCCATAAGTTCTTTTACTGCCGCTAAAAACATGTATCCCACAGGAAAAACTGCGCTCGACGAGTGGCGTACTGACCAGTGGTATGAGGTAGACGACAGGTTTGTAAACTCATTAGCAAACATACTGTCGGTAGAGAAAACTGTAAATACAAAAAAGATCTGGCAGGTACTACACTCCGACTTTGTGCCTAACTACAATCCGTTTCGCAACTACCTAAATCATCTGCCACCATGGGACGAGAAAGGAGACCCGATACTGTCGCTATCGTTCGATATAAAGGTTAAGGGTGGTGTAGACGAGCAGCTTTTCTTCTACGTATGTCTGCGCAAATGGCTCGTGGCGATGGTGGCAGGATGGCTGGAAGAAGATGTAGTGAACCAGGAGATTCTGGTGTTTATAGGGCGCCAGGGTATTTACAAGACAACATGGTTTGCCAACCTGCTTCCACCCGAACTTAAGCAGTACTTCCACTCTAACACCAGCTTTGGCAATATGACCAAGGACGAGGTGCTGAAACTATCAAAGTACGGGCTAATATGCTGCGAAGAGCTCGACACTATGAAGCCAGCAGAGATGAACAGACTGAAGTGGGCTGTAACCACCGTAATAACCGATGAACGCAAGCCATACGCCCACACCTCTGAGCGCCGCAAACATATAGCCAGCTACTGCGGCACTGGCAACAACCTGCAGTTTATCGACGACGACACCGGCACACGCCGATGGTTGCCATTCGAGGTGATGAGCATCCGCTCACCGCACGAATACCGCATACACCACGAGGAGATTTTTGCACAGGCATATAAGCTATACCTGAGCGGGTTCCAGTATTGGTTTAACGACGAGGAGATGAAGCTAGTGGCGCGCCACAACGAACGGTTTGAGGTTTGCAAACCTGAACGTGAGCTCATCAGCAGGTTCTATCGTGTGCCCAACGATGGCGAGCCTGGCGTATTTGTAAGTGCTACAGAGATTATGCAGAACGTAGGCGGACTGCTTACCAGTCAGCTTACAAAGAACAAGCTGGGGCGTGCCATGACTGCCTTGGGCTTTGAGAGCGTGCGTTCGCATGGACAGCGCGGCTACATAGTTGTAGAATTCTCAGGCGAGGAGGTCAAGCATAATAAGAGCATACTGGCTTACGATGCCAAACCTGAAGAAGAGGCTACAGCTGTTTCTGGAAAAGAGATACTTGACACAAATGACACAATATTCTGAAACTTCCTCACGCGTACCGCGCGCACCTGTATACGGTACGCACGTAAAATCTTAAAATTATTGTGTCAATGCGTCATATAATAGAAGAGATAATTAAAAACTGAAGTTATGTTAGAAGTAAAAGACTATTCAAAGCAAGAGTTGGCGGATGCTATCTATGCCAACAACATTAAACCTGAGAGCCGACTGCACAAGCTATGGCGAGAGATATCGAGATGCCCAGAGCTGGTGGAAGATCTGCGGCGACTACATAGCCACACTGGAGATTCTGGCTATACTGCCCAGATGGTGGAGCGAATAAAGTATCACCTATGTATAGACTGAAAATGTGTTAAATCTGAATTATTCTGCTTATTGTGCCGACAGTGATTGATTCTGCGTACAAAACGCCCTCTTGAATGTTGTATCTTTGTAACCGGTAAGCAAGACAAGCTGTTGGGATGGCACTTACGCCTCGTCGAGACGTCACGAACCAATCGTTCAGATTATTCCTTTACCCCCATAGGGATTATCCGAACACCCTGCAGAAACTATCCGGATAGATCGTTAAGACTATCTCGACGCCCCACAGATGACTCGGCTGCCAAAGACATTAAACATTAAAAAATTAAACATTAAAGATTATGAGTCAGAAGTTTATTAAACTAAAGAACAACAATTCGCAGAATGCGGCATATGGTAAGTACTATGCCACTGCTGTTTACGACAACCACTTTGTTGGTACCGACGAGATTGCCGACTTCATCCAGCGTCAGGCATCAGTCAAGAAGAGTGATATCAAGGCCGTGCTGCAGGAGCTGGGCGAGGCCATGAAGC
>NZ_CAMJFM010000067.1 GCF_946404925.1 uncultured Prevotella sp. | reverse complement strand
GGCGCTCCTGACTCTCAAACTGTACTTTTCTAATCATAGTCGTATCCTCCTTTATGCTTTACGTGGATCAATAGCCTTAACTGCACCCTGCTCCTCGGTTGTACGACCGTAAGAACCAGTGAACTTCTTCATAGCCTCGTTGGCGTCCATACCGTTCTTGATGGCCTCCATCATCTTGCCGAGGTGTACATACTCGTAACCGCAAACCTCGTTGTTAGCATCGAGGTACTGCTTGGTGATGTAACCCTCAGTGAGCTCGAGGTAACGTGTACCCTTAGCAACGGTGCCATAAAGTGTACCAGTCTGTGAGCGAAGACCCTTACCAAGGTCCTCAAGACCAGCGCCGATAGCCAGACCGCCCTCAGAGAAAGCACTCTGTGTACGTCCGTAAACAATCTGCAGGAAGAGCTCGCGCATAGCGGTGTTGATAGCATCGCAAACGAGGTCGGTGTTCAGAGCCTCGAGGATGGTCTTACCAGGCAGAATCTCAGAAGCCATAGCAGCTGAGTGAGTCATACCTGTACATCCGATGGTCTCAACCAGAGCCTCCTGGATAACACCGTCCTTTACGTTCAGGCTCAGCTTGCAGGCACCCTGCTGAGGTGCACACCAGCCAATACCGTGGGTGTAACCAGAGATCTCCTTGATTTCTTTCACTGCAACCCACTTGCCCTCCTCGGGGATAGGTGCAGGTCCATGGTAAGCGCCCTTACAAACGCTACACATGTTCTCCACTTCTTTTGAATAAATCATTGATAATAAAACATTTAAATGTTAAACAACTTAATATCTCCTTCTTTTTGACCTACAAAATTACTCCAAAAAATTGAATTAATCCGTGTTAGTCACTATCATTTAGGAATTATTAACCAATACTACGTATTACAGGCCTCTATATTTGAGGAAACCTGACGAGTCTGGTGTCTTCATTCCAGTAAAATCGGTAAACATCAGCATCTGGTCCTTGGTGTTACCACGGCTCAGCACCTTCTGGCGGAAAGCATTACCAGTTTCAGGCTTCAGAGCGCCTAATTTCTGGAATGTCTCAGCCACATTGCATGCCAGCACATCAGTCCACAGATAGCTATAATAACCAGCTGCATATCCACCACCCCAAACGTGGTTGAAGTAAGAGGTAGAATAGCGTGGTGGCACCTGCTCGTCGTAAAGGCCTATCTTCTTCAGAGCCTCAACCTCGAAGCAAGCAGCCTCGTCGGCAGTAGGAATCTCCTTCGACGACAGATGATGCCAAGCCAGATCCAGACATGTAGCAGCCAGATTCTCGCCCAGTGCATAAGCCTGCTGGAAACTGATGCTCTGCAGCATCTTCTCCTTCAGGTCGGCAGGCATTGGCTGACCTGTAACGGCGTGCTTGGCGTAGTTATCAAATATCTCAGGGATAGATGCAAACGTCTCGTTGAACTGCGATGGCATCTCAACAAAGTCGCGAGCCACAGCAGTACCACTCAGGGTGTTGTACTTGCAGTTTGACAGCATGCCATGCAGGGCGTGACCAAACTCATGGAACAGTGTGGTAACCTCGTCCCATGTAATCAGTGTGGGCTGACCCTCAGGTGCCTTGGCATAGTTGGTTACATTATATATAATAGGTAACTGCTGGCGCAGACCGCTCTGCTTGGCAAAAGCACTCATCCATGCACCACCACGCTTGGTTGGGCGGCGATAGGGGTCGCTATAGAACATAGCCAACAGCTTGCCATCCTTATCGTGCACCTCGAACACCTTCATATCAGGATGATAAGTTGGGATATCAGTGCGACGAACAAAACTCAGGCCGTAAACACGATGTGCTGCATAGAACACACCATTCACAATGACGCTATCGATGTTGAAGTATGGCTTCACCTCATCATCGCTGATGTTCAGCATCTCCTGCTTCATCTTGGCCGAATAGTAGAAACGGTCGTATGGCTGCAGCCTGAAGTCGGCACCCATCTGCTTCTTGGCATAGTCCTCGATGGCCTTGGTCTCAGCCTGAACCTTTGGTGTATACTCTGCAATGAGCTGCTTGAGGAAGCCATACACATTGTCAGAGTTTTTAGCCATAGTCTTCTCGAGCGAATAAGAGGCAAAGTTCTTATATCCCATCAACTCGCCCATCTCGGCTCTCAGCTTGGCAATCTCTACCACCAGAGGGAAGGTATTGAACTGGCGTGTGCCATCGGCACGATGGCGAGAAGCCTCGTAGACACGGCGACGCAGATTGCGATTATCCAGACTCGACAGGATGGCCTGCTGAGTGGTATTAACAATCACGATGGCGTAAGGTGTATAGCCACCACGGCTCTCGGCATCCTTCTTGCACTGGGCGATATCAGCCTCACTGAGTCCTGACAGTTCCTCCTTGCTGTTTACCCAAACCACAGAGTTGTTGGTGGCGTTAGGCAGCAGTGTGCCCCACTCCTGCTGGAGGTCGGCAATACGCAGATTAATCTGCTTCATGCGTTCCATCTTCTCATCGCTGAGCAGCGCGCCTGAGCGTACAAACTTCTTATAGAGTTCCTCAGTCAGTCGACGGTCCTCACCCTTGAGCTTCTTAAGCTGATTGTCGTAAACATATTTCACTTTCTTAAAGAGTTCCTTATTGAACGTAATCTCGTTCTCCAACTCTGTAAGCATTGGCATCACCTTCTTTTCTGTATCGGCTATCACAGGAGTCTTGTGAGCACTAACCAGTGCAAAGAACACGTTGCTGACACAGTCAAGCTCTACACCACTCTTCTCGTAAGCCAGAATAGTATTCTCGAAGGTTGGTTTAGCCTTGTTGGCTACAATCTGGTTGATTTCCTGACGGTTCTGCTCAATAGCCTTCTCGAAAGCTGGTAGGTAATCGGTATCCTTGATCTTACTGAAATCAGGAGCGCCCAGTGGCAGAAAGTCGATGGCAAAAACAGGCATCGTCATCGCCGCTAAACTAAAAGTAATAATTGTCTTTTTAAAATCCATAATTTTTTATTGTTGGTTAAAACTTACTTTCTTTGTGGCAGGTGGAACTTATACTGATTGCTCATCACCTCCTTGACAGTATTGATCTCAAGGAACTTGGTACCACCGCCTTCGCCTACGTTTCCGCTCAGGTAGGCAATCTTGTCGCCATCCTGCACATAACCCTTCTGGCGCAGCATGCGCACAGCGGCATGGAACAGCACCTCAGGATCGATATGCTCCTTCTGATAAACAGGGATAACGCCATACGACAGGTTGAGCAGTCGCTGCAGCTTGTCGTTATAGCAGATGGCCAGCACTGGGTTTGGACCACGGAATGCAGCCAGGTTGCGAGCTGTATCGCCTGAGCTAGCATCGGTAATGATACCCTTTACACCCAGCTTCTCAGTGGCCTCGATGGCCGAGTGAGCCATAAACTCGCGGATATCGCAATTGGCCGACAGAGGCACCTCGATATCATTCTCGCGCATCTTGTCCTTCTCAGCCTGCTCGGCAATGGCAGCCATCGTACGAACAGCCTCAACAGGATATTTTCCACTGGCAGTCTCGCCTGAGAGCATCAGGGCGTCAGTGCGATAATAGATAGCGTTGGCAATATCGGTTACCTCAGCACGTGTAGGGCGAGGATTATTAATCATAGTGTGCAGCATCTGGGTGGCCACGATAACAGGCTTCTTGGCACGAACGCACTTACGGATAATCTGGCGCTGGATGCCAGGAATACGCTCGATGGGCACCTCGATACCCAGGTCGCCACGAGCAATCATAATACCATACGATGCCTCGATAATCTCGTCGATATTATCCACACCCTCCTGATTTTCAATCTTTGAGATAATCTTGATGTCGCTGTTATAAGCATCAAGAATGGCCTGCACGGCACGCACATCGGCAGCCGAGCGGACAAACGAATGGGCAATAAAGTCGATATTCTGATCGATGGCAAGCTTAATGTTCTTGCGATCCTTCTCAGTAAGTGTGGGCAGTGCGATATGAACACCAGGCACGTTCACACTCTTGTGCGAACCCAGCACGCCATCGTTCTGAACCTGGGCGATAACGGCTGGACCGTTGATGCCGATGACCAGCATGTCGAGCGCACCATCGTCGAAGAGTATGTGGCACCCCTCGTGCACGTCGGCAGCAAAGTCGGCATACGAAAGATTAATAATGTCGTGGGTGGTATCCATCTCTGGTCGGCCGAAGATCTTAACCACATCGCCAGTCTTATAGGTGATAGGCTGGTCGCAGCCCGTAGTACGAACCTCAGGTCCCTTGGTATCAATCAAAATACCAATGTGATGGCTCACGCTACGTACATTATTAATAATATTCTTAATACCTTGCTCATCAGCATGAGCCGTATTCATTCTCACTACATTCATGCCTGCCTCAAAGAGACTTCTGATGAAATCCTGATCACATCTTCTGTCACTAATGCTAGCTACAATTTTTGTCTGCTTCATGTTATTTTTCCTTCATTTTGTGGTGCAAAGGTACAAAAAATAGCCCAAAAAGCGATGAAAAACATCATTTTTTGAAAAAAAATCTATAAAAATTTTCGTAATCGGCTGAAAATTAGTAACTTTGCAGTCCGAAATCGAAGAATTTCGAGATCATACATTATTAATATATAAAGAAAAAAGAATTATAAAGAAATGACAAAGGCAGAAATCATCACCAAAATTGCCGAAGAGACAGGCTTGGCGAAGAAAGATGTAGCCATTTCGGTTGAGGCATTCATGGAGTGCATCCGTGAGAGTCTTGCTGAGGAGAAGGATAACGTATATCTGCGTGGCTTTGGCACCTTCGTTGTAAAACGTCGCGCTCAGAAGACAGCCCGCAACATCTCAAAGAACACAACCCTAGTAGTCGAGGCTCATGATTACCCAGCATTCAAGCCCGCAAAGAGCTTTGTAGAGAAAATGAAGTAATTAACATTATAAATTTTAGTATTATGCCAAACGGAAAGAAAAAGAAGGGCCACAAGATGGCTACTCACAAGCGTAAGAAGAGACTGCGCAAGAATCGTCATAAGAGCAAGTAAATCTTGATCCTCTGTGACCAATAGA
>NZ_CAMJFM010000066.1 GCF_946404925.1 uncultured Prevotella sp. | reverse complement strand
GCGTTCAGTTCTTCGGCACGATGGTGCAGACGATGGTGGTTTGGGTCCTGCCCATGCCCATAAATTCGCCGCTGAAAGAGACTGTGGAGGCAGGAGTGCCCTCCCAGGTCATTGATGAGCGGCTACCGCTCCAGCCCGTGCCGGAAGCAGAGCAACTCAAGGTCGTCACAACAATCTTTGTGAAGTTACCGAGGGTGGTAGAGAATGTTCCGCCTTCCATGAGGTTGCCGTCCTCAGAGTCAATCATGCCTGCTGAGACGGTGACACCGTCTTTTGTGAAACTACGATATGCATTTCCCCAATCGCTCTGGTTGATGGTGACGACTTTGTTTACCGTAACGGCGCAGGTGGCCGTCACGCCGCTGCCGTCGTTGGCCGTGGCAGTGATGTTGGCTGTGCCTAAGGCTACGGCGGTCACCTTGCCGTCAGCATCGACGGTGGCGACGGCATCGTTGTCGCTGCTCCAGGTGACGGTCTGGTCGGTAGCGTCATCGGGTGTCACGCTGCTGACGCTGAGCGTCTCGGTCTGGCCGGCGGTGATGGTGGTAGCGGTCTTGTTGAGCGTGATGGCGGTGACGGGGACTGCCGCCGGTGCCGCGTCGCTTGTAGCCTTCACGCCCTTCACCTTCAGGCGTCCGTTGTACTGGATGGTCACTTGGTCGCCCTCGCTGAGTCCCGTCAGTCCGTCGGCTGCGTCGCCCTTGGCGCTCTTCTCGCCCGAGGCGATGGTCCAGTTCTTGGCATCCACGGTGGGGTCCTTCATCTTCACCGAGTAGGTGGTTGCGGGCTCTTGCGCCCACGCGCCCGTCGCCGCCGTCATGAGCAGCGCGAGCAGAAGTAAAAGTCTAAATTTCTTTTCCATAATCAAATTGTTTTAAAGGGTTAATATCAAATACTTAAAATTCAATCATTAGGTTATTAGTAGGTATTATATGGTATTGATATCATTAGTTTGTAGTAATATGGTGGCAAATATAATAAAAATCTTCGAAACCTGCAAGAGTTTTTGGCCTGCAAGTGAAGATTTTGTAAATTCTGCCACTGTTTTTGTAAATTCTGCCACTCCGCGGGGGCGGGCCCCCGCAGCCCCGTTTATTCATTTTCTTTCTGTTCCGCCAGAAAGATGCTCTTTTGTAAAAAGAGCCAAAAGAGATGTTCATTTCTTCTGACATCAGAAGAAAAGGAACCAAAGAAGACTGCTACCCCCAAACCCCTACATAGGGGCTTTAGTTTATTCCGACGGAAGACCCTCTACATAAAGATTTTGGTATGGCTCGCAAAGCCTGTGCCCTATCGGGCGAGCCATATATTGCTTAATGGGGCATTGCCCCATATTTATCTAATACCTGAAAACACCGAAGGTTTTAGGGGCGAGGAGCCCCTAAGGGATATAATAATCCCTCCGCATGAGTTTTGCAGAGGGATTATCTTATGGTTTCATTTCGTTGAACATCGCAACTTCGTCATCGAAGCGGCTCACTATTTCGTCTAATTGTGGATGATTACGAGGAACAATGAGAGCTATATACTCTTTTATTGGTTTGTCGTCGGGTCCAACACCTCTAACCTCGGTGGCCTTAATGAGATAACGCTTCTGTTGTTCGTAGCCGTTGAACCATCTAAGGAACAATCGCGCGCGCTGTGCCTGCTGACCGTTGTCGGTGCTACACATATAGAGCAACACGTCGGGATTAAGCCGGAAAAACTCCTCTATGATGCAGATAACGGTTTGTGCTATCTTTATGTCGCCTGGCGACTTTGTGTGATCTGGATTCGTAAGGTTGAACCAAAAAGCTGTGTAGTATGGGTTACTATCCAATTCGAAATCAACGAGATACTTGATGCCATTGTCGGTTTCGAAACGGTAAATCTCACCATCGCTCCACACCTTGTACGGAGCATAGATATTGATGCGGGTAACGTCGAGGTTATTCATTACTTTATGGCTATATCGTAGTAATGCGAATCATCAGCCTGTTGGCGCAGGCGTTCCTCCTCAGCGAATATTTCGTTAGCCCTTTTCTGGAAGGCATCCTTGCGCTCTCTGGCTTTTTGTAGCCAAGCCATCACTTCCTCGCGTGTGCGCTGTTTATAATTTGTTGTTGCCATAATCGTTGTTGTTTATATGTTTCGGGTGCAAATATACAACAATATATTTATTTTTGCAAGGGTTTTGGGAGAAAATCAATCTTTATTGGCTTGCAGGGAGGACTCTTGCTCGGCGATCCAGTCTTTTACGCTCTGGCCGGTGCGCTGCTTGAAGGCTACGCTGAAGGTGCGGTAGCTGCGGTAACCGCTGCGGGCGGCCAAATGCTTGGCCTGGATAGACTGGACCTCGGCGGCGGCCGACGCCTGGCGGAAGAGCTCTATGAAATAATTGATGCGCAGCGTGTTGATGTAGGCATTGTAGGTGGTGCCCTGGCTCGAGAAATACATGCCGAGATAGGTGCGGTTGGTGCCCAGGGCCTGAGCCAACTGCACCGACGTAAGGTCGGTCTGCAGGTAGAGTTTGTTGCCCTCGCAGCGGTCGTGCAACAGCTTACCAATCTCCTGGATAACGGCCTCCGACAGGCCCTCGACCGGCTGCGGCCGCCCGCCATCGCCGTCGAGAGTATCGTCATCGGCTTCGGCAGCCGCTTCGGCAGCCTCGGCAGCAGCCCGCTGCGCTTCGGCCAACGCTATGTCGCCATCGGCCATCGGCTGGAAACTCAGGTCCTGCAGCGTCTCCACACGCCACAGCAGATAGGCCACGAGCGCGATGCCGCACAGCTGGATGATGAACTCGTAGGTGATGCTGCCGTAGCCCACCACGTAATAGCAGAACAGCAGTATGATGACGGCCAGCACCAGCAGGCTCTGCCACACCTCCTTGTGCTCCAGGTCGGCATAGTTGTCGCGCAGCCATCGGCCGTACTGCCGCACCTGGCGCACCATATACGCCGTGAAGCCCACGGCCATCAGCAGGAAGTAGCCCTGCATCCACTGCACCAGCGCGTAGCTGCGCATGCCCACGCTAACGGCCGAGAGGATGATGAGCGGCGCCGTGATGAGCCACGCTATCCAGAGCGGCCTTTTGCGGTCTTGCAGCATGCAGAGCATCACCACGAGCGCCAGGGGCATGGTGAGCATGCAGTCGAGCAGCGCGCCGATGAGCATCCACAGCATAGCCGCATCGCCATCGGCCATCATGGTTCCCGGCAGGTACCACAGATGGCCCAGCGCCACGATGCCGAAGAATGCGGCCGTCCACCGGCGCAGTCGTTTGGGCGTAGATATGCGCCGCGTAAAGGCGTTGCCCCTGCGCAGCAAAAGATACACACAAGCCATCGCCGACACCGTAGCCCCCACGGCGTACAGCATCAACAGCAGGATGATATCGAGAGTGATATGTTCGAACATTATCGTCTTAGGTTATATACGGGGGCAAAGATAATAATATTTCTGAATATTGAAGTAATTTTTACGAAAAAAAATGAGCCGAGGCTGAAAAATACCTCGGCTCTTTAGGATGTTGGGGTTAGAACTTGTAGCCGTTAATGGCGGCCCAGTCGGGGTCGGCGGTCAGGCTGAATGAGCCGTCGGATGCCGAACCACTGCCGCCGCTACCGAAAAAACTGCCCGTGTATCGCGTAACCTGATTGCGGGTGATGGGGATGTTCTGGAACGTGCGCTCCTTCAGGGCGTTGTCGTCGGCATCAAGAGCGGTAATGGTTAGCTTTGTAATCACATCGTCCTCGGTGTGCGGCATGGTGAATATCTCGTAGATGCTGTCGGCGGCCACGGGGCGCAGCTCGGTTTGCTTTGAGTTCACGCAGCCGTAGCCGGCTTTAGGGCTGAAGGTACTGGAGCCGCCCAGGTAATAGAACTTAAGCTTTGATACGTTGGCGGGGAAGTCGGCATCGGTAAGCACCAGGCGGAACATGGCCACGGCGCGGGTAAGCGTAAGGTCGTAGCTCTGCTTGGCATCGGTAGCCACCAGGTCGCCATAGTAGTAGAAAGTATCGGTTACCTTGTTGTTGGGGAAGGTAACCTTCTCCTGGCTAGTGATGGTGGCCGAGCCCTCACAGTTGTGGGCTATCACCACCAGGTGGTAGGTGCCAGGCTCAAGGGCCAAGCCCACGGTGCCGTAGTTAGAGTCGGATTGCTTCTGGGCAAAGGTTTTTATCTTAGTGCCAGTGCTGTCGAACACGGCTATGTTAAGGCGAGTGCAGAATTGAGTTATGTCGGTGGCAGTGCGGGTGGCCGAACGGTGGGCGCTGCTGCCGAACGACTCTTGCTCGTACTGCGTGAAGTGCAGTATTACGTTGGCGTCGGCCGGTATCATCTTGCCCGTCGCTTCGTCGTAAACAAATGGCTTCTCGCACGCCACTGCCATCAGCAGAGCGAGTACAAATAACAAAAGATTTTTCATAATGTTCGGGTTATTCTTTATTAATGGTTATGGTGGCCACTGGGCGGAGAACGGTGGAGGCCTTGACGTTGCTCGACGATGTGCTGAAGGCGGCATCCGATGGTTTGAAGGCGCGGTAGCCGGTGCTGCCGTCGCAGAGGTAACTGCCAGCGGTCAGGTTGCCGATGGCCTCGCGGGCGTCATACATCATACTGGCCTCGGCGGTGGTAGGAACTTCCCACCCGCTGATGTCGCCAGAGGTAACTGTGGCTAAGGCAGCATCGATGTTGGCCTGCATGGTTGTGGCGTTAGCGTCGTAGAATTCGAGCTCCGAAGGCGCGAGCAGCGTCACGTCGGCATGGTCGTCCGCGTCGTCCACCGCCAGCACGTAGCAGCCCTGATATGTATCGCCCGCAGAGGGAAGCTGGCCGCTGTCGTCATCGCCGCTGTCATCGCTGCTGTCATCGCCGCTGTCGTCATCGCCCGACGCGCTACTGTTGTTGCTCTCGTCAAACTCGAATGTGATGTTGCGCTCGCCCAGCCATGTGGCGCCAGTGATGGTGCCGGTGAGGTTTACGCCCACCGCCTCGGTATAGGTGCCGTCGATGTTTATCTTGTAGCCAGCCTCAAGCTGGTCGCTGCAAGCGTAGGTGTAGGTCTTGGTAGCGCCACCGATGGTGAAGTTAACACTGATGCTGGCGGGCTGACTGCTGGGTGGCAGAAGATGGAGGCTCTCACTTGTCCCCTCGCCTATCAACGAGTTGAGTTGCCATGTGCGGTTATCATCCTGCTTGGTAAGTGCTATGGTGCGCGATCCGCTGGCGCCGCTATAGCTGCCACCCACTGTGATGTTCTGCCACAGCGGAGCAATCGTAACGCTTACTGCCGTGGCTGCTGTGGACACCTGCTTTATGGTAATGTCCTGCATCAGCATAGTTTTGCGCTGCAGGCCCAGCGTAACGGTGTTAGTTCCGCCGTCAACCAGCGTGGCTGTGGCCTGTGCTGCCATCAGGTCGCCAAGCGCCTTGCCCTCTTTAAGCGCTATAGCCGATGTAGAGGTGGCATCGTCGACAGTAGGAAGATCGTAGTCAGTAGCCGAAGCTCCGCTCACGGCATACACCGTATATGTGCCCTCGGTAAGTGGGATGTTCAGCGTCTGGCCTTCGTCGCCGATGGTCTGCACCGCCTGGCACACGTCGCCTTGCATCACATAAACCTGTACAGGATACGAGATTGTTGCCTCTTCGCTAGGCGATGTGCCGCGCGTGCGCACTTGCAGCACCGAGTTAGCTACTTGTCCCGTAGGCGAAGGGGACATGCCTTCCCCTAAATCGTCGATTCCCTTCTCACACGCTGTAAGCCCCAGCACTGCCAGAGCACTCAGCAAAATAAAACTTTTTTTGTTCATAGTTGTAATTAATTATTTAAATAATACATAAAAAAAACACCCGAACCATTTCGGGGTATAATTCAATCCGCCGAGGAATTTTTTAATGGCTGCCACGGCGGCGTTATTTCTAATATGCAAAGGTACGTT
>NZ_CAMJFM010000065.1 GCF_946404925.1 uncultured Prevotella sp. | reverse complement strand
GCTGCCGAGCTCTCTAAGCTCTTCAACTACAACATCCCCCTGCGTTGGAGCATCTCGCACCTCTACCAGTGCATTCTCGACAACGAGGAGCACGTAGCCGACATCAAGTACCTCACTACCCTCGCTGGATATGTTCACTGGCAGGTAACAGGTCAGTTTGTGCTGGGTGTTGGCGATGCATCAGGTATGATTCCTGTTGACCCAAAGACCAAGACCTACGATGCCACCATGGTCAAGAAGTTCGACGAGCTCATCGCTCCTAAGGGTTTCTCTTGGAAGCTGCTCGACATTCTGCCCAAGTCACTCAACGCTGGCGAGAGCGCAGGATTCCTGACTCCAGAGGGTGCTAAGAAGCTCGACGTTTCTGGTCACTTGAAGCCTGGCGTACCTGTATGTCCTCCTGAGGGCGATGCTGGCACAGGTATGGTTGCCACCAACGCTGTTAAGCAGCGCACAGGTAACGTCTCTGCTGGTACATCATCGTTCTCAATGATCGTGCTCGAGAAGGAGCTCTCAAAGCCTTACGAGATGATCGATATGGTTACCACTCCTGACGGCTCACTGGTAGCTATGGTTCACTGCAACAACTGCACCAGCGACATCAACGCTTGGGTAGGATTGTTCAAGGAGTATCAGCAGCTGCTGGGTGTGCCCGTAGATATGAACGAGCTCTACGGCAAGCTGTTCAACAAGGCCCTCGAGGGCGATACCGACTGCGGTGGATTGATGGCTTACAACTACGTCAGTGGCGAGCCTGTAACAGGTCTGGCCGAGGGTCGTCCTATGTTCGTACGCTCTGCAGGCGACAAGTTCAACCTGGCCAACTTTATGCGCGCTCACCTCTATGGTGCCATCGGCGTATTGAAGATTGGTAACGACATTCTGCTCAAGGAAGAGAAGATCAAGGTTGATCGCATCACCGGTCATGGTGGTTACTTCAAGACTGCCGGTGTAGGTCAGCGCATGCTGGCTGCCGCCCTCAACTCGCCAATCTCTGTGATGGAGACTGCAGGCGAAGGTGGTGCATGGGGTATCGCTCTGCTGGCTGGCTACCTTATTAATAATAATGGTAAGTCGCTGGCCGACTACCTCGAGGATGTAGTCTTTGCAGGCAACACTGGTATCTCTATCGCGCCTACAGCCGAGGATGTAGCAGGCTTCGAGAAGTATATCGAGAACTACAAGCGCTGCCTCCCCATCGAGCAAGCCGCTGTCGATCATAAATAATTTTTCCATTCCCTTTAACTTCAAAAAAAAGAAATGAATAGAAAATTAATTACCGCGACTATCGCACTGGCTTTTGCCGTATCGGCAAATGCCGCTGACGCTGTGAAAGCTACAGTTCATGCCGATCAGGCTGGAGCCAAGATCAACAAGGAGATCTACGGACAGTTCTCCGAGCACCTGGGCAGTTGTATCTACGGCGGCCTCTGGGTGGGCGAAGGATCACAGATTCCCAACATCAACGGTTACCGCAAGGATGTGTTCGAGGCCCTCAAAGCCCTCAAGATTCCCGTAATGCGCTGGCCAGGCGGCTGCTTTGCCGACGACTATCACTGGATGGACGGTATCGGTCCTAAGGACAAGCGCCCTTCTCTGCGCAACAACAACTGGGGTGGCACCATCGAGGACAACTCTTTCGGTACCCACGAGTTTCTGAACCTCTGCGAGATGCTGGGCTGCGAGCCTTACATCAGCGGCAACGTAGGTTCGGGCACCGTTAAGGAGATGGCCCAGTGGGTTGAGTATATGACCAGCGATGGCGATACTCCAATGGCTCGTCTGCGCCGCCAGAACGGTCGCGACAAGGCTTGGAAGGTTAAGTACTTCGGCATCGGTAACGAGGCCTGGGGCTGCGGTGGTAACATGACACCTCAGTACTACAGCGACGAGTTCCGCAAGTTCAACACTTATCTGCGCGATCAGGGCCAGAACCGCCTGTATCGCATTGCCTCGGGTGCCAGCGACTACGACTACGACTGGACCAAGGTTTGTATGGATAAGATTGGCGACCGCATGCAGGGCATCTCTCTGCATTACTACACCTGCACAGGTTGGAGTGGTCCTAAGGGCTCAGCCACCCAGTTTGATACCGACCAGTACTACTGGGCTCTGGGCAAGTGCTTGGAAATCGAGGAGGTTATCAAGAAGCACAAGGCCATCATGGATAAGAAGGATCCTAAGGGTAAGATTGGTCTGCTCGTTGATGAGTGGGGCACATGGTGGGACGAGGAGCCAGGCACCATCGCCGGTCACCTGTACCAGCAGAACGCTCTGCGCGATGCCTTCGTTGCAGCCCTCTCGCTCAACGTATTCCATAAGTACACCGACCGTGTAAAGATGGCTAACATCGCCCAGGTGGTTAACGTGCTGCAGTCAATGATCCTCACCGATCAGGAGGGCACAGGCCACATGGTGCTCACTCCAACTTACCACGTGTTCCAGATGTACACACCATTCATGGAGGCCACCTATCTGCCAGTAGACCTGGAGAGCGAGACCATACAGTGCAGCAAGGAGTACTTCAAGGCTAAGGAGGGTACCAAGGACAACACTACCCGCCCCTGCCCTGTTCTCTCAGCTTCGGCTGCTAAGACTCAGGATGGCTCTATCGTGCTGTCTATCACCAACGTGAGCCTCGATAAGGATCAGACCATCGACTTCAACCTCGCTGGTTTCAAGGCCAAGAGCGTTAGCGGCCGCATCCTTACCTCTAAGAACGTAGCCGACTACAACGACTTCAAGAATCCTAACGTTGTTGCTCCTAAGGAGTTCAAGGGTGCCAAGCTCGACAAGAAGGGCGCTCTCAGCGTAAAGGTTCCCGCCAAGTCGATCATCGTTCTGAACATCAAGTAAGCTTTCTGCTTGAACCTAAATAAATAGCCCCGCCGATTGGCGAGGCTATTTATTTAGGTTCTACGTGTACTGCTACGTGCGTGTCGGGGCCGTAGTGCTGCCGCAGTATGTCTTCTACCTCGGTCGCCTTGTCGTGCGCCTCGCAAAGGGTGATGTTGCCGTCCATCAGTATGTGCAGCTCTATGGCGTAGTGATTGCCCAGTCGGCGGGTGCGCAACTCGTGTGGCTCTGCCACGCCTGGCACCGATGCTGCCAGCCGCAGTATCTCGTCCTCCACCTCGTCGGGCAGCGACTGCTCCATCAGGTCGCCGATACCATTGCGCAGCAAGTCAACCGATACCTTGATGATAAACATGCCAACGATGATTGATGCCACGGGGTCGAGCACCGTCCAGCGCTGACCTAGAAAGATGGCGCCACCGATACCGATGGCCGTTCCTATTGATGAGAGTGCATCGCTGCGATGATGCCATGCGTTGGCCTCTACCGCCTGCGATTGCAGCTGGCGCGCCTTGATCATCGAGTAATGATACACGGCCTCTTTCAGCGCTATCGACAGCAGCGCCGCCCATAATGCCAACAGGCCGGGCGCCTCAAGCTCTTCGCCCTGCGCCCAGTCTATAATCTTGGTCAGTCCGCTATACTCGATGCCTACGGCCACCAGCAGCAGTGCAAAGCCGATGATGGTCATGGCCAGCGTCTCGTACTTGCCATGACCGTAGTCGTGATCCTTATCCTTGGGTTTGCCGCTGATGTGTACAAACACCAGCACGATGATATCGGTCACAAAGTCCGACAGCGAGTGTACGGCATCGGCCACCATGGCGGCACTATGGCCCACAATGCCGGCCAAAAACTTAAACAGCAGCAGTATCACGTTTACTGCGCCGCCCACCAGCGTCACCTTATATATCTCACGGTTTCTATCCATGGCTTATTTTGGCAATGCTGCCGATTTGCGGTAGCCCATGCCCGTTACGTGGCATATCAGCTGCCCGTTCTGGTTAGTTACACGTGCCTCTACCGATGGTATCTTGTGGTGGTTGCACACGTGTGTGGCCTCGGCCGTAAGCGTGTCGCCCAGCTTGGCACTGGTCACAAACGTGATGTTGTTGCTGATGCCCACGGTGAGTTGTCCGCTCTGGTTCAGCAGTGCGGCGATGGCCAGATCGGCCAGGGTAAACAGGGCTCCGCCCTGACACACGTTTCCGCCGTTCAGATGCTCGGCCGTCACCGTCATCACAGCCACGGCGTGGTGCTCGTCAACCTCGGTTATCTGGCATCCAGCGTTGGCCGCAAAGCGGTCGGTTTTATTCAGTAATTCTTGTATGTTCATTGTTGCACACAATTTAGTTTCGCCCGCAAAATTACATATTATTCATCAAATAAAGAAAAAATGTTCGATAAAAGTTTGGATAAACCAAATAGTATGCATAACTTTGCACCTAGTAACCAAATAATAACCCCTAAAATTATAAAGGATATGAAGCAGACATTAAAAATCATGGCAGCCGCCTTGTTGATTTCGGCATTCAGCGTACAGTCGGCTTCGGCACAAGCCAAGCGCCGCCCTGCAGCCAAACCTGCAGCCAAGAAACCCGCGCAGAAAGTAAACAACAACTTTGCCATCATCGAGCTGGACGAGTGGATCAACCAGCCGCTGTTCGAAGACGAGGAGAACGTCTACTTCCTGGGCATCCGTCACAGCGAGAACACGCTCAGAGCCGTTAACAAGCTAACGGGCGATATCAAGCTGGTGGTTCCTAAGAAGAAGCGTGCACGCCCCATCATCAACTGCGCCGGATCGGATGGCAAGAACATCTATATGCGCGTAGAGAATAAAGGTGTAGCCCGCTTCAACGGCACCGATGTAAACACCTCTGAGCTGGTGTTGGAACAGAGCGAGTGGAATAAGGGATTCCTGCTTTTCGGCAATCGTGGTAGCCATATCGCATGTTCGCCTAACGGGCGCTATTTCCTGTTGTATGGCGACTCACCGATAGAGTACGATCTTGAAGCCAAAAAGGTGGTGCGCCATGGCGTTGGCGGTATACAGAAAGCAGTCATCACCAACGATGGTCTGCAGATTGCTATCGAGTATTACAACATGTATACCGCAACCCTTCATCCCAACCCCACCATCGACACGGGCAGCCCCAAGAACGCTATAGGCAAGAAGGAATACAAGCTCGACAAGATAGGCAACGGCGCTGGCGGTTCTTTCTGCGGATTGTGGTACGATGTGCCAGCCGACACCGTATACGTGGCTCTGGGCGAACAGGTTTTGAAATCGCCGGCCAAGCCCGACCTGAAATTCGAAGAGGTGTACTGTCTGCCTGGCGAGAACAAGCAGTTTACCAATTACGTGTGCAACGGCCAGCGCGTGTTCGCCCTGACCGACAACTACGAGAAGAAAATCTACGAGTGGGACAACAAGGATATGAAGGGCGCGCCGAAGATTTCGAAAGAGATTGATACTGGTATCATCGACAAGCGCCACTGGGAAGGCAACACCACCACTATGAAGATAAGCGACGCCCAGCGTCTGTATTACGACAAGGCTGGCAACCTCTGGGTTCAGGTAAACGACGGGCGTTTCATCATCTACAACCCCGATGGCATCAAAGGCCTGACCAACCTGAAGGGCAAGATAACCGAAAACAAACTCCCCAAGGAGGAAGATTGATTAGAGTGATTGCCAACGAAAAGTACACAAAAGGGGACTCTTTTTGTGTACTTTTCTGTTTTTTTGCTTGGAAAATATAAAACTATTAGTACCTTTGCCGCTTGAAATCAGGAAACGAGAATTTAAAAATGAAGACAAAACATTACTTAGCTGGATTAGCAACCGCATTTTTCTGTGCTGGCACTGTGCAGGCGCAAGAGCTAAAACCGATGATTCAAACCCAATGGGGACAGGGCGAACCCTATAACATGTTCTGCCCTAAGGAGTCGCTGGCAGGTCCTAATAGTCTTGCAGGCTGCGGCGCTATCGCTATGGCACAGGTTATGCGCTACCTGCAAGAGCCATCAGTATCGCCCAAGGGCGAGAAATATCAGTGGGACTTGATGCCGCAGTGCCCGTCTACACTCGAAGAGGCACGCGCTATTGCTCGATTGGTTACCGATTGTGGCGTCAATGCTTTTACTGCGTATGGCAAAAACAGCAGTGGAACCAAT
>NZ_CAMJFM010000064.1 GCF_946404925.1 uncultured Prevotella sp. | reverse complement strand
AAGTACTGGGGATTCGATCCTGAAATCGGTACCAGCAGCACATCGATGGGTGTAGACTACGGTGTCTATCCACAAGCCCGCATCTTTACTCTCGGATTCAACCTTTCACTCTAAGAATTGAAGAATTGAAAAATTGAAAAATTGAAGAATTATGAACAACAAGATATATCAAATATTGTGCGCTGGAGTGGTAGCCGTATCGCTCACTGCTTGTAGCGACGATTTCCTGGAGGTACAGAATCCTACTGGAGAGCCCCTGGAAGAGTATTATATGACCGATGAGCATCTGTCCGAGGCTTGTGTTTCAGCCTATGCACCACTACACTGGCCCGACTGGGACGGAACAGCTTACAATGACCTGACCTGCGACGCTGAGATTCTGGGCGATGACTTCTGGGTAGGTGGTGCAAGCATCTCAGATAACCAGCATTGGCACAAACTTTTCAACTTCGAGGGTGACGGTAATAACACCTTGGGAACCCTTTGGGGCGACTTCTATAGCGGTATCAAGCGTTGTAACGACGTGATCAAATACTGTTCATGGGGTGGTGGCAGCGAGAAGAATCGCAAGTCGTATGAAATGCAAGCTCGTCTGCTGCGCGTGTACTATTACAACATTCTTTGGCACTACTATGGCAATGTGCCCTTCTATCTTGAAAACCTCTCAGAACCTTACACTGCCCCACAGTTGTCTGCCGACGAGATTTATGCTCAGTTGCTGCCCGAACTTGAGGAGATCATCGCGTCGAACGTGCTGCCAATGCGTTGGGATGCTTCTGAAAGTGGTCGCGTATCGCAGGCTATGGCCTACATGCTGTTTGCCGAAATGGTGATGTACCAGAACGACTCAGCTCGCTATCCTACAGCCCTGAACTATATGAAGCAGATTATCAGTGACTCACAGTACACACTAAATCCTTCTTTCAAGGATCTGTTTGACGAGAGTGGCGAGTGGTGTGCAGAGAGTATCTTTGAGATTAACTATGAGGACGATAACGGTCAGCGCGACTGGGGTACACCGTTGCATGCCGGTGGTACAGTATTCCCAACACTCTGCTCACCCAATGGTTGGGGTGGCGGCGAAGGCTGGGACTCCGGTAACGATGGTTGGGGATTCCTGCCTATGCGCATAGAGGCCTATAACATGTATGCCGACTACGACCTGCGTCGTGATGTTACCTGTTGGGATGTTCGTGGCTACACTTACACAGAGCGTTATCAGGACACCCACATCTGGCATGGTAAATATCGTCCACAGAGTGTTAACAATCAGGATTGTCCTTCGTCGAAGAACCTGAATTATAATAACAACAAGCGTATCTACCGCTACGCAGAGACCCTGTTGAATGCTGCTGAGCTGTTGCTGCAGACTGGTGGCAGTGCATCAGAGGCTGCAGGTTATGTCAATGAAGTTCGCGCCCGTGCAGGTCTCACTGCTCTTAATGGCGTAACTATCGACGATATCCTTAACGAACGTCATCTGGAGTTCTGTGGCGAAGGTAAGCGTTATTTCGACCTGGTACGTGCAGAGGGTATCAGCGGTGCCACACAGAAGGCTACTACCGTATTGGTTCCTGATGCCTATGGCTATCGCACCAACTCCTGGACTGCCAGCAAGAAGCATATTCCTCTGTCACAGAGTGAGCTCGATGCCGACCCGACATTGGTTCAGAACAACTACTAAGATTGAAGAATTGAAAAATTAAAGAATTGAAGTTATATGAAGACGAAAAAATATAATAAGGTAGTGGCAAGAGTATCCTCTTACCTCTTACTTCTTACCTCTTACCTCTTTTTTGCCTGCTCGCCAGAGAGCTTCGATGGCGCAGACCCCAATGGTATCCCGTCGGTAAGCGGTGTTGACTTCAACATCACCGTTGACCAGGAGACCAATCAGATGATTGCCACCTATACCCCACAGGCTGGCACATATCCCGTGTGGATTCTAAACGGCAACACCTACTCAACCTTGCAGGAGGTTGGTTATCAGAACCCCGAAGCTGGTACCTATACCATCGATTTGAAGATAGGTAACCGCAATGGTTTCAGTCAGGGTGTGGTCAGCAAGACTTTCACTTTCAACGAGACTAAGATTGACTACAGCGCTGACTTCCGTCGTCTCTGCGGCAAAGAGTGGCGTATCGCTAATAAGGAAGTGGCCCACATGGGTTGTGGCCCTGCCGGAACTGCCGGTTCTGAGTGGTGGGCTGCTCAGCCTAACGATAAGAAGGACTTCGGTGTTTACGACGACCGCATTATTTTCAGCAATGACACCCGTAAGGGAGGTACATATAATTACAATGCCGGTGCTGACGGTATGACATACGTAAACTATGGTACAGCTTTCAATACCGAGGGGGCAGGTGCCGACCTCGACGTGGCTTTGGGCAACCAAACAAGCACATGGAGCTTCGAGATTTACGACTGGGAGGATGCCGAGGGTAACGTAACCAAGCAGACCTATATCCAACTTGCTGCTAATACGCTGTTCCCATATATGTCGAGCGATGCTCAGTATGCAGATCCTAAGTTCCGTATCGAAAGCATGACAGCTACCAAGCTTGTGCTGGTATATGATACACCTGACCGCAGCATTGCATGGCGCTTCATCCTGACCAGTGCTCCCGACGAGCGCCTGGTAGAGGAGCAGGGATTCGATGCCAACAGCGACTTCAATATGTGGAAGGGCATCACACCGACCATGTCGTTCTACTACAATCCTGATCCAGGTTGGGGTAACGAGCAGACAGCTGCATTCGAAGCGCTCTTCCAGATGGGTAACAACGACTACACCGTTACTATTCCAAACGAGTGCTACAGCGAGTGGCAGGCACAGGTGCACTTCCATACCGCTCTGACAACATCGGCTGCTACAAACTACGACTTCTCTTGCATCTTCAATAGCGATCGCGACATTGAGGGTGTGGTAGTGAAGCTGACCAACGAAGACGACTCTGAGGCTATCATCGATGAGCACAACATCAACCTGAAGGCCGGCGAGGACTACGTATTCTGGGTAAGCGACGTGGCTGGTAAGGACCTGAATCCTGTGAAGCTGGTTATGGACTTCGGACATGCTACTGGAGAGACGAAGGTTAATGTGTCAAGCATCGTACTGAAGGATCATACTAACGATGATGGAACCATCGTTTCAGGCGGTGGCGACAATCCCGATGCACCTAAGATGGACTGGGACTACGAGAGTGGCGCTAACCTGTGGAAGGCCGTCGACGATGGCACGCTCTTCGATGCTTTCGGATACTGGTTCGCTGATAATGGCTGGAGTCAGATTGCCAACTCAGAGTGCGTCCATAGCGGCGACACCTACGAGATTACACTTCCCGAGGGTATGGGTGGCAGTCAGTGGCAAGGTCAGTTCCATATCGACACCAAGCTTACAGCAAGCGCTGCTAAGGCTTACAACTTCTACTTCGTACTGGAGGCCGACAACGACTGCCCTGGTGTGACCGTCAAGCTTACCGACTCAGGTGACACGAACTTCTTCTGCGAAGGCCGCCACGATATCAAGGCCGACGAGCCATTCATCTTCAAACTGGAAGGCGCTACGCTCAAGGAAGGCAAAGATGCCGAGAGCATCCGTCTGTTCTTCGACTTCGGAGGCTCACCCGCTGGCACAAATGTCAAGATCAGTAAGATCTACTTCGAGGAGGCTGTCGTGCTGAACTACGATGATGCCAGCAATCTGTGGAAGGGTGTTGACGATGGTAGTGTAGGCAGCACGTTCGGATACTGGTTTGCTAACGACAGCTGGAGCGAGATTGCCCACAACGACTGCAAGCACAGTGGTGACACCTACGAGATTAAGCTTCCCGAGGGAATGGGTGGCAGCCAGTGGCAGGGCCAGTTCCATATCGACACCCAACTCACGGCATCTGCATCAAAGCAATACCACTTCCAACTGGTCATGGAGGCCGATGCCGACTGTCCTGGTGTAACGATCAAACTCACCGACGCTGGCGATACGAACTTCTTCTGCGAGGGTCGTCATGATATCAAGGCTGACGAGCCATATGTATATACGCTGAAGAATGCGACACTGAAAGAGGGTACCGACGCATCTGCCATCCGCTTGTTCTTCGACTTCGGAGGTTCACCTGCCGGTACTAATGTCAAAATCAGCAAGATTATCTTTAAAGAGGCTGAATAATAAATGAAACGATTCATGCTTAATACATTTTTGCTCTCGCTCACCGTAGCCCTCTGGGGCTGCGGTGGGAGCGACGGCGATGATCCGGAACCTACAGTACCCACGATTACCACTTCGATGGAGAACATCAACGCACCTGCTGCTGGAGGTAGTTATACCATCAATGTGACCACCACTGGCAAGGAATGGGGCGCATATGCTGAAGGCGACTTCGTGAAGGTCACAGCCAATTACACATTGAGTTCAGTATCTATCACTGTCGACGAGAATCCCAATACCTCAGCTCGCACAGGCAACGTTGTCATTATGTCGGGTACAGCCCGCAAAAATATCAGCGTGAATCAGGCCGCTGCCGAAAAGCCGGCCTACAATGCCCCCGATGGCTATACGCTAGTGTGGCAGGACGAGTTCGAGAGTGGATCTGAACTGAACCAGAACGACTGGACGCACGAGGTGAAGAACGCAGGCTGGGTGAACCACGAACTGCAGAACTACGTGAACCACAAGACACCTGAGGGCGCACTGGTAACGGAAGTGAAGAATGGGACTCTGCGCATCACTGCCCTCAAGGAAAACGGAAAGATCTACTCTGGTCGTGTGTATGCGAAAGTGAAGAGCGGTTGGACCTACGGTTATATCGAAGCCAGCATCAAACTGCCAAAGGGCAAGGGCACCTGGCCTGCCTTCTGGATGATGCCTGTGAACTTCCGTTCATGGCCTGCCGATGGCGAGATTGATATCATGGAGGAGGTGGGTTACCATCCCGACTATGTGTCATCAAGCCTCCACGCTAATGCACACGTGCATTCGAACGGCACGCAGATTACCCACGAAATGAAATGCCCAGGTGCCGAGGGTGAGTTCCACACCTACGCTATCCTGTGGACATCGAAAAATATCACCACCTATGTAGATGGTCAAGTACAGCTGAGCTATGACAATCGCGGCCTGGGCCGTGACGACTGGCCCTACGACGATCCATTCTATGTGATCTTCAACCTCGCATGGGGTGGTGACTGGGGTGGCGCTCAGGGCGTTGACGAGAGTGCCCTGCCCTGTACGATGGAAGTAGACTACATCCGAGTATTTCAGAAGAAGTAATATTTATTGTTTACAGTTTACGGTTTACAGTTTACAGATGATTACCAAGAAGAATCATAATCTCGTAATAAGATTATTCTCTTACCTCTTACCTCTCACCTCTTACCTCTTTCTTCTCGCTGCCTGCACAGCAGGTGGCGGGCAGAAGAACGAGGCGGGTTTCGTCACCATCCAAGGTCAAGACCTGATCAAGCCCAATGGGGAGAAGCTATATATCCAAGGCACCAACCTGGGTAACTGGCTCAATCCGGAAGGTTATATGTTCGGTTTCGGACGCACCAATTCAGCGTGGATGATCGACCTGCTCTTCAAGGAGGCTGTAGGGCCTGATCAGACAGCAGAGTTCTGGAAGCAATTCAAGGATAACTATGTGACAAAGGCCGATATCGACTTCATCGCCTCGCAGGGCGCCAACACCATCCGTCTGCCCTTTAACTACAAGCTCTTCACGGACGAAGACTATATGGGACAGACTGGTCAGAAGGACGGCTACGAGCGCATCGACTCCGTGGTCAGCTGGTGTAAGGCCAACGACCTCTACCTGATACTCGATATGCACGACTGCCCAGGCGGACAGACTGGCGACAACATCGATGATGGTCACGGCTACCCCTGGCTGTTTGAAAGCGAGCAGAGCCAGCAGTTGTTCTGCAATATCTGGCGCGAGATAGCCAGTCGTTACCAAAACGAGACCACGATTCTGGGTTACGAACTAATGAACGAACCTATTGCCCACTATTTCGCGAATAAGGATTCGCTCTACCAGCTACTGCAGCCACTCTACAAACGTTGCGTAGCATCTATCCGCGAGGTCGATCAGAATCACATCATCTTGCTAGGCGGTGCCCATTGGAACAGTTTCTTCTGGATGCTCGACGATGCCAGTTACGACGATAAGCTGATGT
>NZ_CAMJFM010000063.1 GCF_946404925.1 uncultured Prevotella sp. | reverse complement strand
GTACCAACGCCATAGGTGTACTCGTGGTTGTTGATGTCGTTGATATTCTGAGCCTTCAACTGGTTACGATAGTTGTTTATCTCGTGCTCGATGTTGAAGGTACGATTAATATCGAACGACTCCTTACGACCAATCATAAGCTTGTTCATCTGGGTGAGCGACTGATCGGTAAGCTCCATCATCTGGTGGATATGTTCGTACTGCTTTTCAACAAAATGATCGGCCTTGGCGTTATACTTGCGAGAGATGGTGCGAGCCATGTTGAAGCAAGCATCGCCAATAGACTCCAGTTCTGAAATCTCACGAAGCATAGCACGGATCTTAGCCTTTGTATCGTCAGAAAGGTGTGCATCGCTCACAGAATCGAGGTATTTTGCAATCTCAAGTTCCATATTGTCGCTTATGCCTTCGTACTTCTCGATACGGGTGTAGAGCTTGTTAAAGTCGCCAGCTTTGTTGTCCTTCTTGTTGGTCTCGCTTGACGAGAGTGTAAGCAGCTCGCGCACCATTCCGAACATACGCTGCATACGCTCTGAGAAGTGCTGAATCTCCTTCTGTGCCTCGAGTACTGAAAGCTCTGGGGTTTTCATGATACCAGAGGTGATGAAATGCAGGCGGAAATCCTCTTCCTCGTCCACCTTCTTTGGCTTGATAACCCAACATACAAATCGCTCTATCTGTGGGATGAACCATATGAGTATGAAGGTGTTAACCACGTTGAAGCAGGTGTGGAATGCTGCAAGCACAAAGCTAAGCTTGGCAGCGTTGGCAAGGAACACGCTGGTTGATACAGAGCCCTTTACCATCTCTACATCATATCCCACCATTCCGCAAACAGCATCTACGAAAGGACGGAAAACAAACAGAATCCACACAACTCCGAACACATTGAAGAACATGTGTGCAAGTGCAGCTCTGCGGGCCTGAGTGTTGGCAGAAAGGGCTGCAAGGTTTGAGGTAACGGTGGTTCCGATGTTCTCACCCATAACCAATGCAATACCTTGATATATAGGTAGTGCTCCGCTTGAGCAGAGTATCATGGTGATGGCCATAACGGCTGCTGACGACTGAACGCAGAAGGTCATAACGCCTCCAAGGAACAAGAATATCAGCGTGGTGAGGAATGAGTCGGGATCGAACGAGGCGAAGAAGTCGAGTAGGGCCTGATTCTCGCCCAGATGCATCTCTGTACCTGTCATTCTGAGGGTTCCCAAACCCAAAAGCAGGAACGAGAGTCCAAACAGGAAATCGCCAATATATCGGTACTTCTTCAGGTATATCAGTATGATACCCAGGAAGAATGCCGGATAGACAGCGCTGGTGATGTCGAACGACATACCTGCCGACATGATCCATGCGGTAAGTGTGGTTCCGATGTTGGCACCCATGATAACTGAAATGGCTTGTGCCAAGGTAAGCAAGCCTGCATTAACAAACGAAACAGTCATCACAGTGGTGGCTGTTGATGACTGAACGGAGGCTGTAACAAGCATACCTGTAAGCATACCAGTAAAACGATTGGTGGTCATAGCACCAAGAACGTGTCGCAATTGTGGACCCGCCATCTTCTGCAAAGCTTCACTCATCGACTTCATACCGAACATCAACAGAGCAAGCGATCCCAGGAGTTTTAAAATAATTCCAATAGACATAAAAATCGTATCTATATTTAGTAATTCGGCTACAAAGTTATAAAAAAACTCAGAATAATCAGTTAAGATTTCAGAAAAATGTTATCTTTGCAGAAAAATTTAGCTTAAACAATAAATATTGCGTATGGAGAAATTAGTGAAAGTTCACGTGTTAAACAACGATACGACTGTTGAAGTTCCAATTGGTTCAAACCTCGAAGAGGTGTACGAGAAGAGTGGCTATACTATGTATTTCGGACCTCTCTCGGCCCATGTTAATAATAAGGTAGAAGGTATGCACTATCGTGTGTACAAGCAGAAGGAGGTTGAGTTCCTCGATATCACTTCGTCGAGTGGTTCGCGTGCTTATACCCGTAGTCTGTTCTTTGTGCTCTGCAAGGCTGTTCATGAGCTCTTTACCAAGTGCAAAGTGGCTATCGACATCCCTGTAAGTAACGGTTACTATGTTAACCTGTCTATCGGACGTCCCATCACGCTTGATGATGTGGGTGCTATTCGTCGTCGTATGCAGGAGATTATCGATGCTGCGATGCCTATCCATCGCTACGAGACAACTACCGAAGAGGCCATCAGGATGTTCGATATCCTGCATAATCGCTCAAAGGTAAAGCTGCTGAAGAGCACAGGTAGACTGTACACAACTTACTATGACATAGATGGTTACGTGGATTACTATTATGGTTCGTTGCTCACCAATACATCGCAGATTTATCTCTTCGGAGTAGAGAAGTATTACGATGGATTGTTGCTTCGCTTGCCTTCGCGCGAGCATCCTTCAGAACTTGGCGAGATGACGCATCAGGACAAGATGTTCGGTATCTTCAAGGAGCATCATCAGTGGCAGGAAATCCTGGGAATACGCACCATTGGCGATCTGAACGAGGTGATTATGGATGGACACTCATCTACGCTGATACAGATTAGTGAGGCGCTGCAGGAGAAGAAGATAGCCAGAATTGCTGACGAGATAGCTCAACGCAAGGGCGTTAAGTTGGTGCTGATTGCTGGTCCTTCGTCATCTGGAAAGACCACTACATGCAAGCGCCTTAGCGTACAGTTGGCTGTTAATGGCATCAAGCCAGTTAACATCTCGCTCGATGATTACTTCCTGGATCGTGACAAGACGCCTCGCGATGAGAAGGGTGACTACGATTTCGAGCATCTGCACGCCTTGAACCTGCCTCTGCTCAACGAGCAGCTAACGGCTCTTTTCAATGGCGAAGAGGTAGAGTTGCCTCGCTATAATTTCCAGAAGGGATGCAGCGAGCGGAGTGGTAAGAAACTGCAGCTTAAGGGCAACGAGGTGCTTGTGGTAGAGGGTATTCACGCCTTGAATCCAGAGCTTACTTCCGAGATTCCTAACGATCAGATATTCCGTGTTTATGCTTCGGCATTGACTACCATTCTGCTCGATAATCATAACTATGTTCCAACCACAGATAACCGACTTTTGCGTCGCATTATCCGTGACTACAAGTATCGTGGTGTTGATGCCCAGGAGACGATTCGTCGCTGGCCAAGCGTTAGGGCGGGGGAGAACAAGTGGATTTTCCCATTCCAGGAGAATGCCGATGCGATGTTTAATACCGCCATGCTGTTCGAGTTGGCTGTTATCAAGAGTCAGGCTGAGCCGCTTCTGGAGCAGGTACCAGAAAACTCGAAGGAATATGCAGAGGCTTATCGCCTACTGAAATTCCTTCGATATATCCGTCCCATTCCTGAGACTCAGATTCCACCAACATCGCTGCTTCGCGAGTTTCTTGGCGGATCATCATTCAAGTACTAATTAGTGGGCCTCGAGCCAGTTCTTTCCGAATCCGGAATCAGCAACTAGTGGCACACTCAAGTTCAAGGCATTCTGCATCTCTTCGAGCACGATGCCCTCTACTTTTTCTTTCTCGTCGGGGTAGACTGAGAAGTTCAATTCGTCGTGTACCTGTAGTATCATCTTGCTCTTGATATTTTCTGCCTTGAAGCGATTAAAGATGCGAATCATGGCCACCTTGATGATATCAGCTGCGGTGCCCTGAATTGGGGCGTTGATGGCGTTTCGCTCAGCAAATCCGCGAACGGTAGCATTATGCGAGTTGATGTCTGGCAGATAGCGACGGCGACCAAATAGGGTAGTGACGTAGCCCTTCTCACGAGCCACTTCTTTAGATTTTTCCATATAGTCGTGCACCTGTGGGAAGGTCTCGAAGTAGCCGTCTATCAGCATCTTAGCTTCATCGCGAGGGATATCCAGTCGCTCTGCAAGACCAAATACGGTGATACCATAGATGATACCAAAGTTGGCGCGTTTCGACTTGGTTCGTTCGTCGCGCGTTACCTCTTCTATAGGTTTCTTATAGATGTTGGCGGCTGTGGCAGCGTGCAGATCCTTACCTTCGCTGAATACACGAATCATCTGTTCGTCTTGCGACAGATGCGCCATCACTCTGAGCTCTATCTGCGAATAGTCTGCTGAAAAGAACAGACATCCAGGCTCTGGAATAAAAGCCTTACGTATCTCCTTGCCGTCCTCGCCTCGGATAGGGATATTCTGCAGGTTAGGATCGCTTGATGATAGACGGCCAGTAGCTGTGATGGTCTGATTAAACGAGGTGTGGATATGACCGGTCTTTGGATTAATCAGTTTGGGTAGGGCATCTATATAGGTGCCTATCAGTTTCTTTAAACCTCTGTGTTCCAGTATGTCAGCCACAATCTCGTGCTTGTTGCGCAGTTGCTGCAGGACCTCTTCTGATGTAACATATTGGCCCGTCTTGGTCTTCTTGGCTTTATCTACTATCTTGAGCTTGTCGAAGAGAATTTCGCCAACTTGCTTAGGCGATGCAATGTTGAATTGTTCGCCAGCCAACTCGTAGATACGAGCCTCAATCTCGTTCATTCTGTTGGTGAATTGTTTTGACGTTTCTGCAAGCGATGCTGTGTCTAGACAAACACCATTCATCTCCATCTCGGCCAATACTGGCATTAATGGCATCTCTATATTATAGAATAGGTCTTCGCACTCGGCCTTCTTGAGCTCAGGTTCAAGTTTGTTCTTCAGTCGCAGCGTGATGTCAGCATCCTCAGCGGCATACTCGTAAACCTGAGAGGGTGGGAGAGAGCGCATTGATTTCTGGTTCTTACCTTTTGGCCCGATCAGTTCATCAATATGGATGGTCTGATAGTTGAGATAGATCTCGGCCATGTAATCCATGTTGTGATGAAGTTCGGGTTGGATGAGATAGTGGGCTATCATGGTGTCCCACATCTTACCTTTGAGTTCGATGCCATAATTGCGAAGCACCTCTAAGTCGTACTTCAAATTCTGACCAATTTTCAGAATTTCCTCGTTTTCGTATACGGGTTTAAAGATGTTAACAATTTGCAACGCTTCTTCACGATTGGCTGGAATGGGCACATAAAATGCCTCGAATTCCTTCACGGCGAAGCTCAAACCTACCAATTCTGCGTCGATGGCACTTGTCGAAGTGGTTTCTGTGTCTAGACTGAGAATTTTGTTTGTCAAGAAATAATCACAAAGATTCTTCAAATCCTCCTGATTATCAACGAGTTTGTAATTGTGAGGCGTTGTTTTTAGCGTCTCAAAACTCGAATTTTCGAATAAATCCTGCCCGTTGGGCGTGAATTCTGCAAAGAGATCGAGTTGTTGGTTTACAACTTTTTGCGGTTTTTGACTTTTCTTAAGAACTCGGTCTGCAA
The DNA here is from genome assembly GCF_946404925.1 of uncultured Prevotella sp. Lineage (GTDB taxonomy): Bacteria > Bacteroidota > Bacteroidia > Bacteroidales > Bacteroidaceae > Prevotella. Next base: position 859 of record NZ_CAMJFM010000063.1, on the reverse strand, counting down.
AGCTCTTCATCTCAAGATCGAGCAGCAATTTGCCAAGTTCGTCCTCGTTTGGTTCCACAAGTTTCAAACTTTCCATATCGAGTTCGATGGGCACATCTGTTTTGATGGTTGCCAGGAAGTAACTCATCTTGATGTCGTCCACATGCTCTTCCACTTTTTCACGAAGTTTGCCTTTGATTTCGCTCGAACGTTCAATCAACTTCTCGATGCTTCCAAACTCATTGATAAGTTTCACGGCTGTTTTCTCACCAACACCAGGACAGCCAGGGAAGTTATCTGCCGAGTCGCCCATCAATGCCAACAAGTCGATGACGGCCATAGGCGAGGGGATGTCGTATTTCGCACAAACCTCCTTTGGTCCCATCGTTTCATATCCGCCTCCATGACGTGGGCGATAGATGAAAACATTATCTCGAACCAACTGTCCGTAGTCTTTATCGGGGGTAAGCATATAGGTCTCAACTCCGATGGAACCGGCTTTTTCTGCCAATGTGCCTATCACATCGTCAGCCTCGTAACCGTCTGCCTGTAAGATAGGTATACGATAGGCTTTGAGCAGGTCTTTGATGATGGGAACTGCTTTTCGGATGTCTTCAGGGGTCTCCTCGCGTTGGGCTTTGTATTCAGGAAAAGCCTCACTACGGAAGGTTGGTCCGTGTGGATCAAAAGCCACTCCGATGTGTGTTGGCTTCTCTTTGGTAAGCACCTCGTTCAGCGTATTCAGGAATCCCATGATGGCACTTGTATTGAGTCCTTTCGAGTTGATTCGTGGATTCTTGATGAACGCATAATAGCTGCGATAAATGAGCGCATAAGCGTCTAAAAGAAACAATTTCTGCATAACTTTCTTAATTTTCGG
>NZ_CAMJFM010000062.1 GCF_946404925.1 uncultured Prevotella sp. | reverse complement strand
CCGGGAATGACAGAACCAAAACCTGTAGTGTTACCATTACACCATCGTCCAATAATATGTGGCTGCAAAGGTACGAATTATTTTTGAAGTACCAAAATTTGCAGCCAAATATTTTATTTTACAATCAGCAAGTAGTAGTTTTTCTTGCCCTTCTGAGCCAGAAGATACTTGCCGTCAATCAAATCCTCTGCTGTGATAGCGCGGTTCTGATCTGTAATCTTTTCCTTGTTCAGCGATACGCCTCCACCCTGAACCATCTTGCGCATTTCGCCCTTTGATGGGAATACAGGTGCTGCAGTTGTGAGCAGCTCAATAGCAGGCAGACCCAGCTGATCCTTTGAAATCTCGAACTGAGGTACACCGTCGAATACATCAAGCAGTGTCTGCTCGTCGAGCTTCTCAAGTCCTTCCTTGGTCGACTTACCAAACAGGATGTTTGATGCTTCGATAGCGGTATTAAGGGCCTCCTGAGAGTGAACCATCACTGTAACCTCCTCTGCCAAGCGCTTCTGCAGAATGCGTCGGCCAGGATCCTGCTTGTGCTCCTCAATGAGTGCATCGATAACGTCTTTCTCGAGCGAAGTGAAGATCTTGATATAACGCTCAGCATCGTCATCGCTCACGTTAAGCCAGAACTGGTAGAACTTATATGGAGTGGTGCGTACTGGATCAAGCCAGATGTTTCCACTCTCGGTCTTTCCGAACTTCTTGCCATCGCTCTTTGTAATAAGAGGACAGGTAAGTGCGAATGTCTCGACATCATTACCCAGAGTACGACGGATGAGCTCTGTACCAGTAGTCATGTTTCCCCACTGGTCGTTACCACCCAGCTGGAGTTTAACGCCAAGGTGCTGGTAGAGATACAGGAAGTCGTAGCCCTGAAGCAGCTGATAGGTGAACTCTGTAAATGAGAGGCCATCACGTGCTGTACCGTTCAGGCGCTGCTGTACGCTCTCCTTTGCCATCATATAGTTAACGGTGATGTGCTTACCAACCTCACGAGCAAAATCCAGGAAGGTAAAGTCCTTCATCCAGTCGTAGTTGTTAACCATCACTGCTGCATTTGGCTCTTTTGATTCAAAATCAAGGAACTTGGCTACCTGCTTCTTGATACACTCCTGATTGTGGCGAAGTGTCTCGTCGTTGAGTAGGTTGCGCTCCTGACTCTTACCTGAGGGGTCGCCAATCATACCAGTGGCACCACCAACAAGGATTACAGGACGATGTCCGCAACGCTGAAGGTGACGGAGCATCATGATACCGCACAGGTGTCCGATGTGCAGCGAATCAGCTGTAGGATCGGTACCCAGATATGCAGTTACCATCTCTTTCTGGAGCAGTTCTTCTGTTCCTGGCATCATCTGTGCCAGCATACCGCGCCATTTCAGTTCTTCTACAAAGTTCTTCTTCATATATCTTATATTCTTTTATTCCTTATATATATAGTACGCCTTTCTTTGTTTAGGGCACAGGGTCGTAACCTGATCCTCCCCAAGGGTTGCATCTCAGTATACGCCAGATGGCAAGACCTAATCCCTTTATGGGGCCATGTTTCAAAATAGCCTGTTTGGCATATTCGCTACATGTGGGAGTGAATCGGCATGAGGGGCCAAGGAGCGGAGAGATGCATATCTGGTAAAAGCGTATTGGCAATACCAATAATAAAGATATGTAGTGCGATAACTTCTTCATGGTTTTATTTGACCATTTGTTTCAGAAGACTCACCACTCTTTTCTCTACCTCGTTTGTAGCGAAGTGTCTTTCGCTCAGCCAGATGATGGCTATCAGAAGCATCTGTCCTTCGTCTACTTTGCCTTCGAGCAGTGCCTTGTTTTTGCGGTAGGCTTCGCGTATCTGGCGCTTAACCCTATTCCTGTCTACAGCATGCTTGAATTTTTTCTTTGGTACGCTGATCAATAGTTGTACGGGTGCACATCCTTCGCGATGCTCGGTTCTTAGATATACGGCTCTAAGAGGATAGGCTGACAGCGACTGACTATTGCCTTTCTCAAAGAGCGTTTCAATCAGCAGGTTGCTGACGATGCGCTCCTCTTTCTTAAATGTAGGAGCCGTCGTCATCAATCTTTAATCTTGTATCTCAAACAGATAGTGCTGCAAAGCACCAGTCATCGATGGGTACTTCTCGTTAGGAGCCTCGATATCCAAACGCAGGCCAGCTTCCTTGGCTGCCTTAGCAGTGGCAGGGCCGAAGGTGGCAATAGCAATCTCGCCTTGCTTGAAGTTGGGGAAGTTCTTGGTCAGCGACTCGATTCCTGCAGGGCTGAAGAAAATCAGCATGTCGTAGTCAAAGTTCTTAACCTCTTCCTCTGTGAAGTCGTTGCTCACGGTCTTGTACATGATACACTCTGTGTGCTGCAGCTTCTTCGCATCGAGCAGATTTGCCAGACTGTCTGTATGTACATCGCTCAGTGGGATGAGATACTTCTCAGTCTTGTGCTTTACCATCGTTGGAATCAGATCGTCAATACGACCAGTCTCGCCAAAGAAAATCTTACGCTTTCTGTACTGCACATACTTCTGAATATACAGTGCAATGGTTTCGGTAACACAGAAGTATTTCATGTCCTCAGGGATGTTAACTCTGAGTTCCTTGGCCATATTAAAGAAATGGTCAATAGCATGACGTGAGGTGAATACAACAGCTGTGTGATCCAGAATGTTCACCTTCTGTGCACGGAAATCCTTTGAACTGATTCCCTCCACCTTAATAAATGGACGGAATACCAATTCTACACCAAACTTGTTCGCGATATCGAAATAAGGCGACTTCTCACTAGATGGCTTAGGTTGTGAAACCAGAATCTTTTTGATCATATTGTGTCCTAAATATTTACTTTTAAATTTTCAGTGAGTACCAATAATCCGCTCCAAAGCATCATTAAAGGCATCATTTCGAGGGCACAAAAGTACAAAATTATTTGCAGAAAACCACCTTTTTGATTAAAAAAGATAGCATAAGACTTATAAAATGTTAGAATTTTGGCTAAAATTAAGATAGTTGCGGTATATATGATGGCATTTTGCATCGAAAATTGGAAATATGCCATCAGTAACACTAATGGGAATAATGCTACCCCCTCAAGCGAGGTTATAAGGAGTTGTGAACCAATGAAATGTAAATTTTTCTTATTGTTAAAGAATACATTGTTCACGATAGTGTATAGTATCATTCTTAGAACCATATAGCCAATAATGGCTCCTCCGAAGATGACTAGTAGAATATATTCTGATGAGAATATAAAGGTGTTGGATATGTAATGAGTGGTATAGATAAAGTAGAGTAGGGCATACAGCAGACAAGTGATGAATAAGAACAGAATCTGGAATTTTATCTCACTTCCCGTCTCTGTAAGTGAATGCTCCGACTTTTGTGTAGAGAAGAACTGTTTGGTCTGATGCAACAGGAACTCTGATATGCGTGACAGTGTGAATGTTATCAGCAGGAAACATACTATTAGTATTCCTGTTATAAAGCTGTCGTTCTGGAACGAATAGGGTATAGGGTCGCCTGATGCACCAATACGTTCTGTACTCAACTCTGGATGATACATCGTATTGTTCGAGAAGAAATTCTCTCGATAGTAGTGAGGCAGGCTCACCTCTTTCAGGTCGCGGGGAATCTCCTGTCCAGGCAGATGTAGTGTGTCTGGACGGCTGCTGTAATGTATCTCCTTGGGTTCAAACCACTCCTGTATCGCCGAGTCTTGCTGGGCGGGTGTAGCATCCTTAGGCAATAACCGCAGCACCTCGTAGGGTGTCTGCGGTTTTGCCGAATGTACTGCTACCGAATCTGTTTTTGCAGTAGCTATATTAGTAGTCTGGATGCTATCGTTTACTTGCATATCCGATTATAGTCCGAACTCTTTGCGGATGTCGTCAACACGGTCCAGCTTCTCCCACGTAAACAGCTCAACATCGATGGTCTTTGTTTCGTGATAGTGGCTGGTAAAGGTCTTCTTCACAACCTCACACTTACGTCCCATGTGTCCATAGGCAGCGGTCTCGCTATACATGGGCTGGCGCAGCTTCAGTGTGCGCTCGATGGCTTTCGGACGCAGGTCGAAGAGCTTCTCTATCTTCTTGGCAATCTCACCATCGCTCATCTGTACATTGCTACGTCCATAGGTGTTCACGTAGATGTTCATTGGTTTAGCCACACCAATGGCGTAGCTTATCTGTACCAACATCTCATCGGCTACACCTGCTGCAACCATATTCTTTGCGATATGGCGGGCTGCGTAAGCTGCACTGCGGTCTACTTTCGATGAGTCCTTGCCCGAGAAGGCTCCACCTCCGTGGGCACCCTTACCTCCGTAAGTATCTACGATGATCTTACGGCCTGTAAGACCTGTGTCTCCGTGAGGTCCACCGATAACAAACTTACCTGTTGGATTCACGTAGTACTTGATGTCGAGTCCGAACAAATCGAGTACCTTCTGCGAGTTGATCTGTTTCTTAACTCGTGGAATCAGGATGTTGATGACGTCGTCCTTGATCTTGGCCAGCATCTTCTCGTCCTCATCAAATTCGTCGTGCTGTGTTGATACAACGATGGTATCGATGCGCTCTGGAATTCCCTCGTCCGAGTACTGTACTGTTACCTGACTCTTGGCGTCCGGACGCAGATATGTCATCTCCTTACCTTCCTTGCGGATGTCGGCAAGCGTGCGCATAATCAGGTGAGCCAAGTCGAGACTTACTGGCATATAGCTTTCGGTCTCATTAGTGGCGTAACCAAACATCATACCCTGGTCTCCGGCTCCCTGTTCGTCCTCATTTCCGTTATCAACACCGCGGTTGATGTCGGCGCTCTGCTCGTGGATAGCACTCAGGATTCCACACGAATCACCGTCGAACTGATACTCTGCTTTGGTATAGCCAATGCGTTTGATGGTATTGCGGGCCAGGGTCTGCAGGTCGATATAAACATCACTGCGAACCTCACCCATGATTACTACCTGACCTGTAGTGACAAACGACTCGATGGCGCAGCGCGCCTTCGGGTCGTATGCCAGGAACTGGTCTAGTATTGTATCAGATATCTGATCGGCCACCTTATCTGGATGGCCCTCAGATACTGATTCTGACGAAAATAGATAACTCATTCTTTATATTTTAATTAATACTATTCTGCGGGCATCATGATGACCTCTGCAGCGTTACCTGCCTTGAGCAGTTCGGCTACAAAAGCACTGATGGACTCAGTAGTCTGGGCATTAACCACCTTCTCGTAGTCGGTGTCGAAATCCAGACCATACTTACGCCATGTGTTGATGCGTCCAAGCCAGTAGCCGTTCTGCTTGCGCTGGTCACCCAGGTTCTTCAGCAGATACTCCTTAACCTTCTGCAGCTTGTCGGCATCACAGGTCTTGGTCATATTGTTAACCTCATCGCGCATAATCTGGCAAGCAATATCACCCTTCTCAGGCTTCATTGGGCACTGAACAAAGATGTATGCATTTGTTCCAAAGTCATCGCGACTTACGTTTGATCCAGCTCCTACTGTATAGGCTGCACTTGCGTCCTCGCGAATCTTCTTCAGATACTCCATGCTCAGAATCTGGCCTGCAATGGTTGCCTTCACACTGTTCTCAAGAGTATAAGGAATAGCCTTTGAGTACCAGTACATCACGGCGATAGCCTTTGGTGTCTCAGCCTTGTGCTTAAAGCTGTTGATGACTTTACCCTTGAAGTCGGTTGATACATCCTGACCCTTTACAACCTTCTTCTGTGAAGGCAGCGATGCAATGTACTGCTCGATGAGTGGGCGGATAGTTGCCTCGTCGTAGTTACCGATAATGGTAAACTCGTATGCGGCAGCATTAGCTGTACGCTCCTTGGCGATCTGCAGAATGCGGTCGTAGTTCACATTCTTCAAGTCTTCTACCTTAAGTGGAGTGCTACGTGGGTTATTGCAATCAAGTGTTGCGCTCAGTGAGTCGTTAAATACATTCTCTGGCTGCAGCAGACGGTTCTTCAAGCTAACCTCTGTGGTCTGCATCAGGTTGTCGTACGACTTTTGGTCCTTATTGATGTTGGTAAAGTAGAGGTATACCAACTGGAGCATGGTCTCAACATCCTTAGGAGTAGAGCTACCGCTGATGTTCTCACGATTTGAGTTCATCGAGAGCGATGCACTTGCAATCTTACCAGCCAGAGCCTTCTCGAGTTCTGTATGTGAGAAGTTACCCAATCCACTGGCCTCGATAACGTCATCAAACATCTTGATGTTGGCAAAGTCCTTCTCTCCATAGAGGGCAGAACCCCCAAAGCCTTCACCACGCAGAATCACCTGATCCTTTTTAAGGTCGGTCTTCTTCAGAACCACCTTGACGCCGTTTGAGAGTTCCAGCTCTGTATAACCGAACTTGTCGTTCTTGGTCTCCTTCTTGATCGAGCCCTTCTTAGGCAGAGTTGTCATCAGTGGCTCATCCTTTACGTTGTCTACGTAAGCTTCGATCTTTGCACTGCGTGCAGCAGCAATAGCCTTTTTGAAGCCATCCTCTGTTGGATATACAGTTCCTTCCTTCTCGTTGTTGAAGTTCAGGATTACAAGGTTGCTGTCCTTCTGCGAGATCAGCTCCTTGGCCAATGCGTTAACAGCCTCGATGGGGATAACAGGTACTACCTGCTTCATGGTTTCGTAAGTGTAGTCGATGCTTGGGATAGGCTCGTTAGCCAGGAAGTGCTGAACATACTGGTTCACAAACTGGCGGTTAAAGCGCTTGTCCTTATTCGAATACTGCTTGTCGAGGTTGCTCAGGTAGTCAGCCTTGAAACGGTTGTACTCAGTAGGTGTAAATCCGAACTCAGCAGCACGACGTGCCTCGGTGAGAACTGCGGTAAGAGCAGCTTCGCTCTGTCCGTCCTTTGGCAAGAAGCCAAGCTCGAATGCATCAACGGTCTTCGACAGCAGATACTCGCCATCGTTTGCAAATGCCTGCAGGAATGGGCTCTCAGGCTTCTCAGCATACTCCTTCAGACGATCTCTCAGCATTGAGAGTGCTGCATCTTTTACGTAGTCGGTAATCAGATAAGCCATGGTTCCCTTCAGCGTGTCGGGGAAGGCCTCGTGCTTCATCATGATCTCTACGATGTTATACTGCTGCTCCTTATCCTTGTCGATCACGATAATAGGCTCAGCATTATCAGGTACAGGATATGTTGTTACTAGTGCACGGTTCTCTGGCAGAACAATGCTGTTGAACATGTCCTTGATCTTCTTCTCTACCTTGTCTACGTCTACATCACCAACTACGATGATACCCTGGTTGTCAGGACGATACCACTTCTCGTAGTATGCCTGCAGGAATGGACGCTCAAAGTTGTCGATAATCTCCATCAGTCCGATAGGCATGCG
>NZ_CAMJFM010000061.1 GCF_946404925.1 uncultured Prevotella sp. | reverse complement strand
GGTCAGCAGACCATCGTTGGTATCAACAAGTATCGTTTGGAGCACGAGGATCCTATCGATATCCTCGAGGTCGACAATACAGCTGTACGCAAGCAGCAGGAGGAGTGCTTGAAGGAGGTTCGTGCCGCTCGCGATGAGGCCGCTTGTAAGGAGGCTCTCAAGGCTATTACCGAGTGCGTGCGCGACTTCAAGGAAGGCCGCAAGAGCGAGAACAACCTGCTGGATCTGGCTGTAAAGGCCGCTCAGTTGCGTTGTACTCTGGGTGAGATTTCGGATGCCTGCGAGGAAATCGTGGGTCGTTATAAAGCAGTAATCAGAACAATTTCAGGCGTGTATAGTTCAGAATCTAAGAACGATAAGGACTTTGAGTTGGCTTGCAAGCTGACCGATGAGTTCGCTGAGAAGGAAGGTCGCCGTCCTCGTATCTTCATCGCCAAGATGGGTCAGGATGGTCACGACCGTGGTGCAAAGGTAGTAGCAACGGGTTATGCCGATTGTGGTTTCGACGTGGATATGGGACCATTGTTCCAGACACCTGCTGAGGCCGCTCGCGAGGCTGTTGAGAACGATGTGCACATCGTAGGTGCTTCGTCACTCGCAGCTGGACACAAGACGCTGATTCCACAGCTCATCGAGGAACTTCACAAACTGGGTCGCGACGACATCATGGTAACAGCTGGTGGCGTTATCCCTGCCCAGGACTACGACTTCCTCTACAAGGCTGGTGTGGCCTGCATCTTCGGTCCTGGTACCCGAATTCCATACTCGGCTATCGAGATGATGAAGATATTGTTAGACAAAGAATAAATGAAAAAAGTAGATGTAGTGATAATCGGAGCTGGCCCAGCCGGCTCCGTTTGTGGATACCTCCTCAAGAAGGCTGGTGTAAGTTGTTTATTGGTTGATCATGCCACATTCCCACGCGACAAACTCTGTGGTGGTGGCTTGACGCCTAAATGCTGGAAACTGCTTGATGAACTTATTCCTGGCATCAAGTACGAGTACAACAGCATTACCAAACTGCGCTTGACGGTCGACGAAAAGCACGTGTGCGATTTTACAACCGAAACCGAACTCCGCCTTGTAAAGCGCAAGGAGTTCGACAACCAGTTGCTTGAGCTCTATAAGTCAGAGGGTGGTGAGTTCCTTCAGGGTTCGTTCCAGCGTTACGATGAGCAGGCCGATGGCTTGGTGGTTACATTGAAGTCGGGCGAGCAGATAGAGTGCCGCTATCTGGTGGGTGCCGATGGCTCTACCAGTACCGTGCGCCACTTCTTGGCTGGTAATCACGACAACGGATTCCTGATTCTTGAGCAGTATGAGCCCAAGGATCCTGCAAACAGAATTGAGATAGGTATGTCGAAAGATTACGATATGCGAGGCTATTTCTACCGTTTCCCTAACAGCGAGTTCGATGCCGTGGGTTATGGTGATGAGAGTGCTACCCCGCAGAAGTTCCGCGATATACTGAAGCAGAAGAACATCCCTGAGACCAAGTTACGTGGATGCCACATTTACCTGAAGAATGATTATCCCATCAACGATCGCATCATCCTGATTGGCGATGCAGGTGGTTTTGCCAACCGTGTTACTTCCGAGGGTATCAAGGCTGCTTTCGAGACGGCTCGCAATGCTGCTGAGGCCATCAAGACGGGGCGCCCGTTCCGCGAGGTTAATGCCCGTATGTTTGCCAAGATGCAGAAGGAGGAGCGTTTTGCTCATTTCTTCTTCAAGCCCTCTACGGTCAGATTCCTTGGTTGGCTCTGCCATGTTCCAGGTGCCGTTAAGTGGTGCTTCGATCGCGCCCTTCGTCCCAAATGACATTAAAACCCTAAAAACAATATAGATTATGGTAAAGCGTTTATTCCTTTTGCTGATAACAGCGGTGGCGTGTTGCACGATGTGGGCTGATGACAAGGTCGACACCCGCATTCCTGTTAATACCGAGGTTAAAGACAAAACCTTTGTGCTGGTCATCTCTAACGAGAACTACAAGCACGAGGAGTCGGTGCCCTTTGCACTCAACGATGGCGAGGTGTTTGCCGTGTATTGCGAGAAGGCTCTTGGCGTGCCTGCCAAGAACATCCATCGCATGCCCGATGCCACGCTCAACGATATGAACCACGAGCTGGAGTGGCTTACCGCAGTGGTTAAGGCTCACGAGGGGCAGGCCCAGGCCATAGTCTATTATAGTGGTCATGGTATGCCCGATGAGGCCAGCAAAGAGGCCTATCTGCTGCCTATCGATGGCTACAGCAGCGACCCCAAGAGCGGACTTAGCACCAAGAAACTCTACGATCGCCTGAACGCCATGCAGGCCCAGCGCACACTGGTGTTCCTGGATGCCTGCTTCAGTGGTTCTAAGCGCGATGGACAGATGATGGCATCAAGCCGAGGTGTGGCCATTAAGGCCAAGACCGAGCCTGTAAAGGGCAACATGGTGGTGTTCTCGGCCGCTCAGGGCAACGAGACCGCCTATCCTTACAAGGGGCACAATCATGGCATGTTTACCTACTTTGTGCTCAACAAACTCAACGAAACGGGTGGTAGCGTAACCCTTGGCGACTTGAGCGATTACGTGATCAAGCAGGTTAAGCAGAACTCGATTCTTGAGAATGATAAGAGTCAGACGCCTAGCATCACTGGGCCTATTGGCGATGAATCGTGGCGGCAGTGGAAGTTGGCCGAGCGCGCTGCTAAGAACTATGAAACGCGCGTAAACACAGCTACCACCAAGGCTAGCAAGGATGGTCCAGCCATCCCGTCGAGTGCCGAGCCTTACACCATCCTCGATTACACCATCGAGGGTGCTGGTACAGGCGTTCAGGGCACCTATCTCGTCAAGGTAACGATGGATGCCAAGACGGTCGAGGAGGCTACCGATCAGGAGCTTACCAAGTGCGCCATTCATGGCGTGCTGTTCCGTGGATTCGAGAGTGCGGGCAATCGTCAGCACCAGCGCCCATTGGCAGGTAGCGCCCTCGTAGAGACTCAGAATTCGGGCTTCTTCAGCCACTTCTTCCATCAGCCCTATCAGCAGTACGGACAAGCTGAGACCACATCGCGCCAGATAACCAAGATGGGTAAGAACCTGTTTAAGGTGTCGGCCACCGTTACCGTTAAGGGCGACCAGCTGCGCAAAGACCTTACTACTCAGGGCGTACTGAAGGGCGACCAGCTGGGCGAGAGCAAGCGCCCGACGCTGATGGTGATTCCTGCCGACTCATGGTGTACCGCCAATGGATTTACCAAAGAGGAGGATGGCAAGAAGGTATCTGATTATGAGGCCGCTTGGAGCGGCAGTCAGGATCTGTTCAGCGTGGTTTCGAAGATTGGCGAGCTGATGAGCGATCGCGGATTCCCGCTTAAGGATTTCTCTCAGTCGCTCAAGAATGTGGGTGCTGCGCGTACCGACCTTCTGCTTGAGGTGGGCTGGAAAATCAATAAGACCGGACCTAAGAACTCTATTACCTACACCCTGCGTGGACTCGACTCGTACACCATGAAGCAGGTGGCCAATAGTAGCGGAACGGGCAAACCGTCGTTCTCGGCTGAGGTGCCTGTATTGCTCGAAGAGGCTGTGCTGGAGCGCATGGACAACTTTGCCGATCAGCTGCAGGCTCACTTCGACGATCTGCTGAAGAATGGGCGAGAGGTATCGGTAACCATCCGTTGCGAAGGTTCTCAGAGTCTGGAGTTTGAGTACGATGGCAAGGAGCTTACTGATATCATCGACGAGTGGATGGCGCTGAACACGCTGAACCATCGCTACAGCATGGGCGACTCGAACGATAAGTTTGTTGACTTCGAGCAGGTTCGCATTCCGCTTTATGCGCAGAATGGTATGGCTCTCGACACGCGCCGCTGGCTTAACGGCCTCCGCAAGATGCTGAGTGCCGAGCCTTACAACATCGCCGTGCAGATTATCTCCGACGGACTCGGACACGCCACACTTGTGTTAGGCAATTAAAATCCGTTCGAGGCAAGAAAAAAAAGCAGCTCCCAGATATCTGAGAGCTGTTTCTTTTTACGTTTGATAGGTTTTTACGAGTCTTGCTCGCTAATCAATAACGCCTTGTTATCCTTTTTCAGGTAGATCTGCAAATCGCCGAAGTAACCAGTTTCCTGTATCTCAGCCAGGTTAATCTGTGCGTCTTCTTCTTGCAGATACTCTAGGGCGTTGACCAGATAGCTTGTAAACTCAAGTTCCTTCTTTTCAGTGTCCAGAACCGAAATCCACTCTTCCTTCAAACGGTTTCCGATAACAAATTTTCTACCCATACTTTCTTTTACCTATTTATATATCGATGTGTAGTTTGTCTTCAGCTTTCTTTAGCTGCTGCAAAGATACACACTTTCCCCCAACAACGTATCGCTCCGCGCTGAAAAACTTATGTAAACGTTTGAGTAAAACAAGGTGCCGAGCTGTTGAAAACTCGACACCTTATTGATTCCCGTTTTCCCTGTTTCTACGTTTCTCCCTTTTCGAAAATCACCAGAACCCACTTGACAAGCTATGAAGTTACGTTTTGTGGCCCAAGAAACGCAATTTCGTGCCCCATGAAGTGGGTTCTCGTTGATAGATACATTACGAGAATCTATAGGATAAGTTACGATTATCTGGTAGATTCCTAACGAGAATCTGGTAGGTACCTAACAACCCTTTTTCAAAGCTATAAAATGCAATGTAAAGAAACTTCAAATGACGGTTGATGCAGCGCCCGCGCGGCTATTAATAGAAAAAATATTTTCCACGTGTATCCGCAAAATTTCCCTAACGTGGGAGCAAAAATCGCCTCGTTTAACTGCAAACTAGATATAAATCGATTTGTAAATAAGTTTTATCTATAAGTCGTATACTAAAACTCAAAAAATGACGAAAAAAGCAATTATTATACTTCGGAGAAACATAGAAACAGGGAAAACGGGAATCGGATGGGTAATAATAAAAGGTGTCGAGTTTAACAGTTCGGCACCTTGTTTGATTTTGTTAATGCACAATTTAGAATACTGCCGCGCAGGCTCTTCTTATATCCATGAGTTTGGCTATAAGCGTTTTCTTCTGTTTGGCAACAGACATATTAGATCGTGTCTGCATATTGATCAATAGCTCGGGATTAATGCCAAGTGCAGCTTCAACCATCAGTGCGAAATCTGTCGTAACAGGGCGCTTTCCGTTCAGTATTTCGTTCAGCTGAGTATATGGTACATTCAGCAACTCTGAGAATTTCTTTTGCGAAATACCCCTTGCCTCCAATTCTTCTTTCAGTACATCTCCTGGATGTGTTGTTGTTCTGTTCATATACAAAATGAGGATTTGAGGTTTTTGCAATCTTAGATAATCGCTTCGACTTGCTCCACAAACTCTCTTGATAGTGGTTGCATTTCCAGAACTTCAGCTTCAGTTACTTCTGCTATGCTATTGTAGTCAGCCTTGTGGCGGAGTTGTACCATCCTGGAGAAGAATCGGCCAAATTTCTTGTCAACCTCGCCTGAAAGAATAAAATCCTGACCCAAATGGGTTAGTGAGCCATCGTGAGATTTAGCTGAAACTCCACGAGAGATAAACAAAGCCTGCAACATGTGATAACAAGCATAGTAATATCTGTTGGCAGCGATGTCCCAACGCTTTTGCTTGACCATCTCGTCAGCATCGGCCAGCATCTTATGCGACTTCTCTTTCTGAAGCTTTATAAGTAACTCTTTATCCATATATTATATAAGGTGTATGCCGTCGCGCACAACATTGTCGTAGAATGGGGTGATGCTGTTGGCGTCCCATTCGTCTTTGGTGTACATTACGGGGTTGATTTGTTCGTTAAGTTTCCAACCTAACTCTACAAAGGGGAAGCTAACGTCATCGTAATCGCTCTGTTCCAAGCGGCTTTTGGGTAGCACAATCAGGATGTCCCAATCCGATCCTTTCTTTGCTTCGCCTCTTGCCCTAGAACCAAACAGAATCACCAGACTGCCTTTTGGAGCAGCCTCTCGCGCTACAGCTTTTATCTGGTCGAGAACCATTCTGTTTTTGTTCGTCATACGATATGCGTTGTTGTTCTGCTTGCAAAAATAGGATATTTCCTCCAAATCTCCAAGTTTTTTTTCGAAAATCTTTCTACTTTATCAGCTCCTGGGCTTCTTTGGTTAGATAGGGTTTGATTTGGGCGAAGGGGATTTCGAAGGTGATGATGCCAGAGGAGTAGGGGGCTATCTCGTATTGGGTGTAGAGGAACACTACGCCCGTCTGGGTGAGATAGGGGGCGTTGCCTGGAAGGGGAAGATTGTCGAGGGCTTCTACTTCGCTGGCAAAGAGATACTCCAGCACTTCTTCGTCGCTCGCGGGCTGGTCGCCGCCAAAGAATCGCTTTACGCCGTCTTTCAGCAGCTGGGCAAACTCGGGGCTGTCGGTATCCTCAATCAGCTTGATCTGTTTGCCATCGCTCTTGCGGAAGGTAAAGCCTACCTCGGTAGTATAGCCATGCATGCCGCCCTGATACTCGTGTTGGCGATAGAAATAGGTGACATAGCGATCGGTCTGTGTCTCGAGCGTCACCTCGTAGTGGCGGGTAAAGGCACCCAAACGGTCCTCTGGCGCCATCTCGTCGTAAACTGAATGCCAATCGATGGATAGCGATTCGAACAGCGACTCGCCAAAGGGCTTTACGTCATCTGGACGATTCCACTCGCCACAAATCCACGAATTGATGTTCTTTCGCAGACTATCTACTATGGCCTTGTCGCCCTTAACTGGCCACTGAACCAGCACAAAGACTTCGGCAGTAGAATCGCTCTTTGAGAACTTAGTGGTCTCTACCTCGATGAGCTTCGACTTCTTTGCTGCAAAAGCACAATGACCGCCTGCAAGCAGCAGAACGGTCATTGTTATAGTGAGATATATGTGTCTCATCGCACGAAGAATTGATTATTCTCCTTTGATAGCAGCTACACCTGGGAGAACCTTACCCTCGATGGCCTCGAGCAGAGCACCACCACCAGTAGAGATGTAAGATACCTGGTCAGCCAGGCCGAACTTGTTTACACAAGCTACAGAGTCGCCACCACCAATCAGAGAGAATGCACCCTCGGCTGTTGCCTTAGCGATAGCCTCGCCAATGGCACGTGAACCAGCGGTGAATGCGTCGCACTCGAATACGCCAGCAGGACCGTTCCACAGGATGGTCTTAGCACCCTTGATAGCCTCAGCGAATGCCTTCTGGCTCTCAGGACCAGCGTCAACACCCTCGAAACCAGCAGGAACCTGGTTAGCTGGGCAGTTGATGATCTGGGCACCCTCCTTAACACTCATAGTACCGAAGTCGAGACCGTTAGTAGCTGTGCAGTCAGAACCCAGAACCAGCTCTACGCCGTTCTTCTTAGCCAGCTCCTCAACACCCAGAGCTACATCCAGCTTGTCGAGCTCAACGATTGAATCGCCAATCTCACCATTGTGAGCCTTAGCGAAGGTATATGTCATACCACCGCAGAGGATGAGCTTATCAACCTTACCAAGCAGGTTCTCGATGATACCGATCTTAGAAGAAACCTTAGAACCACCCATGATGGCAACGAAAGGACGCTTGATGTTAGAGAGAACGGCGTCAACAGCCTGAACCTCCTTCTCCATCAGCAGACCCAGCATCTTGTTGTCAGCG
>NZ_CAMJFM010000060.1 GCF_946404925.1 uncultured Prevotella sp. | reverse complement strand
TAGTTCAACCAGAGAACATCGTCTGCAAAAAGCCGACGCTGATGAACGACAACAACATGCACTACTGCCCAGGCTGTAGCCATGGTGTGGTACATAAGTTGGTTGCCGAGGTCATCGAGGAAATGGGAATGGCAGATAAGGCCGTAGGTGTATCACCTGTAGGCTGTGCCGTATTCGCATACAACTATATAGATATCGACTGGCAGGAGGCTGCCCATGGTCGTGCTCCCGCACTGGCCACTGGTATCAAGCGCACCTGGCCCGATCGTCTGGTGTTCACCTATCAGGGTGATGGCGACCTGGCTTGTATCGGTACCTGCGAGACCATCCACGCCTTGAACCGTGGCGAGAACATCGTGATTATCTTCGTCAACAATGCCATCTATGGTATGACGGGTGGTCAGATGGCTCCTACCACGCTGATTGGTCAGAAGACTTCTACTTGTCCTTACGGACGTGATCCTGAGATTCATGGTTATCCCCTGAAGATGGCCGATATCGCTGCTCAGTTGGAGGGTACTTGCTACGTTACTCGTCAGAGTGTAGAGAGTGTTGCTTCAATCCTGAAGGCTAAGAAGGCGCTGCGTAAGGCTTTCGAGGCTTCGATGGCTGGCAAGGGTTCAAGTCTCGTAGAGTTTGTTTCAACCTGTAACAGCGGTTGGAAGCTCACTCCTGCTAAGGCTAATGAGTGGATGAAGGAGAATATGTTCCCCTTCTATCCCAAAGGTGACTTAAAAGATACGACAAATAAATAATGAATTATCGTGCAAACCGAATGCAGAGAGTTTACTCTTTGCTGAGGTGCAGCCGATGATGCATAAAACGAAGTTTTATGAAAAAGGAAATTATAATTTCAGGTTTCGGAGGTCAGGGCGTACTCTCAATGGGTAAGATTCTGGCTTATAGCGGACTGATGGAGGATAAAGAGGTAACTTGGATGCCTGCCTACGGTCCTGAGCAGCGTGGTGGTACTGCCAACGTTACTGTTATCGTTAGCGACGAGCGTATCTCTTCGCCTATCCTGAGCAAGTACGATATCGCAGTAGTACTCAACCAGCCTTCGCTCGAGAAGTTTGAGCCAAAGATCAAGCCCGGCGGTATTCTGATTTACGATGGCTTTGGTATCATCAACAAGCCAACCCGTAAGGATATCACCGTATACGAGATCAACGCTATGGACAAGGCTGCCGAGATGAAGAACGGTAAGGTGTTCAATATGATTGTGCTGGGCGGACTGCTCAAGGTGGCTCCAGTAGTAAGCGACAAGGGTGTTGAGAAGGCTCTCTTCAAGACTCTGCCCGAGCGTCATCACGGATTGATTCCTCTGAACATGGAGGCACTTAAAGAGGGTGCCAAGATCATCGAAGAGATTAAATAAGTAATCCAACGCATAACAAGTAGTCCCTCGCCAACTACGGCGGGGGGCTTTTTTCTCGATAATTGACACAATAAGTAAACTTAAAAAACATGAAGAAATCCAGTAAATTACTTTTGGCTGCTAGTCTCCTGATGGCGGGGCTCAGCGCGCATGCCGATGAAGCACCGCTATGGATGCGTTACACAGCCATCTCGCCCGATGGCAAGACCATAGCCTTTTCGTATAAAGGCGATGTTTACACAGTAGCTGCTACAGGTGGACAGGCCCGACAGCTCACCACCAATTCGGCTTACGATGCCTGCCCCGTATGGAGCCCCGATGGCTCTAAGCTGGCCTTTGCTTCCAGCCGCGAGGGTAGTATGGATGTGTATGTGATGGATGCTCAGGGCAGCGAACCCGTTCGCCTTACTACCAACAGCACTAACGAGATGCCAATGGTGTGGCGCGACAACGAGCACGTGCTCTTCTCGGCTTCGTGGATGCCATCGGCTCAGTCTATCCTCTTTCCTGGCGATGCTCAGGTTTACGAGGTGAGCATCAAGGGCGGCCGCCCACGCATGTTCTCAACCCTGCCTATGGAGGATATCAGCTTTGCCAAGGATGGTCGTATGTTGTATCACGACTATAAGGGCTACGAGGATCCTTACCGCAAGCACCATCAGAGTCCTATCTGTCGCGACATCTGGCTGGTGCAGGATGGACACTACACCCGACTGACCGACTTTAAGGGCGAAGACCGCACACCACGTTGGGCCGATGCCAATTCGTATTATTACACCAGCGAGGAAGACGGCACCTTTAATGTTTATCGCCGCAACATCGACGGCTCGGGCAAGAAGCAGCTCTCGCACCACACGATGAATCCCGTACGCTATCTCTCGGCGAGCAACGAGGGCACACTCTGCTACAGCCAGAATGGCGAGATATATACTCTGCGCGAAGGTGCTGAGCCACAGAAGCTTTACGTGCGGATTACGGCCGACCGACAGGACAAGGACCTGATTCGCCAGCTGCGTTCAAGCGGTGTTAGCGAAATCAGTCTCTCGCCCGATGCCAAGGAGGTGGCCTTTATTCTGCGTGGCGACATTTTTGTGACTTCGGTAGAGTATAAGACAACCAAGCAGATTACCAACACTCCACAGCAGGAGCGTAGTGTCAGCTTTGCCCCCGACGGTCGTAGTCTGGTGTATTGTGCCGAGCGTGGAGGCGTGTGGCAGATATATCAGACCAAGCTGAAGAACAAGGACGAGAAACTGTTTACCTATGCTACCGCCCTGACTGAAGAGCGACTCACTAATAGCAACGAGACCTCGCTGCAGCCTCAGTACAGCCCCGATGGCAAAGAGGTGGCTTACTTCAAAAACCGTTCAGAACTCTGTGTGATTAATCTGAAATCAGGTCAGGAGCGCAAGGTGCTCGATGGTAAATACAACTTCTCATATCGCGATGGCGACATCTGGTTTGAATGGAGCCCTGACAGCAAGTGGCTGTTGGCCAGCTATATAGGTACTGGTGGCTGGAACAGCAGCGACATAGCTCTGGTAAATGCCAGCGGCAATGGCGAGGTGCACAATCTAACCGAGAGTGGTTACAACGAGGGTTCGGCACGCTGGGTGCTGGGTGGCAAGGCCATCCTGTTCGAGAGCGATCGCGCCGGCTATCGCAGTCACGGCAGCTGGGGCGCCGAGAGCGACTACTACGTGATGTTCTTCGATGTTGATGCCTACGACCGCTTCACCATGAGTAAGGAGGACAAAGAGATACTCGAGGAGGCCGAGAAGGAGGCTAAGAAGGATGAGAAGAAGGACGATAAGGACGCCAAGAAAAAGGACACCAAGAAGAAGGATAGCAAGAAGAAGCCCGAGCAGAAGCCAAAGGCCGAAAAGCTGCTCACCTTCGACCTCGACAACTGCCACGATCGCATTGTGCGTGTAACCGATAATTCGGCTCACATGGGCGATGCCGTACTCAAGGGCGACACGCTTTATTATCAGGCCAGATTCGAAGGCGGCTACGACCTCTGGGTGCACTACCTGCGCGAGGATAAGACCGAGCTGCTGATGAAGGGTGTTGGTGGCGGCCGCATGTATCCCGACAAGAAGTTCAACAACCTGTTCCTGGCTTCAAGGGGCGGCATCAAGAAGCTCGACCTCGGCAAGAAATCTACCAAGAACGTTGATTTCGAGACCGTGTTCAACTATCGCCCATACGAGGAGCGTGCCTACCTGTTCGACCACATCTGGCGCCAGGTTAAGGATAAGTTTTATGTAGAGAATCTGCATAACGTAGATTGGGAGGGCTATCGCGACAACTATCGCCGATTCCTGCCTTATATTAATAATGAATACGACTTCAGGGATATGCTGAGCGAGATGCTGGGCGAGCTGAATGCATCGCACACCGGTGCCCGCTATTATCCTAATGGTGCGTCACTCAGTACAGCCACTTTGGGCGTGTTTATCGACCAGAACTATCAGGGCGACGGACTGCGTATCGAGGAGGTTATCAAGCGCTCGCCATTGGCCCAGAAGAAGACTGGCGTGGTGGCAGGCTGCGTGATCGAGGCCATCGACGGCGTTGCCATCAAGGCCAACGACGACTACTTCCCGCTGCTGGATGGCAAGGCTGGTAAGCGCGTACGTCTCAGCATACTGAACCCTGCCACCGGTAAGCGCAGCAACGTTACCATCAAGGCCATCAGTCGCAGCGCCCAGACCGAGCTGCTGTATAAGCGCTGGGTTGATCGCCAGCGCGAGATGACCGACAGCCTCTCGGGTGGCAAGCTGGCCTACGTGCATGTCAAGGCTATGGACAGCCCCAGTTATCGCACCGTTTATCGCGAACTGCTGAGCGACAAGAACCGCAATCGCGTGGCTGCTGTGGTCGACGAGCGTCATAATGGCGGCGGCTGGCTGCACGATGACCTCTGCACGCTGCTCAGCGGCAAGCAGTATCAGGACTTTGTGCCTCATGGCAAGTATGTAGGTTCCGACCCCTATAACAAGTGGGTTAAGCCATCGTGCGTGCTGATGTGCGAGGATGATTACAGCAATGGCCACGGTTTCCCATGGGTTTATAAGGAGCTCAAGATAGGTAAGCTGATTGGTACCCCCGTAGCTGGCACGATGACTGCCGTATGGTGGGAGACCCTGCAGAACGGTATGATATTCGGTATTCCTCAGGTGGGCTGTCGCGATATGCGTGGTGTGTTTGGCGAGAACTCTACGCTCTATCCCGATATCGAAGTGTATAACACCCCCGAGGATTACATCAACGGCCGCGACCGCCAGCTGGAGCGCGCCGTAAAGGAGATGCTCCGTTAAAAATACTTGGTGATGTTGGCGTTGCTGAAGTTGTTCATCTCGTTGATCATGCGTACAGCCGAATCAACAATGGGGAATGCACATAGTGCTCCGGTTCCTTCGCCCAGTCGCAGACCAAGATGGAGTAGGGGCTTGGCTCCCACCATGTCGAGCATCATCTTGTGGCCGCTCTCATCACCGCAATGGGTAAAAATCATATAATCCTTTGCCGCTGGATATAGCTTGATAGCAGCCAGCGCACAGGCCGTCATAATAAAGCCGTCGACGAGTATCACCAGATGCTTCTCGGCGGCTTTTAGCATGGCGCCGATAGCGGCAATCATCTCGAAACCGCCAAAATATATTAGAGGTGAGAAGCTAGAGGTGAGAGGTGAGAGGTGAGAGCGGAGAGGTGAGAGATTTGACTTGTATTTTTCTACTGCCTTTGATAGTATTTCGAATTTGTGGCGGATGCCGGGGGCGTTGAGACCAGCGCCGGCACCGATGCAATCCTCTAGGGGAATGCCTCCAAACAGATGCATCCAGATGCTGGATGGCGATGTGTTGGCGATGCCCATTTCGCCGATACATAACACCTTGCAACCTTCGGCGATGCAGTCGTCTACCAGCTCGCTACCTGTCTTGATGGCTTGGTCGAATTCGGCCTCGCTCATGGCAGGCTCGTAGAGAAAGTTCTTGGTGCCGCGGGCTATCTTGCGATTTATGATGCCATCTATGCCCGATAAATCGTAATCCACGCCCACATCCACTATGCGCAGCTTGAATCCATGCTGCCGGCAGAACATGTTTACGCCGCCGCCACCACGTGTAAAGTTTATCATCTGCTGCCAGGTCACTTCGCGTGGCGATACACTTACCCCCTCGCGCTCTATGCCGTGATCGCCGCCAAACAGCAGGTGGCAAGGGTGAGCCAACGATGGCTCAAGCGATTGCTGAATCAGGCATATCTGCATCGCCAACTCCTCCAATCGGCCTAACGACCCCTTGGGTTTATTCAGGTTGTCTATCTTCTGCTGTATCGCCCCCTGCAGCGCCTTCTCCGCAGCCCGTATCTCAAATGCCCGCATTTAATTTTTAATGTTTAATCTTTAATTTTTAATGTTTACGGCAATGCCGCTAACCATCAGTATCACCTCATCCGCCTTCTGGGCTACGTATTGATTCATCCACCCTTGCAGGTCGGTAAACTTGCGTTGCAGCTGGTTGGTGCTCACGCCGCCCAGACCTATCTCGTTGGTCACAAAGATATAGGTGGCATCGTGCTGGGTAAAGGCATCGAACTCTTTCTTGGCTTCGCTGAGTGTCTTATCTACTTCAGAATCAAGCTGATAGAACAAGTTGGTAAGCCAGAGCGTGATGCAGTCTATCACCACTACGCGCCCTGTCAGGTCGTGTTTTGACAGATGTACTTCTTCCTCGATATTGGTCCATTCCGGGCCTCGGCGCTCCTGATGTTTCTTCACGCGCTCGCGAAACTCATCGTCCCATACGTGAGCTGTGGCCAGATAAACCGGCCGGCTGCTTAGCGATAGTGCCAGCTCCTCGGCCTTGGTGCTCTTGCCCGAGCGCTGTCCGCCTGTAATCAATATTATCTTCTTCATTGTGCACAAACCACTAAATAGATTGTTAGTTCAACCAGCAGGCAAACGGCTCCGCAGCAATCGCCCGTATAGCCGTGAATCTTGCGCCAGATGAGCAGATAGAGAAAATACATCACCAGGGCTGGGATGAAGATTATCAGATCCCACCGAATGCCTGTATACCAGATGTATGCAGCCATGGGCAACAGGCCCTGTATGGCCAGACCGATGCCTGCCTGCCAATTGATTTTTCGATAAACCGTCTGGTTCTTAGCCTCCTCTTCGCGTCGGGCGTATGGCATCATCGTGATGAGTTGCGATGTCACCATCTTCGAGTACGGGTCGGCTGCCAGAATGGTGAGTGCGGCCAGTTCCGGATTCATCGAGAGTAGGGCAGCCGCCAGCAGCAGTTCGTAGCATATCAATCCGATAACACCGTAGGTGCCAATGTGCGAATCCTTCATGATGGCCAGTATGCGTTCGCGATTGCTGCCGCCACCACCAAATCCGTCCATAAAGTCGGCCAGACCGTCTTCGTGCAGCGCGCCCGTCACCAGCAGTCTTACCACGATGGCCAGCAGTACAGCTATCGCATAAGGCAGATACCAACTGCCGAAGTAGAGCGTTGCCGCCATCGCACCGCCGGTGATCCATCCAGCCAGCGGCCAATGCTCCACCACCGTCTGATAGCACTCCTTAGGTGGCTGATGCAGTCGCCAGAAGGGCAACCGTGTAAAGAATATCAGCGCCGCCCAAATGCGGTCGTACCAATGCGTCTGGTCTATATCTATCTGCATAAAATCAGTTTTTGTGGGCAAAGATACATTATTTTTAGCATAAATAGCTTGCTATTAGAAAAATTAGTTGTAATTTTGCATAAAAATTTCGTACGACAATGAAAATAGTATATTTTATCTGCCTCATTTTTTTAGTATCTTGTGGCCATAAGCCCGAAGTAAATAACGACACATTTGCAGCCTGCGCCGAGCAGCATTTGCCCGTTGTGCTTGATGTTTTATACCCCCAGGCCCTGCAATCCAAGCCCGAGGTATCCGAAAACAATACGCTGTATACCGACGATTCGCTGCACGTGGCATCATTCATCATGAAGTATCAGACTGCCTTAGGCGTCAATGCCAAGGATACATTCGAGTATATCTTCGGTCAGAGTAGAGACGCCTCTTATTATTATCTGCTATGTCCCAAAAAGCAGCGCCGCCTTTATAGCGAGTTGATGGACCTCTATAACGACACCAAGAGCCAGCCTCAATACCAGAATGCCGACAGCGCATTCCATTTGAATATGTTGCACGGCATCGCCGCCTTTTACTGCAAAGCCAACAACGGCGGAAAGTTAAAAGAGTAATCAAATCGTGTGAGACATGGAGTGGATAAACAATCTGCTTTTTAATCCATCGGCT
>NZ_CAMJFM010000059.1 GCF_946404925.1 uncultured Prevotella sp. | reverse complement strand
TCGTTAACAAGAAGGCTCGTGAGCAGTTCCAGCTTTCAGACTACAAGCGTCTGATCGACATCTACAGCTCAACTGCTAAGACTGTTGACGCTCTGATGAAGCTCGAGCTCCCAAGTGGTGTTGAGGTAGAGATCAAGGTATAGTATTATCCTTTATCTTAAGATAGACAGCGTATCCCCCAAAGGATGCGCTGTTTTTTGTGCCTTTGTCCCAAAAATCTGTTAAAACCATCACTAACTAATTAATTTAGTTTAAAAACTATGTATTTTAGTTGTTTATAACGAAAACTTTTAGTTACTTTGCGCTCAGATATTGATTAACGACGTGCAAATTGATTGCGAAACTTAAAACAAACTGTAGTAGAAATGAAAAAGTTGACTAACAAGGAAAAGGAGATAATGGATCTGTATTGGCAGCATGGCCCCATGTTCGTTAAGGAACTCTTAGAGTACTACGACGAGCCCCGCCCGCATTTCAATACACTCTCCACTATGGTACGCATTCTTGAGAAGGAAGGGTATCTCGACCACAAGCAGTTTGGTAACACCTACCAGTACTATCCTCTTATTACCGAGGACGAGTATGGACGCAAGTCAATAGCTGGCGTTATCAAGAACTACTTCAACAACTCTTACCTCTCGGCAGTATCATCCTTCGTTAAGGAAGAGAAGATCTCTGTAGAAGAACTTAAAGAACTGATAGACCAAATAGAAAACAACAATGATTGATTTCCTGACCTACGACCTTAAGGTGGCTGTGCTGCTGGCGGTATTCTACATGTTTTATCGCCTGATGCTGGCCCGCGAGACGTTCCACCGTGTTAATCGCATCGTGCTGCTTCTCACTGCAGTGGCCTCGTTCATACTGCCACTCTGTGTGTTCACCATGCACGAAACGGTGACATTGGAGATTCCCCAGATGCCGCTTGTTGATACAGACACCGTTTATGTGCCTGATATGCCGGCCGAAGAGCCACAAACGCCCCTCTGGCAAATCCTGTTGCCCATACTCTTTATTATAGGTATGGTGGCAACCCTCGGTCACACCCTATGGTCGTTGTTCAAGATTGTTTCATTGATTAGTAAAAGCGAAAAGCACCCTCAAGCCGATGGCACCATCATCTGTGTGACCGGTAATGCAGATATGGCCCCATTCAGCTGGATGCTCTTTATAGTGATGAACCGTAGCGACTACGAAGAGCGTAATGCTGCGATTCTCACTCATGAACGGGGACACATACGTCTGCACCACTCGTGGGACCTTCTCCTCGTCGATACCCTCACCGCCCTCCAGTGGTTTAATCCCGCCATTTGGATGCTGCGCAGCGATCTGCGTGCCGTCCACGAATACGAGGCCGATGGTGTAGTACTCTCACAAGGGATCAATGCACGTCAATATCAATACCTGTTAATCACAAAAGCCGCGAGCATTGGTGGGTACTCCCTTGCCAACGGTATTAGTCATAGTACCCTAAAAAACCGAATTAATATGATGTTACATAAAAAATCTACCCCCAGCAGACTGCTCAAGCTCTTAGCATTCGTTCCCATTGTGGCTGTGGCCCTGGCCGTTAATGCCGAGACAGTAACCGACTATGTATACGATGAGCCCGAGACTCAGCAGCCCATCAAGAAGGGCAAGAAGGCCGGCACCATCAAGATTGGTAACCAGGAGATAAAGGTTGAGCAATCTGCAACCGAAACTCAAGATGAACAGCCTGGCGAGAAGTTTATCGCCAAAGGATTCGTATACGATAAGGATGCAAGCACTTCAACACCAATTGTTGGTGCGGTGGTAGTTATCGAAGGCACTAAAAAGGGTGCTGTTACCGATAGGGATGGAAACTTCCAGCTTGAGGTATCCGTGGGCGATAAGCTTGCTGTTTCTTATGTGGGTTACGAAACTGAAACAATCGGTGTAAGTAAGGCCTTTAGCACAAAGAGTGTTGGCGAAAACAGATATTTCGTAGGTCTCAGTAAGGAGACTGACGAGCCTAAACCTAATAAGGTGTACGACGTTGTAGAGCAGATGCCTCAGTACCCTGGCGGTACAGGAAAACTCTTCGAGTATCTCGCTAAGAATGTTCGTTATCCGAAGGAGGCTGAAAATATATGTGCTCAAGGCCGCGTCATTGCAACCTTCGTTGTAGAAAAGGATGGTAGCATCTCTAATGCCAAGGTGGTTAAGAGTATCGACCCAGCTCTCGATGCTGAGGCTCTCCGTGTTATCAATGGTATGCCTAACTGGAATCCTGGTATGCAGAATGGCGAGCCTGTTCGCGTAAAGTATACTGTTCCTATAACATTCCGCCTACAGGGTGGGGCACCTATTCCTGAAGATAAGGAGGTACGAGCTAACCAAATAGCTGAGGCTGTAGTTGTAGGTTATGGTAATGAGAATAAGGGCGTCGCCTTCTCTGGTTCAAATGCCCCATACATCGTTGTTGATGGCAAACCTATTGATGGCGCAAAGTTGAAGGAAATCGATCCAAAGACTATCGACCATATGGAAGTGCTGAAAGACAAGGCTTCTATCGAGAAATATGGTGATAAGGCCAAGAATGGTGTTATAGTAATCACCACTAAGAAATAATTCTCTCTCAAATTAATTTAATGAAACAGATACTAACTGTTATTGCACTCGCCCTCCTGACGGTTATTCCCGTCAGGGGCGAGGTTCTTGCTAAAAAGAAGACAATAGAACCCGTTGCTGTCGATTCGTTACAGCTATTGTTGCAGGCTGGCGACAGCTGCATGCAGCAGTTCAACACCTTCGAGGCGCTGCAGTATTTCCAGCAGGCTTATCAGATGGCCGACAGTCGTGACGTACGATTGAAGTTGGCCGATTGCCATTACAAGCGGGCCAACTACCACCAGACGGCTGAACTCCTGAAGAATGTTCCCGAAGACAGTCTCTCGCACGAAGCGTTCCGACAGTTAGCACTCAGTTATCATAAGCAGGGCGACCTCGACTCGTATATCTATTGGGGCACGCAGTTGGTAAAGCGCTATCCTATGGATGGCGAGATAGTGGCCAGTCTGACGCTTGCCTATGCCCAGAAGAATCAACCAGAAATCGGTCTGAAATACGGCCTTAACTATAGTCTGAAGGACATGAATAATATTATGGTGAATCGTGCTATAGCTGATGCCATGTTCCTTAAGCGTGACTTTACGGCAGCGTCTATCTGGTATCAGGGACTGATGGAGCAGGGCGACTCCACCTTCAATACGATTTATTCTGCAGGCATGTGCTATTCGCAGATACAAGATCTGAACCGAGCCTATAAGTATCTGCAGCTGGCTTTGATAAAGAGTGGTATGCAGCACTTTGGCTGTGCCTATCGCCTCGGTATCGTCTGTAACGATCTGCATAGCTACGACGAAGGACTTAGCTACCTTGAGCTCGCCTTGGAGATTCAGAAGCCAGACACGGCTGTGATGAAAGCCATCACCCTGTCACAAGGCGAGGCCTATTACTTAACCAAACAATACGATAAGGCTGTTGAGGCCTGGAAGCACCACCTGCAGTATAACCCCAACTCTGTTGCAACTTACTACAACATAGCCAATGCTTACTATTACTTCCTTAACGACCAGCAGCAGTCAAGAGCCTATCTGGAAAAATTCCTCCAGCAGGCCCGCAAGGAAGAAAAGCCCACTCCGCAGCTAAAGGATATGATAGAAAAAGCCGAAGCCTTTCTACGCACCACAAAGTCCGGCTCAAAGTCCAGTTCCAAGCGGAAATAGCTACAAAATGGTCTCCATTGTGGTTTTCTGTACTTGCATCCCCATGTTTTTATAGAAACTTAATGCAGGGCCGTTTCCCTCCCATACATTCAGAGTGATGTGATGGCAGTGTATGGATCGCGCAAAATTAAGCACGTATTCATACAGCGTTTTTCCGACGTGTTTGCCACGGGCTTTCTCGTCCACGCAGATGTCGTCAATATATAGCGTTTTCACGTCTTCCAGCAGTTTGTGGTCTTTCACTTCAGTAATCTGGCAGAATGCATAGCCTTCCACCTCTCCATCATCATACACAAAGATAGGTTTACTCTTGTCGCTGAGCATGGCTTCCAATTCCTGCTCGTCGTATTTTGTGGTGTGGGGCTTAAATAAGTCCGGACGTATCACATGATGCACCATGTTCACCTGGTGCAATAGTTCGATGATGCGCTTAATGTCGTTTTGGTTTGCTCTTCTTGTCATACTATTTTGTTTGGTTTTGGTTGCAAAGATAAAACAAAAATGTGACAAAGGATTGCTATTTACTCGTTTTTTCGTAAATTTGCACCCAAAAAGAGGATATCAATCGGAAGATAATTCATGTGGATATGGATCAGTTCTTTGCGGCTGTAGAGCAGAGAGACCAGCCAGAACTGAAAGGCAAGCCGATAGCTGTGGGGCATGATGCCGAACGTGGCGTAGTGTCGACAGCCAGCTATGAGGCTCGCCGGTTTGGTGTGCACTCGGCCCAGTCTATACAGCTGGCTAAGCGCTTATGTCCGCAACTCATCATCGTTGAGCCTCACTTTCAGCGCTACAAGGAGGTGTCGGCGCAGCTACATCAGATATTCCATGATTATACCGACTTGATCGAACCCATCTCGCTCGATGAGGCTTTTCTTGACGTGACAGATAATAAGAAAGGTATACAGTTGGGTGTTGATATAGCCCGCGAGATAAAGCAACGCATACTTGAAACCACAGGACTGACGGCATCGGCAGGAGTGAGCTATTGCAAGTTCTTAGCCAAAATCGCTTCAGATTGGCGTAAGCCCGACGGGCTAACGGTGGTTCATCCTGATAAGGCTCTCGACTTTATAGCTCAACTTAGAGTAGAGAAAATCTGGGGCGTAGGTCAGAAGACTGCCGAGAAGATGCATCGTATAGGGGTGTTTACAGGTGCCGATTTGCGTAAGCTGTCGTTACAGCATCTTACTGAGGAGTTTGGTAAGATGGGAAAGGTGTTCTACGACTTTGCACGTGGGGTTGACAATCGCCCTGTGATTTCAGAATGGGAACGTAAGTCTGTGAGTTGCGAGCAGACTTTCGAGAAGGATATAAGAGAACTGTCGGCTGTAACCATAGAAATGTATCACACCGTTCTTGAGTTGGAGCGCCGCATAGCCAAGAACGAGTTTGAGGGTTATACGCTTACTCTGAAAGTTAAGTTCCAGGATTTCCAGCAGATTACTCGTAGTGTCACGGTCGACCATGTCCTTCGCACCAAGGACGATATCCTGCCACTTGCCAAGCAGTTATTGAAGCAAGTAGAATTCAGTTCGCACCCCATTCGCCTTTTGGGTTTAGGCGTATCAAATCAAAAATCAGCTGTGCCTCCCTCCAAACCTCGCTGGATTCAGTTGGAAATAGAGTTTAAAGATTAAAGCAATAGAATTTATTTCGTGTATTATTTGCATATATGATTGAATAGTGCTATCTTTGCAGCACCAATTAAAATCGAAATATATGCCAAGAAAAAATAATGGAATGTGGTATGAGGTTCATCCCACGCCAGTGAAAGGTGGCGATGGGAAGAACCTTGTTTATGTACGTCCCAAAAGTGGGATGAAACTCTCGATGAAGCAGCTCGAGGACTACTGCGAGCGCAGCTATAGCTTGCGATATGGCGAGCTGAGTCGCGCTTTCGATGTGTTTGTACGTGTGGCAGGCCGATTCCTTGCCGAGGGTTATCGTATCGATACACCTATAGGTTCGTTTGCCCCCAAACTCTCGCTTGCCAAGCAGATTACAGATGCCGACGAGGTGAAGGATCGCGATGTGCGACTGGATGGTGTAGAGTATAATCCAGGCAAGCTGTGGGATAAGGAAATCAAGAAATGGCTTGATGGATTCCGTCGTTTCCAGAACCCAGACACCAAGGAGATTCTTGCCGACAAGGATAAACTGGAGCAGGAGATGAGAGAGTGCATAAAGCGTAACAACGGCTATATCACTGCAGGTATGTTTGCCCGCTATACAGGACTAACGCTCTATTCCGCCCGCAAACAACTAACCGAGTGGACCAAAGGCGAGAATCCAAAGCTACTGATGACGCCAAGGGGCAAGGAGCACATCTATACCGAGATATAATAGATGATGCTTGTGCTGGAGTACGTTTCAGATTGGGTATAGTCGCTCGGTTGTTCGGGTATAGGCGCACAATCGTTTGGGTACAGGCAAGCAATCACAAAGTTGCTGTATTGCCCTTTTTATCCCTAACTATTGCCCTTGTCAGCTATAGCTATCGTACCCTAAAAGCATTAATAGCGGTTACGGTTACAACTGTAACCATGCGACCGCAGGAGTCAATATACAGATTATATAATAGTATAACATATTGAATATTAATTACTTATAAAGTATAAAACATAAATTTCGGAGCAAAAAGGTTACATGGTTACAGCTGTAACCATGTAACCATTTCCAGTAAATCGGAACCAGATATGACCAACGAAGAAATAAAAAAGATTGTTGACGATGAGCGCGTTGAGCAGTTAACAGCCCAGACCTGCCATCATTGGAATGTTGCCACACAGCGACTTGATGAACTTACAAAGGAGCTTGATGCCCAAGTTGAAACCCGCGTAGAAGCCGAAATCTATGCCGTCATTATGCGCATGCAGAGTGCAGTTATGGCATTGGTAGAACTGAACAAACTGCCTTGCGCCTACTTACTTTCTGAGTACACAGATCGCATCGGCCAAACTATTGCAAAAAGCAGCATACGTCGTTCGACAATGACACTATTCAATCAATTGCAGAATGAACAGCTAACAAAGAAGCAGGGCGACTTCATCGACTTTGTAACCCAATCGTTGGCACAGCATTTCGCATTGCCACAGGAAGAACAAAATGCTATCGAGCAGAAGGTGTCGCCAATGCAGCATATTATGGCTACTTTCGCCCAATATATGAATCCCAATGACCTGGTGATGATTCTACAAGTATTTCAGAATATGAATGCTAACGACGACAGCAGTCAAGAAGAAACCACCGATTATATGCAGAGGATACGCAAAATGACAGATGAGCTGCGTACGAAAATGGATGAGAATTTATCGATGATGGTGGTATGGCTGATGCTGCTCATGTTGATGCCGGATTTGATAATAAATCTGATGAAAAAGAGTAGAAGCAACCACAAGTCGATGGCCGCTCTTTTTAATAAGGTACTTGTACGCGTGCGTAAGAGCGATAATTGGTATGATTATTGGAAAAACCGCCGGGATACACTCCGCGTGGTGAGCGACAGTTGTTCGTGGAACGACATCATGACAGCTGAACGCGCTAAGGTACTTGCTGAACTGGGCAAGGTGCCTGGAGCGCTGTTTGCCAAGTGGAGCACTGATCGTGAGGCATTCGAGGCTGATTTCTTTGATGTCCATCTCGATGATGATGCACTACGCCACTTTATTTTCCACCTTACTTATTTATATGAGATAGCCAGAGAACTTGACCCAACGACAAAATTCGGCGATGAAGACATCGTAAATACCGAAGTGCAACAGGTGGGTGATACCGTGATGGCAGCAGCACGAAAACTGATTAATCTAGTTGATGATTCCTGGATGCCTCATTATGAAACTATGTGGAAAGAACTGATCGAGAACGAAATAATCTTTTCTCATCTTAAAGTGACGCGAAAAAGTCCGCATAACAACTTGTTTACTGCACGCTTCTTCTGCCACTTGGTGGGAGAAATGAAAAAAAGTGCAGTCTTTGGAGCCCATTCTGACAACGATCTGGCCGAAAAGCTTACCGACAAGCGTTCTGCAGGCACTTTCCGTAAGAATATCCAGGAAGGATTATGCGATGATGAAGGAGAATTGAAAATTCTATTCCACGATATATTCCTGAAATACAAAGACTTGGCACATCCTAAGCGCTAATTGCACTTAAGCTGAAATAATCCCATTTTGAAGGTGCAATCTCCCATAGTTCCTTTGCTGCGAATTTCAAAGCAAAGCGCTATGGGAATTATGATTTCAAAGAAATTTAGCGGCAAGCCTCGCCAGGCGAGCATGGCTGCTTACCGTCAACTGCTGGCG
>NZ_CAMJFM010000058.1 GCF_946404925.1 uncultured Prevotella sp. | reverse complement strand
TTCTTCATATTCTGTAATTTACAATTTTAAGAAGATCCTCGATTCTGTCAATAATGAATTCGGGGCTTGCTTCTTTTAGTTCTTCCTCTGTTCCATTGCCCCAAGTCACGCCACATGTCTTAACCCCAGCATTGGCTCCCATCATGATGTCTACTGCCATATCACCCACAACAAGTGTTTCGCTGGCATCAAAGTGCATCGCCTCCAGTGTTTTCAGAACAGGCTCTGGTTTAGGTTTTGCCTCTTTCACATCATCAGCACCAAGCAGTAGCGATATGTAATCAGCTATCCCCATGTTGTGAGTCAGCTCTGTTAGAGAATTGCGAGAGCGAGAAGAAGCGATAGTGAGCACAATTCCTTTCTGATGCAATTCTGCTAATGTATCAACTATTCCAGGAAACGCCTGTGGCTGTATCTTCTTGAGGTTCTCATTGAATATGCGTCTGTACGTTTCTGAACAACGGATTATCAGCTCTTCCTGAATATCAGGGAATAAGGTTTTGAAGCAACCTGCCAATGGTAGACCAATCACAGAGGCACACTCATCTTCATGACGATACGGAAGCTGATGCTCTGCTATAGTCATCTGCATGGTGGTTACGATATTTCGTCGTGTATCACCCAGTGTGCCGTCAAAGTCGAATATTATCAGTTTTATTTTGTTTGGCATATATCTAAAATTCTAATTTCACTTAATAATATCTGCAAAAACAGTGCAAACCGAAAGCAGAAAGCTTGCTTTATGCTGAGGTGCTGCCTGTTTTCGCAATTTTTAATTGCAAATGTAGCGATAATCATGGAAATATCACTATATTTGTACCCAATTTTAGGATAGTTTATGAAGAAAGGTAGTATTATTACAGCAATCTTGGCCCTATTCATGATGACAGTGCCAAGTCAGGTATCCGCTCAGGAAGGAAGCGGATTCACCAAGTTCGACGTCAGAGAAGACTTTACTGAGAATGGTTTCCAATGGTTCCGTGATGCAGAGCTGCTTGCAGCTGGCAACAAGGAGAAGAGCAACGCCATGACCATCGGCTGGGGTGGCATCGGCACATTTTGGGGCCGCACGGCTCTTACTGTGTATGTTGCTGAGAAACGATATACCAGGGAGTTTATGGATAACTCTGAATACTTTACCGTGATGGCATTCGACGTGAAGGACAGTAAGGTATTGAACTACATGGGAACAAAGAGTGGACGCGACGGAGATAAGGCGCAGGCATTAGGACTTCATACGGCCTATACAGCTAATGGCGCACCTTATTATACAGAGGCATCGATGGTTATTGAGTGCAAGATGATGTATGCAGCGCCCTTGGATCCCCAGTATTTCAAGAGCGACGTCCCCAAAAACTTGTACGCCAACTTCCCTGCAGGTATCCATTACATGTATATTGGCGAAGTGGTTAACGCTTGGAAGAAATCGGAATGATGAATCTGAAAAAACGAAAACTCAAGTATGCTGCCATATTCGGCATCTGCTGGTTTGCCCTTTTAGTCATTCTGGTAGACGGAATCCTGAAATTCCAAACATTGGTCGACTATGTCGGTTCCTACGCATTAGTAGAGACCACGTTATTGTTATTGGTCATCCTGCCCACACTGGCAATTTATAGATTTACAAAAGAAGATCATAATTGAAAGTTGATATGAGCGATTTTAGAGATATGAGAAGAAAACGTCAACTACTCTCAGAAGAAGATAGTATTGACATTTTGAACGAAAGCTACTGCTGGCACTTTGGCACTATTGGGCGACAACGATTATCCGTATGCCGTCCCCATCAGCTATGTCTATCAAGAGCGAAAACTGTATTTTTGCACCGTAAATCTAAAGTATTACTATAATGAGCGATTATTCTGTTTATCTGAATTTCAGGATAATTCTACCCAGTTCCGTTCTGTTCCAAATCAGTCCAAATCAACTGCGTTGTTCAACATTTGAAAATCTTCTGAGAACTGGATATATTCTGATGTTTTAGATCGCTTGTCTTACTGTTTTTTACAGATAAACGACAGGCCTTTTGAGCCTGTCGTTTAAATTCTCTTAGTGATTCGGTTGGGGCTCGAACCCAAGACCTACTGCTTAGAAGGCAGTTGCTCTATCCAGCTGAGCTACCGAACCAGCCTTGTTGTATTTGACCTCCTTTTCAGGAAATCGGCTGCAAAGGTAGACATTTTTTCCGAAACTGCCAAACTTTTCAGGGAAATCTTTGCAAAAGTTAATGCTGGCATCACTCTTTTGCTGGCTTCCAATTGCCATAGATGATTTCGCCAATCTGGGTGTCTTTGTTAATGTGGACGCCAATATAGCAAGAGTAACCACCTACGTAGAAGTCCTGGTAGTAATAATTCAAGCTGTCTATTTCAACACTCTTGGTAGAGTCCTTCTTGGCCTCAATCGCTTTTGCTTTCTCTTCGAATGAAGTATAGATGCTGTCAGGTATGCCCTTGTAGAAATACACTACAAGCGTATCGCGAAACACATTTCCTTCCTGATACTCGCCAGGCTTGTGCTGCTGTATCTTGAAGTCGGGTATGCTCAGCCCCGTATCGCGATTCACTTTGGCTGCTGTGTCGTAAATGGTTTTTCTGTTTTCGGGGTCAGCCATATGGTTGCGTGCGCCCTTTATGCCCATAAATGAGGTGAATGCTATCGAACACAAAATCACTAATATTCCGGCTGCAATAACTGCATATCCCCAAAGCAAATATTTCTTTTTCATGACGTTTTTGGCCTTTAGTTGATAATTTGCTGCAAAAATAAATAAAAAATCTGTAGTTTGCAAATTTTTTGCATTTTTTTTGTACCTTTGCACCCGCTTATATATATAATAAGGTGTAAACTGGATGAAGAGATATATATTATTTGCCATCTGCGGACTGTTGATGAGTACCACTTGCTGCGCTCAGCGCAAACAGATTGGCGATGCTCGTACCATACTGAAAAGTGGTAAGAATATTGAGCAGGCCGAGAAACTGATGACCGACTTGCTCAAGGATAAGGCTAATCAGGAAAATACCCGTATCTATGATATCTGGCTGCAGGCTGTAGAGAAGCAGTATCTAGCCCTTAACGAGAAGATGTATATCAAGGAGAAGGTGGATACCACCAAATTCTTTGATCTGGCCAAACGTATGTTTGTTGTGGCAGAGCGCCTCGACTCAATCGACGCCAAGCCAGATAAGAACGGCAAATCGAATCCTGAATATCGCAAGGTTAATGCTGCTAAGATGGCAGGCTATCGTCCTAATATCTATTATGGTGGTGCTCATCACTTGAAGAAGAGCGATTTTAAGACGGCTCTTGGTTTCTTCGAGATGTATCTCGATTGCGATCGCCAACCGCTCTTTACTGGCTATGACTTTATGTATAAAGACCCCAAAATGGGTGAGGTGGCTTATTGGGCCACATACTGCGGATACAGACTGAACGATCCTGTATTGGTGCTGCGCCATGCTGCCACAGCCCAGCGAGATGCGCAGAAGCTGGAGTACACGCTGCAGTATATGGCCGAGGCTTGGGAGAAACTGGAAGACGACTCGATGTATACAGCCACCTTGTGGCAGGGATTCAAACAGTTCACCAAGTCAAACTACTATTTCCCTCGACTGATGGACTACTACAACACACGAGGTAATTACCTGATGGCTGACAGCGTGGTGAACGAAGCGCTGAAGACTGACACGCTGAACGAGTTGTATCTCTTCGCCAAGTCGACCGTGATGCTGAATCTGAAAAAGTATGGCGACTGCCTCAAGTTCAGCGATCAGCTCATCAAGCTTAATCCCAACCTGGCTGATATCTATTATAATGGAGGTATAGCCTGCCTGAATATTGCCCAGCGCATGGACTCGCGAAAGTATAAGAAGCAGATTAAGAAGATGTATGAGAAGGCAAAACCATACATGGAGAAATATCGCGAGATGGCTCCAGACGAAAAAGATAAATGGGCGCCTGCTCTATACAGAATCTATTTTAATCTGAATATGGGCAAGCAGTTCGACGAGATAGATAAACTCCTTAAACGTTAAGATAATATAAATAGAATAGGCAATTTACCTATTCTATTTTATTTTTGTGTATCTTTGTGGAATGGAATTTATTAACAATCTAAAGAGATAAAACAGAAAGATTATGGCAGACAATGCTCAACTGATTGCTCAGTGCGAGGCACGGGCTAAAGAATGGCTTTCTCCCGCCTTTGATGAGGAGACACGTAAGGAAGTTCAGGCAATGCTCGACAATGCTGATAAAACAGCGCTGATCGATGCTTTCTATCAGAATCTGGAGTTTGGTACAGGTGGTCTGCGCGGTATTATGGGTGCAGGTACCAACCGTATGAACAAGTACATCGTAGGTATGGCTACACAGGGTTTTGCTAATTATATTCTGAAGGCATTCCCTGGCAAGCAGAGTAGCGTGGTTGTAGGTCACGACTGCCGCAACAACGGACGTATGTTTGCTGAGACTGTAGCTGATATTTTCTCGGCTAATGGTATCAAGGTATATCTGTTCGAGAGCCTGCGTCCTACACCAGAGATTTCGTTCGCTATTCGTCAGCTTGGCTGTCAGGCTGGTGTTAACGTCACAGCTTCGCATAACCCACGCGAGTATAACGGATACAAAGCTTACTGGGACGATGGTGCTCAGGTGCTGGCTCCACACGATAAGGGTATTATCGACGAGGTTAATAAGGTGAAGATTGAGGACGTGAAGTTCGAGGGCAACAAGGAGCTCATCGACATTATTGGTGGTGAGATGGACTGGGACTACCTGCAGGCCGTTAAGGAGGCTATGGTAGATCAGGATGTTATCCTGCGCCAGAAGGACCTGAATATCGTTTACAGCCCAATGCACGGAACTGGTCGTGTGATTATTCCAGAGGCTCTGCGTTCATGGGGCTTTCAGAACATCCACGTTGTTCCAGAGCAGATGGTCATCGATGGTAATTTTCCAACAGTAGTTAGTCCTAACCCTGAGAATGCCGAGGCTATGATACTTGGTATGAAGTTGGGTACACGCCTGAATGCTGACCTGGTGATTGCTTCTGACCCTGATGCAGACCGTTTGGCTATCGTATGTCGCAACGCTAAGGGCGAGTGGGAGATCCTGAACGGGAACCAGACCTGCATGATGTTCTCTTGGTATATCATTGCCAACAAGAAGAAGCTGGGTCAGCTTAAGGGTAACGAGTTCCTGGTAAAGACCATCGTTACTACCGAGGTGATTGCCGAGATCGCTAAGAAGAACGGTGTAGAGTATCGCGACTGTTACACAGGCTTCAAGTGGATTGCCAACGAGATCCGCATCTCTGAGGGCGTCAAGAAGTACATCGGTGGTGGTGAGGAGAGCTTCGGATTCCTGCCATTCGATAAGGTTCGCGATAAGGATTCTCCAGCATCTATCTGCTTGATCTGTGAGATTGCTGCTTGGGCTCGCGACAACGGTATGACCCTCTACGATCTGCTGATGAACATCTATAAGGAGTACGGATTCTCTAAGGAGGTAACCATCAACGTGGTTCGTCCAGGTAAGACCGGCGCCGACGAGATTAAGCAGATGATGACCGACTTCCGCGCTAATCCTCCAAAGGAGCTTGGTGGTAGCAAGGTTTGTTTGTGGAAAGACTACAAGACACTCGAGGCTACAAAGGCTGACGGTAGCGTAGAGAAGCTGAACATGCCTGACACTAGCAACGTGCTGCAATGGTTCTGCGAGGACGGTACTAAGGTTTCTGTTCGTCCTTCTGGTACTGAGCCAAAGATCAAGTTCTATACCGAGGTGAAGGATCCAAGCTTCAAGGATGCTGCTGATTACGAGCGCTGCATCAAGAAGGCTGAGGAGAAGATTGAGGCCCTCAAGAAGAGCTTGAATCTCTAAAGCATAAAAAAAAGAACCCCGCCGATTGGCGGGGCTTTTTTATGTCTTTTAGAAGAATATCATCGATAAGCAGTATGCCACTATCGTTGAGGTAATTACGCTGATGAGTCCAGGCATCATGAATGAGTGATTCAACAGGTATTTACCAATGACCGTGGTACCAGAGCGGTCGAAGTTAACGGTAGCAATATCCGATGGGTAGTTAGGGATAAAGAAGTAACCGTAAACTGCAGGCAGCACACCCAGCAATACTGGACCATCGATGCCCAGTTTGTAAGCCAATGGCAACATGGCTACCACTACAGCGCCCTGAGAGTTGATGAGCACAGATACCAGGAAGAATACGAAGGCGATGCTCCATGGATAATCCTTCACGATGTCTGACAGCATAGCCTGCATCTCGCTCATGTAGTTAGAGAAGTAAGTATCAGCCAACCAGGCAATACCGTAGATGGCTACAACTGCCACCATTCCTGACTGCCATACAGGACCAGCCACGGCCTTCTTAGGCTGGGCTTTACAGAAGATAATCATGAGGGCTGCAGCCGAAATCATCACAATCTGAATCACCAGGTTCATCTTCAGATCAACTGTTCCCTTCTCGGTAATACCCTCTACCACAACACCAGCCTTAGCCAAGGCTGCTGCTGAGATAGTTGCTCCACCAGCTAATGTTGCATCGCCAGCACCCTTGACTGCTTTTACTGTAGAGTACGAAGGCAGCAAGTCGGGTAGGGCAGCAAACATAACGATTACAGCCAGCGCTCCGAGGAAGATAAATACGGCATTCTTAGCCGACTGTGGAATCTCCTTGTCGAGTGTGGTAGCTGTTGAACCGTATATGTACTCGCGCTGTGCAGGATCGGCAATCTTCTTCTGGAACTCAGGATCCTTATCGAGGTCGAGTCCACGATGGTAAGAAGCTGCAGCAGCTGCCATCAGTCCGCAAACACAAGCTGGGATTGAAACCATCAGCACGCGTGGGATGGTGATATCGAAGTGATTGGCATTTGAGATGGTGACGAATGCCACAACAGCAGCAGCGATAGGCGAACAGGTGATACCAACCTGCGATGCGATAGATGCCACTCCACATGGACGCTCAGGACGTATGCCCTTCTTCAACGCAATGTCGCAGATGATAGGCATCAACGTGTAAACCACGTGTCCTGTTCCTACCAATACAGTCAGGAAGAAAGTACATAGCGGCGCAAAGAATGTGATGTGGTCAGGATGTTTGCGCAGCAGCTTCTCTGCTATCTGTATCAACCAGTCCATACCACCCGATGCCTGCATAATACCAGCACAGGTCACGGCTGCTATGATAATGTAAATAACGTCGGTAGGTGGTGTACCAGGTTTTAACCCAAATCCGAACACCAGGATTGCTAAACCGATTCCAGAAATGGCTCCAAGCGCCAAACTTCCGTAGCGTGAGCCTACCCACAGAGCACCTAATACGATGCAGAGCTGCAGAATCATTGAAAATGTAATCATAGGTACTGTTTAAATTGTTTTAAGTTGTGAATTATTGGATTTCTGCTTGCAAATATAAGCAAATTATCTGAAATATCATACTTTTTTAGCAGAAATATTAAAAATATTTATTTCCTTTGGTCAAATCGGTTATTTTTAGTACCTTTGCACGCTAAATAATAGAAGATAGAAAATACGATTTAAATATGGCAAAGAAATTCGCCGAACATAACGGCTTGAATCTAACCCAGGTAAACAATGATATCCTGGAAATGTGGAGGGAGAAGAACGTTTTCTGGCGCTCGGTAGATGAGCGCGAAGGTTGCCCCCAGTTTGTTTTCTTCGAGGGACCTCCCTCAGCTAATGGTCACCCTGGAATTCACCATGTGCTGGCACGTACCATCAAGGACACCTTTAATCGTTATAAGACGATGAAGGGTTATCAGGTAAAGCGTAAGGCTGGTTGGGATACCCACGGTCTGCCTGTTGAGCTTGGTGTTGAGAAGGAACTTGGTATCACAAAGGCTGATATCGATAATAAGCAGAGTGCAAAGTACATCTCTACTGAGGATTACAACAAGAAGTGTCGCGAGAATGTGATGATGTTCACACAGGAGTGGCGCGATCTTACTGAGAAGATGGGATACTTTGTAGATCTCGACAACCCATATATCACTTACGACAACAAGTATATCGAGACTCTGTGGTGGTTGCTGCAGCAGTTCTATAAGAAGGGACTGCTCTACAAGGGCTACACCATCCAACCATATTCGCCTGCAGCAGGTACAGGTCTTAGCTCGCACGAGTTGAACCAGCCTGGTTGCTATCGCGATGTAAAGGATACTACTGTTACTGCTTTGTTCAAGGCTCTCAATCCTAAGGAAGAGTGGACCAAGTGGGGTACTCCTTATTTCGTGGCTTGGACAACTACTCCTTGGACATTGCCTTCAAACACAGCTCTCTGCGTAGGTCCGAAGATTACTTACGTGGCTGTTGAGACATATAACGCCTATAATGGCGAGAAGATTACCATCATTTTGGCTGAGAGCCGATTGAACGCTTATCTGGCTCCAGAGGGTAACATGACTGATGGCGAGGAGATGCCTGAGTACAACAAGGGCGAGAAGTTCGTTCCTTATCGCATCGTTGGTCGCTATACTGGCGAGGAGCTTGTAGGTTTCAAGTATCAGCAGCTCATGCCTTGGGTTAAGCCATCAGCTAAGCTCAATCAGAACGCTGCCGACTACGTGAAGGAGTATGCAGCTGCACATCCTGAAAAGGTATTTGCTGGCGAGAATGGCAAGGATCAGTTTGTTGAGATGGAGAGCGAGGCTTTCCGCGTCATCCCTGGCGACTACGTTACAACTGAGGATGGTGCTGGTATCGTACATATCGCTCCAACCTTTGGTGCTGACGACGCCAAGGTGGCTAAGGATGCCCACATCCCAAGCCTGTTCCTTATAAATAAGAAAGGTGAGAC
>NZ_CAMJFM010000057.1 GCF_946404925.1 uncultured Prevotella sp. | reverse complement strand
ATGCCTGCCTGTCACGCAGGAGGTCACGAGTTCGAATCTCGTACGCACCGCAGAGAGTCCACCCAGATGTGAATCTTGGTGGACTTTTTGTTTTATGTAAGAAAAATAAAAGATTTTTTAGCAAAACGTTTGTGGTTTCGGATTTTTATTGTAATTTTGCAGCCGAAATTACAACATATACGACAAAACGACAAAACAGTTTATGTGTGGAATCGTAGGATACATAGGGAATAAAGATGCTTTCCCAATACTGATAAAAGGCTTGCGCCGACTGGAATATCGAGGTTACGATAGCGCCGGTGTAGCTCTTATTAACGATAATGGCGACTTGAACGTTTACAAGTCGAAAGGTAAAGTAGACAATCTTTGTGAATATTGTAATGATAAGAATGTAAGTGGTACCATTGGTATTGCTCACACTCGTTGGGCTACTCATGGTGAACCTTCATCACGCAATGCTCATCCACATTATTCCGAGAGCAAGAACCTGGCTATTATTCATAATGGTATTATCGAGAATTATGCCGAGCTTAAGGAGAAGCTCCAGGCTAAGGGTGTTCATTTCGTATCGGATACTGATACTGAGGTGCTAGTTCAGTTGATTGAATATATTAAGGAACATAAGAATCTCGATTTGCTTACTGCTGTACAGGTAGCTCTATATCAGGTGATTGGTGCTTACGCCATCGCTGTGCTTGATAAGCGCGATCCTAACCAGATTATCTGTGCCCGCAAGCAGAGTCCTCTAGTTGTTGGTATCGGTAAGGATGAGTTCTTCCTTGGATCTGATGCAAGTCCTATCGTGGAATATACTGATAAGGTGGTATATCTCGAGGATGGTAACATCGCAGTAATCCGTCGCGGTGAGGATCTTCATGTGGTTAATATCCATGGTGAGGATCAGGAGTTGGCCGTAAAGACCGTCGATATTGACCTTGGTCAGATTGAGAAGGGTGGATATCCTCACTTTATGCTTAAGGAAATTTTTGAGCAGCCTGAGTGTTTGACCAACTGTATGCGTGGTCGCGTTAATGTTGAGGCAGATCATGTAACGCTTTCTGCTCTTATTGATTATCGCCGTCAGTTAGTTAATGCCAAACGTGTGGTTATCGTAGCCTGCGGGACATCTTGGCATGCTGGTCTTATTGGTAAACAGATTATTGAAACACTCTGTCGCATTCCTGTTGAGGTTGAGTATGCTTCTGAGTTCAGATATCGCAATCCTGTTGTAACAAAGGATGATGTTGTTATCGCTATCAGTCAGAGTGGTGAAACCGCCGATACACTTGCTGCCGTTCAGTTGGCTAAGGAAAAGGGTGCTTTTATATATGGAATATGTAATGCCATCGGCTCAAGTATTCCTCGTGCTACCGATACTGGTACCTATATTCATGTAGGTCCTGAGATTGGTGTTGCCTCAACTAAGGCTTTTACTGGTCAGGTTACTGTACTTACCATGTTTGCCCTTGCACTTTCTGAGGCTAAAGGTACAGTTAATCGTAAAGAATATCTTGAGATTGTAAAAGGTCTTAGTGAGATTCCTGTGAAGATTCGTGAGGTACTTCAGACCAACGATAAAGTTGCCGATTTGGCTCGTACCTTTACCTATGCACATAACTTTCTCTATTTAGGTCGTGGATTCTCATATCCCGTAGCTTTGGAGGGAGCGTTGAAGCTTAAGGAAATTTCGTATATACATGCCGAGGGTTATCCTGCTGCTGAGATGAAGCATGGACCTATCGCCCTCATCGATTCGGATATGCCTGTAGTTGTCATCGCTACTCATAATGCGATGTACGAAAAAGTGCTATCTAATATTCAGGAGATTAAGGCTCGTCAGGGTAGGGTTATTGCCTTGGTATCTAAGGGCGACGACACTATCTCAAAGATTGCCGATGAGGTTATCGAACTTCCTGATGTTCAGGAGTGTCTCGAACCATTGGTTGCAACGATCCCTCTTCAGTTGTTGGCTTATCACGTTGCCGTATGTAAAGGTAAGAACGTTGACCAGCCGAGAAACTTAGCTAAATCAGTTACTGTTGAATAAAGTAAGGGCGATTCGTTTTTCTAAACGTTTCGCCTTTTTTCTAGATAGAATTAAGATATTATAAAGAAAGAATATGAGAGATGTAACACTGGTCCTTTCGGACGGAACAAAATTTCACGGCAAGAGCTTCGGTAGCGAGAAACCTGTAGCTGGCGAGGTTGTGTTCAACACTGCGATGATGGGATATCCCGAATCGCTTACTGATCCCAGCTATGCCGGACAGTTGATGACACTTACTTACCCTTTAATTGGTAACTATGGTGTGCCCCCATTTACTGTAGAACAGAATGGATTGGCCACCTTTATGGAGAGCGACAAGATCTATGCTTCGGCTATCATCGTGAGCGATTATAGTGAAGCATATTCGCATTGGAACGCCAACGAGAGTCTTGCTGATTGGCTCAAACGTGAGGGTGTGCCCGGCATCACAGGAATTGATACCCGTCAGCTTACTAAAGTACTCCGTGAGCATGGTGTAATGATGGGACAGATCATCTTCGACGATGAGCCAGATAAAATTCCAACTGCAGAGTATGAGGGTATTAACTGGGTAAATAAAGTATCATGCAAGGAAATCATCCGCTATAACGAGGGTGCTGGTCGTAAGGTCGTTCTTGTAGATTGCGGTGTAAAGAATAATATTATCCGATGTCTTATTAATCGTGGTGTAGAAGTTATCCGAGTACCCTGGAATTACGATTATACTGATATGCAGTTCGATGGACTGTTCCTTGCTAATGGTCCTGGTGATCCTGATATGTGTGTTGATGCTGTAGAGATATTGAAGAAACAGATGTCAGCATCTCGCAAACCTATATGTGGTATCTGTATGGGTAACCAGCTGCTTGCAAAGGCTGGTGGAGCTACTATCTATAAACTTAAGTATGGTCATCGTTCTCACAATCAGCCCGTTCGTGAGATTGGTACCAACCGTTGCTATGTAACATCACAGAATCACGGTTATGCGGTTGATGCCAGCACTCTTGGTAATGATTGGCGCGAGCTTTTCGTCAATATGAACGATGGCTCTAACGAGGGCATTCGTCATCTCTCTCACCCTTGGTTCTCATCTCAGTTCCATCCAGAGGCATGTTCAGGTCCTGTTGATACAGAATTTATGTTCGACCGCTTTATTGAAACCCTCTAATAATAGTATAGATATGAAAGATAATAGTATAAAGAAAGTCCTGTTACTTGGTTCAGGCGCATTGAAGATTGGCGAAGCTGGTGAGTTCGACTATAGTGGCTCGCAGGCACTTAAGGCTCTTCGCGAAGAGGGGATCAAAACGGTTCTGATTAATCCTAATATCGCTACTGTC
Source organism: uncultured Prevotella sp. (assembly GCF_946404925.1). Lineage (GTDB taxonomy): Bacteria > Bacteroidota > Bacteroidia > Bacteroidales > Bacteroidaceae > Prevotella. The sequence goes on along the minus strand of NZ_CAMJFM010000057.1, from coordinate 5,646 downwards.
CAGACCTCAGAGGGGGTAGCCGATGAGATATACTTCCTTCCTGTTCAACCTTATTTCGTTGAGAAGGTTATAGCTAAGGAGCGTCCCGATGGAATCCTGTTGGCATTCGGTGGTCAGACTGCACTTAACTGTGGTGTAGAACTCTATCAGAGTGGTGTCCTCGAAAAATATAATGTTAAGGTATTAGGTACTCCTGTTCAGGCCATTATGGATACTGAGGATCGCGAGCTCTTTGTAAAGAAACTCGATGAGATTGGTGTAAAGACCATCAAGAGTCAGGCTTGCGATAATATCGAAGATGCACGCAAGGCTGCTGCATCACTTGGTTATCCTGTCATTCTGCGTGCTGCTTATGCATTGGGTGGACTTGGTTCTGGTTTTTGCGATAATGAGGAAGAGTTGAATAAACTTGCCGAAAAAGCATTCTCTTTCTCACCACAGGTGTTGGTAGAAAAATCGCTCAAAGGATGGAAAGAGATTGAGTATGAGGTTGTGCGCGACCGTTACGATAATTGTATTACAGTATGTAATATGGAGAACTTCGACCCTCTGGGTATTCATACCGGTGAGTCAATCGTAATCGCTCCATCTCAGACACTTACTAACTCTGAATATCACAAGCTTCGTGCTCTTGCCATTAAGATTATCCGTCATATCGGAATTGTTGGTGAGTGTAATGTTCAGTATGCTTTCGACCCACAGTCGGAGGACTATCGAGTAATTGAGGTTAATGCCCGTTTGAGCCGTTCTTCGGCATTGGCATCTAAAGCTACAGGCTATCCTTTGGCTTTTGTTGCTGCCAAGTTGGGAATGGGTTATGGACTTTTCGAACTTAAGAATTCTGTGACAAAAACTACCTCTGCATTCTTCGAGCCTGCCCTCGACTATGTGGTTTGTAAAATCCCACGTTGGGACCTTTCTAAGTTCCATGGCGTAGATAAGGAACTTGGTTCTTCGATGAAGTCAGTTGGTGAGGTAATGGCCATCGGCCGCAACTTCGAGGAGGCTATTCAGAAAGGTCTGCGTATGATTGGGCAAGGCATGCATGGTTATGTTGAGAACAAAGAACTTACGATAAATGATATCGATGCAGCCCTCCGTGAGCCTACAGATAAGCGTATCTTTGTTATCTCAAAGGCTATGCACGATCCTAAGTATGATATCGATCGTATCCATGAGCTCACCAAGATTGATAAGTGGTTCCTACAGAAGCTAAAGCACATTATTGATATCGACGAGCAGCTTAAGAAGTTCAATATTAATACCATCGAGAAGGATCTTCTCCGTGATGCAAAAGTATATGGATTTACCGATTTCCAGATAGCTCGTGCCATCGGATTAGAAGTTGAAGCAAAGTCGATGCACGAAGCTGTTTTACTGGTTCGTAACCGTCGTAAGCAGTTTGGCATTCTGCCTGTAGTCAAGCAGATAGACACTCTTGCTGCCGAATATCCCGCACAGACTAACTATCTGTATGTTACCTATAGCGGTATGGCCTGTGATATTCAGTTCGAGAACGACAAGAAGTCTATCATCGTTCTCGGTTCAGGTGCCTATCGCATCGGTTCGTCAGTAGAGTTTGACTGGTGCGGTGTTCAGGCTCTCAACACAATCCGCAAGGAGGGTTGGCGTTCGGTTATGATCAACTACAACCCAGAAACGGTATCTACCGACTATGATATGTGTGATCGTCTTTATTTCGATGAACTTACTTTCGAGCGTGTTCTCGACATTATCGATATGGAACAGCCTTATGGTGTGATTGTTTCAACTGGCGGTCAGATTCCAAATAACCTTGCTGTTTATCTTGATGAGCAACACGTAAATATTCTTGGAACACAGGCTGTTGATATTGATGGTGCTGAAGATCGTGCCAAATTCTCACAGATGCTTAATGAGATAGGTGTAAACCAGCCTGAGTGGAGTGCGCTTACCTCGATGGAGGACATCGATCGCTTTGTAGATCGTGTAGGTTTCCCTGTTCTTGTTCGTCCGTCTTATGTACTCTCGGGTGCTGCAATGAATGTATGCTCTAACAAGGAGGAACTAGAGAAGTTCTTGCAACTTGCTGCTAATGTATCTGAGGATCACCCGGTTGTTGTTTCAAAATTCATTGAGAATGCTAAGGAAATCGAGATGGATGCGGTTGCCAAGGATGGTGAGATTCTGGCTTATGCCATCAGCGAACATATTGAGTTTGCTGGTGTTCACTCGGGCGATGCTACCATCCAGTTTCCACCCCAGAAGCTGTATGTTGAAACAGTTCGCCGCATCAAGCGCATCTCTCGTCAGATTGCAAAAGCACTACATATCAATGGTCCGTTCAATATCCAGTATATGGCCCGCGAGAATGATATCCTTGTTATCGAATGTAACCTGCGTGCATCTCGTTCGTTCCCATTCGTAAGCAAGGTGCTCAAGCTTAATCTCATAGATTTGGCCACAAAGGTCATGCTTGGTCTGCCTGTAGAGAAACCTGAAAAGAATCTCTTCGACCTTGACTATGTGGGTATCAAGGCATCACAGTTCTCGTTTAATCGTTTGCAGAAGGCCGACCCTGTGCTTGGTGTTGATATGGCTTCAACAGGCGAAGTGGGATGTATTGGTGATAACACAGATACAGCATTGCTCAAGTCAATGCTTAGTGTTGGTCATCGCATTCCAAAGAAGACAGTTCTACTTTCAACAGGTTCTGCTAAGCAGAAGGCCGAGATGATTGATGCTGCTCGACAGTTGGTTGAAAATGGATATGAACTTTATGCCACAGGTGGTACCTCTAAGTATCTTGCTGATAATGGCATTCAGAATACTTTGGTTCATTGGCCTTCTGAGGATGCCCAGCCTCAGGCACTCGACTTGCTCCACGAGCATAAGATAGATATGGTAGTAAATATCCCAAAGAATCTCACTACTCACGAGCTTACGAACGGATACAAAATACGTCGCGCAGCAATCGATCTGAATGTGCCTCTCATCACAAACAGCCGTTTGGCAAGTGCGTTCATTCACGCATTCTGTACTGTCGGTATTGATGGTATTGGTATAAAATCTTGGTCAGAATATAAGTAGAAATAGGCATTTTGAGCCCTAAAATGCAAAAAAATGGTGTAATAATTTGGTAATTTCAAATTATTGCACTATTTTTGCAACCATATAAAACGTTTTATAAGAGCATTACTAGCTAAAAGTTATGGATGTAGCAGACACTCTCGAGTCTAAAATAAATCGCAGTGAGTATAAGATACTTATTGTGGATGATGTGGTGAGCAATGTCTTACTGCTTAAGATTTTGCTGACTAACGAAAAGTTTCAGGTTATTACCGCTAACAATGGTACTACATGTATCGAACAAGCTAGAAAAGAGCATCCAGATTTGATTCTTCTTGATGTAATGATGCCTGATATCAGTGGTTTCGATGCTGCAGTTGTGCTTAAGAAGGAAGAAGATACTAAGGAAATTCCCATCATCTTCCTTACGGCATTGAATACACCTCAGGATTTGGTACATGGATTCCAGGTTGGAGCCAGCGACTTTCTTACTAAACCTTTTAATAAGGAAGAGCTTGTAATGCGTGTCATGCAACAGATATCGCTTGTTGCTGCCAAACGTATTATTGAGAAGCAGAATGCAGAATTACGTGCTACACTTAGCAATCGTGATAAGATGTACTCTGTTATTGCGCATGATCTTCGTTCGCCAATGGCTAGTATCCGCATGGTACTTAATCTTGTTGTAGCTTCAGCTACACCTGATTCTGTTGGTGCCGAACTTTACGAACTGCTTGATAAGGCTAATCGCGAATCAGAGGAAGTTCATGATTTGCTCGACAATCTACTCAAATGGACCAAAAGTCAGACAGGTCGCCTTACAGTGGTAGTTCAGGATCTTGATCTTAACGACATCATTCCTGGTGTAGTTGATATTTTTGAGATGATAGCACAGACCAAGCGTATTAAGCTTGATCTTCAGCCAGCAGAAGGTAGTCTGGTTGTTAAGGCCGATAACGATATGCTGAAAACCGTTATGCGTAACTTCCTTTCTAATGCCATCAAGTTCTCGCCCGAGGATTCGAGCATTGAGATCAAGATGGTTGCAGAGGGTGATTTTGCAAAAATCAGTGTTACCGACCATGGTGTAGGTATCGCAGCCGATAGAATTGGTTCTATCTTCAAGAAGGGCGATACTACTTACGGAACTGGTGGTGAAGAGGGATCCGGACTCGGACTTCAGCTCTGTCAGGATTTTGCCCGCAAGAATGGAGGTGATTGTTATGTTGAATCTGTTGAAGGGCAGGGTAGTACCTTTAGCTTTACAGTTCCACTAAAGAAAGATTAATGAATACACCTATTTATATTATAGAAGAAACAAAACTTCGCCGTAACCTCGCTCTGATTAGCGATGTTGCGGCGAAAGCCGATATAGAGATCATCCTTGCTTTTAAGGCATTTGCACTTTGGAAGACATTCCCCATTTTCCGTAAGTATATCAATAGTACTACGGCCAGTTCGTTGAGTGAGGCTCGTTTGGCATTAGAAGAGTTTGGCGCTCCGGCCCATACTTATTCGCCAGCTTACACAGAAGAAGAGTTTCCACAGATTGTGAAATGCTCATCGCATCTCACATTCAATTCACTTTCGCAGTATGAGCGATTTCATGAGCAAGCTTCTTCGGTATCTATTGGGCTGCGCGTGAATCCTGAATATTCTGAAGTTGATACCTTATTATATAATCCATGTGCTCCTGGCACCAGATTTGGTATTACGGCTGACAAACTACCAGAACAGTTGCCTTCTGATATTGAGGGATTCCATTGTCATTGCCATTGTGAGAGTGGGGCAGATGTGTTCCAACGTTCTTTGACTCATATCGAAGAGAAGTTCTCAAAGTGGTTCACGCAACTTAAGTGGATTAACTTTGGTGGTGGGCATCTTATGACTCGTAAGGATTACGATGTCGATTTGCTGATTAATTTGATGCAGGATTTCCATAAGCGTTATCCGTGGCTCAAGGTTATTCTCGAACCAGGTAGTGCTTTTGCTTGGCAGACAGGACCGCTTGTGTCACATGTTGTAGATATTGTAGAAGATAAGGGTATTCGTACTGCTATTCTCGATGTTAGCTTCACTTGTCATATGCCCGACTGTCTTGAAATGCCATACATGCCCGAAGTTCGTGGCGCTGAAATAATTGAAACGGCAAAGCCGAGCGCTGGATTTGTATATCGCCTTGGTGGTAACTCATGCTTGAGTGGCGATTTTATGAGCTCATGGCGTTTTGATCATGAATTAGAAATTGGCGAAGAAGTGATTTTTGAAGATATGATTCACTACACAACAGTGAAAACTTGTACTTTTAACGGAATTTCACATCCAGCAATAGGCATACTTCATTCAGATGGAAAATTAGAGATTTTGCGCACTTTTGGGTACGAAGATTATAGAAATCGCATGGATTAAGGCCTATTTTGTCAAAAAACTCGATAAAATCGCACTTTTTTGCAAAAAAAGTCCCCGAAAAGTTTGTCAGTTCCAAAAAAAGCATTACCTTTGCATCCGCAATCGAGAGAGGTTGCCAATTAAGATTGAAAATCGCGGAAATAGCTCAGTTGGTAGAGCACAACCTTGCCAAGGTTGGGGTCGCGGGTC
>NZ_CAMJFM010000056.1 GCF_946404925.1 uncultured Prevotella sp. | reverse complement strand
GCCTTGAACTGCTGACCCTGAATTTCTACAATTGCGTACATTTTGCTTTTTATTTGTATTTAGGGGTTTTTCCGCGAGGCGGCATACGTTCGTACACACTTAACTCTGCCCCAACGGACTCTAACGGGGTGCAAAGGTACAACTTTTAGTTGAGACTGAAGAAGTTATGCTTGATAGTGGTGTAATATTTAGTAAAGTTTAACAGTTAACGTAAGGGCAAAAAATAAAGCGATGACTTTCGCAAGCGATCGCTCCATATCTTCAATAGGTATTAGTTTTCTAAGGTAAAAAGATTGTTTTCAGGATAACGGTGGCAAAGGTAAGGCTTTTTTTGGAAACTCACAAATTTTTTGGCGTTTTTTTTTGATGAATTGCCGATGTGTGCCTACACAATTGCCAATTTTAAACAATGTTAACATAAAATGTCATGCAAACGATTGTTTTTGGGGGATAAAATCACTCAATTCCAAGTAACTTTGAAAGGGGCTCTGTCCAGTCTTCATTGTTTTCTGGAAACAGGGTTTTCATACCTAATGATTGGGCTGCTTCTACGTTTTTCAATCCATCGTCAATAAAAAGCGTCTCTTCGGCACTTGATTGTTGGCCGAGAAGCATCATCTTGAAGATTTCAGGCGATGGTTTCATATATTTGCACTGATAACTGAGATACAGGTGGTCGAAATAGTAATCGAGTGGGTGTCCTTGGCCATCAAACTCATTACTCAATGCCCACTGCATCATATATGGGTTGGTGTTTGACAGCAGGCACACCTTATATCCCAGTTGGCGCAACTTCAGCAGCATCTGCAGATTCTTCTGTGGCACATGCTCCACATAGCCGTGCCAGGCATAGAGGCACTCTTCGTATGTCATCTCTCTGCCTATCAGTTTGCCAAGTTCAATGCGAAACTCTTCGGTAGTGATGGCGCCACTTTCCAAATCGCCAAAGATGCCATGCTGGTGGAAGGCGTCCAGATGCTGGCGAGCGTTCTTCAGTCCAATCTCCTCGAATCGCTTAACAGCCTGTTCGTAACTCAGCGCTATGACTACGCCACCCAAATCGAATGCGATGTTCTTGATCTGCTTCATTTCTTCTGTAGTTTCTTCAGTCTTCGTTTTGCGTCGCCTGCATCAGGATATAGCTCCAATGCCTTCTGATAGTTGCGGATGGCGGCCTCGGGCATGTGCTCGTGCTCACATTCGCGTCCCAGTATCGTATATTCGGCTGCCAGGCGTTTCAGTTGTTCGTTTTTGGCATCCAGTTCCGATCTCAGCTTTGCTATCTCTTCGTCTTTACGAGCTTGAATCTCGATGATGGCATGTCGCTGGCGGTTGATGATCTCCAACTTCTTGCGGATGTAGCGCTTGATATGAGGTTTCTCGATATCGTAGCGCGAATGGATGGCTTTGAAGAAATTATCAAGAAACACTCCAAAATCGCCCTTGTCGAAGGCGCGTATGGCGTCACTATATTCGCGATCGGCCTTGCCTTCCTGCAGTGCTTGGTTTATCAGCTTCTGGTCGTTATACTGGTTGGCAAATCTAACAACCTCGGCTCGTACAAAGATGTCGCTCTGGCGCAAGGGCTCTTTCAGTGTGATGCCTTCGAGCGATGTGCAGCGCGACAGAGCCACATAAGTCTGTCCGCCAGCAAAGGCGCCTCCGCCACCAAAGTCGATTGATACTTGCTGGAATGTAAGTCCCTGGCTCTTGTGAACGGTTATAGCCCAAGCCAGACGTATGGGGAACTGGGTGTAAGTGCCCAGCAGTTCTTCTTCAATCTTCTGTTCCTTCTCGTTGAAGGTGTATCGCATGTTCTCCCAGATGTCACGCTCCACATCGAACTCCAAACCTGCTTCGGTTATGATGCCGATGACACCACCTTCTTCGTCGATGTATTCGATGGTGCCCAGTGTGCCGTTTACCCAGCGCTTCTCCTTATCGTTCTTGATAAAGATGATTTGTGCGCCTGGTTTCAGGTAAAGTTCCATGGGGGTGGGGAGCGAACTCTCAGGGAAGTTGCCTTGTATCACGCCCTTGAACATGCTAGGATCGCCATCGAGGGCAGCCAGTTGTTTTTCGTTGATGAAGTCTACTGTGTCGCGTCTTGCTGCCAACGTAATCTCCAGTGGGGTAGATAAGTCGGCATCGCTTATATGTTTTGTATTCTCCTTTGAACTTGCCACTCTCGAATTCAGCGCTTGCAAATCGGCAGTACCAGCAGTGTTGTTGCGAATGCGGTCGAGGATTGCTATGAACTTATCATCGGTCTGGCGATAAACCTTGCGCAACTCTATTGATACTATCGGCATGACCTGCCACACTTTGGCATTGAAGAAATAAGCCGATGGATAGAATGGCTGCAGCAGTTGTCGATCCTCATCTTTCAGTACAGGTTCCAACTGGTAGATATCGCCTACAAGCAGTAGTTGTTTGCCACCAAATGGTTCAGGGTTACGCGTGTACGCGCGTAATACCTTATCTATAAAGTCGATGATATCTGCGCGAACCATCGATATCTCGTCGATGATAATCAGCTCTACCTCGCGAATCAGTTTGCGTTGCGCACCAGTATACTTCAGCGTCTCCTTCAGATGGCGCCAATCGTACTGTTTATCGTTAGGCAGAAGCGGATGGAAGGGCAACTTAAAGAAACTATGCAGTGTAGAACCGCCAGCATTGATAGCTGCGATGCCAGTAGGAGCCAAGATTACATGCTTCTTCTTGGTGTTCTTCGAAATGTAGCGCAGAAAGGTGGATTTACCAGTGCCCGCCTTTCCTGTTAGGAAAAGCGAGCGACGGGTATAGTTTATGATTTGGAGGGCATCTTGCCACTCCTTGTTGTCTAAATCAAGCTGTTGTTCTTCGCGCATCAGTCTTTTTTCTCAGTAGCCTCTGAGTTGTTGTTTGGTGTTGGTGTCTGGTTGGCGTTCTCTGTGTCGCCCTCAGGCAGTTTGCCTTCGCCTTGAACCTCAATAAACTCATCGCCATTGGTCATTTTCAGTGAGTCAACGCTTATTGAATCAGAGTCGGATGGCAATGCCAGATAACCTCCGCAACCATACATCGACTGGTTGAGCGATGCATCGCGTGGTGCACCAAACTTAGCACGATACTTCTTGAATGCAGGATCTTTCAACACGCTACCAAGGAAGTAACCACAGATGGGCAGTGCTGTACGGTTACCCTGGCCAAGCTGACCAGTACGGAAGTGGATGCAGCGATACTCGCCACCAACCCATGCGCCACAAACCAGATTAGGTGTTGTGCCGATGAACCAAGCATCAGAGTGGTTGTTAGATGTACCAGTCTTACCACCAAAGTCAGTATCAGTTACATCGTAGCCCACAAATCCTCTCAGGCGCGAGCTTGTACCACTCATACCGCCCATCAGCAGCTGCTGTACAAGGAATGCGCTGCGATATGGTATGGCCTGATTGCCATTAGTTGGGGCCTCGTATATCACGTTACCATCGCGATCCTCAATCTTGCTTATCAATACTGGGTCGTGCTGTACACCATCGGCACAAGGTGTGCAGTAGGCGCTGACCATCTCAAGCAGGTTCACATCGCTCGAACCCAATGCCAGGGCTGGGGTTGCGTCGAGCTTGCTCTTGATACCCATGTCGTGGGCTGTCTTGACGATATTGTCGATTCCGCACTCCTGACCCAGACGAACGGCTACTGAGTTGATACTCATAGCGAAAGCCTGCTTCAGTGTTATCAGCGAGTTAGTGAATCGTCCATCGGCATTGGTAGGAGCCCATGTCACCTCTTCGCCATGATCCATCACCTTCATCGAGAAGAACTCGTCCTTACGTGTGTCGCAAGGGGTGATGCCCTGATTCATGGCCTCTGTATATACAAAGAGTTTGAAGGTAGAACCTGGCTGGCGCATAGCTGTTACCTTGTCGTACTTCCATGTCTTGAAGTCAACATCGCCAACCCATGCCTTTACGTGACCAGTCTGTGGCTCGATGGCTACAAATCCGCAGTGCATAAAGCGCTCCATGTAGCGGATAGAGTCGAGGGTAGAAATCTCCTTCTCGATGTATCCGTTTTCGCTCTCGTAGTCGAAGAGTTTTACTTTGTGGGGCAGATTCAGGTAGTAATCAATAGAGTCCTGATTGCCATCGAACTTGCGCTCCAATACCTTATAATAAGGTGTCTTCTTGGCCAGATCCTCGATGAAGTGAGGTATCTCTATGTGGCGCTCGTCCTGCCAGGGATTGGTTGATCCCCAGTGGGCGTTGAATGTCTTCTGCACCTGCTTCATCTGCTTCACTGCAGCCTCCTCGGCATACTTCTGCATGCGAGTGTCGAGTGTGGTGTAAATCTTCAGTCCCTCAGTGTAGTAGGCGTATTTCTTGTTCTCGCCGTAGTAGTCGGCACACCAGTCTTTCATAAAGTCGGCCACAGCCTCACGGAAGTAGTTGGCCTCGCCATCGTATGCGTTCTCAACGCTGTAGTCGAGCTTGATTTCCAGCTGCTTCAGCGAGTCGCACTCCTGCTGAGTAAGGTCGCCGTGCTGCTTCATCAGGTCGAGCACGATGTTACGGCGCTTCAGTGAGTTCTCTGGGTTGATAAGCGGATTATAATAGGTGGTGGCCTTAAGCATACCTACCAGCACAGCGGCTTGCTCTGTGGTAAGCTGCTTTGGCGAGCAACCAAAGTAGGTCTTACATGCTGTCTTGATGCCAAATGCGTTCGAACCAAAGTCAACAGTGTTGGCATACTGGGTCAGGATCTCGTTCTTGCTGAAGAAGAATTCCAGCTTGTAGGCTGTAATCCACTCCTTGCTTTTCAGTATGAGCATTTTTATGCCAGGAATGTTGCCCAGCAATCCTGTAGAATATTCAGAACGAGTACGGAACAGGTTCTTGGCCAACTGCTGGGTGATGGTAGAGGCACCACGTGCATCATGATGCAGAGCGTAGTCCTTCAATGCGGCAGCAAATGCTTGATAGTCGATACCATGATGACTGTAGAAACGCTCGTCCTCAGTATCAATCAGCGCCTTCCAGAATGCTGGATTTACATCCTCGTAGCCTACTGGTGTACGGTTCTCGCTGAAGAACTTACCTATCTGTTTGCCATCGGCACTATAAATCATTGATGCCTCAGCTGGGCGCTTGTTCTTGATAGTCGACATCGAGGGCGACTTACCAAAAAGCCACAGGAAGTTAATGTCAACTGCTCCAAGATACAGGAAGAATGCTACCACCATAGTTGCGATAGCCGCCAGTGTCTTTATATACCATGCACGTCCCTGATACAATCCTTTATACCAAGGCCAAAAACCTTTGACCTTCTGTAGGGCCATGTTCAGCATGCCCATGTATTTGTTAGTTGTTTCGTTGCTCATAGTCTTGAGATATGTAACTTATGATTTTATCTTTTTCGTTGGGGTGAAACCACCTTATCTGTTCATCCTTCTTATACCATGTTAATTGTTTGCGCGCGTATCTGCGTGTGTTGCCTTTTATGCGTTCCACAGCCTCTTCCAGAGTCCATGTGCCGTCGAGATAGGCAAACATCTCTTTATATCCTACCGTGTTCAGCGCATTCATGTGTCGCATGGAGTAGAGGCTCTTGGCTTCCTCCAGCAGACCCTCGGCCATCATCTGGTCTACTCGCTGGTTGATGCGGTTGTACAGTTCTTCGCGCTCACGATTTAATCCTATTTTTACGATGTTGAACGGGCGCTGCTTTTTCTCGCGTTTGCGGAACGATGTGTAGGTCTTGCCTGTCATCAGGCATATTTCCAAGCCATGTACCACGCGGCGAGGATTCTGCTTATCTACTATCTCGTAGTATTCAGGGTCCAGCTTTTTAAGCTCTTCTACTAAAGGTTCCAACCCCTCGGCGGCCAACCTTGCTTTCAGCGTCTCACGGGTCTTGTCATCAACCGTTGGTATGTCGTCAATCCCGTCGCACACAGCGTCGATATACATCATGCTTCCGCCTGCCATCAGCGCATAGTCGCTCATGGCGAACTCGCGTTCCAATATCTCCATTGTCTGTTGTTCAAAGAGCGATGCGCTGTAGTAGTCGTTCAGCGATAGCGACCCCACAAAGTAGTGCTTTACCTTTGCCAATTGCTCGGCTGTGGGACTCGCCGTACCTATCTTCAGTTCCTTGTATATCTGCCTCGAGTCGGCATTGATAATAGGTATGCCAAAGTGCTGGGCTATATCCAGGCACAAGGCTGTTTTGCCTACCGCCGTGGGCCCTGTTATTACTATCAGGGTCTTAGCGGATGACACCTCTCTTAGAGTTTTCGATAAACGAGCAGATGTACTCTACCTCTTTCGAGTTGGGGTACTTAGCACGAGCCTCGGCCACACCTTCCTTCATGATGCCATGCCCATAGATGATGCGATAGGCATCGTGGATGGCCTCGATGGTCTCGTTTGAGAAACCACGACGGCGCAATCCTATCAGGTTCACACCTGCATAGCGTACAGGCTCCTTACCAGCGATTACGTATGGAGGAATGTCCTGACTGGTACGTGTACCACCCTGGAACATGCCATATCCGCCTACGTGCAGGAACTGGTGGAACAGGCAGCATGCAGAGATGATGGCGCAGTCGTCTACAATCACCTCGCCAGCAAACTTGGTGGTGTTGCCGATGATGCAGTTGTTGCCAATCTCGCAGTCGTGACCGATGTGCATATTCTCCATCAGCAGATTGCCGTTACCCACGGTGGTCTTGCCCTTAGATGCAGTACCACGGCTGATGGTTACGTTCTCGCGGATAGAGTTGTTGTCGCCAATTTCGCAGGTGGTCTCTTCGCCCTGGAACTTCAGGTCCTGAGGCTTTGTAGAGATTGATGCGCCTGGGAATATCTCGTTGTTGTTACCAAGGCGAGTGCCAAAGTGCAGCGTCACGCTGTTATAAAGCTTGTTGTTGTCGCCTATCACTACGTTCTTGTCAATCACGCAGAATGGGCCGATAATATTGTTGTCGCCCAGTTTTGCCTCTGGGTCTACAACTGCTAGTGGATGTATCTGATTTGCCATAATTCTTACTTGTTCTTAACGATTTGTGCAGTGAAGGTAGCTTCTGATACCACATGGTCGCCCACGAATACATATCCCTTCATCGATGAAATGCCGTGGCGTACAGGTGCCAGCAGCTCTACCTTGAATAACAGAGTGTCGCCTGGAACCACCTTCTGGCGGAACTTCACGTCGTCTATCTTCATGAAGTATGTGCTCCAGCGCTCAGGCTCCTCCAGCGTGTTCAGTACCAGCAGTCCGCCGCACTGTGCCATAGCCTCAATCTGCAGTACACCTGGCATAACAGGCTCCTGTGGGAAGTGGCCCTGGAAGAAAGGCTCGTTAGAGGTGACGTTCTTTACACCAACGATGGTAGTTGCGCCCAGTTCAATTACCTTGTCTACCAGCTGCATGGGGTAGCGGTGGGGCAGCAGTTCGCGAATACGGTTCACGTCCATTACTGGCTCCTCATTTGGATCGTAGATGGGGGCCTGGATCTCGTGTTTACGAATCTCCTTGCGCATCATGCGAGCAAACTTATTATTCACAGTGTGTCCTGGACGTGTGGCGATGATACGGCCCTTGATGGGTTTGCCAATCAGTGCCATATCGCCAATAATGTCGAGCAGCTTGTGGCGTGTGCACTCATTCTCCCACTGCAGTGGCTTGTGCTGAATATAGCCAAGCTCTGTAGCATCACGATGCTCAACGCCCAGCATATCTGCCAGCATGTCCAGACGCTCCTGAGTGGTCTGACGCTCATAGATAACGATAGCGTTATCCAGGTCGCCGCCCTTAATCAGGTTGGCCTGCAGCAGAGGCTCAATGTCGCGTACAAATACAAATGTGCGCGCGCTTGCTATCTCGGTAGCATATTTGGTAGGATCGTCGAGTGTAGCAAACTGCGAGTTGATGAACTTACTCTCAAACGAGCACATGGCTGTAATGGTAAATGCATCGTCGGGCAGAATGGTAATGCACGATCCTGTCTGCTCATCCTTAATCTCTATCTTCTTGCGGATAATGTAGTAATCCTTGGGTGCGTTCTGCTCCTCAATGCCCACCTCCTGAATCTTGTTCACATAGAGAATGGCCGAACCGTCGAGGATAGGGAACTCTGGTCCGTTAACCTGAATCAGACAGTTATCGATGCCTAAGGCGTAGAGGGCCGAAAGTCCATGTTCTACTGTAGATACTCGTGCATCGCCCTTGCCCAGCACTGTGCCGCGCTGTGTGTCAACCACATTCTCTGCGACAGCGTCGATAATGGGCTGTTCCTCCAGGTCGATTCGCTGAATCTTATAACCTGTGTTTTCAGGTGCAGGATTAAATGTAACAGTCAGGTTCAAACCTGTATGCAGTCCTTTTCCGAACAGAGAAAAACTGCCTTTCAAAGTTTTCTGTTTCATAGTTTTATTTGACTATTTGACAATTTACTATTTCACAATTTATTTGTTGAGTTGGGCCTTCAGTTCGTCCAGCTCACGCTGCAGAGCGGCCACCTGGCGATACATATCGGGTAGCTTGGCGTCGATGGCTCTTGCCTTGAAGTACATCTTGGGGTTAACGGCTGGCGAACCGATCAGCTGTTCACCGTTACCTTTGGTGTTGCTGATAACACCACACTGTGCTCCAACAAATGTCTTATCGGCCACGTGTATGTGTCCTGCAAAACCTGCCTGGCCGCCTACCATACACCATGAGCCGATCTTTGTAGAACCAGCCATACCTACCTGAGCACTCATCACGGTGTTCTCGCCAATCTCGCAGTTGTGGGCCACCTGAATCAGGTTATCCAGCTTTACACCCTTATGGATGGTGGTCTGTCCCATGGTCGAGCGGTCGATACATGTGTTAGCACCAATCTCTACGTTGTCCTCAATGACTACGATGCCAATCTGTGGAATCTTGTCGTATCCATCAGTGTTTGGTGCAAAGCCAAATCCATCGGCACCTATCACGCTACCTGCGTGTATTGTAACATTATTTCCAATTTGGCATCCCTGATAGATGGTTACGTGGGGGTAGAGCAAGCATTTCTCGCCAACCTGCACGCCATCACCAATCACTGTGTGGGCATAGATCTGGCAGCCGTCGCCTACGGTTGCACCATCGCCGATAACGGCAAACGGACCAATGTATACGTTCTCGCCAACCTTAGCCTTGGGCGAAATAGATGCCAGTGGGTCGATGCCTGTCTTGGCGGGCTTCATGCTCTCGTAGAACTGCAAAAGTTTGGCCACGCACTCATACGCATTCTTTACGCGAATCAGCGTGCAGCTAACGGGTTTCTCTAATTCTACGTCTTCGTTAATCAGTACTACGCTCGACTTTGTGTCGTAGATGTAGTGTGTATATTTGGGGTTCGACAGGAACGAAATGGCTCCCTCAACTCCTTCTTCGATTTTAGCGAAAGTGCGAACGGCAGCGTTCTCGTTGCCTTCCACTTTCCCCTGTATCAATTCAGCAATTTGCTTGGCTGTAAATTCCATAATTCTGCTAAGTTATTAAATATCCGTGCAAAGATAACTAATTTTCCTGAAATCTTTGATAACAAAGATAATATTTTCGTATTTTTTTTGAAAGTAACTGAACATTTAGCAGTTCCGATGC
>NZ_CAMJFM010000055.1 GCF_946404925.1 uncultured Prevotella sp. | reverse complement strand
CAGTACGACGGACACGTGATTGAGTCGACGGGTCTCATCAAGATGGACTTCCTGGGACTGAAAACCCTGTCGGAGTTGAAGGAGGCCTGCCTCAACATCAAGCGTACGCACGGCATCGACGTTGATCTGGACACCATCCCCATCGACGACCCCAAGACATACGAGCTATACCAGCAGGGACGCACCATCGGTACCTTCCAGTTCGAGTCGGCTGGTATGCAGAAATACCTGCGCGAACTGAAGCCTACCGTGTTTGAAGACCTGATTGCAATGAACGCCCTGTATCGCCCAGGACCTATGGGCTACATCCCCGACTTCATCGACCGTAAGCATGGACGAAAACCCATTACCTACGATATACCCGTGATGGAGAAATATCTGAAGGACACCTATGGTATCACGGTTTATCAGGAGCAGGTAATGTTGCTGTCGAGACTGTTGGCCGACTTTACACGAGGCGAGAGCGATGCGCTGCGAAAGGCGATGGGTAAGAAGAAGAAGGACATTGTTGACGCCATGAAGCCTAAGTTTATTGAGGGCGGAAAGAAGAACGGTCACGACCCCAAGGTGCTCGAGAAGATATGGGCCGACTGGGAGAGTTTTGCATCGTACGCGTTCAACAAGTCGCATGCTGCCTGCTACTCGTGGGTGGCTTACCAGACGGCTTACCTCAAGGCCAACTACCCTGCCGAATATATGGCAGCCATTATGAGCCGCCGCCGCGACCAGATAACGGAAATCACGAAGCTGATGGACGAGTGCAAGCAGATGGGTATAGCCACGCTGGGCCCTGATGTGAACGAATCGTACGAGAAGTTTGGTGTGAACCATCATGGCGAAATCCGATTCGGACTGGGTGCCATCAAGGGTATGGGCGACTCGGCCGCCCTCTCGATTATCGAAGAGCGCGAGAAGAACGGCCCATATAAGGATATCTACGACTTTGCACAACGTGTAAACTTCTCGTCAGTTAACCGTAAGGCGTTCGAATCGTTGGCGCTGAGTGGTGGTTTCGACTCGTTTGGCATCCGTCGTGAGGATTTCTTTGCCAAGAACCCCAAGGGCGAGACGTTTATCGAGATGCTCTGTCGCTACGGTCAGCTGTACCAGCAGGAGAAGGCCGAGATGCAAAACTCGCTGTTCGGCATGTTTGGCGAGGGCGTAGAGATAGCCCAGCCACAGGTGCCCAAGAACGATGTGCGCTGGAGCGATATTGAGCGACTGAACAAGGAACGCGAGCTGGTAGGTATCTACCTTTCGGCCCACCCGCTCGACGAATATAAGATTATACTCGACAACCTCTGCAACACGAAATGTGTCGAATTGGCAGACATTGCGAAGTTGGCAGACCGCGAGGATGTCATACTCGGAGGCATCGTGACAGCCACCAAAACGGGATTCACCAAGACGGGTAAACCCTACGGTGTGGTGACCATCGAGGACTTTGAGGGCTCAGGCGAGCTCTTCATGATGGGCGAGGAATGGGGCCAGCGTGCAGGTATGTTCGCCATAGGCAACTCGGTATACATCACGGGTAAGGTCAAGTCGCGATTCCAGTATAACGACAATGGTCCGAAAGACCTGAAGATAGGCGGTGTAGAGTTCCTGCAGACCATCAAGGAGAGGGCCATCGACCGCATCACCATCCAGATGATAACTGATAAGGTTGACGATGCGCTGGTAAACGACCTGACGGAGATGATAAACGAGAATCCTGGCAAGACCAAGCTCTTCTTCCAACTGCGCGATTCGAGTGGTAGTCATCACGTGCTGTTACGAAGCAAGCGCGAGGGCATCGACGTGAAGAACCAGCTGATAGACTATATCGAGACTCACGACGGGTTGGCATACTCTATCAATTAATGGCATGCAATTTGCTGATAGACAGATAGTTCACATAGTATTCACAATAAAAAAGGAAAAAACAATGGAAGTAACAATCACAAGAGAGAACTTTGCAAGTCTGAAGGCTGGCAACCTGCCTTTGGTAGTTGATTTCTGGGCTACTTGGTGTGGACCATGCCGTATGGTGGCTCCCATTATCGAAGAGTTGGCCAAGCAGTACGATGGCAAAATCGTAGTTGGCAAGTGCGACGTTGAGGACAACGAGGAGCTGGCTGCGGAGTATGGTATCCGCAACATTCCTACCGTATTGTTCTTCAAGAACGGTGAGATTGTCGACAAGCTGATCGGCGCTCAGTCGAAGGCTAAGTTTGAAGAGAAATTCGAAGCTTTGCTTTAATAACCCTTATCCGACGGTAACCACACGGTTGCCGTCGTTTTTTTCTTCTATCGTCACCTTAACCGCATCCTCGGGCAAAACTTCTTCTATCAGTTCTGGCCACTCTATCAGGCACAGGCAGCCGCTATAGAAGTAATCCTCGTAGCCCATATCGTAAACCTCTTCGAGCTTTTTTATGCGATAGAAGTCGAAGTGGTAGATGCTCTCACCCTCGCCCGATGTGTATTCGTTGATGATAGCGAAGGTGGGTGATGTGATGACATCGTCAACCCCCAAGGCCTCGCAGATAGCCTTGATAAATGTGGTTTTTCCGGCTCCCATCTTTCCGTAGAAAGCAAACACACGACTCTCGCCCATGTTGGCGATAAACTCTCGGGCTGCATCCCCGATCTGGTCTAAACTGTTAATACGTATTTCCATATATTTTTTACCTTTTTACTTTTTTACCCTTTTACCTTTTCTTACCTGTCAAGGTAATCAGCGGCACTATCATCTCCTCCATCGAGATGCCTCCATGCTGGAAGGTGTCGCGATAGTACGATACATAATAATTGTAGTTGTTTGGATAGGCGAAGAACGAGTCGCCCGTGGCAAACACATAGCTTGTCGATAGGTTGGGCGATGGCAGCAGCGCCTTGCGCGGGTCCTTGATCACAAACAGGCTCTTATCCTCGTCATAGCCTAAGTTCTTGCCAAGTTTGTAGCGAAGATTGGTATTGGTGTTGCGGTCGCCAACTATCTTCACGGGTTGGGTGCAACGTATGCTGCCGTGATCGGTAGTCACAATGACCTTGCAATCCATTTGGGCCAGCTGACGGAAGAAATCGCTGATGACCGAATGGCGGAACCACGACAGCGTGATGCTGCGATAGGCACTCTCGTTGTTAGCCAATTCGCGCACCATCTTTGACTCTGTACGCGCGTGACTCAGCATATCGATGAAGTTGAACACCACCACATTGAGCGGGTTCTTGCTGATTTGCTGCATCTGCTGCATCAGTTTGTCGGCATCGGCCTGGGTGTTTATCTTGTGATAAGTAAACGTTTCCTTACGGCGATAGCGCTCCAACTGGGTGCGGATAAGCGGTTCTTCGTTCAGGTTCTTTCCCTCCTCCTCGTCTTCGTCAACCCAAAGATCGGGGAACATCTCCTGAATCTTGTTGGGCATCAATCCGCTGAAGATGGCGTTGCGGGCATACTGCGTGGCGGTGGGCAGAATGCTGTAATACACGTCTTCGTCGATGTCGAAATGCTCGCTCAGTTCGTGCGATAATACGCGCCATTGGTCGTAACGGAAGTTATCGAGCACCACCAGGAACACCTTCTGGCCATCGTTGAGTTGGGGGAAGACCTTGGTTTTAAAGATGTCTGGCGACATCAGAGGTGAGAGGTGAGAGGCTAGAGATGAGAGATTACTTTTATCCTCCATCCAATCCAGATAATTTTGCTTGATGAACTTCGCGAAGCCATTATTGGCCTCTTCCTTCTGCATCTGCAGCATCTCCATCATACTGCTATCAGTGCTGCTAAGCTCCAGCTCCCAATGCACCAGGCGCTTGTACACATCCACCCAATCCTGCCACGTGCGGCAATCCATTATCTGCATCGCTATCTGCTGGAAGTTCTGCTGATACTGGCTTTGGGTTATCTCGGTCTCGATGGCCTTGCGATGGATGTTCTTCTTGAGCGTGAGCAGTATCTGATTGGGGTTGACGGGCTTGATGAGATAGTCGGCTATCTTCTGTCCGATGGCCTGCTCCATAATGTGTTCCTCCTCGCTCTTGGTCACCATCACCACCACGATTGATGGGTTAATCTCCTTGAGCGTGCGCAGGGTTTCCAGACCACTGATTCCAGGCATCTGTTCGTCGAGCAACACCAAGTCGAAGTTACGCTGACGGCACTGGTCTATAGCATCGGTACCGTTGCTTACGGTCACGATTTCATAGCCTTTCTTCTCGAGGAACATAATGTGTGCCCTCAGTTGCTCAATCTCGTCGTCTACCCAGAGTAGTAATCCGTTTGTCATATCTCGTGAAGTTAATTACCAGAAATCATCATCAAAATCGAAGGCCGACTGCTGCTTCTTTTTCGTTGCAGGTGTCTGAGGCTCAGCGGGTTGCGCTGGTGCAATATCCTCGATGTCAGGTGTCTCGATGTTCTCAGGATTTATCAACAGGTTCTCCTTGCTCACCTCCATTGGAGCTAGCTCGCGCTCGTAGAACAGCTGATAGTCGTCGTAACTCAGGCGAGTGCCCAAGCTGGGCAGATTCTTCTCGCTGATGATGAGATGCATGGTGGCAGCGATGTGGGTGCGCAGCGCCTCGTTGTCGTAGAGCATGCGGGCATATTGCAAGGCCTCGTCGTAGCTCTGGAATCCGCTCACCATCATACGGTTCAACTCGCGGTCCTGATCTATCTGAATCTCGAAGTTGCGCACCAGGAAGTTGGTAAAGTTGTAGCGCGCGAGTTCGAAGAGCATCTGATTCTGGTTCACCGAGTCGGGATTGTACACCAGCATAAACAGATAGTGGTCGTCGCGCTCGGTGCTCAATGAGTCGGTGATGGTCGAATCGCCCGCCAGCTCTACATCGCGCAGACTCCACACGTCGCCTATATCGAACTTGCCTCCATGCAGTCGTCTGCCATCCTGCACGCCCTTGATTATCATACCTGCCAACTTGCTCACCTCGCTCTCAGGATATTTTTCTACTACCTCCTGCAGTTGCCCCATACATCCATCGCCATCGCCCTCGTTCAGCATGCTCAAGCCATTGATAAACAAGAACTTATCGCGATTGGCACCTTGCGGAAAACGCGAGGCCGAAAGGGCGGCATTCTGTCTGATTACCTCATGTTGATCGGCCTTGAAAGCCTCGTAGGTGGCGCCATAAAGCGAATCCTCAATCTGCTCGCCAAAGCGGGCATTCTCGGCATATAGCGGGTCGGATATCAACTGGGTCCACTCGCTCTCTGCGTGGTTTTCCTGCATGTGGGCGAGGCATTCAGCAGCCTTGGCGCTTAGGCCTTGGCGCGAGTAGAGCAACCAGAGGTGATACCATGCCTCGTCGTTATGTTCGTAGTCAGGATAATCGGTGGTTAGGCGACACAGATAGCGCTCGCTAAGTGCCAAGCGGTCCATCTTGTCCTTGAGTATGATGCCCGCATGAAACAAGCCATCCTTGATGATGTCGTGGCAAGCGGCCTTCTGCTCATCGCTGAATGGAATCTGTGCCAGATAGTATTCGCGCTTGTGTGGGTCGAGTGCGGCTGAATCTACAGGGGCCGCGATGGAATCATTGGCGATGGAATCAGCCATAGCCACGTCGTCTGAGGAGATGCTGTCGTTGGCCTCTTCATCGCTGGCTCCAGGCATGCGGATAACCGTCTGGTTGCTGCGCCGCCAGTTGTCTATGTTCTCACGCTTGCCCCACTCACGCTGGAAGGTTGTTTTGCCTTGATTTACAGCCATGGGGTTGTAGAAGTACCAAGTGCTGTTTTGGCCATTGGCTGATGGTGTTTGGACATTAGAAGGTGTTTTTGGAGTGTTGGATGATTGGCGCTGAGGATTGTTGGCCTCGGCTTTGGCTTGCTGGGCGTTGGCCTCGGCTTCCAGTTGGGCGTCGCGCTCTTCTTTTTCTTTTTTCTTCAGGGCATCAATCACGCGGTCGATGGCCTTATTGCGCTCAGCCTCAGGCATTTGCGAGAGCTCGAGCAGCGAGTCTTGCAGCTGGATGCCCTCTGTGTAAGGCACCAACTCGTCGAGTATCTTGGAGCGTTTTGACAACTCCTCGTAATCCTTGCGCTCCTTGTCGAGCAGTCCGATGGCCTCGCCATAGCATCGTTTGGCGTCAGAGAATTGCTCGCGCTCCCAATAGATGTTTCCAAGTGTGAGCAACAGCACGCCCTTTTCGATACCGCTACGGGTGGCTTTCTGGTTGCCTTTCTCGTAGGCACCAATAGCCTCCAGCGTGTCGCCTTGGGCCAGATAGATGTTACCGATGGCGTAGTAAACCTGGTCGAGATATTCGGCATTGTTATCATCAGCGGCCATACGTTTCAGCTTGCTGATCATCTGCTTGCCGTTGTTCTTGGCCAGCACCTCGGTCTGGGCGATGCGGGCATTGAACTCGAGTTCGTAAGGCGGATGGCATCGCACCACATGCTTGAAGGCATTGTAGGCCTGCTGCTGGTTGCCAAGCAGGTTCTCAATCTGACCCGAAAGAAACCACTGGCGGGCGCGTTGCACCTTGCGGCGCTCGTGCTTGATGGCCTTGTGCAGATAGGGTATGGCCTTCTGGTATTCGCCCACGCGGATGTAGTAATTGGCGTAGGTATAGTCCCAATCATTCACGGCGCGGAAGTCCATCGAATCGCGACTCATATTGCGAATCACATCCTCGGCATCGTATCGCCAACCCAGCTCGGTATAGCTTTTGGCCAGCCACGCGCGGGCCAGTCCGCTCATCAATGGCTGACCCTGATAGAGGCGGGCCATATACGAGAAGGTGGCGGCCGACTCTTCGAACTGTCCCATCTGGAATTGTGCCTTTCCCATCATCAGCCAAGCCTTCCAGAGAAACGGATTATACTCCCTACCCTTCTCCTTGATGCTGTGGCGCTGTATGGCCTTCTCCATCTTTTCGATGGTGCGCTCGTAGTGCGACTTGCCTATGGTGCGGCTGGCTTTGTTGCCAACGGTGTAGAGCGGAATGAGCTCGGTATAGTTATCCTTGTTGCCCTTCTCCTTCTCCAGATTGCCGTCGATAAAGGCCTGACTACCATTATAATAGGTATTATAACGGGCGTTGAATGCGTGCCAGAAGCGCGACCTGGCGGTGTTTTTATGCGTAGAACAACTAACCATCGCACCTGCGATAGCCACAATCAGTAATATGTTCTTCGCGTTGAGTTTCATATTTTTACATCCTCGTCGGGATCATATAGCTCATCGTAGGATTTGATACGACTGCCCTCCTTTTTCTTCCTTTCTTCCAGCTCTTTCTTCAGGCATTGAATCTTGCATTCGCCCTCGATTTCGGCGGTACAGGTTGAGCAATCGTGACCCTGCTGAATCACGTCGTCACCCGAGTCAAACTTGTTGGCTATCAGCGCCACCACTGCAAGACCCACTATCAACAATATGCAAACAATTACAAACTGCATAAAAACTCTAAATTCTAAATTCTTAAATCTCGTCTATCTCGAATCCTACGGATTTCAAGTCTTCCCAGAACTTAGGATACGACTTGGTTACCACCTGAGGATTGTTGATTTTCAGTCCATCGCGCGTCAAGGCGTATGGCGCAAAGGCCAAGGCCATGCGATGATCCTCGTAGGTGTCGATGCCCTGCTCCAGCTGTGGTTCGCATCGCTCGCCATCCCAATAGAGTTCGCTGTCGTTGGCATCGTGAATCACGTAGCCCAGCTTCTTCATCTCGCGCTTCAGGGCCTCAATGCGGTCGGTCTCCTTGATTTTCAGGGTGGCCAAGCCCTTGAAGTGGAACGGAATGTCGAGTGCGGCACACGTCACCACAAACGTCTGAGCCAAGTCGGGCGCATTCACAAAGTCGTACTCCAGCTTCGATACACCACGACCGTTCTTCTTCAGCGTCACCATCTGTGGCACGCCCTTCTTCTGGGTTTCAAAGATGGTCTTTACGCCCAGCAGACTGAAGATGTAGCGCGTGGTAGAGTCGCCTTGCATCGAGCCGTCCATCAATCCCGTGAGTCTGATTTCGGCATCGCGATCGTTGCTCAGGGCCACCATCTCATACCAATAGCTGGCGCCGCTCCAATCGCTCTCTATGTAGTAGTCGCGACCTTTGTAGGGCTTGTGGGCCACGGTGATGGTGTCGGTCGAGCTCCATTTAGCCTCAGCTCCGAACTCGTTCATCATCCAGAGCGTCAGGTCGATGTATGGGCGACTGATAATCTCGCCCGTAAGCTGCAGCGTGAGGCCATCCTTCAGCATGGGGCCTATCATCAGCAGGGCCGATATGTACTGCGAACTCACGTTGCCTGGTATCTCCAGCAGTCCGCCTTGCAACTTCTTGCCTGTAATCTTGAGTGGCGGGAACCCCTCTTCGCCTACATATTCTATCTGTGCGCCAAGGCGACGCAGGGCGTCAACCAGTATGGCTATGGGGCGATGCTTCATGCGGTCGGTACCAGTGATGATGTGGGTGCCGCGCATCACGCTCAGATAGGCGCTCATGAATCGCATGGCGGTGCCAGCGGCCTTGATGTTTATCTCGTCGGGCATGTATCGCAGGGCGTCGATAATCACCTCTGTATCGTCGCAATCGCTCAGATTCTGAGGCAGGTTACGACCGCCACTGAGGGCATAGATGATGAGCGCACGATTAGATATGCTTTTTGATGCTGGCAACTGGATGGTATGGTTCAATCGCTCAGGTGCCTTAAGTGTATATTGCTTCATTTCTTGTAATTTCACGTTCTAATTGCATGCAAAGATACGCATTTTCGGCCACAGAGCGCTCATTTTTACACATTTTATTACTTATTTCCTATTAATGTGTGTTAATCCGTGCGTTAGTTCGCAAAGTTTTTATACTTTTGCACCCACGATATAATTAATTCAAAACAATTTTTAAAGATGAACTACATTAAGACTACTCTACTGTCGGCCCTCTTTCTGGGGCTCCTGCCAATGGCGCAGGCCAACGCGCAGGTAGACAAGGTACTTCGCGAAAAAGATCCTGAGTTTTTCAAAACCGCTGAAGCTCGCCGCATTGGCGATCAGCTACTGATATGGCAGCGAAACACGGGCGGATGGCCTAAGAATGTGGATATGGTGACACCGCTTAGCGACCAGCAGCGCGAGGTTATCCTGAAAGATAAGCACGTTACCGACGATTCTACCATCGACAACGGCGCTACCACCACGCAGATGAACTTCTTGGCCCGTCTGTATCAGCAGACCAAGGACGAGCACTATCGCGAGGCATTCCAGAAGGGTGTGCACTACATTCTGGGCGGACAGTATGAGAACGGCGGATGGCCACAGTTCTGGCCAACCAAGCGCGACTATCAGGTGCAGATAACCTACAACGACGATGCAATGGTGAACATTCTGATCATGATGCGCGACATATTGAAGGGTAAGGAGCAGTATGCCGGACTTAGCGACGACCTGCTGAACGAGCTCATCGACAAGGCATTTAAGAAAGGTATTGAGTGCATACTGAATACGCAGATCAAGGTCGACGACACGCTCACCGTGTGGTGCCAGCAGCACGACCGCAAGACGCTCTACCCCACCTACGCCCGTTCGTACGAGATTCCATCATACTGCTCGCAGGAGAGTGCCGCCATCGTGCGATTCCTGATGACGCTGCCTAACCCCGACCAGCGCATTCGCAATGCCATCAACGGCGCTATGGCTTGGTTCGAAAAGAACAAGATTACAGGCTACCGCCTGGAGAAGATAGGTAAGAAAGGCGAGCCAGGAGCCGACACCAGATTGGTGCCCGATCCTAACGCCGAACCACTGTGGGCCCGATTCTACGACTTGCTGAACTGCGAGCCATTTGTGTGCGACCGCGATGGCATGCCCCGCAAGCATCTTTCTGACATCGGACCTGAGCGCCGAAACGGCTACAGCTGGTACAACACCCGCCCCGCTACACTGTATAAAAACTACGAGAAGTGGAAAAATAAGTGGGATAAATAGAAAAAACGCCCCGAAAATTTGGTTGTTTCAAAAAAACTCCGTACCTTTGCACCCGCATTCGGCGATAACGGTCGATTGTTAGTCGAATTTGTTCGGGATTTAGCGCAGTTGGTAGCGCACACGTCTGGGGGGCGCGAGGTCGCT
>NZ_CAMJFM010000054.1 GCF_946404925.1 uncultured Prevotella sp. | reverse complement strand
TCCCCATCCATCGAGAATCATCAAAAGTGCTTTCTTTGCCATAATCTTATTACTATTTTAAACGTACGTTCTTTAAATCGCCTGCAAAGTTACAATTTTTTTGGCACGGACTACACGGATTTCACGGATTATTTTCAATAAACCCACTAAATCTTTTTCATCTTTGCTTAACATAGTAACATTTGTCTTTTATTTGTCAACTCGTCTTATCAGAAATCCCCAAAGTCGATGCTCAACTGACCATCGCCTAAGAGGTTATAGCTCTTGCGGTGGTAGGGGGTGATGCCATATTGCTTGATGGCCTCGCGATGTTTCTTGGTGGGGTATCCCTTGTTCGAGAGCCAGTCGTATTGAGGGTATTCCTCGGCAAGCTGGTTCATATAGTCATCACGATAGGTCTTGGCCAGGATGCTGGCGGCCGCTATGGCCAGATATTTGCCATCACCCTTTACGATGGTGGTGTGAGGCAACTGATGACCATCAGCGGGGTCCTTGTAGGGCTTGAAGCGGTTACCATCAACAATAACAGCCTCTGGACGCACCTTGAGTTGATCTAAGGCGCGGTGCATAGCAAGGATTGAGGCGTTGAGAATGTTGATTTTGTCGATTTCTTCGGGAGTAACGATGCCTACGGCCCATGCCACGGCATCGCGTTCAATCATCTCACGAAGCTGATAGCGCTTCTTCTCAGAGAGTTGCTTCGAGTCGTTTAACAACTCGTTCTGATAGCCTTCGGGCAGGATGACTGCGGCAGCATAAACACTACCTGCTAAGCAACCACGACCTGCTTCGTCGCAGCCTGCCTCAATCTTGCCTTCGTAATATTTGTTTAATAACATATTTAGAACATCTGTGACACTCGGCGGATGCCCGCTACAAGTGTATCGATTTCTTCCTTCGTGTTATAAAGAGCGAACGACGCGCGAACGGTGCCGCTGATGTTGAGACGATCCATCAATGGCTGGGCACAGTGATGACCTGTGCGAACAGCTATGCCGAGGCGGTCGAGTAGGGTACCCATATCCAAATGGTGGATGTTGCCTACGTTGAAGCTAACGACTGCGTCTTTTAGAGGTGAGGGGTGAGAGGTGAGAGGTGAGAGATTACCTGCAGGGCCATAAATTTTCATTCCATCGATGGTTTGGAGCTGCTCCATGCAGTAGCGGGTCAGTTCTTGTTCGTGCTGCTGGATGGCATCGAAGCCGATGGAATCGATATATTCTATGGCTTTGGCCAGTCCGTGGGTGGCTACGTAATCCGGTGTGCCAGCCTCGAACTTGAATGGCAGGCGCTCGAAAGTTGTCTTCTCCCAAGTAACCTTGTCAATCATCTCGCCACCGCCCTGATATGGGGGCAACTTCTCGAGCCACTCTTCCTTGCCATAAAGCACTCCAATGCCGGTAGGACCGTACATCTTATGACCGCTGAAGGCGAAGAAGTCGCAGTCCATGGCCTGAACGTCCACTTTGAAATGAGGTGCACTCTGGGCTCCATCAACCAGCACGGGGATACCATGGGCATGAGCTATCTTGATGATTTCCTCAACAGGATTAACCGTACCCAGCACGTTGCTCACATGAGCCACGCTGATAATCTTGGTACGAGGAGTAATGAGTGATTCCAGTTGGTCGAGACAGAGGATTCCATCGTCAGTGATAGGAATATGCTTCACCACAATACCGCGCTTCATGGCCTGCAACTGCCACGAAACAATGTTTGAGTGATGCTCCATCTCGGTAACTATCACCTCGTCACCCTCCTGCATCTGACTCTCGCAGAATGAGCTGGCTACCAGGTTGATAGCCTCGGTGGTTCCACGGGTAAAGATTATTTCCTCTATCTTGCTGGCGTTGATAAATCCACGAACTTTCTCGCGTGCAGCCTCATGCAGGTCGGTGGCCTGCTGACTAAGGTAGTGAACGCCACGATGCACGTTGGCATTAACGTTAAGATACTCGTCCCTCATGGCATCAAGCACCATAAGCGGTTTCTGTGTGGTAGCCGCGTTGTCAAGATAAATCAGCGGCTTCTTGTAAACCTCACGAGACAGGATAGGAAAATCTTCCCTGATTTTGTTTATATCGTACATATACTTATTTACAGAGTTTGCAACCTGAGCATTTGTTCAGCTCGCCACGGAATCGCTTTTCTACCAGATAGTGCAGGCGATCGCGGAGTGGTTCAAGCTGCATGTGGTCGATAACCTCGTTGATAAACGCATTCTGCAGCAGCACCTTAGCCTCCTGCAAAGAGATGCCACGCTGGCGCATATAGAACAGGGCAGCATCATTAAGCTGACCAACAGTTGAACCATGAGCACACTTCACATCGTCAGCATATATCTCAAGCATAGGCTGAGTGTACATACGAGCCTCCTTGGTGGCCGTCAGATTCTGATTGGTCATCTGCGATGTGGTCTTCTGAGCACCATGCTCTACCAGCACACGACCAGCAAAAGCACCTGTGGCCTTATCGTCGAGCACATACTTATATAACTCCTGACTGGTGCAGTGTGGCACCTTGTGAACTATGAGCGTGTTATTATCAACATGCTGCTGCTTGTCGGCTATCACGCAACCGTAGCACTGGCACTCAGCACCTTCACCACTGAAGGTAAGGTCGAGTTTATTGCGGGTGATACCGTTGTGCAGGGTTATGACGTTGTGGTTTACACGACTGTTAGCCTGCTGAACGATGTATACATTGCTAAGACGCACGTTCTTATTATGTGTCTCCTCCATGCAATAGAGGTCAAGTGATGCATTCTCGCCAACATAAGCCTCAATAACCTGTGTAGCAAGGAAGTTACGATCGTCGGCAGCATGGTCGCAGAACAGCATTTTTATCTCTGCACTCTCTTCGAGCACAATGAGTACACGACGATTTACCATCAGGTCGGGCACTACACGCTGAGCATTCTGTGGAGTAGCTTTCAGTATGTTTATTACCTGGATTGCACGATCCACCTTGGTGTTCTTGGGCACGTAAACCAGCAGTCCATCCTGTGCCAGCATGGTGTTAAGAGCAGTAATTGCATCCTCGCTGGTCTTAGCAAGCTTGGTATAGTATTTTGCCACCAGTTCAGGATAATCACGCATAGAGCCGATAATCACGCCTTCTGGCAGAATTCCCGGGCGTTGCCCGCCTACCCGTAGCCTTTGACCCTTTGGCTTGACGTCGTGATAGAACATGTCGTTCACCACGAAATACAGGCTTGTTGAGAGGTTGGGCACGTCGCAACGGAAAGCCTCATAGGGATCCACAGGAATCTGCAGGCGACTTAGGTTTACACCATAATCGGGCTCAAAGAGCTTCTGAATATCGGTGTACTTGTATCGCTCAACCTTTTTCGTTGGGAAGCCTTGCTTGCGGAAGTCCTCGAAAGCCGTATCGCGCACCACGTTCATAGACTCTGGCGCATGATCAAAAATCATCTGCCGAGCCTGCTCGTAGAGTTCAATATATTGTTTTTCGCTACCCATTACTCTTCTCCGATTTCTTCTTTAATCCAATCGTAGCCGTGCTCCTGAATCTGTACAGCCAGCTCAGGACCGCCAGTCTTTACGATGCGACCCTTATAGAGCACATGCACAAACTGAGGCCTAATCATCTCGAGCAGACGGTCGTAGTGAGTAATGACGATGCACGAAGTCTCGGGTGTCTGCAACTTGTTTACACCCTCGGCCACGATACGCATAGCATCAACGTCAAGACCAGAGTCGGTCTCGTCAAGAATGCTCAGTTTTGGCTCCAACATAGCCATCTGGAATATCTCGTTGCGCTTCTTCTCACCACCGCTAAAGCCCTCGTTTACAGAGCGGTTAGCCAGTTTTGAGTCGAGCTCTACAATTTTTCTCTTCTCACGCTGAAGCTTCAGGAACTCAGCAGCATTCATTGGCTCCAAGCCCTGATACTTGCGCTTCTCGTTGATGGCGGCCTTCATAAAGTTGGTCATCGACACACCTGGAATCTCAACGGGATACTGGAACGAGAGGAACAGTCCCTCATGGGCACGATCCTCTGGTTTCATCTCCAGCAGGTTCTTGC
Organism: uncultured Prevotella sp.; assembly: GCF_946404925.1. Taxonomy (GTDB): domain Bacteria; phylum Bacteroidota; class Bacteroidia; order Bacteroidales; family Bacteroidaceae; genus Prevotella. The sequence goes on along the minus strand of NZ_CAMJFM010000054.1, from coordinate 6,289 downwards.
CATTGAAATAAGCCTCACCCTCGGTAACCTCATAGAGCGGATTGCCCACAAGTACGGCACTCAAGGTAGACTTTCCAGAGCCATTGGGTCCCATAATAGCATGTGTCTCGCCGTCGTTGATGACGAGGTCGATACCTTTTAATATCTCTTTGTCGCCAATCTTGGCGTGTAAATTACGTACCTCTAACATTAAAGATTAAATATTAAAGATTAAACATTAAATTTAGCCCACCGTACCTTCGAGAGAGACGGAGAGCAGTTTCTGAGCCTCGACGGCAAACTCCATAGGCAGCTTCTGCAGAACCTCCTTAGCGTAGCCGTTAACAATGAGTCCTACGGCCTGCTCGGTAGGGATGCCTCGCTGATTGCAATAGAACAGCTGATCCTCCGAGATTTTCGAGGTGGTAGCCTCGTGCTCGAATACAGCCGTATCGTTATGCACATCCATATAAGGGAATGTGTGAGCACCACAATCAGAGCCCAAGAGCAGAGAGTCGCACGATGAGTAGTTACGTGCATTGTCGGCAGTTGATGCAGCACGAACCAGTCCGCGATATGAGTTCTGCGAGTGACCAGCCGAGATACCCTTAGATATGATTGTCGACTTGGTGTTCTTACCAATATGTATCATCTTGGTACCTGTATCGGCCTCCTGATAGTTGTTGGTAACAGCAACCGAGTAGAACTCAGCCACGCTGTTGTCACCACGCAGGATACAAGATGGATACTTCCATGTGATGGCCGAACCAGTCTCAACCTGAGTCCACGACAGCTTTGAGTCAACACCGCGCAAATCGCCACGCTTTGTTACCAGATTAAGCACACCACCCTTTCCGTTCTCATCGCCAGGATACCAGTTCTGAACGGTTGAGTACTTCACCTCAGCACGATTCATCACGATAATCTCTACGATAGCAGCATGCAACTGATTCTCGTCGCGCATCGGAGCTGTACAACCTTCAAGATACGATACGTATGCATCGTCGTCGGCAATAATCAATGTACGCTCAAACTGACCTGTATTCCTTGCATTGATACGGAAGTAAGAGCTGAGCTCCATGGGGCAGCGAACACCCTTCGGGATATATACAAACGAGCCATCGCTGAACACTGCCGAGTTGAGTGCTGCAAAGAAGTTATCCTTGTAAGGCACCACGGTTCCCAAGTACTGACGCACCAGGTCGCCATGCTCCTTGATAGCTTCACCGATAGAGCAGAAGATTACTCCCTTCTCGCGCAGTTTCTCCTTGAAGGTGGTCTTTACGCTCACCGAGTCCATGATGGCATCAACGGCGGTGTTGCCACTCAGTGCCAGTCGCTCTTCGAGGGGAATACCCAACTTGTCGAAGGTCTTCTCCAGCTCTGGATCAATCTTACCGTCTCCCTCTGGCTTTTTGGCCAGTGGATCAGCATAGTAGCTAATAGCCTGATAATCAATCTCGGGCACATGCACATGTCCCCATTTGGGCTCCGTCTGTTCTTTCCAATAACGGAACGCCTTCAAGCGGAACTCGAGCATCCACTCGGGCTCCCCTTTCTTAGCAGAGATGAGCCGAACGATATCCTCGTTCAGCCCTTTCTCTATTATCTCAGTATGTACGTCGGTGGTAAAGCCAAACTCGTACTTTTGCTCAGCCACCTGACGTACAAATTCATTCTTCTGTTCTGACATTCTTAAAGTTTCTGTTCTACCTCGATCTCTGTGAAGGTCTCGATGATGTCGCCTACCTGGATGTCGTTGAAGTTAACCAGTGAGATACCACACTCCAGTCCGGTTGCCACTTCCTTGGCATCGTCCTTGTAGCGCTTCAGGGCATCGATAGGAGCTGTATGGATCACGATACCATCGCGGATAACGCGAGCCTTGTCCTTGTTGTGTACCTTACCGTTGGTAACCAGACCACCGGCAACAGTACCAACCTTTGAAATCTTGAATACCTGCTTAACCTCGATCTCACCGGCCAGAATCTCCTTCTTCACCTTGTCAAGCATACCCTGCATGGTCTGCTTCACATCGTCGATAGCATCGTAGATGATAGAGTAGGTGTTGATCTCAACGCCCTCGCGATCGGCAGCCTTGCGGGCATCGGCCGAAGGACGAACCTGGAATCCGATGATGATAGCCTCAGAAGCTGATGCCAGCATCACATCGTTCTCTGAAATCTGACCTACAGCCTTGTTGATAACGTTAACCTGAACCTTCTCGGTAGAAAGCTTGATGAACGAATCAGACAGTGCCTCGATAGATCCGTCGGTATCACCCTTAACGATGATGTTCAACTCGTGGAACTCACCCAGAGCAATACGGTGCGACAGCTCGTCGAGACCAAGCTTGGTTGTAGTACGCAAGCTCTGCTCACGCTGCAGCTGGATACGCTTGTTGGCGATTTCGCGGGCTTCCTGCTCACTCTCCATCACGTGGAATGAGTCACCGGCAGTTGGAGCACCGTTCAGACCGAGGATGATAGCAGGCTCGGCTGGGCCTGCCTCCTCGATGCGCTGGTTACGCTCGTTGAACATAGCCTTAACCTTACCCCAAGCGGTTCCTGCAATCACCACGTCGCCTACCTTCAGTGTACCATTCGAAACGAGTACGGTAGAAACATATCCACGACCCTTGTCGAGCGAGCTCTCAATGATAGAACCAGTGGCCTTACGGTTAGGATTAGCCTTCAGGTCGAGCATCTCGGCCTCGAGCAGTACTTTCTCCAGCAGCTCGTCAACGCCGATACCCTTCTTGGCACTAATCTCCTGACACTGGTACTTACCACCCCATTCCTCAACAAGCAGGTTCATGTTGGCCAGGTCCTCACGAATCTTATCGGGGTTGGCACCAGGCTTATCAATCTTGTTGATAGCGAATACCATAGGTACGTTGGCAGCCTGAGCGTGGGCGATAGCCTCCTTGGTGGTAGGCATCACCGAGTCATCGGCTGCTACGATGATGATGGCGATATCGGTTACCTGAGCACCACGGGCACGCATGGCGGTAAATGCCTCGTGACCTGGGGTATCCAGGAATGTAATCTGTCGGCCATCCTTCAGTTTCACGTTGTAAGCACCTATGTGCTGTGTGATACCACCAGCCTCACCGGCAATCACGTTGGTGTTGCGGATATGGTCGAGCAGCGAAGTCTTACCATGGTCTACGTGTCCCATCACTGTTACGATTGGAGCGCGGCTGATCAGATCGTTCTCGTCATCCTCCTCCTCAGTGATAGCGTTCTGTACCTCGGCACTTACATATTCAGTGGTGAATCCGAATTCCTCGGCAACGATGTTGATGGTCTCAGCATCCAGACGCTGGTTGATCGACACCATGATACCGATACTCATACAGGTACCGATAACCTGGTTTACACCAACGTTCATCATGGTAGCCAGTTCTGATACAGTTACGAACTCGGTCAGCTTCAGTACCTTGCTCTGTGCTGCCTCTGCTGCCATCTCCTCGTTCATACGCTCTGCCACGGCATCACGCTTTTCACGACGATACTTGGCACCCTTCTTGTTCTGGTTCTTCGATGTCAGTCGGGCCAGTGTCTCCTTAACCTGGCGTGCTACTGCCTCATCGTCAACCTCAAGTGGCTTCTGGAATGAGCGGTTCTTCTTGTTCTTCTTGCCGCCACCCTGGTTGCCACCATCCTGGAAGTTCTGGTTGCCACCCTTGTTCTTCTTATTATTCTGGTTGCCACCCTTGTTGCCGTTGTCCTGATTGGCAGCAGCCTCGATGTCAACACGCTCCTTACCGCCGTGGATGCGCTCGCGCTTCTTCTTCTCGCCGTTGTGCATCTGAGCCTGCTTCTCCTCGCGCTCCTTGCGGCGCTCCTCCTTCGACTTCTTCTTAGGACGAGTGCTCTGGTTCAGCGAGTCGAGGTCAATCTTACCTACAACGTTGAAGTTTGGCGCCATCTTCTTCTCGCTCTTCAGTGTGAAGATCGATGAATCCTCGGCGGGTTTCTGTTCTGGCTTGGGCTGAGCAGCCACAGGAGCCTTAGGCTCTTGTTTCGCCTCGGGCTTAACCTCAGGTTTGGGCTGTGGTTTGGGCTCCGGCTTTACCTCTACCTTTGGTTCGGGCTTTGGCTCAGGCTTTGGTGCAGCTGGCTGTGGCTTTGGCTCGGGCTTAACCTCGGGTTTGGGCTCGGGCTTAGGCTGTGCAGCTACTGGTGCCTTGGGCTTTTCTTCCTGAGGCTTGTTGGGCTTGCCCACGGTGCTCAGGTCTATCTTTCCTAATGGAGTGAAAGTCTGCTTCACCTCCTCCTTCACCTGTGCCACTGCTGGCTCGGGCTTGTGTTCGGGCTTTGCTTTCTTCTCCTTCTTGGGGAACATCATACCGGCCTGGGTCTTAACATCCTTGTCGCCCTTGAACTCCTTTACCAGCGCATTGTATTGCTCGTCGCTGATTTTGGTATTCATGGTGGCATCGTTAATCTCACCCAAGTTCTTCTTCTTCAGATAGTCAACTGCCGTCTGAAGTCCGATATTCAGTTCTGTTAATACTTTATTTAATCTAACTCCCATTTACTTTTTACTTTTCACTTTTCACTTTTCACTTCTTACTCAAACTCCGCACGGAGTACTTCCAGCAGTTGGTCGACGGTCTCTTCCTCGAGGTCGGCCTTTTCAATCAGCATCTCGCGTGGAGCGTTGAGCACAGCCTTAGCTGTATCCAGTCCGATGGCCTTGATGGCATCGATAACCCACTGGTCGATCTCGTCAGAGAACTCATCCAGATAGATATCCTCATCGGCCTCGCCCTCGTTCAGTACGCGGAATACGTCGATAGTATACTCAGTAAGCATAGAGGCCAGCTTGATGTTCATACCGCCACGACCGATGGCCAGCGATACCTCCTCAGGCTGCAGATAAACCTCGGCCTTGTGGTTCTCCTGATCCAGGTTGATGCTTGAAATCTTAGCTGGGCTAAGTGCACGCTGGATGAACAGCTGTGTGTTGCTTGAGTAGTTGATCACGTCGATGTTCTCGTTGCACAGCTCGCGAACGATACCATGTACACGGCTACCCTTAACACCTACACAGGCTCCTACTGGGTCGATACGGTCATCATAGCTCTCAACGGCAACCTTGGCACGATCGCCAGGGATACGGGCCACGCGCTTGATGGTGATCAGACCATCCTGAATCTCGGGAACCTCGGCCTCGAGCAGACGCTCCAGGAACTCTGGGCTTGTACGGCTCAGGATGATGCGTGGGTTGTTGTTCTCGTTCTGTACCTCCTTCACGATGGCACGTACGGTCTCACCCTTGTGGTAGTTGTCCGAAGGAATCTGCTCCTGCTTTGGCAAGTGCAGCTCGTTGCCCTCGTCGTCAATCAGCAGCACCTCGCGCTTCCATATTTGGTAAACCTCACCGCTCACTACTGTGTGTACCTTGTCCTTGTACTTCTGGTAGAGTGAGTCGTGCTCCAGCTCAAGAATCTTCGAAGCCAGTGTCTGACGCAGGTTTAGAATGGCGCGGCGACCGAACTTCTGGAAGTTAACCTCCTCCGAAACCTCCTCGCCAACCTCGTAGTCGGGCTCAATCTTCTGAGCCTCACTCAGCTCGATTTCCTTGTTCTCATCTATCACCTCACCATCGGCTACTACCACACGGTTGCGGTGAATCTCAAAGTCGCCCTTGTCGGGGTTTACGATCACGTCAAAATTCTCGTCCGAACCGAAGATCTTGGCAATAACGTTACGGAAGCTTTCTTCCAGCACGCTTACCAAAGTGGTACGATCGATGTTTTTGGTTTCCTTAAATTCCTGGAAGGTCTCAATCATTGAGGGGCCCTTCTCTTCTTTCTTGATTGCCATTGTATTATTAATTTTTTATTTGAATGCGAGTAAATATTTGGCGTACTTCACCTCGTCCATCTGGTAGGTCTTGTCTACATCTACCAGCACGGGGCGCTTCTTGCCTTCCTGTTTCTGTTTTTCCTGTACGGTAATAGTAAAGCTTGGCGCGTCAACAGCCTTCAGCACACCCTGTACCTTCTTACCATCGGCCTGCAGCACCTCGAGGGTATCGCCAATGTGGTTGATGTACTGCTGGGCTACCTTAAATGGCTGACCCAGTCCGGCACTGCCAACTTCCAGTTCAAATTCTCCGAGTTCCTCACCCAGGCGCTCCTGGAGGAAACGACTCAGTTCTGCACAATCCTCGATCCATACGCCGTCTGCGTGGTCGATTTCGATTACGATACGGTCATCAGCCGCAAAGTTTACGTCTACAAGGAAGTACTCGTTGCCCTGCAACCACTCTTCCGTTAATGTCTGAATAATCTCTT
>NZ_CAMJFM010000053.1 GCF_946404925.1 uncultured Prevotella sp. | reverse complement strand
CCGGCACCGCCATCCAGATTACCTGCTACGACCGCGATGGCAAGGAGGTGAAGCGAGTAACCTCAACCTCTGGCGACGTGGAGGATCCTGAGAATGAGAACCAGAATGGTGGTAGCGACAGCGGTAACACCAGCCAGACAGGTGGCGGTCTGCCAGAAGAGGGCGATTAAGCGCTTGGGGGCAAGGTCTGCTTGTTCAGACCACCCCTAGCCCCTCCTACCTTCTTGGACAAGCCAAGCGGCATAGCCGAGCGAGGAGGGGAAATTTACAAACTTTATTAATTTAATCAACCATGACAAAGAGAGAGACATTTAAGTTCATCGTGCAGATTATTGCATCTGTGGCTACGGCCATCGTAACGGCACTTGGAGCAACATCGTGCATGGGCAATGTATAGTAACAGCCCCAAGCAGTAAAGTAGAATCCCCAGTTGGTATATAGGCCAGCTGGGGATTTAAACCATTGGCGGGTTTATGCGTCTAACTATATAGGATATTATAATATAAGATATGTACAACTAATAAACCGTTTATGAAGAAAATTCTAACATGCCTACTTTTGGCAAGTACTGTGGCCACACAGGCACAGATTCAACGTTTCTCAGGTAAGTCGGCTCTCGAGGAGATTACAGCCGACAAGTTCTTAGCAGCAGGCAACATGACCGACTACGACCACCTGCCCCGAACTGCCCTAACCCCTACTCCTAAGGGCTACGAGCCTTACTACTTTTCGCACTACGGCCGACACGGAGCACGCTATCTGCTGGAGGAGAACGACTATGCGATGCCCGTAAAGACCCTGCGTCAGGCTAAGTTTGCCGGTAAGCTGACACCGCTGGGCGACAAGGTGCTGGCTAAGCTCGACTCGATGCAGAAGACCACCAAGGACCGACTGGGCGACCTGACCGCCACGGGTCAGCGACAGCACCACGGCATAGCCAAGCGCATGGTAAAGAACTTCCCCGAGATATTCAAGAGCCCCAACCTGCCCATCCACTCGGTATCAACCACATCTATCCGCGCCATCATATCGATGATGGCTGAGTGCGAGGAGCTGCAGGCAGCCAACCCATCGGCCAGGATTTACAACGACGCCAGCAAGGCTGATATGGTGTACATGAACTACTCGGCCCCACGCGGCGAAGGCGGCGGCATGTTCCGCCCCGACCTGATGAAGGCCATGCAGAAGCAGCAGCAGATGAGCGACAGCCTGAAGCACCCCGAAAGACTGATGCAGCAGCTGTTTAACGACCAGCACTGGGTGTATCTGAACGTGACCACCGGACAGCTGATGAGCAAGATAGCCGACATAGCGCTGAACATGCAGAGCCACGATGGCGATGCAACGCTGCTGGAGCTGTTTACACCCGAGGAGCTACGCGACCTGTGGCGCAGCAACAACCTGTACTGGTATCTGCTGTACAGCAACGCCCCACAGACTGGCGGTCGCATGCAGTGGAACCAGAAAAACCTGCTGCAGAACATCATTGAGACTGCCGACACGGTGACTCAGGTACAGGCTTCGCTGCGATTCGGTCACGACACCGTGGTGCTGCCATTGGCATGTATGCTGGATCTGGACGGCGCAGCTGTGCAGGTGGAGAATCTGGATGAGCTGGAGAACTCGTTCCGTTCGTACTATCTGATTCCAACCGGTAGTAACGTGCAGTTTATATTCTACCGCCCCAAAAGGGGGAAGCAGGGCGACATACTGCTGAAGGTGCTGCTGAACGAGCGCGAGGCCCACATGCCGCTGGCCACCGACAACTGGCCATACTACAAGTGGACCGACTTTAAAGAATACTATCTGAAGAAGATAGAAGAGAATACTCCAAAGAAAAAGTAGCCCGAAGGCTACTTTTCTTTTTTACTCTATTTTTCTGGGGCCGCGTGGACCTTTCTCGCGCATCTTCTTCTGATCGGCCTGATACGACTTGTACTGATCGTCGGTCATAATCTTCTTGAGCTCGGCATCGTAAGCCTTCATCGTGGCCTCCATCTCCTTGCGGCGCTCCTGCATCTTGCTGTCGTCCTTAGGTGACTCAGGGCGCTGGGCCTTATCATCTTTTGGTGGCATAGGTGGGCGACCGGCTCCATGATGGCCGTGACGACGAGGTCCGCGTGGGCCCATCTTGTCGGCATACTTGGTGTTAAGCTCCAGCAGCTGCTTGGCCTGCTTGTCGCTCAGCTTGTAGCGAGATACGGTCTCATCGGTGCGATGCTTAATCATCTCGGTCTTGTCGAACTTGCGCTCTGGGCGCTGTTGGTTCTCCTGTTGTTGTGCCATAGCTGAGGTGCTAACCAGCAGAGCAGCCATCATTGTTACAAAAATCTTTTTCATTGTCGTGATTTCTTTTTTAAATGTTTATTATTCAAGTTATTACTCTCATTGTTGCAACTATCTTTTTGACGCATCAGGGCGCTGCAAGTTTAATCAAGTAGAAACATGCATCAGCCAAACAAGCCACACTTTCAGCCAACGGGCCGATTCTATCAACTAACCGATGAATACAAGAAAAATAGCCATTCATTCGAAAATAATGGGCCAAAAATTTGCACGTACAAAATAAAATGAGTACTTTTGCACCCGCTAAAGGAGACCTGCCGATATGGCTCAGTTGGTAGAGCAACGCATTCGTAATGCGTGGGTCGCCGGTTCGAGTCCGGCTATCGGCTCTCCTCCGTTAGTAAAATTAAGTGATCTTTTTACCTTAGGCGGAATTAGCACATCGGCTAATGCACTGGGTTCCCAACCCAGATAGGCGGGTTCGACTCCCGTATTCCGCTCGTAAAGAAATAGGGAACCGTGAGGCTCCCTATTTCTTATTTTTATCTCAGTCTAAGCGCATCGCCAACCTTGAGCTGGTAGTCGGGCGAGAGATGATTCATCTTATAGAGTTTCTTGAGTCGGATGCCATACTGCTGGGCGATGGTGTACATCGACTCGCCTGCGCGCACGTAATGCAGGCGACCCTTATAATCCTTAGGTGCCTTGCTCTGCTTCTTCTTGAGCCAGATAACCTCGCCCTCCTCAAGCTGATCCTTACGGTTGCGCTCGTTATACTTGGCTATCTTGCGATAGCTGATGCCAACCTCCTGACCGATTGACTTGAAGGTATCGCCACGACGGGCTATGATATAATAGTTCTTATTGAATATCTTGATGGTGTGCAGCGATACGCCGGCAGCCTCGGGCACCTTGGCACGCTGAGCCATAAAGTGATCGTAGCCCTTGGCGCTATCGTACTGGTAGAGCTTATACAGCTGGATAATCTCAATCAGCTTTTCGGCATAAACAGGATTGGTAGCATAGCCGGCAGCCTTGAGTCCGCGAGCCCAGCCCTTATAATCGGTGGTCTTGAGCTGGAAGAGCGAGCGGTAGCGCTGATTGGCAGCCAGGAACTTAGAGTGATCCTCGTACGAATCGTAGGCCGAATCGTACACGCGGAAGCAGTCGTTGCGCTGATCGTCGTCGTGATAGGTGCGGCGGCCCGTCCAACCATTGTTGCACTTGATGCCGAAGTGATTGTTGCTGGTGCGGGTCAACTCGCTGCGACCAGCTCCACTCTCAAGCAATCCCTGAGCAAGCGTGATGGATGCCGGGATGTGATAACGCTGCATCTGCTCGATGGCGATATCCTTATATTGATCTACATATAGCTGATAAGCCTGGTTCCACTTTATCTGCGAAAAAGCCGAAACTGACAGCGAAAAGGCTATAAAAAGGAAATATTTTCTCATATTTTTGCGAATTATTTGTGCAAAAATAATGATTTCTGTCGAAATATTTGTAATTTTGCCGAAAAATATAGCAATTTATGAGGAAACTGGAGCTCAAGTCGGTTATTAAGGTATGCGACATGGAAGAACTAAGTGCCGAAGAAAGACACCTGGTAGAGTTGGCTATCGAGGCCACAAATCGTAGTTATGCGCCTTACTCAAAATTCCACGTTGGTGCAGCAGTAAGACTGGATAATGGTGTAGAGATAATAGGTTGCAATCAGGAGAATGCGGCCTATCCATCGGGTTTATGCGCTGAACGTACTGCCCTGTTTGCTGCAGGCGCCCAATATCCGGATGTACCTGTAAGAATGCTGGCTATAGCAGCCAAGGGTACTAACGGCGAGATGGAAGAAGAACCGGTAGGCCCCTGCGGATCGTGCCGACAGGTGATTATCGAATCGGAAACACGAGCCAATGCCCCCATACGCATACTGCTCTACGGAAAGAAATACGTTTACGTTATCGATGGAATCAAGGAGCTGATGCCACTTACATTCTCAGAATTCTAACGATAACAGCCCAATCCCACAGCCGTTGACAAAGAGTCGAGGTGAAAATCGTAATCAAGATTGTCTTCATCGATCTTGATGAAATGGGCTTTTCCTTGAATGGAATCTGTGGGCGACTCCCAGATAATATCGTTGAAATGGGCTGAATCGTCGGCTACGGCAGGTGTGCGCAGCAGGCAATGCTTGAAATAGTAATTAAACACCTTATCGGTCGAGCTCTGAACGCCCATCAGCACATCGTCGTCGTAGCCGGTAAGGATGGAGCCATCGCAAGTAAGCGATAAAAGCGGTGAAATCTGATTAGAAAAGAACAATGCCGCACCACGGCCGCCCGAGAAGGGATAGAACTGGGCCAAGGTACAATATAAGATTTCAGCGTATCCACCGTTAACCGCCACACAATGCCCCAGGGCATTAGTAATCTGGCAGTCGATCAAAGCTGCTGATGCATTATTTAATGTGATTCCATCGCCCTGAGTATTATGGACTACCGACTGCAACATGAAGAGACGAAGATTCATAGAATCGACTGCAGCCGAATCGCAAACCAACCCTTGACAAGAATTACGTATCTCGGTATTAATCAACACGTTATCGCTCGATGTAGAAAAGAATCTGACGCCTCGCCATTGGCCCGAAACACGATCGTAAGGCAGGTAGGCGAACATGCGGTCGAGGCGGTCGCCACGCATGGTGCAGCTATCGGTTATCAGGGTGCCGTGAACATCCATACCGGCACTATCGTGGAAATATAGTGTGGTATTCTTTATCGTCAGCGTGGCGCCTTCGGCTACGGTGAAATCGCCATAAACGATCAGAGGTTTTTCGGACTGTATCAGGCTGTCGCTCTGAATGACGGGCGAATAGAGCTTGACGGCATCCCAAGCCCAAGCCTGCAGGCAGATGCTCTGTTCTACCCCACTCTGCAACGAGAACACCAGCTGGTCGGTAATGGATTCGGGCTCGGTGCGGTAGGTTTCGTAGGGCGTAATCTCAACAAACACCAATACGCTATCGTTCTTTCGGATTTCGATATCGTTAGTCTGCGAGCCGTTGGCATTGTCGAGATAGATGCCATCTATGTTTACACGGAATCCCGTCTGGTTGCCTCGCTTCAATCGTACGCTCTGCAATCGGATGCCCTCGCTATTGCGGTTATGCACCCAGAAGGTATAAGTAGACGACGCCGTCTGACTGAACACGGTATCGAGCGTAATAGTATCGGCAGGCAGCTCGAGCTGCAAACCAGGTGATGCTGAGAATGATTCATCATCAGCACAAGCCACGAGGAGGGCCACAACGGTGAGAAAAAAGAAAATCCGTTTCATCTTATTGATAAAACGGATTATTTAGAGATTTATTTTCTTACCTCTTTACTTTTTTACTTTTTTACTTTCCGAAGTAGCGCTTCAGCAGGCCTGCAAAGCCTGCACCATGGCGAGCCTCGTCCTTAGCCATCTCGTGAACAGTATCGTGGATAGCATCGAAACCAGCAGCCTTAGCGTTCTTAGCGATACGGAACTTATCCTCGCAAGCACCAGCCTCGGCAGCAGCACGCTTCTCAAGGTTTGTCTTGGTATCCCATACGCACTCGCCCAGCAGCTCAGCAAAGCGTGAAGCATGATCGGCCTCCTCGAAAGCATAGCGCTTGAAAGCCTCAGCAATCTCAGGATAACCCTCACGATCGGCCTGACGAGCCATAGCCAGATACATACCAACCTCGCCACACTCGCCATTGAAGTGAGCACGCAGGTCGTTGATCATCTCCTCGGATACACCCTCGGGCTTGCCATCGCCAATGCGGTGAACAGTAGCGTAAGTTACATCGCCATCGTCCTTAAGCTCAGAGAACTTAGAAGCAGGAGCCTTACAGATTGGACACTTTTCAGGAGCTGAATCACCCTCGTGAATGTAACCACAAACAGCGCAAATAAATTTCTTTGTCATAATTCAAAATTTGTTTAGTTATTAATGATTTGATAATAAATGATACGTTAGTAAATAACACTTCCGTTTGCAAATATAGGAATAAAAAACAAATCCCGCAAGTTTTTTGCAGGATTTATTTAAAGTATTGCGAAAAATTGCGCTATTATTTGCGATATTTGCTCAAAACGGGGATTTCATCACACAGGGCATCGGCCAGCAGACGGGCTACCACCTTGGCCCCATATATATTATAATGTGTATTGTCTTGCTTGCCATTGGGCTCTGAGGGCTCCTGGCCAGGCAGGAACCACATGTGGAGTTTCTTAGAACCCTCGGTACCAAGGCGCTGTTCGAGCTCGCTGGTAATACGGTTGGCATCCACAAAATGGCAATGCATGCTGTCGGCCACATGCTTAGGCGCCACGCGATACAAGCCGTGGGTATCAATCAGCGTCTGACCTTCTATCTGCTGGGCGCCATCCTTGAAGGTAGAATTGCGCAGTTTCTCGTCGTCATCGTTCTGAGGCGTCTGAATAAAGAAATTACGACGGGCCACAGCATTCATCAGCACAGGGATGCCTCCATGCTCACGCGTCTGGCGTACATACCTGGCCAGATTGGCATCAAAGGTTGAGCCGGGCTCGGTGTGGCGGGCTGGCTGCGGCTTCTCGTCGTTGTGGCCAAACTGGATAATCACATAATCGCCAGGCTTGATTTTAGCCAGCACCTTATCCCATCGGCCTTCATCGATGAAGCTCTTTGAGCTGCGACCATTCACAGCATGATTGTCGACAACGATGTAATCGGCATCGAAACACTGCTGAAGCATCATGCCCCACCCGCGTTCCTGCTTGCCGCCAGTAGTATCCTTCTGCGCTGCGGTAGAATCGCCTATTACAAAAATGGTTGTAGTCTTATCGGGAGTCATTGCCGACAAAAGCAAAGCCCCAGCAAGAATCAGGAATACAAATTTCGATTTCATTGTTTTTTAACCGAGAATCGTCTTGATGATTTCATCGATGGTAACCAGACTCTGCTCGCCACTCTCCATATTCTTGAGTGTAAGCTTGCCTGCAGCCATCTCGTTCTCGCCAGCAAGGGCCACAAATGGTATCTGCTTGGCGTTGGCATACGACATCTGTTTCTTCATCTTGGTTGAATCAGGGAATATCTCAGTACGAATGCCAGCCTGGCGAGCCTTTGCTACTGATGGCAGACAATAGGCTGTCTCCTTATCGCCAAAGTTGATGAACAGGAGCTGAGTGCCGTTGGTAGCATCCTTTGGATAGCAGTCGAGCGCATTGAGCACATCGAAGATGCGATCGACACCAAACGAGATACCAACACCCGAGATGCCTGGCATACCGAAGATGCCGGTAAGGTTGTCGTAACGGCCACCACCTGTGATAGAGCCTATCTGAACATCGAGCGCCTTGACCTCGAAGATGGCACCGGTATAATAGTTCAAACCGCGAGCCAAGGTAAGGTCGAGCTGGATTTCATTCTTTAGAGGTGAGAGGTCAGAGGTGAGAAGTGAGAGAATAGTTCGCATCTCCTCAACACCCTTCATACCAATCTCGCTGTCTTTCAGCACCTCGGCGATGGTATTCAGCTTCTCATCGTTAGTGCCCTCGAGCGAGATGATGGGCTGAAGCTTCTCGATCTGCTCATCAGAGAGGCCGTCTTCGCGCAACTCCTGATTAACGTTGTCGAGACCGATCTTATCGAGTTTATCGATAGCCACGGTGATATCTACAATCTTATCGGCAGCACCGATGACTTCGGCTATTCCGGTAAGAATCTTGCGGTTGTTGATCTTAATCTGGACGCGAACACCGAAACGGGTGAATACGGTATCGATAATCTGCATCAGCTCTACCTCGTTGAGCAGAGAATCAGAGCCTACGATATCGCCATCAAACTGCCAGAACTCACGATAGCGGCCCTTCTGAGGACGATCAGCGCGCCATACTGGCTGCATCTGATAGCGTTTGAAAGGCAACTGGAGCTCCTCGCGGTGCATCACCACATAGCGGGCAAAGGGAACTGTAAGGTCATAACGAAGTCCCTTTTCGCACAGCTTGGCTGCCAGATGCAGCGAGTTGCGCTCGGCAAGCTCCTCGGGGGTTACCTTCGAGAGGTAATCGCCTGAATTAAGTACCTTGAAAAGCAGCTTATCGCCCTCCTCGCCATATTTACCCATCAGCGTGCCGAGGGTTTCCATAGCTGGAGTTTCTATCTGCTGGAAGCCATAAAGCTGGTAAACCTGCTTGATGGTATCGAAGATATAGTTACGCTTCGCCATCTCCAATGGCGAAAAATCACGTGTTCCTTTGGGTATACTTGGTTTCATATTTTATTAAACATTAAACATTAAACATTAAACATTGTTTTGCTTAGTGGTATTAACAATCTTAACTAAAGTTCCTGTAATTTTTCCAAGATCGCCAGATACTGAGTCGTACTGCTCTTGGCTAATATATTCAGTTTCATACAGAAGATCAAGCCAATACTTTGTTTCACTGGCTTCTTTTAACGATATGCTCATTTTGCTAACAAAGTCCATACGACTTTGAGCAAAAACACTCTCGCTGATATTAGCTCCAATACTTGTCCCACTTCTAAGTATCTGCTTAGAAAGTACAAACTCTTTTTTCATATCCGAAAGATATTTATAGAGTCGTATAATTCTTATAGCAAACGACTTAGAATCAATAAGTATCTGATTATCAGCCTTCATAACAATGTATAACGTTTAATGTCTAATGCGCTTATATAATGTTTAATGTTTAATCTTTAATGTTTAATGTCTCACGATGGTTTGGTCGCGGTCGGGACCGATAGAAATGATTTTAATAGGAGTCTCTAACTGCTTCTCTAAGAACGAGATATAATCGCTGAACTCCTTAGGGAACTGATCCTCGCTGGTAAACTTAGTCATATCAGTCTTCCAACCTGGCAGCTCCTGATATACAGGCTCGATGCCCTCCTCGATGTTATATGGGAAGTAATCGATCTCCTGTCCGTTCTGCTTATAAGCCACGCAAGCCTTGATGGTGTCGAATCCATCGAGTACATCGCTCTTCATCATGATGAGCTGGGTAACACCGTTAACCATGATAGAATACTTAAGCGCAACGAGGTCGATCCAACCACAACGACGCTCACGACCTGTTACAGCACCATACTCATGACCCAGGTCACGAATCTTCTTGCCGGTTTCATCGAAAAGCTCTGTGGGGAATGGACCTGCACCAACACGTGTGCAGTAAGCCTTCATGATGCCATAAACATCGCCAATCTTGTTGGGGCCGATACCAAGACCGGTACAAGCACCAGCACAGATAGTGTTTGATGAAGTGACGAATGGATATGAACCGAAGTCAACATCGAGCATTGTGCCCTGAGCACCCTCGCAAAGAACACTCTTACCGCTCTTAAGCAGATTGTTGAGCTCGTGCTCAGAATCAACGATTGGGAACTGACGGAGGTACTCAATGCCCTCGAGCCACTTCTTCTCGACCTCAGTAATATCATACTCGAAGTTGAGCGACTTCAGGATAGCCTCGTGACGAGCCTTGGCCTTAGCGTACTTCTCCTCGAAGTTTTCGAGGATATCGCCTACACGCAGACCGTTACGGCTTACCTTATCGGTATAAGTAGGACCAATACCCTTACCAGTAGTACCTACCTTATCCTTACCCTTCTGAGCCTCGTATGCAGCATCGAGAACACGATGGGTTGGCATGATGAGATGGGCCTTCTTTGAGATGTGCAGACGGCTACGAAGCTCGTGTCCGCTTGCCTCAAGCGCCTTGGCCTCGTCCATAAAGAGGTCGGGAGCCAGAACTACACCATTACCAATGATGTTAACCTTATCGCCCTGGAAAATACCAGATGGAATAGAGCGAAGTACATACTTCTGGCCCTCGAACTCGAGTGTATGACCAGCGTTAGGACCGCCCTGGAAACGGGCAACCACATCATACTTTGGGGTTAACACGTCAACCACCTTACCTTTTCCTTCATCGCCCCACTGCAAACCGAGCAGGACATCAACTTTTCCTTTGTTCATTTTTCTGCTGTATTCTTGTTATTACTTTTCTTTTGAGTAGACTTATTGCGCTTGGCGCTCTTTAACTGGCATGCGCTGCAAATACCATATATATAAAGTGTAAAGCCATCTTTTCTGAATCGCTTAAGCTGCAAACCTTCTACTGCAGCTATGATTTCGGGCGATTTAATCTCGGTTACCTTTCCGCACACCGAGCATATCTGATGGCAATGACTCTGGTTATCATAACATGCCTCGTATTTGGTAGAGCCTTGGAAACGATGCCTGATAACAAGTCTGAGCGACATAAACAGATTAAGCGTGTTATAAAGCGTTGCTCTGCTAACAGGGAAATCCATATCCTTAGCCAATCGGGCTTTCAGTTCATCGATGGAGAAGTGTCCGTTGATGCTGTAAATGGCTCTGAGAATGCTGTAACGCTCAGGTGTCTTGCGATGATTGTTCATCTCAAGATAGTTATCCAGAAGCCTTTCTACAGCAGAAATAACACTTTCTTTCATCTGATTATTTCACGAAAACCGCACAAAGGTACACATTTTCCGTCAGATAAAAGAAACATTCTCTATAAAAAATCCAAATTAGCCCTTTTTAATGCACTTTTTGCAAGTCTTTCGTATACTAATCCAAGTTCAGCAAAACGCATCA
>NZ_CAMJFM010000052.1 GCF_946404925.1 uncultured Prevotella sp. | reverse complement strand
TTTACTGGTGAGTTCGCACAGCTGATAGCTGGTACTGCTCGTGGCACTCAGGATAATGCATCGTATGTGGATGATTTCGAGAATACCAAGAGCTATCTCGATATGAGTAATCCTAAGGAGTGGACGCTGTCGAGTGTGCCATCGATGTTTCCTGAGAGCAGCGATAAAACGGGCGTGAGCAGCGGCTATAACCGAGCCTTGCTGGCGTGGTATAATGTTGACCCGATTTTCACTCGCAGAAGTTCTACACTCACCCCGGCACACATCAAGAGCGACCTGGAGCAGCTGTCGAACCACTACGTGCGCGAGGTGTATGTGAAGGAACTGTACCCCAACCGTGACCAGAGCACCTACAATGGCGCCACATCGACGCTGCCCATACTGAACGTGGCTTACTACCCACAAGAGCGCGGCCCATACAACCTGTCGCTCGACTTGAATAGCGACGGCCGACTGCTGAGTCCGGAAACCAAGTGGGGCGGCATGATGCGCAAGATTGATACCAATGATTTCGAACAGGCCAACATAGAGTATATCGAGTTCTGGCTGCTGGATCCGTTTATCTACACCCGCCAGAACGGTAATGCTGCCGATTATGCAGGCGACCTGTACTTTAACCTGGGCGAAGTGAGCGAAGACATTCTGCGCGATGGCAAGAAATTTTACGAGAGCGGCATGCCTGTGGACGGTAGCCAGAACTACACCACCACCCAGTGGGGAAAAATACCCGTACAAGCCACACAGACCTATGCCTTTGCCACCACAACGGGCTCGCGCAAGAAACAGGATACTGGTTACAACGGACTGACCGACGAGGAGGAGCAGCAGTATGGGGCCTACAACCAGTGGCTGAACTCTGTGGGAGCAATGGTGACCAACGACAGCATTATGCAGGCGTGGCGCAATGACCCAGCCGGCGACGACTATCACTACTTCCGTGGGTCGGACTTCGACAACGAACGCAAGAGCATACTGGACCGCTACAAGCGCATTAACAATCCTCAAGGCAACTCGCCTGAGACTGAAGACCAGACGGAATCGTATGATACCAGCTACAAGAGCGGACCGGATGTGGAGGATATCAATCAGGACTACACCCTGAATGAGTACGAACGCTACTATCAGTACAAGGTGCATATATCGCCCGAGATACTGGATGCCTACCGCAACGGCGCGGCTCCAGCCGACTGCTTCATCACCGATATGCGTACCAGCAGCGTGAAGTTGCGTAATGGCGATACCACCAGCGTTAACTGGTATCAGTTCCGCATACCGCTGGCCGAATACGAGCGCAAGGTGGGCTCTATCAGCGACTTTACCAGCGTGCGCTTTATGCGTATGTTCCTATCGGGATTCCAAAAGCCTATCGTGCTGCGATTCGGTTCGCTCGACCTGGTGCGTGGTGAGTGGCGCATCTACAAGCAGAGTCTGAGTAATGGTGCCGAGAGTGGTGTGCTAGAGGTGAGCGCCGTGAACATTGAGGAGAACAACGACAAGACTCCTGTGAACTATGTTCTGCCTCCTGGCATCAGTCGTGTGACCGACCCCTCGCAACCACAACTGGTTGAGAATAATGAGCAAGCGCTGAACATGGTGGTGAAGGATTTGCAACATGGAGAGTCGAAGGCCGTGTATCGCAACATCAACCTCGACCTGCGCCAATACAAGCACATGCAGATGTTTGTGCACGCCAACCATCTGGTGCCCGATGCGACACGACTGCAGGACAACCAACTGGCCGTGTTTGTGCGCATGGGAAGCGACTACAAGAACAACTACTACGAGTACGAGATACCATTGGAGCTTACACCCGACCGCAGCGACTATAGCAAATACTCCCTGCCCGATAGGCGCGCGGTGTGGCCCGAGAATAATATGCTGGATGTGAACTTGGACGTGTTTACACACCTGAAGAAGGCGCGTAACCAAGCCAAGGCCCAAGGCATAGGTAGCTTTAATCAGGTGTATAGCGACTACGATCCCGATCGTCCAGGTAATAAAATAAGCATACTTGGAAACCCAACGCTGGGCGAGGTGAAGGTGATGATGATAGGTGTGCGTAACGTCTCGGGCGATGTGAAGTCGGGTGAGGTTTGGGTTAACGAGCTGCGACTGATGGACACCAATAACGATGGAGGATGGGCTGCATCGGGAACCATGAATGTGCAGCTATCTGACTTTGGTAGCGTAAACCTCTCGGGCCGATACATCAGCGACGGTTTTGGCGGGCTGGAAGAGAGCGTAACCCAACGATCGACCGACACACAGAAGGAATATTCGATAACAGCCCAGTTTGAGCTTGGTAAGTTCTTCCCCGACAAGGCTAAGGTGTCGGCACCGCTATACTACTCGGTGAGTCATCAGGAAACACGTCCACGTTATAACCCTTTGGACTCGGATATGCGCTTAAGCGATGCATTGGAGAGTGCGGCCAACAAGCACGAGCGTGACAGCATAGAGAGCATAGCCGTGACCAAGACACGCAATACCAACTTCTCGCTGTCGAATCTGCGCTGGGGACTGAAGACCAAGCGTCACCCCATGCCTTATGATCCGGCCAACTTCTCATTCTCATACAGCCATTCGCACCGAAATACATCGGGCAAGACTACCGTGTACGAAAAAGAAGACCAGTGGCGCGGCGCCTTGAACTACAGCTACTCGCCGGTATATAAATCGTGGGAGCCGTTCAAGAAACTGAAAGGCAAGTCGAAATGGCTCAATCTGCCCAAGTCGCTCAGCTTTAACTATCTGCCGCAGAGTGTGACATTTAATACTGAGATGACGCGTAACTACTACGAACTGCAGGAGCGCGACCTTGAAAGCATGGAGAACCAGAATCTGCCGCTGACATTCTCGGAGCAGTTCCTGTGGAATCGCGATTTTTCATTGCGCTGGGACTTCACCAAGAACCTGCACTTCAGTTTCCAGTCGGCCACCCGAGCTGAAATTGAAGAGCCCTACACGCCTATCAACAAGGACCTGTATCCCGATCAGTATGTGGCGTGGAAGGACTCGGTGAAGCAGAGCATACGTAACTGGGGTACGCCGCTCGACTATCAGCAGCAGGTTTCGGCATCCTATCAGTTGCCGCTCAACAAGCTGCCGATATTTGATTGGCTCAACGCCGATGCATCGTACACTGCTAAATACACCTGGGTGCGCGGTACCGAGCTTGAGGATGGCACCAGCCTGGGAAACACCATCACCAGCAATCGTAACGTTACCATCAATAGTGCACTGAATCTTGAAACGCTCTATAATCACATACCATTCCTGAAAAAGGTTAACGATCGATTCAAGAAATCGGCTTCGGCCAAGAAGAATGCTAACAACAAACAGAATGCCAAGAAACCTGCATCGCCACAGAAAACTGCGGCTGCGCAGAAGTCCGGTGTAAAGGATTCGGTAAAGGTGAAGCGTGACATAGAGACCGCATGGTGGTATAAGCCGGCCCAGAGCGTGGCTAGACTACTGATGATGGTGCGTAGCGTTAACATCAGCTATCGCACACAGTATTCGATGCTGTTGCCCGGATTCATGCCGAATGTGGGCGATATGCTGGGACAGAATAAGTCGGGTGGTGCATTGGCTCCTGGTCTTGACTTCGCCTTCGGACTTGTGGGCGACGGCTATCTGGATAAGGCCATGGGCAACGATTGGATGCTGAAGAACGATAGCGTGTCGACGCCGGCTAATATCAATATGAGTAAGGATCTGCAGGTTAAGGCCGTACTCGAGCCAATCCGCGACCTGAAGATTGACTTGAGTGCATCGCGCACCGATAGTCGAGCCAAGAGTGTTCAGTATATGTACGATGGCATGCCAACAACCCTAAGTGGCACCTTCAGTATGACCACCATATCGCTGCGTGGTGCATTGGCCGGTATGGGTAATGCCAACAACGGCTATCAGTCGGCTGCCTTCGACCGCTTCCGTGAGTTGATACCCGAGTTCCAGCAAAGGGTAGGGGGGGAGTACTCGGCCGAAGTGCTGATACCAGCATTCCTCTCGGCTTACACTTCGGGTGCCGGCAAGTCGCTCGACATCTTCCCCGCCATCACCCGATTGCTGCCCAACTGGAGTATCAGATATGGTGGATTATCAAAGCTGCCTTGGGTACAGGATCATCTGAAGAGTCTGAATATTAACCACTCTTATAAGAGCGTGTATAGTGTGGGCAGTTATGTTAACAGCAGCTACTCTACGGTAAGTATCAACGAGGCTTTCTCGCCCCTGCTTGGTATTGATGCTACATTGCAAAACGATCTCACCGCCAAGGTGGAGTATCGCACCACGCGTGTACTGAATCTATCGATGACCAGCGTGCAGCTGAATGAGTCGCTTAGCAAGGATTGGGTTGTGGGCTTGGCATATAAGATACACGACTTTAATCTCTTCGGTGCCAAGGGTAATCGCAAGGTTAGCAAGGCGCAGAATCCGAAATCGAAGTCGGGTAATGCTAACAATGCGAATAATGCCAGCTCTACCAGAAAGAGTAGTAAAACGGGCGTGAACCACGACCTGAACCTGCGTCTGGATGTGTCGCTGCGTAAGCAGGCCGCCATCACCCGCGATATAGCCACGGGCGTATCATCGGCCTCAAGTGGTAACTCGGCTTTCAAGTTCTCGTTTATGGCCGACTACACACTTTCACGATTGCTGACGCTTACAGCCTACTTTGATAGTCAGACTAACACGCCGCTGCTATCGAGTAACAGCTATCCTACCACCACTCACGACTTCGGACTATCCATGAAGTTCTCGCTTACCAGATAAAAAGAATCCCCGCTGAGTGGCGGGGATCATCATTATTTATCGTAAGCATGTACGGGATAGTCGGTGGTGTAGTGGAGGCCGCGGCACTCCTTGCGCTCCAGGGCCCAACGGGTTATGAGGTAGCCCACGTTAATCATGTTGCGAAGTTCACAGATGTCGCGGGTGGCGCGAACGCGCTTAAACAATCGCTCGGTCTCCTCGTAAAGCATATCCAGACGGTCCCACGCGCGATGCAGTCGCAGGTCGCTACGAACGATACCTACGTAGTTGGCCATAATCTGGTTGACCTCCTTGACGCTCTGGGTTATCAGCACCTTCTCTTCGTTGGTCATTGTGCCCTCGTCGTTCCACTCGGGCACCTTCTCGTTGAAGTCGTAGTAGTCTACGTGTTCCAACGAATTGCGTGCTGCCGTCTCGGCATAGACCACGGCCTCGATGAGCGAGTTTGATGCCAGTCGGTTACCACCATGAAGTCCGGTGCACGAGCACTCACCAAGAGCATACAGGCGTTCGATAGAAGTCTGACCATTCAGGTCGACCTTGATGCCGCCACACATGTAGTGGGCTGCAGGACGAACGGGGATATAGTCGGTGGTGATGTCGATACCCATCGAAAGACACTTCTGGTAGATGTTGGGAAAGTGTCGGCGGGTTTCGGCCGGATCCTTATGGGTTACATCGAGGCATACGTGATCCAATCCATGAATCTTCATCTCCTTATCGATGGCGCGCGCCACGATGTCTCGTGGAGCCAGAGACAGACGCTCGTCGTATTTCTCCATAAACGTCTCGCCATTAGGCAGTTTCAGTATGCCGCCATAGCCGCGCATGGCCTCAGTAATGAGGTAGGCGGGGTGTGTCTCGTTAGGATTATGAAGTACCGTGGGGTGGAACTGTACAAACTCCATATCGGCCACCGTACCCTTGGCACGATAAACCATGGCAATACCGTCGCCGGTAGCAATTACTGGGTTTGAGGTAGTAAGATAAACAGCACCGCAACCACCGGTACACATCACGGTTACCTTACTAAGATATGTATCCACCTTCTGAGTGTCGGGATTAAGCACATACGCGCCATAGCAGTTGATGTATGGCGAACGGCGTGTTACCTTGGCACCAAGGTGGTGCTGGGTGATAATCTCTACGGCAAAGTGGTTCTCTTTGATATCAATATTCGGATCGCGGCGAACAGCCTCCATGAGTCCGCGTTGGATTTCTGCACCAGTATCGTCGGCATGGTGCAGGATGCGGAACTCTGAGTGTCCGCCCTCGCGATGAAGGTCGAACTTGCCATCGCTGGTCTTGTCGAAGTTTACACCCCATTCCACCAATTCGCGGATTTGTTCTGGAGCCATTCGTACCACCTGCTCTACGGCTTTGGGATCGCTGATGTAATCGCCAGCAATCATCGTGTCTTCGATATGTTTCTCGAAGTTGTCGAGCTCAAGATTGGTAACCGAAGCTACGCCTCCCTGAGCAAATGATGTGTTGGCCTCGTCGAGCGATGTCTTGCATATCATGCAGACCTTTCCTTTACCCGAACGAGCCACTTTCAGAGCGTAGCTCATACCGGCCACGCCAGCTCCTATCACAAGGAAATCGTACTTATAAACCATATAGCTGATGTTATAATTGTTGTAATTCTGCTGCAAAGGTACTCTTTTTTTTAGACAAAAGAACAAAAGAAACATAAAAATATAGGTTCTTGTGTACTAATGTCGAATATTTTGTGTATCTTTGCACAAAACAATACCAAACTATTACAACGATGAAACGACTAGGGCTTATATTATTGTTATTGGTTCCGATGGTAGTGCTGGCACAACAGACTACCGTTGGCGGAACCGTTGTTGATGAAAAAACGGGGCGACCGTTGCCCCAAGTGAGTGTTTCCGTGGGCCGTATATCGGTGGTAACAAACGATGATGGGGCCTTCGTTTTAAAACTTGGTGAAACACCAAAAAGCGTAACCGTGTCGCATCTGGGCTACAAGACCAAGCGAGTAGCCCTTGAAGCAGGAAAAACAGAGCAGTTGAAGATTAAACTTCAGCCCACCGTGATACAGCTGCGTGAGGTGGTAGTAAGAACCGGTGATCCACGCGAGATTGTAGAGATTGCAATAAAGAAGATACCTGATAACTATAGTCGCAAGCCTGAATTGCTTAAGGCCTTCTATCGCGAAACAGCGATGAAGCGCAAGCACTTTATCTATGTGGCAGAGGGCGTGGAGGATATGTATAAAACGTCGTACACGCGCGGCATTGGTCGCGACAGAGTGGCTATCGTGAAAGGTCGCAGATTGCTGAGTCAGAAGCAGGGTGACACCCTTGGGCTGAAAGTGATGGGTGGACCAGTGCTGCCCGTACAGCTCGACGTGGTGAAGAACTATGACCTGTTGCTGAATCAGGAGGACCTGGATGCATATCGCTTTAGCTGGGGTACGCCCGAGTTTATTAACGACCGAATGCAGATGGTGGTACTGATAGAACCCCTATACACAAGAGAGTGGGCACTATACCACGGCAAGCTATACATCGATAACGAGCGATTGGCATTTACCCGCATAGAGTTGAGCCTGGATATGAGCGACAAGGACAAGGCCACCCGAACCATGCTCGTTCATAAACCCGTGGGCGTGAGGTTCAAGCCAAAAGAGCTATCGTGTGTGGTTGACTATCGCTATATAGATGGTATCACACGTATCAGTTATCTGCGCAACACGTTTAAGTTTAACTGCGATTGGAAGAAACGATTGTTCAGCACATCATTTACCGCTACGTGCGAGATGGCTGTTACGGATAGTGAGTCGGAGGATGTGAAACCGATTGTGAGTCGCAACTCGTTTGACTCGCACGATGCATATTATGATAAGGTAGAATACTTTATGGACCCAGAATACTGGAGCAACTATAACATTATAGAACCCTCGGAATCGCTCGACAAGGCGATACGCAAGCTGGTATCTACATATCAGCGAAACTAAGAGAATTTAGGATTAAAAATGAAAAGATTAAAGAGTTACAGAAATAGTATAATAGCACTTTTATGGATTAGCTCAATGAGCAGTTTGCAGGCGCAAACTGTTGATGCGCTAAAGGTTGATACAACCCAGGTTGACACGGCTAAGGTAGAATTACCTTGGCCGCAAAACTTACAAGCCAGACTGGATTCGTTGGTGGGTAGTCCCATGTTGCAATACACGCAATTGGGACTGATGGTTTATGATCTTACCGACGACTCTACATTGTATGTTTATAACCCACGACAGACGATGAGGCCAGCATCTACCATGAAACTGCTTACCTCGATAACCGCCTTGGATCAACTTGGTGGTAAATACAAGTTCAAGACCTCTTTATATTATACGGGTAGCGTAAAGGATAGTGTTCTTGTGGGCGACCTGTATTGCGTAGGAGGTATGGATCCATTGTTTGATAAAACTGATATGGCAGCATTTGCCGAGAGCGTAAAGGCGTTAGGCATCCATACACTACGTGGAAAAATCGTGGCCGTTACGGGTTTTAAAGATCAGGATATGCTTGGCGAAGGCTGGTGCTGGGATGATGATAACCCCACACTTACCCCATTGCTGATTGACAAGAAGGATGAGTTTGTCAGCCGCTTTACAAAGCAATTGAACAAAGATAGTGTTTTGGTAGATGGATCTGCTACAAACGGTCAGCTGCCTAAGAACTCGCTGCTGCTATGCACACGTAGCCACGAGCTGGTGGATGTACTGGAACCTATGATGAAGAACAGCGATAACCTTTATGCTGAGTCGATGTTCTATCAATTGGCAGCTGCTGCAGGAGCATCTCCTGCCAAGGCATCTCACGCCCGACAGCAGGTAATCAAAACCCTTTCGAAAGCAGGTGTAAGAGGTCAGTATAAGATAGCCGATGGTAGCGGTTTGTCGCTATATAACTATGTGACTCCCGAATTACTTGCCCGACTGCTGATTTATGCATATAAGAAGTCGAGTATCATTCGCGACTTATATGTGTCGCTGCCTATAGCAGGTGAGGACGGGACTCTGAAGAAACGAATGAAGAATGGCCCCGCACATATTAATGTGAGAGCTAAGACGGGTACGGTTACAGGTGTATCGTCGTTGGCTGGATATGCTGTGGCCGCCAATAACCACATGTTGGTGTTCAGTATCATTAATCAGGGAATAATGAAGGCCGATGATGGCCGAAACTTTCAGGATAAAGTATGTAACGCATTATGTAAATAAGATATGGAAACAAAACAGGAACAGATATTAGTTAGAATTACAGGTCAGGATCGCCCAGGCTTAACAGCTTCTGTGATGGCAATCCTTGCAAAATATGATGCTCAGATTCTCGATATAGGTCAGGCCGATATCCACTCAACGCTTTCGTTGGGTATCCTGATTCGCATGGACGAGATGCACTCTGGTCAGGTAATGAAGGAACTTCTATTCAAGGCTACTGAACTGGGTGTGAACATTGGTTTCTCACCAATTAGTGACGATGAGTATGAGGATTGGGTGGGCCATCAGGGCAAGAACCGCTACATATTGATGGTGCTTGGTCGTCAGTTGGAGGCCCGACAGATTGAAGCTGCCACACGTATTATTGCCGATCAGGGTTTGAACATCGACTCTATCCTGCGACTCACAGGACGTAAGAGTATCAAGAATCCCGCCACCCATACCCGTGCCTGCATTGAATTCTCGCTTCGAGGCGAACCTGCAAATCGTCAGGAGATGCAGTCGAAGCTGATGAAACTATCGAGCGAGATGGAAATGGATTTCTCGTTCCAGAAGGATGATATGTTCCGTCGTATGCGTCGTCTCATCTGTTTCGATATGGATTCTACATTGATTCAGACCGAGTGTATCGACGAGTTGGCCGAGCGTAATGGGGTGGGGGCTGAGGTGCGTGCCATCACAGAGAGTGCCATGCGCGGTGAGATTGATTTTAAGGAGAGTTTCACCCGTCGTGTGGCTCTGCTCAAGGGGCTCGATGTGAGCGTGATGCAGGAGATTGCCGAGAATCTGCCTATCACAGAGGGTGTAGATAGATTGATGACTATCCTGAAGACCTGTGGATATAAGATTGCCATTCTTTCTGGAGGATTTACCTATTTTGGAGAGTACTTGCAGCGTCGTTATGGCATAGATTATGTGTATGCCAATGAGCTTGAGATAGGTGAAGATGGGAAGTTGACTGGTCGCTATGTGGGTGAGATAGTTGATGGTCATCGCAAGGCTGAGTTGCTGAAACTGATAGCCCAGGTAGAGAAGGTGAATTTGGCTCAGACCATTGCCGTGGGCGATGGTGCTAACGATCTGCCAATGATCAGTGAGGCCGGACTTGGTATTGCCTTCCATGCCAAGCCACGTGTAGTAGCTAATGCCAAGCAGAGTATCAATACCATCGGCCTCGATGGTGTGCTCTATTTCCTTGGCTTCAAGGATAGCTACCTCGGCGATCAAGGAAAACTATAGTATAAATTCCCCCTCCTAAGATAGGAGGGGATAGGGGTGGTCTGAACAATGGAATTCTCATTCGTATTATTGGAGTGGTTCAAAGATCACGGTCGCGATTTGCCTTGGCGGCAGACTCGCGATCCATACGCCATTTGGCTTTCTGAAATCATCCTCCAGCAGACTCAGGTAAAACAAGGTTGGGATTATTGGGAGCGCTTTATGCGCCATTGGCCAACCGTTGATGACCTTGCTGCTGCCACAGAGGACGAAGTGTTGCGTGAGTGGCAAGGCTTAGGCTACTATAGTCGTGCCCGTAACCTTCATTTCGCTGCCAAGCAGATAGTTGCCTTGGGGCATTTTCCTAATACTTTTGAGGGCATCAAAGCACTAAAAGGTGTAGGTGATTATACTGCTGCAGCCATTGGCAGTTTTGCGTTCGAAATACCTGCTGCTGTAGTAGATGGCAACGTCTATCGCGTACTATCTCGCCATTTCGGCATTGACACCCCCATAAATACTACTGAGGGTAAAAAGATCTTCGCAGCTCTTGCCCAGGAATTGTTACCTATTTCTGAACCCTCTGATTATAACCAAGCCATTATGGATTTTGGGGCGATACAATGTACACCGCAATCGCCCGATTGTTCAGTTTGCCCGTTGATGGAATCGTGCGAGGCATTTCGTTCAGGAAAAGTGGCCCAATTGCCCGTTAAACTGAAAACACTTAAAGTTAAGGAACGTCATCTCACTTATATATATATTAGGTGTAAAGGAATGACGGCTATACGTCGTCGTGGTGCAGGTGACATCTGGCAAGGGCTTTGGGAACCGTGGTTGGTCGATGAAGTGCCTGTGAAAGCTAAGTTGCTGCGCCAGAATGTTAAGCACGTACTCACACATCGTGTACTCTATGCAGACTTTTATCTGTTAGAAACCGATGAACGTCCTTTGCTCCCTGATGACTATATCTGGATAAAAGAATCAGAGCTTGACGATTACGCCAAGCCCCGATTAATTGAGATCCTATTGGAATCTGTTCTTTAAACAGTTTTCTTCTCCTTCAGATAATTCGCAAATACTCTTGCAGCGCTTTCTACTTTGGCGACGCAGGGGCGAGTCTTGTAGTATTCGGCCGTGCGGGCTGAGGCTACATAGCTTGAGTTGGCCTTTTCGTAGCCTTTCAATCCAAGAATCTCGGCACAAATCAAACTGCCGTTCTCTTCTTTCGACTTTGCAAGCAGATCCTGAACGACCTTGTAGCAGGCCGACTTGCCTTCGCGGTCACTGCCCTCAGTCTGTCCGCAGTCGAGACCTACGAGCATGACGATGCCAGAGACGGCTCCGCACATCATGCGCATACGACCAACACCGCCGCCAAAGCCTGCGGCAATCTTCTTGGCCAAGGTGTCGTCGAGACCGTAAAGGTCAGAAAAGGCTGCCACCACACTTTGGCAGCAGCCATATCCGGCCATGAAATTATCTACAGCACGCTGTACGCGCTCTTCTATTTCAAGTTCAGTCATTACCAATTACTCAGCAACCTCTTCTTCAGCGGCCTTGAACGAAGCCAAGTCCTCTACCTGGAATGCCTTGATGTAAGCTGACTTACCGAGAACGTCCTCCTCAGTCATGCGAACATATACGTTAGCACTCTTCTCAAAGAGCTCAGGAGCCTTAGTGGCATCGCGGAGGATGAGGAGAGACATAACGAGCTCAGCAGTCATATCATACAGACGGCGAGCAAGGAAGTCCTGTGCATCCTGGTTCTCCAGAGCCTTGACATTGGCAAGAGCCTCCTCGTATACAGGAACGAGCTTCTCTACACGAGCCTTCAGGTTCTTCAAGCTATCGCTAACCTCGAGACCAGCCAGCATCTCCTTGATGTTTGCAAGCATGGTGCCGTTGGTGATGTAGCGGATAGCAGCAACAACCTGCAGCTGTGTGGTACCCTCATAGATAGAGAAGATACGAGCGTCGCGGAACAAACGCTGGCTCTTGTACTCCATGATGAAACCTGAACCACCGTGGA
>NZ_CAMJFM010000051.1 GCF_946404925.1 uncultured Prevotella sp. | reverse complement strand
AACATCTCCTTGGCTGTTCCCGAGGTTCCAAGAATAGTCCCCTGGATGGTGGTTACCATCGAGTTGCCCGTCAGTTTCGTCTTCGGCAGCTGTCCCTTTACAATAATCTCGCTCAGCATGGGCTGGTCTTCTTCCATTTGGATGGTACCAACGTCCGAGCCTTTTACATTCACGTATTGCGTACGATAGCCGATAAACGAGAGTCGCAAGATGCAGCACGCATCTGTTGTCTGAATTATAAACGCACCATTCTCGTCGCTCGTAGCACCCTGGATATAGGTAGAGTCTGCCGAAAGCAGTGCCACACTTACAAATCCGAGTGGCTCACCATTCTGATCTATTACTCGTCCACCTACGTCCTGAGTCTTGGCCTGAGTTGTCAGGCTCATCATCATTGCAGCCATTAGGGCTATCATTTTCAAACTTAACTTTTTCATAACTCTGCAATTTTGAATAATTTGCCTGTTGGACGATGCAGAGATATGCTAAAGTTGCGACTTATCCCTCAATTTGTGACGAATGGTACGATTCTGTGACGAATGGATTGGTTGTTACTCTTCGGTAATCGTCATCTTAATATCGGTATGTTCATAATCGTTCTAATCGCATGACTCTTACAGGACGATCTGAGCCGATTTCCAAATTGGGACATAGAGCCTCCTTGCCTGTGTCAACGAATCCGCATTTCACCATCACACGTCCAGATGCTGGGTTTGAAGGAAAGTAGTCACCCCAAAGCATTGTGAAGCCCTTTTCATTAAAACAATAGTCGATAACCAATTGAAGTGCCTCCGTACAGATGCCTTTGCCCCAAAACGGGCGGGCTATCCAATAACCTACCTCCGCCTGGTCTTCGGCTATCTTCAGGTTCGATGCGGATGCCGGAAGGTAGCCCACACAGCCAATGGGCTGACCAGTCTCTTTCCATATAACTGCCCACATCCCTTCTGCGCTAAAGACAGTTCGGATAATCTCCAGACTCTCCTCTACAGACTTATGTGGTGGCCATCCTGCACGAGGCCCTACTTCAGGGTCGCTGGCGTATTTAAATAGCGTCTCGGCATCACTATCCTGCCAAGGGCGCAATAATAGTCTTTCTGTTTCCATCTTTGTTACGCAATCACAAAACTACGTGGATAGAAATCGCTATAGAAACGGCCATCGATAGCGGTGAATTTCAGAACGCAATAGTTGGGATCGGTTACACCGCCAGGATAATATTCTGTGTCACCCTTGCGCCAAATCATCTCCTTGCTCTTGGCATCTGTCAACACCTCCATCGTGCCACGTAACATCATGCCCTTGAAACCCTTGGCATCGCAGAAGTAGATGCTAGCCTTGGGGTTGGCCTTGTAGTGGGCCACACGCAGCGAGAAGGTGTTAGTGGTAAAATAGAACGTCGTGATGCCCTCACGCTTGCGAGGCTTCAACATGGCTTTGGACCAAGGAAAACCTTCTTGATCTACGGATGAGATGTAAGCGATAGGCTGTTTGTCGGCCATCTGTGCAATGAGTTCTTTAATGCCTGCCAAAGCGGGGTTGACATTCACGACTTCATCGTTACTAACATTCAACGTTTTGCACCAACGCTTCAACTGGGGGAAATATGTTTTCATCATACCGATATATTCCTCTTTGGTGATGGGTTTCTCCAACCCCTCGTTTACTGCACCTACAAACTGCGCACAATGTTCAATCATCTCTTCCATCGTGCAGTCCTGCAGGAACTTACCGTCCTTATAGCAGTACATGCAATAATCTTCGTTCTTGCTACCATCGGCATTTGTACCGAGAACCTCGTCAGTCAGTGGCATCCCACAACTCTGACAGTACTTAATTTTCTTTTCCATATTATTCACTTTTTCTATTTTAGTTATCAACAAACGATCCTATTTCTATGAGGTTTCCATCAGGGTCGGCAACGTAACAAGTGCGCTGTCCCCAAGGTTCGGTTGTTGGAGAAAGTATGGACTCTGCACCATAATTTAGAGCATTCTGATACTCTTTGTCAACATCGGCAAACGACAATACATCGAAACTAAGCTCTATTGTTCCATTCAGCCCTTGAGGATATTGGAACTTTTGTGAGACCATCTGCTCAAATGCATCGCGAGGGAAGAGGATAATCCTACAATCTCCAAGGAACATCTCCACATTTGGCTGTATACCATCCCAATCGGTTGTAAATCCAAAGGCCTTTGTGTAGAAATCAACGGTAGCTTTATTATTGCTGGTAAAAAGCCCGATGGTATTGAATTTAAATCGAGGACGTGGTGAGTATAATTTTACCAGTCCGTCGCTCATAAACGTGTACCAGTTATCTATCATCTCTGGTGTATCGTTCTCAAGCAGTTTCAGCAACTCGCGTGTAAACTCAAGATATCCTGAACCATTGGCGGTAACGATGCGGCCATCAGTTACGGCTTGCTCGTTTACATAACCAGCCTCGTTGGTATAGTTGTTGCCACCCCACAATTTCAGTTGATCGATACCATTACCTGTATGTTTGATGTTGTTCAGTAATCCCTGTTTGGCCATCCACGAAGCGGCATTACAGATAGCTCCCACTACAACACCCTTGCCCAGCGCATCCTTAACAATGGGTAATACACGCTCAGCCTCGGGATTCATCCAACCAAAACCACCTATCAGTACCAAAGCGGCATAATCGGTTGGTATGGTTTCGAACGAATAGTCGGGCAGGGTTCGCATACCACCTAACGATTTAACAGGCTCCATCGTTGGAGCTACCATCTTATTCATATACTTAGGTTCCTTGCGAAATCCTGTGGCATCGGTACTCACTGCACCTGGCATAAAACCAATCTCATGCTCGGCATAATTATCCAGCAATATATACAATATTTCTTTTTCCATCTTGTTATAATTTAATGATTTGACGTTGCAAAATTACGAAGAGTTGCTATTATAGCCAAATTTATGGGATATTCTGCATAGGTTTGTGATAAACGGGCATATTTTCATTTCTTTTTCGTACCTTTGACTTCGTCGAAAGTACCCTCGCTCGAGAAAACTCAAAATTCTTTTGGTTTTCTGCTCACTTATTCGTACCTTTGCCAGCTGTATGAACCAAGGTCATAAAGAAACTATCAGCATACGCTTCATCAGTACCGCTTTTATGGTACTGGCTATAGCCATCTTCAAGCCCTTCGGACTGGAAGTGTGGCAATGGCAGGCCTATGTTCATTTGTTGGCGTTATTTGCATTGGGCTTGCTGAGTTGTTTCCTGACGGAAGTCATTCTGAAATATTTGATACGCATGCCTCGTTCCTACGATCGTGGTGTTAGTTATATCATTAGTCGTAATCTCCGCTTTCAATGCATCAATACGCCATTGGTGGCGCTGCTCATTTGTCTCTACCGCCACTTTGCAATGAGTGAGTTAGTAGAAGGTAATAAGTTGTCTTTGAGCAATTATCTGGAAACTTTGGTGATTATCGCCTTCCTCTCCTTCACCATCGGACTCTACTGGCGCTTCAAGTTCCGTAGCAATTATCTGTCTGCAGAGCTGGAGGAAACCAAGCTGCTGAACGAACAACTGAAGAAATTGCAGGATTCAAACGCAGGAGTCCCACAACAAACTGAGGACGACACTTCAGCAGGTGATACTGATCAGGATTCAAAGATAACACTCGAAGGTAACACCAACGAACATGTAACCCTCGAGATTTCAGACCTATTATATATAGAAGCAGTTGGTAACTATGTAAAGGTTTGCAAACTACAAGGAAATGAAGCGCATACCAATATGCTTCGTGCCACGATGAAACAGATGGAAGATGCACTTGAGGCTTATCCTATGATAGTACGTTGTCATCGTGCCTTCATGGTCAATCTCGGTCAGGTGGAGCAAATTTCCTCCAATTCTCGCGCCATGCAACTCGTGATGCGTTACAGTCACGATGCCATCCCCGTTTCGCGCAGTAATGTCAACAAACTGAAGGAACTGTTGGGGTAGTTTACTTCTATCTCCTTCATAGTTAATATGTTTAATGCCTGCCCCAAATTGTTGGGACAGACAGTTTATGATTATTCTATTGGTATCTGAATGACTGAGAGCCATTTCTCAGGGTCTTCCTGGTTCCAGGCTCCATCGATGTAGCAGGTGCGGGGTTGTCCTGCAATCTTGTAGCCTTGCTCCTCCATATAGCGGAAAGCCTCGGTGTACGATTCGTAGAAACGCTCGTAAGGACCAACATGCTTCATGCAGAGGGCTTTGGGAACAGCTGGCAAACGCTTAAATTTGATGATGGCGCTGTCTGTGCCCATCTCCTCGACTTGCTCACAATACTCGATGTCGATATCCGTTGGCGTATATTCCTTGTTATGCTCTATAGTAAAGCAATAGCCTGGAGGCGGACACTTACAGCCAAGACGCTGCATCTCGGGTCCGATCTTCTCATAGCACATGGGGCCGATGGCGGCATAGTTGGGGATGACTTCACGATGACTTGCCACGATGATTTCGGGCAGTGATTGAATACTGAATTTTTCCATTGTCTTCATTTCTTTGCGAGAGTCTCTCCAGTCGAGCAGTCGGTTACGGCGGGCTATCAGTTGCTTCAGTTGTTGTTCCGTCTCCTTGATCTTTTCCGTCAGCTGTCGGACACTGGGTGTATGAGATACGTCATCATACAGGTCCTTTATCTCGTCAAGCGAGAAACCGAGTCGTTGCAGGTCGCGGATGGATTGCAGCTTCTGCATCTGATCAAGGCTATAGTAGCGGTAGCCCGTCCACTCGTCCACCTCGTCAGGCAACAAGAGTCCCTTCTGCTCATAGTGACGCAAGGTCTTTACGGTTACCTGCATCATCTGTGAGAACTCTCCGATTTTTAATTTCATTTTACTCATAATCGCGCGATGTTTTTGATTGTGATCTCGAAATCAGACGCAAAGATAGGGGTTGACCTAAGGGACGAGTCAAGAGAAATGAAGATTTTAACATGGATTTAACACTATTCCTGCAGTTCAATTACTTTAGTTTGCCGTTCAAGATTCTGTTTCTGACGCATTTCACAGCGGGTTTGTAATAGTCTATCTCCATTGCCTCGATGGTACGTTTCAGTTCGTCCAGCAGTTCTGGATAGAAGCTACACATACGGAAGGCAAGTTTCATGCAGACCGACTGAATGCCAGGATACTCCTCGACATCCATCATGTGCTCAAAGCAGAAATCAAGAAAGTCTGTTCGCAGATCATCTTCAGACATCTTCAGTCGCTCAACGACGTTCAGCGACAGTCGCCTAACGGATGAGTTTTCTGTAAGCATGGCCTGGTCGATGAATTCATTTTGTATCGCTTGTAGCTGCGACAATTCCTCTTTGCTGGCCTTGGTCAGTCCCCATAAGGAACTTCTTGCCACGCGGTAATCCAGATTGAATGCATAACGATGGGCGAAGCCAAGGAAATCACCACTAGCCTTAACTTCCTGGTAGATTTCTTGTGCGCCGCCTTCGCTAAACGTCTGTCTGAGTCTCTCTTCGGTCATTGCCATATTTTTATGTTTCTATCTAATGTCCCATTAGTTACGCTATGATCCCATTCTCGCCTGGGCCTCCTTACCAGCGCCAGTGCCTTTATATTTGCTGCGAGTGGCATTGAG
Source organism: uncultured Prevotella sp. (assembly GCF_946404925.1). Lineage (GTDB taxonomy): Bacteria > Bacteroidota > Bacteroidia > Bacteroidales > Bacteroidaceae > Prevotella. The sequence goes on along the minus strand of NZ_CAMJFM010000051.1, from coordinate 7,168 downwards.
GCGATAGATGACTGAAAACATCAGCTTGTGGGTTGAGAAACGGTTGTTCTGTTGAATCTGGTTGTAACCACAATCCGAGAACTCGTTCATTCGATTGCGCTGGAAGCAGTCGAGCACAGCAGCACGCAGGGTGAGCGAGTTATCCTTGAGCAGACTCTTCTGTGCCACCAGGCCCAGACGCAGATTGTAGGTATCGTTATAAAATACGTACGAACAACCGCTTGAGCGATACATCAGGTTCACATCGAAACGCCAACCATGCTTCAGCGTAAACGTGTTATAGGCATTAAGCGTATATTGTGGTTTGTCGTAATAAACGCGATAAACACCCTTGGGTCCCTCCACATCAAGATAGAGGTCCTGCTTCTCGATACCAGCAGTGGCATTGAGCGACCAGAAGCCCACACGAGGTGTTACAGCCAGATAAGCGCTCAGTGTGTTGATGGGTTTGTCGAGGTTGATGTGCTTGCAAAGCATGGCATCAGTCTCCGTCACGAAGTTCCATTGCGTAATGGGGTTCGTCAGGTGCTCGTACGATGCAGTCAGAGTAATCCATTTATACGAAACGTTCAGCGTCAAATCTCGTACTCGCTCATTGAGCAACTGGGAGTTTCCAGCCTGATACATATAACGACTGATATACGTTACAGCATCGTTCATAGCGAAGAAGCTGGGACGATAAGTCTTCATGCTATACGACAAGGCCGTCTGTACCTTACCTAGGGCCACAGAGTAGGATGCCGTTGGGAACCATTCGTCCATCGAGCGATGCAGATAGTCGGCTTTATTGATAGCATCATCATACTCCAAGAGTGTATGCTCGTATCGCAGACCCACAGAAGCATTACCATACTTTTTAAAGTCGCAACCATACTCTGCAAAGGCAGCGATATTGTTCTCTGTGATGTCAGCATCGGTATTGGCTATCAGGGCCTTGTCAATCCAATAGGTATTGTTACGATTCACGAAGGTCATCTCAGTACCAGCCTCCAGCTCGCCCTTCCAGATAGGATACGACAGCACCAGCTTCCCTGCATAGAGATGACTCTTAGTGCCCGACTTGCTGAGCACAAAGTCATCCTGCACCCTACTCTGCTCTATATTTTCACGATTGGTGTCTGTTCCATTACGCATAAAATCGAAGTTGAAATCAATACCCAACTTGCCCACCTTACCATTATAATAGGCATTGGTGAGCCAGCCCAATGGTTTAGTCTCCTTACTGGTCTGGTGCGAATAGAGATGGTCTATAAGCGCATTGTTCTCAAACACATCCTCATCGTATATCACCTGATTGGTTCCTGCTTTGGGACGATGTGTCAAGTCGGCACGTACACCCAGTGAGTGGTTATCATTTATTTGCCAGTTCACACCAGCCGTATAGGTCAGGTTATTATACTTCCACGTCATCGTATAGGGGCCATACTGACGGAACACCTTATCTGTTGTGGTGATATCCTCGATGGTACTATACTGGCGATAGTCCTGATGGAAGAAATACACAGAGCCAAACACGTCAACACCATTCTTACGATAGTTAGCCCCCACCTTGACCTGTGGACGATCGAAGTCATAACGCAAGTCGCGCTCGTTAGCCAGCGTCAGGTCGAGACTCAATCCATCGCCCTGCAGTTTACGAGTGCGGATACGGACCACGGCTCGTACCTGGGCATCGTATTGGGCCCCAGGGTTATTAATCACCTCTACATCGCGAATATCCTCACTACGCAGACGCTTCAGCTCGCTGTCATCGCGCATCAGTCGCCCGTTAATATAGATAAGTGGTGAGCCCTTACCCAACACCTCTGGAGCCTCATCAGTACCAGTCATGCCAGGCACTTTTACCAGCATCTCGCCCAGTGTGCCTGATGACGACAATGACGTACCCTCGATACGGGTTATCATGGCATTACCCTTTAAACGCGTGTTGGGGAGGCCGCCCCTAACGACGACCTCCTTCAACTCTAACAATCTATCAACCGAGTCTTGTGGTTCTTGTGTTTGTGCCCTGCCCACCATGCAGACAAAGGCTAAGACTGAAAACAATAATCTATTCATAACGTTATCTCTTATCTACATACGTGCCTTCTGCTTCTCACCAGCACCGCTACCACGATACTTAGAGCGAGCCTCGTTAAACTTCCATGTCAGATTCATAACGAAGGTGCGACGTACTGGATTAAGCACGGTCAGCTCACGTGGACCATACAGTGTAGCCTTGGTTTCGTCGCTACTAAATATGTCGTTGCAACGCAGGTCGAGGGTGAGCAAGCCCATACGGCGCAGATTGATGTCGCGCTGTACGCCGAGGTCAAGACGTCCCTGAGCCTTCAGCATGCGGAAGTTACCAACATCGCCCTTTGGACTGAAACGAGTACCAGCATTGATACGCCAGCCCTTTGGCAGCTCGATGGTATTATCCCACCCTAATTGCAGATAAGGATGATCGAGCGTGATGGTAGTACCATGGGCTGTTGGAGCCTTATAGTCCTGGAAAAGCAGATAGACATACCATGTGGGATGCCAGCAACCAATAGTAGGACTGGCGTATGGATTGAAGCTCAACTGGTTATAATTATCCTTTGTGTTGATAGGACGTAGCAAGCAGATCAGTGGATCATCGGCACCAGGATATGGTTCTGTCGACATGGTTGTTGCATCCTTCACCAGACTATAATTAATGCTCATTCCCATCCACTTATAGCCCAGGTTAAGTACAATGCTTTTGGTGTACATGGGCTTCAGATATGGATTACCACTCTGATAAGCATAACGGTTCAGGTAAATCGTAGAGCTTGTAAGATTTCCATATGCAGGGCGATCGATGTCGCAACGATACGAGAGCGATGTCTGTACCTTACCTATCGGCGCAGAGATGACTAATGTTGGGAACCAGTCGCCATAGTTACGACACACCTCATCATCGCGTTTGCCAAAGTTGTAATAGTCGTTCTGCAGATGCTCGTAGCGCAGACCAGCCTGAACAAACACCTTACCAAACTGACGACCGTACTCCACGAATCCAGCAGCACTCTTCTCGTTGATCTCTGTATCGGTAGTGGTTACTGGCACAGCCTCAGAAGCCTCAAACGAATAGGCATCAGTACGATGGTTGTACGAGTACTCGCCACCTACTGAGAGGTTACCCTTCAGTATCGGATAGCTGAAGATAAGCTTTGAAGCCCAGAAGTTGTTAGCACTCTTGGTGTTGCTTTCGATGTAACGTACATCAGGAGTACCAGTCTTCATACCATCAGCCCAAGCCAATTCCTTGGTATTTCCTGGTGTCTCAGTATTGTCAAAGAGTCCGTCGATATTCAGGTCGATACCCAGATTGCCCACCCTACCATTATAATAGGCATTGAAAATGTGCTTCTTGAACTTCTCGTCCATCCACACCTCACTCTCCGAACGCTCTGTGAAGATACCATTCTGGTATTCGTCGGTATTAAACTGACTGGTCAACGTACCACTGGGGTGATAGTCGTACTTATAGAAAGCACCCAGACTATGGTTCTCATCGATCATGTAGTTCACCTGCAGCTGTGGCAGCAAACCCTTCCACTTATGTCTGGTTTCCTGCTTTGAGTAGCCGTTAACCTCGTCCATACCCACCAGATAGTACATATCGTCTTCCTGCAGACTCTTGTTGTGACCATAAGTACCAGCCCAGAATGAGGCTGTGAGGTCGAGTCCACCTGTACGATAGTTGAGGTCGAGCAGGTTGTTGGCCGACCAGCCATACTGATACATGCCCTGAGCTTTCTCCTGGAAACTGAAACCCTCACCCTGAGCCTTCTTCAGTGTGATGCGAACTACGGCTTTGGTCGATGCAGCATAGCGTGCGCCAGGATTCTGAACTACATCTACATGCAGTATCTGATCGGAGTTGATACGACCCAGCTCGCTTACATCCTGCAGTCTGCGACCATTGATGTATATCTCGGCAGCACCACGACCCAGCACCTTGATGCCACCATCTTTCTCTGCATCGAGCGATGGAATTTTTGTGAGTGCATCGGTTATTGTTCCTGCCTTCTCCAAGATGGTTCCAGCTACTGTGGTACGCATGGCGTCGCCCTTCACGTGAGTCTTAGGCAACTGACCCTTTACTACCACTTCCTTCAGCAACTGGGTGTCTTCCTTCATCTGGATGGTCAAGTCCTGACCAGCCTTTATATATAAGGTCTGATATCCCACGCTTGTTACCTTAAACAATCCTTCGTTTACATCTGTTACAATCTTAAACATACCCTGATCGTCGGTCATACCGCCCTGCACGAATGCAGAGTCGGGCAGCGACAGCAGCACTACGTTAACGAATGGCATAGGCTCACCGTTCTTATCTATTACGCGTCCGCCCCAGTCCTGTGTCTCAGCGAAACTCATAACAGTCATCATCATTGCAGCTATCAGAGCTGTCATTCTTAAATTTAGCTTTTTCATATCTTTCATCACTTACAAATTTCGTTTTGCTATTTGACGCTGCAAAATTACATTTAGTTGCAAAATGCCACAAATTTTTGGGATATTCTGCCCTATTTTGTGACGAATGGTGTGATAAACGGCAAAAATGTGACGAATGGCGTAGATAATTGATAATTTATTTGTATTTTTGCCCACTGTATGAACAAAGGTACAGCTTATTGCCTGGGATTGGGATTAGTGGTCATCATTCTCTTCGCCCTCAATCTGCTGTTGGGATCGGTCAGGATTCCAGCCGCTGATGTTGTCAGTATCCTATTGGGCAACGAGGCCAGCAAGGCTTCGTGGCAGTTCATTGTTCTTGAGTCGCGATTGCCTCAAGCCATCACAGCCACCCTGTGTGGTGCAGCCTTAGCTGTTAGCGGACTGATGTTGCAGACGGCCTTCCGCAACCCTCTGGCTGGTCCAAGCGTGTTTGGTGTAAATAGTGGTGCAGGCCTTGGTGTGGCTTTGGTAATGTTGTTCCTTGGTGGCGGACTTTCTGTTGGTTCTGTCAGCATCACAGGTTTTGCCGCCATCCTGATGGCCGCCTTTGTAGGAGCCATGACGGTGATGGCCATCATCTTCTTTTTCTCTACCTTGGTTCGCAACAGCGTCATGCTACTCATCATAGGTATTATGATTGGCTACATCTCTAATTCGGCCATATCGCTACTCAACTTCTTTGCTACCGACGAGGGTGTCAAGTCGTATATGGTATGGGGCATGGGCTCATTTGGAGGTGTGTCGATGGCCAACATGCCTGTGTTTGCCATCGTCACCCTGGCCGGATTGTTTGGTGCCCTGTTGCTCATAAAACCCCTTAACGCGCTGATGCTGGGTGACAGATATGCAGAGAATCTGGGAGTAAACATCATGCGAGTACGCAACTGGCTGTTGATAGTAACAGGTTTGCTTACAGCCATCACTACTGCCTTCTGCGGACCTGTAGCCTTTATCGGCTTGGCCGTTCCTCATATAGCACGTTTGCTACTTACTACTGATAATCATCGCCAACTGCTGCCCGCCACATTGCTTTGCGGATCGGTTGTTGCCTTGGTATGTAACCTCATCTGCTACTTGCCTGGCGAGAGCGGGGTTATCCCCCTGAATGCCGTCACCCCACTCATTGGTGCGCCAGTCATCATTTACGTCATAGCTCGAAAGAGGTAAATGAAGCAGCGAAGTAGTGAAGTAGCGAAATAGCGATAAAAAAGAGGGACTTGATGCTATCTCAGCATCAAATCCCCACGCAAACTTCAAACAACCAAAAAAAGAATTGTTTGATGTCTCTGTTATCGGATGAACAGTAACTCTCTGTACTTTGGAAGTGGCCACAGAGCATCGTCAACAATCAGTTCAAGCTTATCGATCTGATAGCGAATCTCGTCGAGCTTAGGCTCTACGGTATCGTGGTAGGCGATGGCCTTGTCGTGCTCGTCGTCAATCTTGTTAGCAAGCTTGCGAGCATTTACCAGCTCCTCAACACCCTTCTCGATGGCCGATGTGCGCTCCGCAATCTCCTCGATAATCTTGATGTTACGAGCGTTCAGCTTCTCAGCCTTGTCAACGGGGAATACAGATACCATATTCTCAACGTTCTTCAACAACTGACTCTGATAGCTGGTAGCCACAGGAATAATATGGTTCATTGAAAGGTCGCCAAGTACGCGAGCCTCAATCTGAATCTTCTTGGTGTAGGTCTCCCACTTCACCTCGTTACGAGCCTCGAGCTCCTTCTTAGTCATGACGCCAAGGCTCTCGAACATAGCGATGCTGGCCTCATCGAGGTAACGCTCGAAGATCTTTGGACAGCTCTTCTCTACGTCCAGACCACGCTTCTCAGCCTCAGCAACCCACTCGTCAGAGTAGCCGTTACCATCAAAGCGGATAGGCTTACAGGTCTTGATATCCTCGCGCAGAACGTCGATGATAGCGTGGAACTTAGCGCTGTGCTCAGTACCAGCCAGTTTCTTCTCGAACTCAGGGATGCGAGCGTCAACACGCTTCTTGAAGTCAACCAGAGCCTCGGCAACGGCACTGTTCAGGGCAATCATAGCGCTGGCGCAGTTAGCCTCAGAACCTACAGCACGGAACTCGAAACGGTTACCAGTGAAGGCGAATGGAGAGGTACGGTTACGGTCGGTATTATCAATCAGAAGTTCAGGAATCTCAGGAATATCCATCTTCAGGCCCTGCTTGCCAGCCATAGCGAGGAAGTCCTTATCGGCAGTCTCGATGTGGTCGAGCAACTCGCTAACCTGCTTGCCAAGGAATGAAGATACGATTGCTGGGGGAGCCTCGTTAGCGCCCAGACGGTGAGCGTTGGTAGCACTCATGATAGAAGCCTTGAGCAATCCGTTGTGCTTGTAAACACCCATCAGTGTCTCAACGATGAAGGTTGCAAAGCGCAGGTTGGCCTCTGGAGTCTTACCAGGAGCATGCAGCAGAATGCCGTTGTCAGTTGAGAGTGACCAGTTATTGTGCTTACCTGAACCATTGATACCTGCAAATGGCTTCTCATGCAGCAGCACGCGGAATCCGTGCTTACGAGCCACCTTCTTCATCAGACTCATCAGCATCATGTTGTGATCGACAGCCAGGTTAGTCTCCTCGAAGATAGGAGCCAGCTCAAACTGGTTAGGAGCCACCTCATTATGGCGAGTCTTACAAGGAACACCCAGCTCAAGAGCCTGGATCTCCA
>NZ_CAMJFM010000050.1 GCF_946404925.1 uncultured Prevotella sp. | reverse complement strand
GATAATATTTTCGTATTTTTTTTGAAAGTAACTGAACATTTAGCAGTTCCGATGCCTCCGAAATGTCCTTTATTTCTCCATTTTTGTAAAGTATTTGTATTTTATCGTCGTCCACGTTATACATGTCTTTCTGTATCGTGTTCAGGCTCATCATGTAGTGGGCGTCTTCGTATGATATATCCATTTTCTCAGCAATGGTGCGCTTCAGCTCCTCTATACGTTCGTCGCTTGGCATCTCTTCCAGCACTTCTACCTTGAATATTCGGCGATCCAGCATGTCGGTGGCCAAGGTCGAGAGTATCTTGTCGTTGTGGTGCTTCCATGCCTTCATGGCACTCCAGATGTCGCTGTCGTCAAGCTCGCTGTAGTTCTGCAGCGCTTCTGGATGTGTGGCAAACCACTCGGCATCGATGTCGTTCTCGAGGAAGTAGAGTAGGGCGGGCGATGCAAACACCTGCTCACCCTTGCTGATGAGTTCCTTGGCGCGTTTCAGCATGTTTACCAATACCTTTTCGTAGGCCACGCATGTGCGATGCAGATATACCTGCCAGTACATCAGTCGGCGTGTGGTCAGGTAGTTTTCAAGCGAGTATATTCCTTTCTGCTCTACTACAAGCGAATCGTCTATCACGTTGAGCATCTTGATGATACGTGCGCTGCCGATGTTGCCTTCGGTCACGCCTGTATAGAACGAGTCGCGACGCAGGTAGTCCAGTCGGTCCATATCCAACTGACTCGAAATCAGCTGATGTAGGAAGTTCTTGGGATACTCGCCTTTGAATATCGAGATGGCCAGATTCAGTTGTCCATTCATCGCTCGGTTTATCTCCTCCATCATCATCAGCGATATCTCCTCGTGACTGATGCCGTGAATCAGCGTGTTTTCCAGCACGTGCGAGAATGGGCCGTGACCTATGTCGTGCATCAGGATGGCGGCCTGTACGGCTTCGGCCTCCGAGTCGAAGATGAAGTTACCCTTCTGTTGCAGGTTCTGTATAGCCTCGCTCATCAGGTGGAATGCACCTAGTGAGTGCTGGAATCGCGTATGCCTTGCCCCAGGATACACCACAGAGGCTAACCCCAGCTGATTGATGCGGTTTAGCCTCTGAAACAAGGGGTGCTCTACAATCCCATAGAGTATGCCCTTAGGTATTTTGATAAACCCGAAAACCGGGTCGTTTATAATCTTAACGTCGCTCACTTTCTCACCTCTAGCTTCTCACCTCTCACTTCTTGGCTGAAAGAATTTCAGCCATTTGGAGTTGCAGCTCCTTGGCCTTCTGGCCAGCCACCTCGGCAAAGTCCTTTTCGCTCGATGCGTAGATGATGCCACGGCTTGAGTTAACCAGCAGTCCGCAGTCGTCAATCATACCATATTTGCAAACCTCCTCCAGGCTGCCACCCTGAGCACCAACACCAGGAACCAGCAGGAAGTGAGTTGGAGCCACCTTACGGATGTCCTCAAACATCTTGCCCTGTGTAGCACCTACCACGTACATCATATTCTCGTCATTGCCCCATTCCTGACTCTTCTTCAGCACCTTTTCAAACAGGCGCTCGCCGTTGGCGTCTTCAGTCAGCTGGAAATCATGACTACCTTTATTTGATGTCAGTGCAAGCAGTACTACCCATTTGCCGTCGTAACCCAGGAATGGTGTTACTGAATCCTCACCCATGTATGGAGCCACGGTCAGTGCATCTACGTTGTACTCCTCGAAGAATGTTTTGGCATACATCTTTGATGTATTTCCGATATCTCCACGCTTGGCATCAGCGATGATCAGGTGATTAGGATAGTTCTCCTGCAGATACTCGATGGTACCCTCGAAAGCAGCTATACCCTCCATACCGTAAGCCTCGTAGAAGGCCAGGTTTGGCTTGTAGGCCACGCAGTAGGGTGCAGTAGCGTCGATAATGCGGATGTTAAACTCAAGCAGCATGCCGAAGGTCATTTCCTCCTCTTCATACTCCTTCTTCACAATCTCCTTCAGCCCCTTGGGCATCTTGTCCAGGTCTGTATCCAGTCCTACACACAGAAAGCTCTGCTTCTCGCGTATCTGCTTTATTAACTCCTGTCTGGTCATATCTAATGTTTAATCTTTAATCTTTAATGTTTAATCTTTAATGTTTAATCTTTAATCTTTAATGTCTTACAGTTCGTTCTCCTTCATGCGCTCAGCATTTTCGGCTACTGTCAGCGCATCAATCATGGCTTGAATGTCGCCACCCAGGAAACCCTGCAAGTCGTGGGTGGTGTAGCCAATGCGGTGATCGGTCACACGACCCTGTGGGAAGTTGTAGGTACGAATCTTGGCTGAGCGGTCGCCAGTAGATACCAGGCTCTTTCGGCGGCTGGCTATGTCGTCTACATACTTCTGGTGCTCCTTGTCGTAGATAAATGTGTACAGGCGGCTCAGGGCGCGCTCCTTGTTCTTAGGCTGGTCGCGAGTCTCTGTACACTCAATCAATATCTCCTCGGTCTCGCCTGTGTTAGGGTTCTTCCACATATAGCGCAGGCGCACACCCGATTCCACCTTATTTACGTTCTGACCACCAGCACCGCTGCTTCGGAAGGTGTCCCATTTGATTTCACCCTCGTTCACGTGTACCTCAAACTTGTCGGCCTCGGGCAGCACAGCTACCGTAGCGGCACTGGTCTGCATACGTCCGTTCGACTCGGTTACAGGCACTCGCTGCACACGATGTACACCGCTCTCGTACTTCAGCGTGCCATAAACGTCGGCACCACTTACCGAGAAGTCAATCTCCTTGAATCCGCCTACAGCACCCTCCGATACATAGGTGATGCTCAGGTTCCATCCCTTCGATTCGCAGTAGTTCTTGTACATCTTAAACAGGTCGCCGGCAAACAAGCAAGCCTCGTCGCCACCTGTTCCAGCGCGTATCTCCATCTCTACGTTCTTAGCGTCTTCAGGATCCTTTGGTATCAATGCTATCTTGATTTCCTCCTCCAGTTGTGGCTGCAGTTCCTCGTTCATAGCCAGTTCCTCGCGAGCCATCTCCTTCATCTCTGGGTCGCTCTCGTTGGCCAGAATGTCCTTAGCCTCTTTAATGCCGTTCAGGCAGGCAATATAACGCTTGCGGGCGTCCATAATGTCGCCCAGGTCCTTATATTCCTTAGTAAGTTTTACGAATCTCTGCTGGTCGGCTATCACATCGGGGTCGGTAATCAGTGTCGACACCTCTTCAAATCTGGCCTCCAGACCGTCTAATTTCTGTAGAATGCTGTTGCTTGTTTCTGCCATATTCTGTTCAATCCTTTAATTTGGGGTGCAAAGTTACGAAAAAAACTCCAAACAGCCAATTATTCGTCGTTTTTTTTGCATTTTTCGTAGAAAGTGCTTATATTTGCAACCAAAATTAATTTCATACCAGCAACTATCATGAAATTTGCTAATCGCATAATAATAGCCTTTGTGGCTTTTGTATTCATTCTTTTGTCGTGTGGTAAGGCGCCGCATACAAGTAACTTCAATCCCGATAAGCTAGATAGTATTTATTTGGCGTCAAGTTCGGTTCCTCGTACTATCGACAGTTTGCTGCAAGCCGGTGTTATTGGCCGTATGGGGGCCGACTTTTTTATGGTAAACTATTATGCCGATGTCAACGATACGCTTGCTATGGCCATTGCCGATACCGCATTAAATCGCAAGATAGAGAATTATCAGGATCGTTACTATCATTCCATGACTGCAGGAATGTCTCTTCAGCTTGATTATCTTAACGGACATTATGAGCGTGGCTTGCGACGTACAAAACAGTTTCTCGATTCTGCCGATCCCGATTTTATAGCCAGTCATCATAAGCTTGTGTCCAACTATTTGTTACTAAACTCTCTGCTGGGCTATTTTAATATCTATCTGTATCGCTTTGATGAGGCTGAGGCGCAGCTAAAGAAAACCATTGGCCTTATAGATAAGTATGAAGTCGATGCTCATGGCGACTCTGCAGCTTTGCAGCGCTACGAGGTTGTTCGTATTCGTATGGCAAATTCTGCTATGATTGCTTACTGTAATATGAAGCAAGATGATCGTTCCATGAAATGGTTGCAACTCGCCGAGACATATATAAATGACTATGTACAGAAATATGGTCCCAAAAACACTGTAGAAAGTATGAACTACAAAGTGTTAATGATGAAGGCTTTGTTCCTTAATCGTATGGGCCGTACTGCCGAGGCTGAGCTGGCTTACCAGCAGGCTATTAAGAATCCTTATTATAATACACAGGCGGGTCGTTTCAACTCAGTCGATTATCTGCTCGAATCGCATCAATACGACCAAGCCTTGAAGAATATCGATCGCATTGAGGAATTTTTGCGTTATCGCAAAATGAAGTGGACCTTAGATAATGTCTCTGGTTTTGTTGCTTTAAGGTTCAAAGCCTATCTTGGCGTAGGTCGTCGCGATTCTGCTTTGGCTATTGCCACGCGCATCGTTAATTCCTTAGATTCGGCCCGCGTATGGGTAAAGCGCGACAAGGCCGCCGAGCTGGCCACCATCTACGATATGAACGACAAAGAGGCGCAGATAGCTGAGAAAGAGGCCTCGCTGTTGCAAACCCGCATCACGGCGCTGCTCATTGCTATCGTATTGCTCACTTTCTTCTTCATCGTTTATTCAGTTTTGCGTCGCCGTGCGGCAAAGATGGAGGCCGTTCAGCATCGTATTGAGGGCGAACTCCAGATTGCACGCGACATTCAGATGTCTATGGTTCCCCACGAGTTCCCGCATCGCGAGGGCCTCGATATGTATGCCTCTATGACCCCCGCCAAGGAGGTTGGTGGCGACCTTTACGGCTACCTGATACGTGGCCACATGCTCTACTTCGCTGTTGGCGATGTCAGCGGTAAGGGAGTTCCCGCTTCGCTCTTCATGGCCCAGGCCACCCGCTTGTTCCGCACCTTGGCCAATCAGGATATGATGCCTGCCGAAATCTGCACTCGCATGAACTATGAGCTAGGTGGCGAGGATAATGTCAACGGCATGTTCGTCACCATGTGGATAGGCATGCTTAATATGGACAACGGCCATCTCCACTTCTGCAATGCCGGCCATAATCCTCCCGTAATTGGTGGTGGTGAAAATCATGGCGATTTCCTCCAGATGGAGTCCAACGCCCCCATTGGTTTGTGGCCCGATTTGGAGTACATAGGCGAGGAGATAGACTCGATCAAGGGCCGTCCGCTGTTCGTCTATACCGATGGACTCAACGAGGCCGAAGACCCGCAGCAGGTTCAGTTTGGCGACGATCGCCTGCTCGACATCCTGCGCAACACCCACTTCGACACCGCCCAGCAGGTCATCGAGACACTTGCCGCCCAAGTAGCCGAGCATCGCCGTGGTGCCGAGGCCAACGACGATCTCACCATGCTCTGTCTCCGTGTTAGTTAAACCGCTTATTACGTTTTTCACTATGAATCAGGCTCATAACAGTGCACAGCTCGTAGCGATGATCCAGCAGTTAGGCTTTCTGCCACTCTTGGATAGCGGCATCCGTGGCTTCTCGGCCGAGGATCTTGTTACCGACGATTGTCGCTATGTGGTGTTTAGCGATGGCGGATGGGATTGGCCTTTGTGGAAGTGGAAGGGCCAGATGATTTCCGATGGCGGCTTGGTCTATGGCAAGTTCTTTGCTGGCAAGGCCGGCTTTATCAGCAGGCAGTGGTGGCCCGACTTCTGCAATTATCGTCGCAGCATCCATCCTGCGCCCGCCGAGGGCAGTATCGATGAGGCTATCCTTTTTACCCTAGCCGAACAAGGCAGTCTCATTACTCGCGAGCTACGTGCTGCCTGCGGTTTCGATGGCCCCAAGATGCGCAGCAAGTTCGATGGCTACGTCACCCGTCTGCAGATGGCCACCAGGATTGTTACCGAAGATTTCGTTTATCCCGTCGATAAACACCATCACGAGTATGGTTGGGGTTGGTCGCTGCTCACCACCCCCGAGCAACTCTACACTCGCGATATGTGCCAATGCTCCCGCACCCCTCAGGAGTCCTATCAACGCATCTTCAATCACCTAAAATCCATCCTTCCCCAAGCCACCGATAAACAGATTCATAAGATGATAAAGTAGGCTGCTGATATCGTGTCAGTGCGCTTCGTCCCCGCTCGCTGTCGCATTTCTCCCGCCACCCCGCTCTATGGGGCTGCCGCCCCCGCCGCGCGGCATTCCCCTGCCTGAATAGTGAAAAAAGTTCGCTATTTTGTTGTATGTATGTGAATTTTTTGTTATATTTGCAACCAAGATTATTACAACAATTTATTTTTGACCGATATGACTAAGAACCTATATCAATGGGCGCTAGCCGCAGTTCTGATTTGCGGCATCAGCCTCGCCGCCGCCTCATGCAGCAGCGACGACAATGCGGTCATCGATCCGGCCGACGGACCGGGGGCGGCGTACCGGGCCGTGTTGCAAGGGCTGGACTGGGGACCGGACACGACATTCGTGTATGGTCACAAAACGCCCGACGTGGATGCCGTCTGCTCGTCGCTGGGCTATGCCAGGCTGATGCGGGCATTAGGCTATAACTGCAAGGCCAAGATTTCGAGCCCCATCAACCGTGAAACTGAGTTCATCGCCCAGCGGTTCGGATTCAACGTGCCGGAGCTGAAGACCGCCGTGGCTGCCGACACGCGACTGATACTGACCGACCACACCGACTATGCCCAGTGTGTGGACGGCGCCAGGGAGGCCCGAATACTGCAGAAGATAGACCACCACGTGGAGGGCGACATCAAGGACAGCGGTATCCCCTACGTGCGCCGCGAGATGATAGGTGCCACCTGCACCATCATCTATGAGTGCTACAACGAGCTGGGCGTGGCCATTGATGATGAGACTGCCAAGATATTGTTGTCGGGACTACTCTCCGACACACGTAATCTGACTAAGACCACTACTCAGCACGAGGACTCGGTGGCATGGACGGCGCTCGTAGGCCAGCTGAGACTGGAGGGTGAGGTGGCCGAGATCAACCGCCTGATGGTTGAAGCCGCAAACAACTACGACGGCATGAGCGACAGCGCGATCTTCGTGTCCGACTACAAGGATTACGACATCGGCGGCAAGGCCATCGGCATCGGGTCGCTGGAATGCAAGGCCGACGAGGCCGACGACTTCCTCAGCCGCATGCTGGCCGTGATGCCCGCAGTGCTGCAGGACAACGGGCGCGACATGCTGTTTGCCAAGATCGACGTCGAGGTGTCCAATCCCGACCAGAGCGACCCTGACACGCCCTACGTGGACAACGGGCTCTACTTTATCTATTACGGCGAAGGGGCACAGGCCGTGGCCGAGGCCATCTTCGGCGCCTCGCTCCGCCCAGGCGTGACCTACACCAAGGAGCACCTGTCGCGCAAACAGATCGTGCCGAAAATCATGGAAATACTGCAATAAAATATAATATAGATATTACTATAACAATTTAATTTATATCGATATGACTAAGAAACTATTACAATGGGCGATGGCCGCAGCACAAGCGAGGGTTCGGTATTCGACGACGGGCAGGAGCACCGCTGGGAGTATAAGGCCGACGGAACGTATGTATATTATGTAAAGGATGGTGACAGTTGGGTGCCTTATGCTACCAATACGCTGAACGAATACTTCGTGGATGGCACACTGCTCTGCACCCGCTGGATAGACAACGGAGTAGAGAACCGCGAGTGGTGGGAAATCACCATCACTGACGGCGTGATGAAGTGGAAGGCCCTGCGTCAGAAAGAAGACGGCACCACCTTCACCTCTACCTTCGAAATGACGAAAGTAAATTAGTAAAAAAATAAAGGCCTGCCGCGATGACAGGTCTTTTTTTTATTATATTCATTTGGCTATCATCATAAAATGATGTATCTTTGCGCCCATAAAACATAAATGAAATGGGCAACATAAAGATAATAAAAGGAGTTTTCGAAGAAAAGCTGGAGCTTCAGGATGCCAGTATCGTAGCAGGATTTCCATCACCTGCTGACGACTACTTGCACGACACTCTGGACTTTAATCGCGACTTCATCAAACATCCCGAAGCTACGTTCTATGGCAAGGTAGAAGGCGAGTCAATGAGAGACGCAGGCCTTTTCGATGGCGACCGCGTTATTATCGATCGTGCCGTAGAACCACACCATATGTCAATCGTCGTAGCTTGGTGGGATGGGGGATTCACTATGAAGTATCTCGACCTGACACATCGTAGTGAAGGCTATATTGAGCTTCGACCTGCCAATCCTGATTTCCCTGTATTCAAGATTGACAACCCCGACGAATTTGAAATCTGGGGCACAGTCATTCACATGATCCGTACATTCGAGAAAATTTAATGTTTCATGTTTAATGTTTAATGTAAAGCCGTGTACGGAATAGCTGACTTGGATAACTGCTACGTAAGCTGTGAGCGCGTTTTCAGGCCCGACCTGAAAGGCGTTCCCGTTGTCGTTCTATCAAACAACGATGGCTGCGTAGTAGCACGCTCCAACGAGGCTAAAGCTATGGGTATCAAGGAAGGTACACCATACTTTCAGTTAGAACAGCAGTTCCCTGGGCAGAAGATTGCCGTTTTCTCGTCTAACTACGAGCTGTACGGAGAGCTGACAGGCCGTGTGGTTAGCATCATCCGACAAGAAACGCCAGCTTACTTCCGCTACTCAATAGACGAGTGCTTCATGTATCTTGACGGAATCGAACTCGACCATCTGCAGAAGTGGGGCGAGAACCTGCATAAACGTGTGAAGCGCGAAGTAGGTATGCCCATCAGCATTGGTCTCGCACCAAACAAGACATTGGCAAAGATAGCTTCGAAGCTTGCCAAAAAGTATGAGGCATACAAGCATTGCTGTATGATCGACAACGATTACAAGCGAGAGCGCGCCCTCCAGTGGTGCCCAATCGAAGACGTTTGGGGTATCGGCCGACGCTATGCCGCTAAGCTTCAAGCCCTCGGCTGCAGAACAGCCCTCGACTTTGCCAAGCACCACAAAGACTGGGTGCATCTTACCTTTAATAACATCAACATCGTTCGCACCTGGCAGGAACTTAATGGAGAAGATGCTGTGCCTAATGAACAGTTGGCCAAGAAGAAAAGCATCTGTACCAGCCGTTCATTCAATGGAATGATATCCGATATCGACAATCTTAAAACCCATGTTTCAAACTACGCTGCCCGTTGTGCTGAGAAGCTTAGGCAGCAGAATACGGTTGCAAGCATCGTGGGCGTATTCTTGAATACAAACGCGTTCCGCGAGGACTTGGCTCAATATTGGAACTATCAAGAAACCCGTCTGTTAACACCATCCAGCTCAACAATGAGTATTGTTAAAGCAGCTAATAGCGTACTTGAACAAATCTATCGCCAAGGCTACCAGTACAAGAAAGCCGGAGTTATTGTGATGGGCATTGGTCCTGACAGCCCAATCCAGCAAGACCTGTTCGATATTAATGCCGAGCAGTTCCAGAAGATGAAGCGGCTCGATGAAGTCGTCGACCGCATCAATCGCCTGCATGGTTCTGAGACAATTGTCTTAGGCTCACAGCAGTACACCAAGAAGAATGGCGCAGGAAAAGCAGACGTATTCGCCAACGCCATTAAGCACGATCACAAAAGCCCAAACCCAACCACCCGCTGGGCTGATATCATTAAATTAAAATAAGTATATCCCCGCCGCGCGGCCTCCCTCGCTAATTATTTGTATATATGAAAAATCAAAAGTGACTGCGTTATAGCGTTATAGCGCGATGTCTTTTAGTACTTTCTTTGGAAAAAACTTGCATTTTACAAATTTATTCTCTATCTTTGCCCCAAGAAACCTAATAACATAATAATAAGTCTATGAGTCTAGAATCTATTATCGGAATTATTGGCACTTTAGTAACAATTGCTGTCGCTCTTGGAATCAAATTTGAAGTATTTGATGTGGATTTATTTCGTAAACGTCCGGCAAAAGATTTGTTTGACCAGTTGGTCCATAAGGATACGTCTGAGTCACAACGAAAGAAAATATTAAAGAAACTGAATAGCTACGAATTCTTTAATAACCAAATTACTAATGAGTATATTCAATCATTTGAATTAGGGAAGCGTAGGCCTGAAGAATTGTTATTTGATATCTGTGATAGTAATAACATTAAGCCTACTGACGAGATGTCAAAG
Organism: uncultured Prevotella sp.; assembly: GCF_946404925.1. GTDB lineage: Bacteria > Bacteroidota > Bacteroidia > Bacteroidales > Bacteroidaceae > Prevotella. The sequence goes on along the minus strand of NZ_CAMJFM010000050.1, from coordinate 3,645 downwards.
AATGTATTAGGTTACATAAGGGACTCCTTAAAAACAAGATATTTCGAGAAAAGACAATCTGTTAATGAAGAATTGGAGGCTGCGATAGTAGAGCCAATTAGGTTTGAAAAATCAGCACCTATTTCAGTAAATACTTATAAAGAACAAATTGTGTATCTGTCTGAAGAACTAAAGAAAAAGTATTCAGTTACTTGTGATAAACTAACGGCAATCTTAGACAAACATAATGTTAAATACTCATTTCTAAAAGCTACAAAAGATATCTGGTGTCGCGATTATATGCCAGTTCAGACTCCATCTGGAAAACTGATTCAATTTACTTACGACCCAAGTTATCTAAGAGGAAGTAAAGAATGGGAAGATTCGCGCTCTGATGTTAAAGTGGTATGTGAAGCTAACGGCCTTACACCTCGGTTCTCTAAGATTAATATTGATGGAGGAAATGTACTGATATGTGAAGATCGAGCCATTCTTACAGATAGAATCTATTCTGAAAATCCTGATATTGATAAAGATGAACTAAAGAAGAAGTTAGCAGAGTTGTTGGAATGCGAAATTATCATTATTCCTGCATACAGATCGAAAGAAGATGACCTAACAGGTCATGCTGATGGCATGGTTAGATTCGTCGATCGCAACACTATACTTGGTAATTGTTTGGCTAATGAGTACCAATATATAAAAGACGGAATGCAAAAAGCCATAGAAGAATTTAAATTGAAATACATTGAGATGCCTTTCTTTATTGAGAAGAAGGATCCCGAACACCCATATAGCGCAATAGGAGTATATGTTAATTATTTAGAGGTAAACAACTTAATCGTTATGCCTGTCTTTGGAAGAAAGGAAGAAGATGATAAAGCTTTTAGTGTTCTTAAAGCAACTTTCCCTGATAGAATCATTGAAACGATAGACTACAATGAGGTAGCAAAGGAGGGTGGACTGCTTAACTGCACAACATGGGTAATTAAACAATAATCATTCTTGATAGATTAAATATGAGAAGTCTATTTGTAATCACATCCCTCATTATATCTGCTTTGGCATATGGTCAAGACCTGTTGCCAAAGCAGGCACCCAATGATAGAAAGAGTAAGCCTCTTACTTCAATTTATTCTTCTGGAAACAGCGCTTCTAAAACAGCTCCTGTAGACGAAAAGATGAAAGATGTTGATAAAATGGTTCTTGCTAAATTAATTGAATCTGAGGATAGTATAAATGAGAGTAATGCTATTAACGGTTCTTCAAAAATAAATGTACACTATTATAAAGTAAAGGTTGGTGATACACTACCAGCTATCGCGCGAAAAGTCAATACAACAGTAGATAATCTGTGTAAACTTAATAATATTAGCAAGACAACAAGATTAAGGCCTGGACAGCTTTTGAAGTATAATTAGACAGAGGGTTATTGGCCCTTTGATGGTTTCCCATCTTTAAATAAACCCTCATATGATTTACCTTTGCTATCTGTGTAATGACCCTTGCCATGTGGTTTGTCGTTTTTCCATTGCCCTATATAAATAGAGCCATCCACCCATTTGTATGTTCCATGGCCATCTCTGTTGCCGTTTTTAAAATCTCCCGTATACAAATCGCCGGATGCGTATTTAAAAATGCCTTGGCCTGTACGTTCGCCTTGTCTGTAATCCCCTTCATATACATCTCCATTATTAAATTTATAAATGCCTTTTCCGTGCATTTGGGAACTATCAAATTGCCCTGTATACATATCTCCATTAGCATATTTGTATGTACCTTTCCCAAATAAATTGTCATATGCCCATTCGCCCTCATATACAGAGCCGTCGCCCCAATCCATCATTCCTGTTCCCTCCTTTCTGTCATTTTTCCATTCTCCTTTATAGTATGCGCCATTTGAATATGTGTAAACACCATAACCAGAGCGTTTGTCTTGCTGCCAATTTCCATCGTATTTGTCGCCATTGAAATAATACATTATACCTTGGCCTTGTTGATAGTCGCGATACCATAGACCTTCGTATCTGTTATTGTTGTTGAAATAGTAAATCCCTTTTCCATGCTGTTGCCCTTCAAACCATTCACCATCATAGATTTCTCCGTCATAGAAAGTGTAAACTCCATGCCCGTGGCGTTTCCCATTAACGTATTCTCCTTCGTATTTATTGCCGTTATTATATGTGGCCTTTCCAATTCCATTTGGCTTGCCTTTTTTCAAATTGCCATAATAAACACCGCCATCATCAGTTTTCTTGCCAGTATACTTTAATTCGTCAAACTTTGTTTTAGATGACAATTCTTGTTTCTTAATAACATTCTCTGATATTTTTATTAATTGAGCAGTCAGGTCGAAACGTTTGTCCTCTTCAATATTTATGTCTTGATGATAAGTTTCATAGCCTTTCTTGGAAATTGTTACGCGGTGATTTCCAATCATAATAGAATCATAAAATGGTGTCTCCCCATGTTTTTTTCCATCTATTAAAAGTTCGGCCATTGAAGGGTCGCTATCAATATTCGCTTCGCCCATTATTGGTTTAGGCTTTTCTAATTGATAGGTTTGTGATTCTTCGGTTACAATAATGTTCTTTTTTAGCAGAGTGCTTCTGTGATTGGGCTTCTTTGCCTCAAATTCATACTCGCCAGCGCCAAGATTGCCAAACCAAGATCCTTGCCCTCGTTTTTCTCCATTAATCCAAATCTCTGAATTGTCGTCAACGTTAATCGTAACCATGGAGAAATTAGGCTTTAAGACAACATTCTCAATAGTCTTTTCATTAGGGTTGTTTATTGTAACCTTACCTGAAAACGGTAAATAATCAGGTGCTTGTACTTTATAATTATATGTACCAAACTTAATCAGTTTTCTAGCAACACCATCGTTCGTTTGGAGTAGTTGCCCATCTAATTCAACAATGGCGTTTTTGGGGGTTAATTGGAATACTACATATTGAGATGTACGTGCTTGTTTTACTATGGTTGTAACCTTACCTGTATTCAAAATCAACTCATATGTTCTACCACCTTGTATTGTGGTGGTAAAATGCCAGTCTCGTAGAACTCCTAGTTGAGGATGTTTGATTGTAATCTTTTGAGCACCTCTTGGTACATAAAGCCATATCTCTCCTGGGGTTTCTAATGTTTTTACTATGCCTATAGCACCGCAGCTGAAACCAAAACCTCTTTCTGTGGTTACAATTTTTATCAATGCTGCGGTTTCGCCATTTTGATCAAGTTCCCTTGTGCCCTGCAGATTAGCATCCATATCCGTTTCTAGCAGTTTGAAGCTGCTAACAGATATGTTTTGCGAAAAAACTACGTTAACAACGCAGATTAATAGACTCAATATAAAACACCTCATATACATTCCTATGATCTAGAATTTGGAAATAATGAAGTTAAACATACTTTTATGGTTGCAAAGATATAATATTTTTTTAATTAATCCAAGAAAATAAACAAAAATCCCCTCAAGCGAGCATCACTGCTGGCTTGAGGGGTAAAAAATGATTAGAATCTCAAAAAACAATTTCAGAAAAGCAACCAACTATATATTATATGAACGGAAAATCTACTTTATGAAACAGCCTCGCTGCAGTATGAGGGGCGAACCCCTCAAGTGCAGGTCGTTGGCTTTATACGCAGGGCATCGCTGCCCCGAGG
>NZ_CAMJFM010000049.1 GCF_946404925.1 uncultured Prevotella sp. | reverse complement strand
AAGGCCCGCCTGCAGGAGATTATCGACGTGCTGCCCGGATTGAAGAGTCCCACCATCATCCCTCTGGCCGATGAGGAGTGGTGCTCTGTTCACACCGTACTCGACCAGAAGCAGTTCTGGGATATCATTGGCAAGCTGAAGGAAATGGGCGCCCAGGGCATCCTGGTTACGCCAATCGAAAAAATGATTCTATGATTATCATCAGATATCCAGACAGAAGTGATTGGGCAAAGATTGTGGAGCGTCCTCATCTCGACGTTTCGCAACTAAACGATACAGTAGCATCGGTGCTGGCCGACGTCAAGAAGCGCGGCGACGATGCCGTGAAGGGTTACGAACTCAAGTTCGACCACGTTGACCTGCCCACACTGGCAGTATCCGAGGCCGAGATGAACGAGGCCGAAGCGCTGGTTAGTCCTGAGTTGAAAGCTGCCATCCAGGTGGCTCACTACAACATTCAGGCCTTCCACGAGTCGCAGAAGTTCAAGGGCAAGAAGGTTGAGACGCAGCCTGGCGTAGTATGCTGGCAGAAGAGTGTAGCCATCGAGAAGGTGGGTCTCTACATTCCTGGTGGCACTGCCCCACTCTTCTCTACCGTATTGATGCTGGCCACACCTGCCAAGATAGCAGGTTGTAAGGAGATTGTGCTTTGCACGCCTCCAGGCCGTGATGGCAAGGTGAATCCTGCCATTCTGGTAGCTGCCCGCATCGCTGGTGTTAGCAAGATTTTCAAGGCTGGTGGCGTTCAGGCCATCGGTGCTATGGCTTACGGCACCCAGAGCGTGCCTAAGGTCTACAAGATATTCGGCCCTGGCAACCAGTATGTGATGGCAGCCAAGCAGCAGGTAAGTCTGCACGATGTGGCAATCGACATGCCTGCAGGCCCATCAGAGGTCTGCGTGATTGCCGATCAGCACGCCAACATCGAGTTCGTTGCTGCCGACTTGCTCTCGCAGGCCGAGCACGGAATCGACTCTCAGGTGTTCCTCATTACCACATCCGAGCAGGTGATTCTCGACGTTCAGGCCGAGGTTAACCGTCAGCTCGATCTGCTGCCCCGTAAGGAGATGGCAGCCAAGTCGCTGGATAACAGCCGACTGGTGCTGGTCAAGAACATGCAGGAGGCCATCGACCTCTCGAATGCCTATGCTCCCGAGCATCTCATTCTGCAGGTTAAGAACTACACCAAGCTGGCCGGTCAGGTGGTGAATGCAGGTAGCGTGTTCCTGGGCGAATATGCGTGCGAGAGTGCAGGCGACTATGCCAGTGGCACCAATCACACCCTGCCCACTCACGGTTACGCCACTGCCTACAGCGGCGTAAACTTGGACAGCTATTGCCGCAAAATCACTTTCCAGCATCTCTCTGAGGATGGCATCCGCAGCATCGGCCGCGCCGTAGAATTAATGGCAGAGGCGGAGCAGCTCGATGCCCACAAGAACGCCATGAGCGTTCGAATTCGCTCGATTGAAAAATAATAATTTAGCCTACGGATTATACGGATTTTACGGATTTAATTATCCCAAAGGTCCGAAATATCTGAAAATAATAATCCGTATAATCCGTAAAATCCGTAGGTAAAACAAAAAGAATTATGAAGTCTTTAGAAGAATTAACAAGGCCCAATATATGGTCGTTAGCGCCTTACAGCAGCGCTCGCAATGAGTACGCTGGCCGCGAGGCAAGGGTTTTCCTCGATGCTAACGAGAATCCATACAATCAGCCCTTCAACCGCTACCCCGACCCACTGCAGCTGGAGCTCAAGGCAGTCCTCAGCAAGGTAAAGGGCGTGCCCGCCGAGAACATCTTCCTGGGCAATGGTAGCGACGAGGCCATCGATCTGCCCTACCGCTGTTTCTGCGAGCCGGGCGTCGACAATGTGGTGGCCATCGAGCCCACCTACGGCATGTATAAGGTGTGCGCCGATATCAACAACACCGAGTATCGCACCGTGCTGCTCGACGAGCATTATCAGGTTACTGCCGATAAGCTGCTGGCAGCTACCGATGCGCATACCAAGATCATCTGGTTATGCTCACCTAACAACCCTACGGGCAACACGCTGAACCGCGATGAGATCATCAAGGTCATCGAGGGTTTCGAGGGTATCGTGATTGTCGACGAGGCTTATAGCGATTTCTCGTCGCAGATACCTCTGCGCACCGAACTGGCCAAGTATCCCAACCTCATCGTGCTCAACACCATGTCGAAGGCTTGGGGCTGCGCCGCCATCCGCTTGGGCATGGCGTTCGCATCGGCCGACATCATCGCTATATTTAATAAGGTAAAGTATCCTTATAACGTTAACCAGCTCACCCAGCAGCAGGCCCTCGAGGCACTCAAGGATCCCTACGAGGTAGACAATTGGGTAAAGACTCTGCTGCAGGAGCGTGGCCGCATGATGGATGCATTCAGCGAGCTGCCCATCTGCCAGAAGGTTTACCCCACCGAGGCAAACTTCTTCCTGGCCAAGATGACCGATGCCACCAAGATCTACAACTATCTGGTAGATCGCGGCATCATCGTTCGCAATCGCCATCGCGTGCAGCTGTGTCAGAACTGCCTCCGAGTCACCATCGGAACAAAAACAGAGAACAGCGAACTCATCGCTGCCCTCCGTCAATACGAATAAAAAATGAATCCCTCACCGCTTGGCGAGGGATTTATTTTTCTTAGAAATTCTTGCGAACACCCTGCCACTCAGGGAACTTCATCTTCAGGTACTCATCGTCGAGGAAGAGTGCCGACTGCCCCACCTGGCCCTTCAGCTGCCAGTCCAGCCACTTAATCACAGCCTTGGCATAGTTGCCGCCGTGCTTCTCGTAGTAGGTACCGCTGTGGCCGTCCTTCGAGTTCAGCATCACCACAGGTATGTTGTCAGCTATGCGCTCGTAGTCCTTCTGTGCATTAGCATAAGCTATGTCTCCAGGGCCGCCAATCATGTAGAACATAGGCTGATGCAGGTTCTTCAGGCACTCCTTGGTCGATCCCATCATCTCCATATCGCCGATACCCGAGTTCAGCATCACGCAGGTCTTGATACGTGGATCGTGAGCCACACCCAGCACCTGGGCGCCACCGCAACTCTGTCCCATAGCAGCTACGTGGTCCAAGTCCAGACAGTGGTAGTACTCCGAGCCCTGAGCAGCGTTCTGGTCGGTAAGCCAGCTCAGCACCTCGAGCAGCATCTTGGGGTATGTGGGGAACTGCATCGGTGCAGGAGCAGCCTGCTTCTTGTTCTTCTTTGCCTTCTTGGCAGCCTCAGCTCTCTCCTTGGCCTGCTGCTCCTGGCGAGCCTTTATCTCCTCAGGTGTCAGTGGCAGAATCTTCTCGCCGTTAGCCATCACCACCTCGCCCTTGGTCTCAGGATAAGCCGACTTCAGCACGCCTCTCCACTGGGCCATCACGTCAGCCTCGTCGTAGGGGCCGATAGCAGCTATCACGTAGCCGTACGATGCCACCTCGCTCAGCAGCAGACGCATCTCCACGTTGTTGTTAAAGCAGGCGCCGTTGGCATAAACTATCACGGGCAGCGCGCCCTGCTTAGCCACCAGCTCCTTCAGGTTCTGCGGACGATACACCGTAAATCCAGGGCACGAGGCATCGCCTACCACCTCCGATTTGTAAGGACCTGTTCCGCCCTCTTCTACAATCTGTCTTTGGGTTGTCTGGGCGTTAACAAGGCCCACACTTGCGGCCATAATCATAGCCGACATTAGTAATTTCTTCATACTCAATTTAGCTTTTTAGATAATTATTAATCATAAATTACGTGCAAAGATAATTGTTTCTGCTCATTTTTTCCTACCTTTGCATCAAAATTTAAGTGATTTTAATCATAGCAGCAAAATGAAAACTCTGTGTAATTACATATCGCGCTACATGGGTGTGCTGGTGCTCGTGGTGGCCGCCATCGCACTGTTGTGGCCAGCATCGTTCATCTCGATAGACACCTGGGCCATCAATCCCATGCTTGGTGTCATCATGTTCGGCATGGGCTTAACGCTCTCGCCGCAGGATTTCCGCATCGTACTCAGCCGTCCCAAGGACATTCTTATCGGCTGTCTGGCGCAGTTCACGGTGATGCCGCTGTTGGCATTAGGGCTCAGCTGGGCGTTTGCATTGCCTAAGGAACTGGCGCTAGGAGTCATCCTTGTGGGCTGTTGTCCTGGTGGAACGGCATCTAATGTCATCACCTATCTGGCTAAGGGCGATCTGGCCCTGTCCGTCGGCATGACGGCCGCCTCCACCCTGCTGGCCCCATTGCTCACCCCGCTGTTGGTTTGGCTCTTGGCGGGCACCATGGTTCAGGTAGACACCATCGGCATGCTGCTCAGCATTGTCTATGTGGTGATTGCGCCCATAGCAGTAGGACTGGTATTTCAGCGCTTCCTGCCTAAGTTCACCCGCAGCGTTGTGCCCTATCTGCCCGCCTTCTCGTCGCTGGCCATTGCATTTGTGGTGGGCATCATCGTGGCTCACAATGCCAGCCGACTGCTTGTTGGCGGCATGATAGTGGTGCTGGTAGTGATGCTCCACAACCTCTGCGGCTTAACTCTTGGCTACCTCATCGGGCGCCTGCTCGGTCTGGAAGACACCAAGCGACGTGCCATATCCATCGAGGTCGGAATGCAGAACTCAGGCCTCGCCTCATCTCTGGCCACGCTCCATTTCGCCGCCTATCCTCTCGCCACCATCCCAGGTGCCATCTTCAGCGTCTGGCACAACATCAGCGGCGCCCTGGTAGCAGCTGTTTTCAAGCGTTCAGCCTTGAAATAGGCCTTTATCCTTCTCTACCATAGCCAGAACTTTGGCCTTGGCACGTTTGTGCATCCTGATACAGAAGAATACCAGCAGGATGAAACCGATACCACCTACATACTCATCCACCATGCCCGACATGGCCAGAGCATCGTAGGTGCCATGAGCCAGTACAGGCATCAGTAGCGTGCAGACGGCCACCCATGGAGAACGGTTTACGAAGTGATGTACAGAATAGTAATAGCCCATGATGACCGCGAAAGTATAATGACCTGGCACGGCAAGCAGCGAGCGCGCAATAGCAACCGCAGCCCAATTGTCTTGACTGAACACATAACCCACATTTTCTACAGCTGCAAATCCGAGACCAATACAAACGGCATAGACGATACCATCGAAGTGCTCGTCGAAGTACGGATTATTCTTAAGGATATGATGGAGCGCAAGCAGCTTGAAGCCCTCCTCAGGTATGGCCGCCACAAAGAACGCCATCGCCGTAGTACCAACAAGCGTGGTAGGCGCCCCGCCCTCACCAAACAGAAAAAGGCCTATCAACTTCTCGACCAAAGCCACCGGAAGAATGATTCCAACGCCCCACGCCACAGCCCTTAACAGCTGCGAAGTTGGTTCTTTCTGAGTATCCTTCTTCCAAATATACAGCCACAACAATACCGCCGGAAGAAGCGCTGATATTAACATGATCATAATGCTCGATTTTTTCAGCGCAAAAGTACATATTTTATTTTATACCGCCAAACAATTGGGTGTTTTTTCAAAATGTAACATCGCGCATGGAAACGCAAAACTGGGGGTTGTCATGAATGTCACGTGTCACGAGTGTCATTAAGGGTTTGGGTGTTGTAAGATGAGATATAATTCTAAATAATATATATTATATATAATATATATTATTTAGATTTAGATTGAGATTAGAAAGGCTTAATGACATTCATGACACATGACATTCATGACCGCACAATCATCAAAAATCTGTCTTTAATATTGCCCCATACATTCGTAGACAGCAATCAAAATGTAGTACTTTTGCATCGTCAAAATATGGCTCCCACGTGTGGCAGTAAAATTTTCCACGTGTGGCCGCAAAAAAAACAAACTAACAAACAATTGTTAAATGTAAATTAAAAAGTGACGGGAATATCGCAAAATATGAGTAACTTTGCAGCCAAAATAAAAACAAAAAAGATGATGAACGAAAAGTTTGAAGAGATATTAAGCAGGGATCTGCATCAGTTTCTGATTTCGATGAACGAGGCCGACGAGCGACTGCCGGAGTGCCCCGATGTGGAGGAGAAATGGGAAGCTATAGCCAAGGCTTACATCCCTGATGGTATCAAGGAGTTTCAGAACTACCCGACGGCATCGCTGGGCTGGATGATGTATATAGGTATGGCGGTGGCCAAGATGTGGGACACGGAATGGGACATCTATTCGAAGGTGAAAGACCTGTACGTATACATGCGCGACAAGCGTGGCTACGACAGCATGGACGAGTACATACGCGAAGATGTGCTGCTACTACAGGGCGCCGACTATACCAACCTGGAGAAGCTGACGGGCGAGTGTGCATCGCGCGTATACAACGCCCTGATGCACCAGCACTTGGAGCCTGGCACCAAGGAGGCTTTCGAGGGCTATGTGGCCTGCCTGCACCAGCTTTATCTGATGGGAGCCGCCATCCAGCTGAAGCGCATGGGCTACCACATGACAAAAGTATAAAAAGGGTTATTCGTTTAAAATCGAGATATACTCCTCATAAGAGATGTAGCGTGCGCCCATGCTGCGTAGGTGTGGGGTTTCAAACTGACAGTCGATCATGCGGCCGCCACGTTCGTCCATCACGCATGCCAGATGGATGAGGGCGAGTTTAGAGGCATTGGGAACCAAAGAGAACATGCTCTCGCCGAAGAACGATGAGCCAAGGCTAATGCCGTAGAGTCCGCCAACCAAGCTATCTCCATCCCACACCTCAACGCTGACCGCAAAGCCCTGGCGATGCATCTCTGTATAAGCCTCGATCATAGCCGGCCCCAACCACGCACCTTCTTCGCGGTTGCGGTTCTGAGCCGTAGCACACCCCTGAATGACACCCTCGAAATCGCGATTGATGGTGACCTGATACCGCTCCTTGTAGATGAGCTGCCTCATAGAGTGACTGATATGGATCTCGTCAGGGAAAATGACGAAGCGCTGCAAGGGGCAATACCACACAGGCTCATCCTGGTGCTGGAACGAAAACCAAGGGAAGAAGCCATTAGAGTAAGCAAGTATCAGGCGATCGACCGAAAGGTCGCCGCCTACTGCAATCATGCCGTCGGGTTCGCCCAAATGCGGATCGGGGAACCACAAGTCATCGTCTAATTGATATACTGCCATTCTCGCTAACTATTTCAACCTTGCCTCCGTTTTTAAGACTGCCGAAGAGTATCTCGCGCATCAGCAGCGGTTTGAGTCGCTGGGCTATCACGCGATCCATCTCGCGGGCTCCATACTCGCGGGTAAAACCTTCCTTGAGCAACGCATCGAAAGCCTCGTCGCTCAGTGTCATTTCCACCTGTTTGGCATCCAGTTTCTGCTGCAGTTCGCCCAGTTTCTTCTTGAGAATGAGGCGGGCCATTGTCTCGTCCATATCGTTGAATACCACCGTACCCGAAAGGCGGTTAATAAACTCAGGCTTAAACGTCTTTTTGACCTGTTTAAGCATGGCCTCGCCGCGCGAAACGTTGCCTGTAAAGCCCATACTGGCCTGACCGGCAAACTGTGCACCGGCATTCGACGTCATGATGAGGATGACATTGCGGAAATCGGCCTTGCGCCCCTTATTATCGGTAAGGCGCGCATAGTCCATCACTTGCAGCAGAATGTTATAGATATCCTGATGGGCCTTCTCGATCTCGTCGAGCAGCAGCACGCAGTTAGGCGTCTTGCGGATGGCATCGGTAAGCAGTCCGCCGTCTTCGTAGCCCACGTAACCGGCTGGCGATCCGATGAGCTTTGCCACGGTATGCTTTTCGGTATACTCGCTCATATCGAAACGCAGCAACTCGATGCCCAGCTCTTTGGCCAGAACACGAGCCACCTCAGTTTTTCCAACGCCTGTAGGACCGACAAAGAGCAGCGATGCCAGCGGCTTGTTGTCGTCGAGAAGACCAGCTTTCGACATCTGTACCGACTCCACTACCTGACGGATAGCCTCGTCTTGTCCGTAGATCTTTGATGAGAGGTGAGAGGTGAGAAGCTCGAGGTGAGAATTATCCTCGTCTTCCTTCATCGCCAAGGCATCCACCTTACAAGTCTTCGCCAGCACATCGGCTATGTCGTGTTTGTAAATCATGGAACCATGATTTACCTCCATCGCCGAACCTGCCTCGTCGATGAGGTCGATGGCCTTGTCGGGCAGAAAACGGTCGTTGACGTACTTATAGCTGGCGTCGACAGCAAAGTCGAGGGCCGCCTCATCGTAGTTTACGCCATGAAACTCCTCGTACTGCTGGCGCAGCTGTCGCAGAATATGCTTGGTTTCCTCGGGCGTAGGCTCGGGTATGTCTATCTGTTGGAACCGACGCACAAGTCCCTTTGAACGCGAAAAATGGCGATTATATTCCTCGTAAGTTGTAGAACCGATGAAACGAATACTGCCTGACTCCAGATAGGGTTTGAGCATGTTCGATGCATCCATCGATCCCTCGCCTATAGCGCCTGCACCCACCAAGGTATGAATCTCGTCGATATAAACAATGTTCTTATCGCTCTCTTCGAGGATGCCATCCATAATCTGCTTGATGCGGTTTTCGAAATCGCCACGATACTGGGTGCCGGCAAGCAGCGTGCCGATGTCGAGCTGATAAATGCGGCTGCCCTTCAATCGCTCGGGTACACTACCCTCTTCTATCATACGGGCCAGTCCCCAGATAAGTGCTGTCTTACCCACACCCGGTTCGCCCACATGCAGCGGATTATTCTTGTCTTTACGACAAAGCACCTGGATGGTTCTTTGCAACTCGGCCTCGCGACCAATGAGCGGATTGTGATTCTGATACAGCTCGTTCATACAGGTAACCAGCTTGCGCCAAGCTTCTTCTGATTTGCGTCGGCCGGTATCAGCCTCAAGGTGATCGTCGACCTCGTAGGCACTGATAAGCAGACTCATAAACTGGCTCTCGTTACCATCAAGCGCCTCTTTGAGCAGGTAGCAAGCCCACGACTCTTGAAGGTTCAGTATGCCCATCACCAGATGTGAAACATCTAACGACTCGGCGCTGCTATTAAACACCTGACTACAGGCAAACTCTATTACTTTCCCAAGCTGTGCAGAGGCCTCGGGTTCGTAAGACTGGTCATCGGGCACACGTTCTACATCACGAAGCTTTGCTTCGATCTGCACTGCAAATTGATCGGAGTCGTAATACTGATTAAGAATATGTTCGAATTCCTCGTCGAGCAACATGGCCAGAAGCAGATGCTCCGGCAGAATGAATTCGTGACGATCCTGCTTGCTATATTCCATTGCTATGCGCAGTACGTGGGCTGCACGCTTTGTTTGTTTGATCTCTGCCATAGTCGTTATTCTTCTGGTTCAACAGTTAGACGGAGCGGGAATCCAGCCTCGCGTGCCAAATTGGTGGCCTTGCGCACCTTAGATGTGGCTACATCGTAGCTGTAAATGCCCACAACGGCCTTATCAGAGTGATGCACCTGAAGCATCAGAGCCTCGGCCTCGGCATCGCTCTTAAAGAATATCTGTTTCAGAATCATCACAACAAACTCCATGGTAGTGAAGTCGTCGTTATATATAGTTACTGTATAGCGTCGCGGCTCGCGCAAGTCAATACGCTGCCGTTCGCGAATGCTTGATTGTTCTTTTGCCATAATTGTATTATTCCGCGTGCAAAAATACAAAATATTTTTGTTTTTGTGGCATTTTCGAACACAAAAAAAAGGAATCCCATATCACTATGAGATTCCCTTGGGCCTCTTAACGAGGTATATATTCTAACTCAACTAACAAATCCTTATCTGCGACCAGAGAAGTGTCCAGACTTGCTACGATTGTTATTTGTAGCCATAGCCATGTGACGCTCGTTGGTACCATGCTTCTTGTCATTATGAACAGCAGGCCTGTCGTTGTGCATCATCGGGGCAGCGTGACGTACAGCGGGCTTGTGATGCTTTCCACCCTTGTATGTTACGTATACCTTTGGATGTGCATTGTAGAAATGACCTCTGTTGTAGTGAGAGTAAACGGCGAGAGTAAATCCACCAGACTTCCATGCTACGGGGCGATAGAAGTGAGCCAAGGTGATGTACTTGTCGTACTGCCATGCATTGAGAACATAGCGGAGCTCAGCGTTGCGGCGATCCCACCAGATTCCGAATACATCGGCGCGGCCGTTGAGATTCATCAGATAATCGAGATTTATCTCATATACATCCTCATACTGTGAAGCTGTGAGGTTCAGCTCATATGCCATCTTATCGCTAAGGAACAATGCCTCGTTCTTTGCTGCAGAATAGCTCATTGCGCGGGCCGAGATAGTCATTACCATCATCATTGCCATTACCATCATCTTCTTCATAACCAATCCTCCTATAAATTTAGTTAGACATTTTATTTTCTTGTTCACGGTGCAAAGATCGGAACTTTCTGGGAGGATTCAAAGGGATTTTACCTAAACTAAATATGGGAAATCCCTAAACTTGAGTAGGAATTTCCCATATTATTTAATCAAAAACAGCTAAAAACTGCTTTATTTGCCCAATAATTACTATCTTTGCCCCTGATATGAGAATAACAGAGACTATAATATATCTTATCATCGGCATCAATGTCCTGACTTTCTTTGTCTACGGCGTTGATAAATGGAATGCCATACAAGGTCGTTGGCGCATATCAGAGGCTATGCTCCTGATGTTGGCCGTTATCGGAGGTAGCATCGGAGCATTATTGGGCATGAGAATATGGCACCACAAAACCATGCACAAGAAGTTCAAGTATGGATTGCCTGCGATATTGTTGGCTCAGATTGCCTTATTATCTTTGACTTCATGTCGAACAAAGAAAGAACTTGTAATAAGTGAGCCCATCAAAACTGAGCCAATCAAGCATAAGCCGATACAGGAACACTCGCCAAATATTTTTCTTGGATACAATGAACATCGAACAAGCATATTTACATAAGAAATCGTTTCATGAACTGACTACGGATGAATTGTACGAGCTATTGAGAGTTCGTAGCGAAGTGTTCGTGGTAGAGCAGAATTGCGTATATCAGGATTTGGATGGTGATGATCAGGCTTCTATTCATCTGTGGATGACTATCGCTGACAAAGTCGTTGCTATGGCTCGTGTATGCCCTGCAGGAACTCACATGCAGCAGGTATCAATCGGAAGAGTTATCACTACAGAGCGTGGCAAAGGATATGGCAAACAGATTATGCTGCACGCCATTGATGCTGCTAAAGAATACTTTAACGCGACAACTATAGACATAGAGGCCCAGGAATATGCCAAAGGATTCTATGATAGTGTCGGTTTTAAACAATCGTCAGAGCCTTTCATACTTGATGGCATTCCTCATATAAAGATGACACTAAGCATTTAAAGAATAAATATTTGTCACATATATCGTGATTATCGTGACGCATAAAAAGAGAGCGCAACTCCGTGAAAGGAATTGCGCTCGATAATTATTGTAGAGTTGTTTGATATGCATTTCTTTTTTAATCACCAAAGAAAAACGCCACAAATATGAAACTATAATTTGAAAAGAGTCCTTATATCCATTGAGAGGAACTCTTCAGCGCTTATACCACCATCACCCACGATAAATGCCGATTTTGGTTTGAACTTATCTCTAAACTCATTAAGTCCTTTCGTATTCTTTTCGGCATTACTCTTCACCTCGATGGCAACGACAGTTCCCTTCTTACGAAGAATAAAATCAACTTCATCGGCAAGTTCACGCCAATAGAACACTTCAATACGATGAACAAAAGACTGACTGACTATCCAAGCGCCAATACCCGACTCAAAGATACGCCCCCACTCTTTTCGATCCATAATAGCCTGATCGAACGTATGAGGATTATACACCATCTTCAGGGCATTGTTATAAACCTGAAATTTAGGGATACTGGCTCTACGTCGGGCAGTATCGTTACTAAACTTCTGAAGTCCGCAAAGCAAACCACTCTCATCAAGCAGATTGATATAACCAGCCAAAGTAACAGTATTTCCTGCGTCTTGCAATGAACCAAGCATCTTATTGAGCGATAGGAGTTCACCAGAGTAAGAAGCACCAAGCTCGAAAGTCTGACGAAGAAGAGCAGGTTTACTGATAGGTGTATTCATCAGGATATCCTTGTTGATTGTAGCATCAATGATTGCCGACTGTATATACTGCTCCCAGCGGTCAGCCTCATTTATCAGGCCCGCAGCACCAGGATAACCTCCAAAGAAAAGATACTGGTCGAGTGTAAAGCCAAAACACTCTTTCATTTCAGGATAACTCCAATGAGTCATTCGTATTTCTTCGAAACGCCCGCCTAACGACTCAGAAAGTCCTTTTTCTAAAAGCACACGACTACTACCAAGCAACAACACTTTAATGTTGCAATCGTGCAAGGTATCATCATCCCACTCCTTCTTTACAACCTCACTCCAATTTGATATCTTCTGAATTTCATCGATAACAAGAATGATACTATCAAGGCCTTTGCTCTCTTTCAGACTTCTAACAGCAGCCCAACAGTTAGATACCCAAGCTGTATTTGAGGCAGGCACATTATCGGCAGAAAACTGCTGATAAGGCAAATCCAAGTCTTGAAGCACCTGCTTAACAACTGTAGATTTACCCACCTGACGTGGTCCCATAACAACCTGAATGAACTTTCTCGGCTCTTTCAGCCTACTTGTAATTACCTGATATTCAGCTCTTTTATACATAATTCAAAATTTTACTCAGTGGAGTGAGTAATTTTACTCAGTGCAAAGATATATATTATAAATAGAACCACCAAACATTTTCGAAAAAAAATACAGTTTTACCTTCATACCACCTTTTTAGGTGGGGTACGTACCACCTATTTTCACCCATTTTGCATATTACAGCACATAATAAAATTAGTGGTACTCCCTCTATGGAAGTACCACCCAAACTATTTGTCCTTAAATAATAGAATACCTTTTCTACATGAACCAGGGAAATCACATAAAATTTAAGAATACTTTTTCTCCCTCCAGATCTGACAAGGCTTTTTCATCTATACAAATACCCAGCTTATCCAGTAATCCTGTTGTTACCTCGAAATTAAGATGCATACGAGTGGGATAGTAGTTACCAGCTTGGAGATCGTATACCTGTTTCGCCATACTTATATGTTTAAATTAATAATGTGTCATACAGCGTTAGCCAAATGACGTTATCTATATATTTGCATCATCTTGAGTTTTAATGCACAGCAAAAGAACTAAAAAAAACTTGTAGAGAAGGTCTGTACAAAAAAAAGTCTGGAATTAACGTTTTTCAGAATCCACTGATTGTATAAGTTCTCGTAAAGTCATTAATGGTTCCAATGTTAATCTGTTACCACTTCATTGAAATGCTCCTTTCCCCAGGCTATCAGAGCTGTGAGTGCAGGCATGAGTGATTTGCCAGTCTCTGTGAGGGAATACTCCACTCGGGGTGGAACCTCCGGATAGACCTCGCGATGGACAAGGTGGCTCTGCTCCAGATTCTTCAGTGTCTGCGAGAGCATCTTTTGGGAACAGTCCGTCATCAGTCGGCGGATCTCGTTAAAGCGCAATACACCCGTCTCGCTGGCGTGAAGCATATAGAGCACCAGCATGGACCACTTGTCGCCGAAACGACTCACTACTTGCCTGATTGGACAAGCCAAATACTCTGCTTTAATATCTGCCATAATTCATGATTTTAGTGCAAAGGTAACCAATAGTTACCGAATTACCAAATTACACTTAGTTAATCTAAGTTAATGTCACTTTCGCGGAAGCCAGATAACATCACAATTCCTACTTTTTGGTAACTATCTCACCAAAAAGTGCCTTCTTGTGGGATTGAAAAACTTGCCGTACCTTTGCACTCGGAATCAAACAAATAACATTTTAAACGAATAAGAATTATGAAACAGATTGAGACAATTAAGAGTGGAAAGAACTTCAGCGCAGTAAGCGTAGGTAAGATGAGTGAGATTATCGAGCACGTGCTTCCGATGGGCCCCAATGTAACCATTCAAGGTAAGGTGTTCGCAGGTCAGGCC
>NZ_CAMJFM010000048.1 GCF_946404925.1 uncultured Prevotella sp. | reverse complement strand
AATGCACTTTTTGCAAGTCTTTCGTATACTAATCCAAGTTCAGCAAAACGCATCATGGTATTCATGGCGGCTTTTCTAACTATCAGACTATCGCCCTGAAGTGCAGCCAGAGCCTGATCGATAAACTCGTTGATGCCACGTTCGTTGGGCTCCTGATGATTCATGAACAGGCGCGACAGGATATGAAAACCGCAAAGCTGATAGAGTTCCTTATCGGATGCCATCCAGGTGTAAGCCTTCTCGGGAGCATATGGCAGATACTGATAGAGATTAAAGGTGGCTTGTTCGGCTATCTCCTGACAATCGGTCTGCTCCATCCAAATATCAACCACCTCAGGCAGCATCTTATCTGACGGCATCAGCATGGTGGCAAGAATCTTGCATTCGCGCACATTCTCCTTCCAAAGGGCGATGGCAAGATCGTATTGATTAAACGTTAAACATGAAACATTAAACATTTGTTTCAGTTCTTCTGCTTTATCTCTTAACCTTGGCAGTGTGGCGCCCCAATTGAGTTTATAATTTACTCCCTTCTGGCGCATAGATGTAGCAACCACTCCGTCCATCATCAGACGGAATGATTGCTTGATTTCTTTTATCTGTTGATTGATGTCCATTAATGTTTAATCTTTCGCTCGGCTTTGCCGCTTGGCTCAGCCAAGAATGTTTAATCTTTAATCTAAATCAGCGTCCCGTATTCGGCACTATAGCGCAGCATCTGGTGGGCATAGCTCTCGCCATAGTTGAGCTGAATATCGCAGATTTCATTGTTTTCATCGTAAACCGGCAACAGCTGTGGATTGATGAAACCCTTATATGGCGCCAGATTCAGACGCTTATAGCGCTCCAACACCTCTGCATGCAGATCGGCATCTACCTTCACAGCATAGCGTTCAACCAGATCTCTTGCTGCCTCATAATCGCCTTCGCTCTTGATGCGCTGAATCTCGGCAAGCAGCTGGGCGATAAGCGCACGAAGCTTAGGATAATCGGTGATTTGAACGAAGGTTTTACCATCGCGCTTCATCATCTTGATGGCATCGCCATTCTCGTAGCACCAATGAGCTATCAAGGCGCGATTGCGCATATGGGCCTCTTCAAGCTGATTGCCCGGTGTAATACGGATAAGCTGAGTCATCAGGCCGTTCATCATATAGGTGTAATACTGCGATATATACGCCTTTTCATCGGGGACAAGACCTAACTCTATCAACTTCGGGTCGGCTATGTAATATAGTCCGAAGAGATCGGCCCTCGCCTCCTCTATCGTACTGCTATAAGCTTTCAGCGAATCAGGATCAACTCCTGGCAGAAGCTGACCACTACCATGACCTAAGCACTCATGCAGGTCGGTATGCAGATCATCGCACACATCGCCATACTTCTCGATGAGACCGAGTGTTTCCTGGTTGATGACGAACTCTTCCTTGAATCCGCTTCCATGCGAGGCTTTGTTATAAGCATCGGTGATATTGCTGATAGTGATACTCTTGCTACCATACTGGGCTCTGATCCAATCGGCATTGGGTAGATTGATACCAATGGCTGTAGCAGGATATTCGTCGCCACCAAGCATAGCTGCACATATCACATTGGCCGACACGCCCTTGACAACGGGCTTGCGGAAACGTGGATCAACAGGCGAATGATCTTCGAACCACTGGGCATTCTTGCTGATGGTCTGGGTGCGATGTGTAGCCTCCTCGTCGATATATTCTACCAGACCTTCCCATGAGCCCTTAAGACCTATAGGATCGCCATAGACCTCGATGAATCCGTTGATGAAATCGATAGCCGAATCGTGCTCCTTGAGCCATTCAATACAATATTTATTGAAAGTCTGCAAATCGCCTGTCTTATAGTAAGTTATAAGTTCAGAAATTACTTTCTTCTGCTGCTCGTTTTCGGCCACGCCAAGCGCTTTCTCCAACCAATATATAATATGGTGTATAGCGTTAGAGTATTTGCCGCCGGCCTTCCATACCAGTTCCTTCACCTCGCCGTTCTCCTTAACCAGAGTAGAGTTCAGACCGTATGATGGCGGCGTATCCGGATAAGTTTCCGATTGCTTCATGCTATCGTAGAAAGCCTCTGCCTCAGCCTGAGTAACACCATCATAGAAGTTACATGCTGATGTGAGCAGCAAATCTTCGCCATCAGCCTGATTGACGCGTTTAGGCATCACGGTTTCATCGAAGATAACCGGGAAGAGTTCATCGCACATCTCATCGACGGTTTCGCCTGATTTCAACGGTAGCTTACTTGCTTCTACCCTATGGAGCACATCGCGCAGATACTCTGCTGAGAATGCAGGTTTAAACTTCTCGCATCCATAGTGGTGATGTATGCCACTTGAAAACCAAACGCGTTTAAGATAAACCTCAAGTGCCTTAAACTCATCGGTATCGTGCGATATATTCATATCAACATATACAACCTCCAACATCTTGCGGATGCGGAGGTTGTATTTTCCAAACTGATCAAATGTAATATCTCGTCCAAACAGGGTTGCTTTCGACAGATAGTAAACCAAGGTTTTCTGTTGTAACGAAAGCTTTTCAAATCCGTTCAAACGATATCTGAGCATTTGCAAGTCGGCAAAACGCTCATTCTGATAGTTGAATTCCACGGATTTACTTGTTTTCTGTTGTTTTCTTGGCTGTTGTCTTTTTAGCTGCAGTCTTCTTTGCAGTAGTCTTTTTAGCTGCGGCCTTATCCTTATCAGCCTTTGGTTTGCGACCACGTTTTGTCTCGGTCTTCTTCATAGAAGGATGCTGCTGCAGGTGCTGCATGCGATAATCACGTGGTGTCATACCCATCACTCTGAAGAAAGATGCATAGAATGACTGGCGGTTAGCAAAACCTACCATATCACTTACCTCTTCCATACGTAAATCCTGAAAACGCCTGTCAACAAGGATTGTCATAGCCTCGTCGATTCTGTACTTATTTACAAATGATGTATAGTTCATATGGAAACGAACATTAACGACAGCCGAAATGTAACGAGTGTTAGTGCCTAACTCTTCAGCCAGCCTCTTGGCTGAGAAATCCTTGTCACGATACTTCTTCTGCATAACGATGATGTTCATGATTTTTTCCTGCATCTCATCCATCATCTTTGGGCTTACCAGACTTCTGTAAGCAGCTTCTTTTTCCTTTTTTTCTGTAATGTTGTACTTTGCCATTTGCGTTTGCTAAATTTTAATGTTGTGCAAATTTAGAAAGATTTTTTGAATTAGCAAGCGATTTAGAAGAAAAATTGTAAAAAATGTAGTACCTTTGCACAAAATTTAGATATTTATGGATATTTTTAGCGTTTTACGACAATATTTCGGATATAATTCTTTCCGCCAGAACCAAGAAGAAATCATCAGACACGTTATAGCAGGAAACGATGCACTGGTGCTGATGCCAACGGGTGGAGGCAAGAGTATATGCTATCAGATTCCTGCACTCACAATGTCAGGAATTACGATAGTAATTTCGCCTTTAATCAGTTTAATGAAGGACCAGGTTGAAGCACTCCGTGCAAATGGCATCGAGGCTGAAGCACTGAACAGTGGAAACGACGTTACCGCCGACACCGTGATTCGACGCAAATGTATGGCAGGACAGATTAAACTGCTTTACATCTCGCCAGAGAAGGTAATGGCAGAGATGGATTATCTGCTCAAGAACATCAATATCTCACTTTTTGCCATCGACGAGGCTCACTGCATCAGTCAGTGGGGCCACGATTTCCGTCCTGAATATACCCAACTGGGCGTTCTGCGAGAGAAGTTCCCAAACGTCCCGATGATGGCCTTAACAGCTACAGCTGACAAGATAACTAGACACGACATCATAGAGCAGCTTAAATTAAGGAACGCGCGCGAGTTCGTATCAAGCTTTGATCGGCCCAACCTCAGCTTGTCGGTAAAGCGAGGCTACAAGAACGCAGAGAAGATGCACTTCATTCTGAACTTCATCAAGGCTCGCCCAAACGATGCGGGCATCATTTATTGTCTGAGTAGAAAGACCACCGAGAAAGTAGCTGCCGACTTGCGAAAGAAAGGTATCAATGCAGCCCCTTATCATGCAGGACTGTCGAATCTGGAGCGCAGCCAGACACAGGAGCAGTTCAAGAACGATCAGTTGTTGGTGGTATGCGCCACCATTGCCTTTGGCATGGGTATAGACAAGAGCAACGTGCGATGGGTGATACACTTCAACATGCCTAAAAGCATCGAGAGTTTCTATCAGGAGATTGGTCGTGCTGGTAGAGATGGAGCCCCAGCTGACACCGTACTTTTCTACTCGCTGGCCGACATCATCCAGTTGACCGAGTTTGCCCGCCAGAGTGGCCAGCAGGACGTGAACATGGGTAAGCTGAAACGCATGCAGGAGTATGCAGAATCGAGTGTCTGTCGCAGAAGAATCCTGCTGAACTACTTCAGCGAGCAGACTGATCACGACTGCGGCAACTGCGATGTATGCGACAATCCGCCTAAGCGTTTTGACGGAACGAAATACGTACAGATGGCCCTGAGCGCAGCCAAGCGCACAAACGAAGAGATTCGCGTATCGACCATCATCGAGATACTGAAAGGCATGCGGTCGCCAAGCATCATGCGTCATGGTTACGATCAACTGAAAACCTTCGGAGTGGGTCGCGACTTGAGTCTGAACGATTGGCAGGATTATCTGCTACAAATGCTTCAGATGGGATTTATTGAGATAGCCTATAACGATGGTAACAAAGTGAAGATTACAGATATTGGCAACGATGTGCTGTATGGCCGCAAAACAGCAGAACTTTGCGTGATTGACCATAGTGCCAAGGAAGAGCCCAAAAAGAAGCCAAAACTGCGACTGGAGATTCCAACCATCACCATACCAGGTCTGCCACCAACTACAGGCATCGAAGATCCGAAACTCTTCGAAGCCTTGCGCCAACTCAGAAAGCAATGTGCTGAGGATGAGGGATTCCCTCCCTACATCGTTTTCAGCGACAAGGTGCTACACTCTATGGCTACCATCAAGCCTACCACACTCGATCAGTTTGGCAACATTGCCGGTATCGGTGAACATAAAAAAGGCAAGTATGGCAACCGATTTGTAGAGTTGATCAAAAAGTACGCATAGTGCGATTTTACACCTTATTATATCAGTAAAAGGCAAAAATAAACTAAAAAAACGGCCTAAAATTGTCACTTTTTGCTAAAAACGAGCACAGATTGACGATTTTGTGCAAAATAATTAGTACCTTTGCATGGTAAAATCATCTAAGATGGCTAAAAAGAAGATATTATTCATCAATCAGGAGATTACTCCTTACGTCCCCGACAACGCACTGTCGCTCATGGGAAAAGACCTTCCTAAGGTTATGCAGGAACGCAGTCACGAAATCCGCACCTTCATGCCTAAGTGGGGTAACATCAATGAGCGTCGCGGTCAGTTGCACGAAGTCATTCGACTCTCGGGAATGAACCTTATCATTAACGACACCGATCACCCTTTGATCATTAAAGTTGCATCAATCCAGTCAGCTCGTGTACAGGTATACTTCATCGATAACGACGACTACTTTGGTAAGCGACTGATTGAGCGTGACGAAGCTGGTGTGGAGTACGATGATAATGGCGAACGAGCTATATTCTTTGCACGTGGTGTGCTCGAGACAGTTAAGAAACTGCGCTGGGTGCCCGATATCATTCACTGTCAGGGATGGATGAGTGGTGTTGTGCCTTTCTACGTAAAGACTGCCTATCGTGATGAACCATCGTTTGCAGAGACCAAGGTTGTCACATCGCTCTATAACAAGACTATCAACAAGGATTTTGGCGATGATTTCAAGCAGTTCGTTGAGTTCCGCGATGCTAAGGCAGAGTTGCTGGGCGATTATAAGGACAAGTTTGACTTCGACGAGCTCAACAAGTTGGCAATCGAATATAGTGATGGTGTTATTCAGGCTGTTCCTGATGTCGAGAAGCAGTTACTCGACTTTGCTGCAGCCAAGAACGTGCCGTTGCTCGGATACAATGAGGACTATGCTGATGCATACGAGGCATTCTACGAGTCGCTCTATCCCAACGAGGCCGAATAAGTATTTGAACTAAGATATATATTTTCATACATGAAACTAAGATTGTTTACAGCGATTGCAGTAACGGCAATGGCGATGATTTCTTGTACAGAGGATACCGACACTATCGGATCATCGATCACCAACGATGCTGATAAGCTGATATTCTCTACAGGTGTCTACAACGCTACTTCCAGATCTGTTCTGGCCGACTCGGTATACACACATAATACCGAAAACTACTTCGGAATGGTAAAGGATCCTGAGACCAAGACGTATGTTAAGAGCGACATCATGGCTCAGTTCAACATGATCGAAGGTTTCAAGCTGCCAAGCAAGGACAGGATACTGAGCAAGGTTGATGGCGATGTTGTTATCGACTCTTGTTATATCTCGTTGTTCATAAGCTACTCAAAGTCGTACGGCGATACGCTCAACGCCATGAAGATGCGCGTAACTGAGCTTAACGAGCCCGTAGACGACAAGTACACCCACTACAGCAACTTCGACTTGAAGAAAAACGGATATCTGCGTAACGATGGTTTGAAGGTCAACAAGATGTTCTCTGTAAGAGACTTGAAGCTTACAGATGGTAACCTGTGGAGCTTGCAGCACAACATCCCCTACCAGGGCACATCAAGCGATAGCGGATACTACGACAGAATCCTGATTCCATTGAACATACCATATACTGCCAAGAATGGCACTACCTATAATAACTATGGTACTTATGTGATGCGCACCTATTACGAGCATCCTGAGTATTTCACCAACTCGTACAGATTTGTACACAATGTGTGCCCAGGATTCAACTTCGAGATTACTGATGGTCTGGGTGTGATGGCCAATATCAAGGAGATTGACATACAGATGTTCTACAGTTTCCTGACTGATGCTGATACCACAGCTGCTACATCAATCTACCTGACATCAACACCCGAGGTACTGAAGACGTCTCATATCACTAACAATCGTGCTGCGCTCGAGCAGTTAGTGGCTGACAACAGCTGTACATACCTCAAATCGCCAGCAGGCATATTCACAGAAGTAACACTGCCTGTTGATGATATTTCGCAAACCCACGCCAACGACTCGCTGCTTACAGTTAGTGTAAGTTTCCAGCGTCAGAATAGCGATTTTGAAATCGAGAATAAGCTCAACTCGCCATCAAATCTCTTGATGGTTCATAAAGACAGTCTGTACTCGTTCTTCGAGAACAAGACCATGTACGACTATAAGAGCTCGTTCTTCGCATCGCTCGATAAGACCAACAATTACACCTTCAGCAACATTGGCAACATGATTACACTCATGGCCAGACAGAAGGCAAAAGGACTACAGAGCGATCCTAACTGGGTGGCTAATCATCCTAACTGGAACAAGGTGGTATTAGTACCAGTCTCTACTTCAGTCAAGTATAGCAGCGATTATTATGGCAATACAACATCCACTGTTTCAGGCGTGTTCAACCAGATGGGACTATCGAGCACAAAGCTTGTTGGTGGAGACAACTCGCCGATTGAGGTAAAGGTGATTTACGCCAAGTTTAACGATTAACGATTATGGCCGACGGTTTTTTAGAGAAGCATCATGAGGATTACGAGGCGCGCAAGGCAGCCTGGATCCGAAAGAAAAAGCATCTGCCCAAGGCTAAACCCAGAAATATAGAGCGCCCCGATGATGAGGCGCTCTAATTTATTTTTAACCTATAATCTTGAATTTCGCGAACTTAAGTAATAGCTGCTTAGTTCCAGCATTGCGGAACTCAACGGTGGCTTTTGTATTCTCGCCAGAACCTTCTATGCGAGTAACCGTACCTACGCCAAAGCGCTGATGTTCTATACGTGCACCCTCGTGCAGATCGCTGGCACTTGGAGCTGTAGCCATAGGTCTGGGTGCAACAGCATTGTATACTCGCTTAAAGTTGGGTCCGAACGGATCTACAGGCTTTTCTGGCTGACGTGGTGCTACCACTCTTGGTTTGGGGTCGGCCTTGAACTGCGTAGCCACTGGCCTCGGGTTCTGCATCCACTCTGGTCCTTCGCTCTGATATCTGCTACGACTACTGCTTCCCCAGGTATTTCCTGGGCCATATGTACCTCCATCATAGCGATTGTAGGGTTTTCTGCTGGCTGTGTCTGCCCCACCCGCTTCGCCATGAACCTCCAGCAGGTCAGGATCGATATCGCGGATAAAGCGCGATGGCGTGTCGTACTCCATACGTCCATAGCGGAATCGATTCTGTGCACAAGTCAATATGCAATGTTTTTCTGCGCGCGTGATGGCCACGTATAGCAGTCGGCGCTCTTCTTCAAGCTCACGCATAGAGTTGGTACACATGGGCGATGGGAAGATATTCTCTTCGAGACCAACTACAAAAACTGTTGGGAACTCCAATCCCTTAGCGGCATGAATGGTCATCAATACCACCTTATCGTTCGAGTCGCCATCATCGCTATCCAGGTCAGTCAGCAGAGCCACCTCTTGCAGGAAATCAGGCAGATAAATCTCATCGCCCATATCCTCCTCTCGACGGCTCTCTACAAAGTCCTGCATACCAGAAAGAAACTCCTCAAGGTTTTCCTGGCGCGACAGATCTTCAGGATTCCTGCCACTATATATTTCCTTACTGATACCAGAATTCATAATGACATCATGGCCCAGTGTATAGGCATCCTCAGTCTGGATGCGCTCAATCCAGCTTTCTATCAGCAGGCGGAAGTTCTGCAGTTTAGTCATCGTGCCTTTACTTACGTCCATGGGGAACAACACAGGCTCTTTGATGACCTGCCACAAACTTACCCCATACTGCTGGGCCGTCTGGATGATTTTACCAACGGTGGTATCGCCGATACCACGCGCCGGATAGTTAATGATGCGCTTAAAAGCCTCCTCATCGTTAGGGTTGGCTATCAGGCGGAAATACGCTATCACATCCTTGATCTCCTTGCGCTGATAGAAACTCAGTCCACCATAGATACGGTATGGAATACCATCCTTACGCATTTGTTCCTCAAAGCTACGGCTCTGCGAGTTGGTGCGATACAGAATGGCAAAATCACTCCAGTTGCTGTGGTCTTTGGCTTTCAGTCGCTTAATGTCTTGCGTCACTATCATCGCCTCTTCGCGATCGCTATAGGCGGGCTTCAGCTGCAAGCGCTCACCATGCTCATTCTTCGAGAACACATTCTTTGGTATCTGTCGCTCGTTGCGCTTAATCAGCGAGTTGGCAGCCTGTACTATCAGCTGTGTAGAGCGGTAATTCTGCTCCAGTTTAAACAATCTGGCATCGTTATACAGGCTCTGAAAGTTCAGGATATTATCGATATTTGCCCCACGGAAGCTGTAGATACTCTGCGCATCATCACCCACCACACACACCTTCTGGCGCTCTTTCGTCAACAGATAGACTATCTGCTGCTGGGCAAAATTGGTATCCTGATACTCATCTACGAGCACAAAATGGAACTTTTCTACGTATTTCTGTCGGATTTCCTCGTGATTTTTGAACAAAACCCACGTCTGAACCAGCAAATCGTCGAAATCCATTGCATTTGCTTGCCTGCATCTCTCCGCGTACCTTATATATATATTAGACACCTGAGGACGCTTCTGAGCGGCATCATCACTGGCCCAGGCACTCTGCTGATAAGCCTGAGGCAGCAGTAAGTGGTTCTTGGCCATCGATATACGATCGGCCACTGATGATGGTTTGTACACCTTATCATCCAGCCCCATCTCCTTGATGATAGTCTTTACCAGCGAGCGCGCATCGGTCTGATCGTAGATGGTAAAGTTGGCATTATAGCCCAATTTATCAGCTTCGGCCCTCAAAATACGAGCAAAAACGCTGTGAAAAGTGCCCATTTGCAAGTATCTGGCCTGCTCCTCGCCTACCAGTCGACCGATACGATCTTTCATTTCGCGCGCAGCCTTATTGGTAAAAGTCAGTGCCAAAATCTGCCACGGTTTCATGCCTTGCTGCAGTAGCCAGGCTATTTTATAGGTCAGCACACGTGTCTTTCCTGATCCTGCGCCAGCAATCACCAGCGAGGCGCCATCACAGTATTCCACTGCAACGCGCTGACTATCATTGAGTTGAGCTAATATATTATTATCCATCATATTCATTTTCTGATTCACCGTGCAAAATTAACAAAAAAACTCCATAATGCAATACAAGCGACTTACAAAAAATGACATTTAGGAATTTTAACAAGCTAACGGCGATTATATTTGGTAGTTTCATAAAAATGCCGTACCTTTGCAGCAGTATTAAAGATCAACTATTGTACAACCAATAAAAACTTTTAAATGATGAAGAAATTTACAATGATTATTGCTGCACTCGCAATGACAGTTGCAATGCAAGCTCAGACCAAGTTCCACGACGTTGAGGCTAACGAGGCTCAGGGTAAGGTTAAGTCAATCGCCACAAGCGTAATGGGTATGCCCCGCACCACCGACTTCACTGAAGATGGTAAGATGAAGATGGAAGGACTCAGCGACGCCAAGTACGATGCCGATGGCTACATTCAGGAGGCTAAGATGAGCGTTCAGGGTCAGGATGCCACTGTTAAGTTTGCTTGGGAGAATGGCAAACTGATTAGCCAGACTACTAGCGTGATGGGACAGGAAATCAAGCAGACCTTGGTTTACGACGAAAAAGGCCAGGTAAAAGCTATGAAGATGAACATGATGGGACAAGACGTCGAGATGCCTTTCAGCGATTATAAGTTCGACGACAAGGGCAACTGGATCAGCCGTAAGACCAGCATGATGGGTCAGGAGATGGAGATGACTCGCACCATTACTTACTACGAGTAATCGCATAAACATCACATATATATAAGGTGGGCTCATTTTTTAAGAAAGTGAGCCCATTTTTTAACACTTTACGCTAGATAGTTTTTTGGCAGTCTCAATAAATCTTCGTACCTTTGCACGCGATGAACAGAAAACTCTAAAATAAACCCAATACGAATATGAAAAAAGAACTGAAAAAGGTGTTGGTACTCGGTTCGGGTGCCTTGAAAATCGGACAAGCAGGAGAGTTTGACTACTCTGGCTCTCAGGCTTTAAAGGCACTTCGCGAAGAAGGCATCAAGAGTGTACTCGTAAACCCTAACATTGCTACCATCCAGACCAGCGAGGGTATTGCAGACAAGGTGTATTTCCAGCCCGTTAATACACACTTCGTTACCGAAATCATCAAGAAAGAGCGCCCCGATGGCATCCTGTTGGCATTCGGTGGACAGACCGCACTTAACTGCGGAACCGAGCTCTACTTGAACGGCACACTGAAGGAGTATGGCGTAGAGGTGCTTGGAACAAGCGTTGAGGCTATCATGAACACTGAAGATCGCGACCTCTTTGTCAAGAAGCTTGGCGAGGTAGACCTCAAGGTGCCTGTATCTCACGCTGTTGAGTCGATGGAAGATGCGCTCAAGGCAGCTCACGAGATTGGATTCCCCATCATGATCCGCTCGGCTTACGCTCTGGGTGGTCTTGGTTCAGGTATCTGTCCTGATGAGAAGCGATTCATCGAGTTGGCT
Source organism: uncultured Prevotella sp. (assembly GCF_946404925.1). GTDB lineage: Bacteria > Bacteroidota > Bacteroidia > Bacteroidales > Bacteroidaceae > Prevotella. The sequence goes on along the minus strand of NZ_CAMJFM010000048.1, from coordinate 3,507 downwards.
GAGTCGGCCTTCACTTTCGCTCCACAGATTCTGGTTGAAGAGAGCCTGAAGGGATGGAAGGAAATCGAGTTCGAGTGCATCCGCGATGCCAACGACCGTTGCTTCACCGTAGCCTCGATGGAAAACTTCGACCCTCTGGGCATCCACACTGGCGAATCGATCGTAGTAGCTCCTACATGCTCACTCCGCGAGGAGCAGGTTAAGATGCTGCAGGATATCACCATCAAGTGTGTTAAGCACCTGGGTATCGTGGGCGAGTGTAACATTCAGTTCGCATTCAATGCTGAGACTAACGACTATCGTATCATCGAGATCAACGCCCGTTTGAGCCGCTCATCAGCGCTGGCTTCGAAGGCCACCGGCTATCCCCTCGCCTTCGTTGCAGCTAAGATTGCTCTGGGCTACACACTCGACCAGATTGGCGAGATGGGCACCACATCATCAGCATACGTTGCTCCACAGCTCGACTATATGATCTGTAAGATTCCACGTTGGGACCTCACTAAGTTTGCTGGTGTAAGTCGCCAGATTGGTTCTTCGATGAAGTCGGTTGGCGAGATCATGTCAATTGGTCGTTCGTTCGAGGAGATGATTCAGAAGGGTCTGCGTATGATTGGTCAGGGCATGCACGGATTCGTTGGCAACGACCACACCAAGTTCGATAACCTCGACGAGGAGTTGGCTAACCCAACAGATCTGCGCATCTTCGCCATCGCTCAGGCACTTGAAGAGGGTTACACCATCGAGCGCATCGAAGAGCTCACCAAGATCGACGTATGGTTCCTGGAGCGCCTGAAGCACATTGTTGATCTGAAGCACGAACTGCTGAAGTACAACAAGCTTGAGGAACTGCCTGATGAGCTGCTGCTCGAGGTGAAGCGTTGCGGATTCAGCGACTTCCAGATAGCCCGCTTCGTATTGAAGCCAGAGGGCGGCAACATGGAGAAGGAGAACTTAGCTGTTCGTAAGTATCGCCAGCAGAAGGGCATCGTTCCTTCAGTTAAGCGCATCCCAACAGTTGCCTCTGAGCATCCTGAGCTCACCAACTATCTCTACTTCACCTACACCCATGTGCCCGCATTCGGCAATCCTGAAGGAGAGAAATATGTACCCGCGCACGATATTAATTATTATAATAACGAGAAGTCAGTGGTTGTACTTGGTTCAGGTGCCTATCGTATTGGATCTTCAGTAGAGTTCGACTGGTGTTCAGTTAACGCCATCAACACAGCCCGCAAGCTGGGTTACAAGTCAATCATGATTAACTACAACCCCGAGACGGTTTCTACTGACTACGACATGTGCGATCGCCTGTACTTCGACGAGCTGAGCCTTGAGCGTGTGCTCGATGTGATCGACCTTGAGTCGCCACGTGGTGTGATTGTTTCAGTGGGTGGTCAGATTCCAAACAACCTCGCTATGAAGCTGCATCGCCAGAGTGTTCCTGTGCTCGGCACATCACCTGTCGATATCGATCGTGCTGAGAATCGCGATAAATTCTCTGCCATGCTCGACAAGCTTGGCATCGACCAGCCATCATGGCAGGCTCTTACATCGTTCGACGATGTGAAGGACTTCGTAGCCAAGGTGGGCTATCCTGTTCTGGTTCGTCCATCATACGTACTCTCTGGTGCAGCCATGAACGTGTGCTACGATGAGGAGGAGTTGCATCGTTTCCTCAACATGGCCACCGAGGTTTCCAAGGAGTTCCCTGTTGTGGTTTCTAAGTTCATGACAGAGACCAAGGAGATTGAGTTCGATGCTGTAGCTGATAAGGGCGAGGTCATCGAGTACGCCATCTCAGAGCACGTGGAGTATGCAGGTGTTCATTCAGGCGATGCCACCATGGTATTCCCAGCCCAGAACATCTACTTCTCTACCATCCGTCAGATCAAGAAGATAGCCCGCAAGATAGCTGCTGAGCTCAACATCAGCGGACCATTCAATATCCAGTTCCTGGCTAAGAACCGCGAGGTTAAGGTTATCGAGTGTAACTTGCGCGCCAGCCGTTCATTCCCATTCGTATCAAAGATCTTGAAGCGCAACTTCATCGAGACAGCAACAAAGATCATGCTCGATGCGCCTTATCAGAAGCCTGATAAGAGCGAGTTCGATATCGATCGCATCGGCGTTAAGGCCAGTCAGTTCTCATTCGCTCGTTTGCAGAATGCCGACCCTGTACTTGGTGTCGACATGAGCTCTACTGGTGAGGTTGGCTGCTTGGGCGACGATCTGAATGAGGCTCTGCTCAACTCGCTGATTGCCACAGGCTACTCTATTCCTAAAGACGCTGTGCTCATCAGTTCAGGTGGTGCCAAGGGTAAGGTTAGTCTGCTTGAGCCAGCCCAGCAGTTAGCCAAGAAGGGTTACACCATCTATGCTACCGCTGGTACAGCCAAGTTCTTCAACGATAATGGCGTTAAGGCCATCGCTGTAGCATGGCCTGATGAGGATGGTGATAACAACGTGATGGATCTCATCTCGCAGCACAAGGTTGGCCTGGTCATCAACGTTCCAAAGAACCACACCAGCCGTGAGCTTACCAATGGATACAAGATTCGTCGTGGTGCCATCGATCACAACATCCCATTGATGACTAACGTTCGTCTGGCCAAGGCATTCATCGAGGCCTTTACAGCTATGAGTCTGGATGATGTGAAGATCAAGAGCTGGCAGGAGTACAATAGTTAATTGATAATTGACAATTGATAGACGAATTCAAAACCATAAAAAGCGGAGGCGAGGGCTACTATACTGAGAAGCGTAGCAAGTTCCTCGCTTTCGCTCATCATGTTCAGACGGTTGATGAAATCAAAGACCTGATAGCAGGCTATCGTAAGAAGTACTACGATGCCCGCCACGTTTGCTATGCGTATATGCTTGGCCCTGAGCGTTTAGAGTTCCGAGCCAACGATGATGGCGAGCCATCGAGCACAGCAGGCAAGCCCATACTCGGACAGATCAACTCTAATGAGCTTACTGATATTCTCATCGTGGTGGTTCGCTATTATGGTGGTGTAAACCTTGGCACATCAGGACTCATCGTCGCCTATCGCGAAGCAGCTGCCGATGCCCTCGCCCACTCCGAGATAGAGACTCGTCAGGTTGAAGAAATCATCACCTACTCTTTTGCCTACCCTATGATGAACGATGTGATGCGCATCGTTAAGGATATGAATCCACGCATTGTTTCGCAGACCTACGATAACACCTGCGAAATCAAGCTCAGCATCCGAAAAAGCGAGGCTGAGCAGCTAAAAAGCCGACTGGAAAAGCTTTCTTTCGAATAAAAGTCGAGAGTTAGGCAATTTTTACCAAAATAATTTTGGTGGTTTCATAAAAATGCATTACCTTTGCATCCGCAATCGCAAGAAAGCAACTGGAGAGTTAATACTCCGTATTGACTCTCCGAGCGTTCAGCTAACCGAGCAAGCTCGTTAGCATTCACTTAAGGAGAGTTGGCAGAGTGATCGATCGCGCTGGACTCGAAATCCGGTATACCCCTTT
>NZ_CAMJFM010000047.1 GCF_946404925.1 uncultured Prevotella sp. | reverse complement strand
GAGGGCGAGGAGATGCGTGTTGACGAGCCCGGATTCAAGGGTGGCGACCGCACCAGCATCGAGCTGCCTCAGGCTCAGCGCGACTTGCTGGCCATGCTGCACAAGGCCGGCAAGAAGGTCATCTTCGTCAACTGCTCAGGCTCAGCCATGGGATTGGCTCCCGAGGTTCAGTCGTGCGATGCCATCATCCAGTGGTGGTACTGCGGCGAGATGGGCGGTGCTGCTCTGGCCGAGATTCTGTTTGGCGACCGCACCCCAAGCGGCAAGCTGCCCATCACCTTCTATAAGAGCACTAACGACCTACCCGACTTCCTCGACTACACGATGAAGAATCGCACCTATCGCTACTTCCGTGGCAAGCCGCTGTTCCCCTTCGGCTTCGGTCTCACCTATACCACCATCGATATCGACAAGCCAACCTACGCCGACGGCAAGGTGCAAGTAAAAGTAAGTAATGTGGGCAGCGGCAATGGTGCCGGAGCAGGCATCGCCACCGAGACCGTTCAGGTTTACATCCGCAACGTGGCCGATAAGGAAGGTCCGCTCAAGACGCTGCGTGCCTACAAGCAGGTAGAGCTCACTCCGGGCGAGAGCAAGATAGTAACCATCCCTCTGCCACGACAGAGCTTTGAGGGCTGGGATGCCACCACCAACACTATGCGCGTAGTGCCCAGCAAGTACGAGGTGATGGTGGGCAACTCGAGTGCCGACCGCGACCTGAAGAAAATCATCGTCGACATCCAATGAGCATGTTGTTGTCCGTTCTGCTTTCTATCTGGAGCCTCAGCACCTTCAGCGTGTTTACGGCTACAGACGATACCGATCACTATGCCAATGGCGTGGTGCTCACAGCTTATCACCAACAACTATATTGCATGTGGCAGAGTTCGCCTAAGGATGAAGACAGCCCCGACACACGCGTGGTATATAGTGTGAGTGCCGATGGTGGCCAGTCGTGGAGCCGACCTATGCCGTTGGCCGTTCCTACTGCCGATTACTACTGCACATCGGGCGGATGGCTGGTGCATGGCGACACACTCACCGCCATCATCGACGTCTGGCCGAAAGGCCTGGAACCACGAGGCGGCCGCACCTGTTTCATCACCACCACCGATGGCACCAACTGGAGCCCTATGCAGCCCGTACTGATGGCCGATGGCAGCCCGATGCAAGGCGTGCTCGAACAAGACCCTATGAGGCTTTCAAGTGGGCGTATCGTTGGTGCCGCCCACTTCATGCCCGGTCTGCACGTATGCCCTGTGTACACCGACGATGCTACGGGCCACGGCGGTTGGCATCGTGGCGCTTTCGAGTGTACATCGCTCGGCAAGTCATCGCGCGAGATTGAGCCCAGCCAATATGTCCGCCCCGATGGCAGCATCGTCATGCTGTTTCGCGACCAGAGCAGCTCGTTCCGCAAACTCGCCGCCTATAGCACCGATCAGGGCGAGACGTGGACTGCACCCGTCACCACCGATTATCTCGACGGCCGCACCAAGCAGTGCGCCGGCAATCTGCCTTGCGGCACAGCGTTTATGGTTAGCTGTCCGTCAGGCAGCAAAGACCGCTGGCCCTTGGTGTTGCAGTTGTCGAGCGATGGTATTGACTTTGGTCGCACCATCGTCCTGCGCACCAAAGACGATCTCCCCCCACGCCGCTACGAAGGCAAATACAAAACCTTGGGATACAACTACCCCAAGGCCTTTTACCACGATGGTTGCCTATACATCGGCTACTCCGTCAATAAAGAAGATGTAGTGGTAACCGTCGTCAATCTTTATTAGCAATCGGCTCGGCCGCTCGGCGCTTGCTACGCTTGGCTCGTCCAAGAAAGGTCCCAGCCTGATAACATCGCAAAGTCATCGATTGATTCGGTGCCGTTCTCTTGTATCGCCATCGCTCGACCGACCTTTATCCAGCGCGCAGGACGGTCAGATGGTATGCCGATGGGCTCATCGGGCCCGATACCCGTCAGCCGACTGACGTTGGCGATATAAGCCTCGGTCTTATTCTCCATCGGCGGTGCCCATTTGCTGATGATGGCGCGGATGGTGTAGAGGCGGTACTTGTGATAGTAAGTACGCGTGAGCAGATAAAACGCAGCCCGCCACCCCCACTCTAATGTTTCAAACTGGCAGAAGCTCGCATCGCTCTGCACGGCCCTCAGGCCTTTCCACTTATCCTTACTACGACGGATGTTCAGTGGATTATTATTACGAATTCCTCTTGCAATCATAATTGTTTTTACCTACGGATTATACGGATTTTACGGATTTTTTCTTTTTACTAATGTTTAATGCGGTGCTGTTTGGAAAGGCCTCGCTGTAAGCAGCATCAAGGGCTTTCAGGTCTACGCGGCGCATGCTCAAACCAAGCCGCACACTAACTATCGCCCGCAGCAATTCTCGATGCTTGCGCGGATAGAGCGAGGGCGGCGGCAGGGCGTCGTTGCCGCATACTTGCTCGTCGTTCACCGCCACATTGTGGCATACCTCCCAGATAAAATCGTCGGTGGCCAGCTGGCCGAACCATACTTTCAACACATTGCGGATGCAGAATCGCTTGTACTGCCCCGCCAGCATCTGCCTTGTGCGCTCCAGCCGTAGCCAGAGCTGCACAAAGCAGGCTTTTTCATTTTTAATCTCCATATCGAAAAACCTTAATGACATTCGTGACACGCGACATTCACGACACTTTTCGATAGCGTCCGGCTTCCGTCTGAACGATAAGTCCCTGATTCTTCCAGTTCTTAAGCATCTGGCGGACTTGGTTTCTCGACACGCCTGCTCCGTTTACGCTAACGCTGTGCTGCAAGGCCATGTCGACGTTGAACTCCACATCCAGACGCTCGTATATCGTATCGTTCTTACCAATGCGTCGGCGCTCATTTCTAACGGCATAATCGCGACTGCGAAAGGCATTCTCTATGCGATCGCGGAAGAAGTAGAGAGCATTATCGAGCAGCGAATCGGCGATGACATCATAGGTATCGAGCATCGTTGGTGTCTGGGCTTTCAGTATCATCTCCTTCCACAGGTTGGGATTTTGCTTCAGCTGGGTTTCGGCACCGTTAAGACCATGTTTCTGTATCAACTGTTCGCACACCTTGCAGAGCATCATACAACACACCATTCGTTGGGCAGTAACGCAGGTACGGAATCGCTCACGGGCCTTTACGCGGTCGTCGTTTTTCATCGCCTCAAGGCGGATTTTCTCCAACCAATCGCGACCTCTCGCCTCCAGTTTCGGTAGCACCACCTCGCCATTCATCAGTGGTAGCAAATGGGCTATCTGCTGTATTCGCTCCGTTTGTTTAGCTGTCAACACGTACGGGGTGTCCTCAAGCGGAGCATACGTATTATCGGGCGTTTGAGCCAGGGCGATACGGCTCTGGAATCCGTCGGTGTAGTTGGTCACCACGCGGTAGAGCGCATCGGGCGTGCCGCACATGGTAACGTTCCACAGCAGATGCTTGATGTGAACATTTACAGCGTCGGCACTCTTAGCCTCGCGGTCGTACTTCGAGCCGTCGTAGCTCTGGCGTAGCATTACAGAAAAATCGCACATGCTCGACTTCCATTTCTGCGCCACCGTGTCAGCCTCGGGAGTGAACGAGAAAGCGTGCTTGCCTTCTACGTTAGCCAGTCGTTCGGCCAGATTGGCTACTGTGTTGTTCAGTGCAATATAACGCACGGGCAGCTTAGGCTCTTCGGGCTGATTTTTCTGATTTTTAGCAGCCCTTTTCTTGTTTCTGAACTCGGCTTCCTGCATAAGATACATCTCGTCTACAGCCGACACCTCGCTCATCCAGGCATCAACCACGGGATCGATATCGCCTTTGCGCGAGGCAAATTCTCCTACAATGTAACTAATCAGATTCAGCCCGCGCATGTGGCCATGCACATCGAGTTTTACGCCCGTGGCCAATGCCCCGATGCAAGGACAGATAGCCGTAACTACTGGCATCGCCAATGCCGGTCCAACGGCAGCGATAGAGTCTTTGATGCCCTGGGGAAGCTTGATTTTTGAGATTTGAGGTTTGAGATTTGAGGTTGGGGCGTCCTCGTCGTCGGGTTCGGCCATCTCGCCAGCCACCTGCTGCGCCTTGGCATTTATCTCACGCAGACCCACGCTCATAAAGCCTTTGTCGGCGTTGTAGTTATCGTAAAAATAATTGATAAGCGTTTTGCAGTCATCGGTCTGCGAATAGTTCTTTAATCGTTCGCCCACGACAGCAAACAGCTGTTCGCGACTCATCAACTTACCTACGCCCACCGACATCACCGCCATCAGATTCGAGTGCCAGTTGCGCTCGCCCCAAATATCCATCGAGTTGGGATCAAGCCCTGCCTCCTTAGCGCACAAGTCAAACTTCGCCAACGACTCGGCCGATGGAGTTTCTTGGCACGAATCACACGAAATATCACGAATTATTTTATCTTTAGCATCATTATTATGTTCGCGTGAATTCGCGACGCTCGGCTTTGCCGCTTGGCTCGTCCAAGAATTCGTGCCTAACAATCTCCTTCCATCCACATCGAGTCCGCGCTGCAGGTATGCTTCGCGGCGCTCGGCTATCTCTTCGTCTGAGAGTGGCTCCAGCCAGTGCGGCGAGCGAAAAACCTCCTCTTCCCTACCCGTTACGAATATAAATCGTTCGGGCGTGATGCAGTTCTCATCGTAAGGTACATCAATCTCAGAGCAAAAGGCCTGTTGAGCCTCAGCGATTGTAAAACCTTTTGGTATGCGGATATAGATATGTACCTTTTTGCGGGCCGAATATTCTATGCGCAGCACCTGATCTTTCCAATCAGAATATTCATCCTCGTTCAACTCCAGCGCACGCTTGATGGCTTTGTCAACCAGCTCCTTTTCGTCGACATCTACACACGTCATAAACGTGAATGCCTCAGGGATGATATCGGCCTGAGCGCGATGATTATTCTTAAAGGCCGAATAATGAGGGCAGATGTAAGGCAGACAATCCTTTTTCTTCTCATCACCGCTACGAATATCGGCCACCATCTGTGCCAGCCAAGGCTCCGAAAGCAGCTGGTCGAGCTGCTCCGAAGTCATAGTCTCTGCATAGCCGCGATGGTCCCTCTTAGGGGCGCCCGTATGCTTAGTATTTACCGCTATTCTTCCACTCATCCCATTACCTCCTTGTCAAAAATGATTTCCTTTAATACTTTGCGGGCGATGTTGCCAGCCTGCTGTACCAGCTGTTGTGGCAACTTGCGCAAATCTTCATCGTCCATAGTAAATACGAAGTAGTACTTACCATCTTTGCCGTGACTCAACGAGCAGTTGTCGTCGCGGAATATCGGTTTGCTTTTGTGTCGTTTGGGGCGCTCTGTCATGTAGACGTTGCCATCGCGCATCACCTGCACGTGAAAGTTGCCACAAAATGGCTCTGCCACAACATCTTCGATGCACTCAAAATCGAGTGTGCGCAATCCATTCTCTAACTTGCCGAAAGCCATCAGGCCATCGACCATTACCTGTTTTCCTAAAATCTTCGATTTTCTTGTTTCCATATTTTCTAAGTTTTTAGCGAGAAGAAGGTCGGATTCTTTGGCCATTTACTCGAGAACATCCTCCTCACTTCAACTCAGAATTCTACTTTAGTTTAACGATATCATTCGCAAAGATGTCCATGAAATATTGTCCCTGATACTCTCTCACTTGGAAACGCATGTTACATACTACAAGCTCGTTCTCTGCAAACTCTATCGTTGCCAGATTGCCAAGAACCGTAACCACATAACTGTTGGCATACTTACCGCCAAGCTCTTGCAACACTAACATACGCTTGTTCAGCACTCCGCCTTCAGCTTTCTCACTCTGCAGGGAAGTCATCGCCCCGCTCTTCAATACTCTTAAAATCATAATCTTTAATCTTTAATGTTTAATCTTTAATGTTTAATCAAGTCAATAATAAAGTCACGTCCTCGCTCGGTCCAAACCAGATAAGTCTGAATCTTAAGCTTTCCATGGAGCGAGTAGACGAATATCGATCTGTCTTGAGCCAACCCCATATCATCGTATGGCGATAACAATCGATATCGTCCGCCACGCTTGCGCTGGATGTCTTGATCTACCAGAAACGAGTTCAAGTCCTCAGGCTGCATGTTGTAAAGTTCAGCAATCTGACTCACTGTAAAGCAGCCATCGCTCTCGCGGTTGAGTTCAGCCAACTGATCGGCAACAATGTTCTCCGACTCTAGTAGAACCTCTTGTGCCGTTGTCAGCAGCTTCATCGGTTGCTTTGCCAGGCGTTCTTTTTCAAGCTGCTCCCAGCGAAGTACCAGTCGTGCACGCGCCTCGTCGTTGAACTTGGTGGCGATGTAGAGCGACTCGGTTTTAGTGAGCGAATAGCAAGGTTCTCTGCGTATCGCTCCGTTTCCGATTTTTACCTCTCTTGACATCAGCCGAAAATTCGACCCATGTACTTTCTCCCATGCAGGTTCCATCTTGCGGATGGCCTCCATCACATGTTTGTGTTGTTTACCAGCCAGTTCAGCAATCTCCAGCGAAGTCATGTGCAGCTGGTCATCAAAACGCTGAGTATTAACACGGGTTGAAAGAGTTGTTGTAGAAATAATTGTTGTATTCATAATGATAAATTGTTTTTTAATAATTAATAAATGTACGCGCATATACGCGTGATAACTAAACACGAATAATCTCACCCGCCCGCCATCCGGGAGGTGAAGTTGTATCAACATGTCAAAGACCACCGCAAACCGCATCGCCGCTGTGACTTTCAAGTTTGCGAGTGCAAAACTAACAACAATTATTCATCAATATATGGTTTTAAAACAGGCCCTCTCTAACATTCTCCACCATTCTCTAACTTTCTCCGATAATCTCTGAAATTCTCCACATCAAACAAAAAAAATGCACCAGAACCAATAGATTCTGATGCATTTAACAGATGCAGAAATATCGTTTATCTACCACCTATTTCTTATAGTATTTCATAAAGGTCTTTATATTGAATCCCTCCCCACTGGGCATGCCCATACGTAACAGCTCAGCGTATGTCACCGATGGCATCTGTGGCAGAAGTATCTTCTTGTCACCCTCCATCTCACTCAGATAATGGCATATCTCAGGTATTCTTTGGGTACGTACCAGACGTTTCACCTCATCGTGGATTTTTCTTTCGGTTCCGCCACTCACCGAGGGATGGATAAAATGAAACAACTCATCGTTGCCAACAATCGGCTTGTTGCTCAGTGCCTTGGTTTTTTCGCCAATGGCGTCAGGGGCCTTGGAGTCGGTTCTGAAAACGAACTCACCAGCGTGTCCTGTCAAAACAGATGTAATGAATCCCAAATTACCAATCAGTACAACAAGTTTATGTGCATCGCAATCTATCAGGTTTCTCGTCTCATACAGGCGTTTAACCATTATTTGCCATGCATCAATATTTGTTATCAACTGACTCCACCAGTCGCTTATATCCAGCATGGCATATTGTTCAATCAGTCTGTCGCGCCATTGTTGCAGTTCCATCAGAAAGTATCTGTCTTCCAGTCGGGTTCTATAAATTGTTTGAACATCAGCCAGATTCTGCTGATAGCCATATAGCATATCCTGCACAAAACACATCTCGCTCTGTTGCATCAGTCGGCTACACTCCAAATTTGATTTTTCAGCCGATTCATTCAGTATCTTCAATGACTCACGCCTTAATCGCGATATGAAATCATCGAGCAAAAACATCTCGTCAGCATGTTGCTGCAGAAATTCTATTCTTCTGGTAAGTCCAGCAGAATACCTCATAGCGTAACCGTAGTTACAATCCTCAAAACTCGCTTTCATACATCTTCGCGTTATATTTCAAGTCGAGCCAGTCGAGAAGGTAGTTCAAGCATAGGTTATACTCTCTAGTGTCCAAATCAATATCGAATTTCATTAGTTCATCATCGATTGCATTAATCACTTCATGAACCCAATCAGAACGCTTTTCAGTTGACATTGTCTCACTATCCTCGGGAAGCATCTGTGTGGCTATCTGTTGAATGGCTCTGGCACATTCCACATATTTTTGGGGATAATCATGACTATAGTTACAACACAATGCATCAACTATGGAGCCACCTTCTCTGTCGAGCCCACGCTCTTTTGCTTCTTGTAAATGCTCCATACCTCTTTCTAATGTCTCAAAACCTATTCTCACATAGTCATAACACTCCACAGGGTTATCCAAATCGATGCCACTGAAGCCGTAAAAGCGGAAATAATAATCCTGTTCTACTGAATTTAATTTTGCAGCTTTTTCGCCTGCAGTTGAAATCATAAGGCTCATCATACCAACCGCAACTCTCTTATATGGTGTGAGTTTTATCCAGTCGGTCAGAGGCGTATTATCAAGTGTAAATATGCTCTCAGGGGCATCTTCTGCCAACCTTTCTTTATAATCATATTCCACTTCAATTTCCTCATCATCGTCATCGATGGCTCTATCATCCATTTCTTCGCCTATGAAAACACTAACATTAAACGGATATCCGAACCTCGTGTACATACAATACGTGAAATAGGCCAAGCGAACAGCGAAACGAGCAAAGATTATCTCATCATCAGTCAGTCCTTCAATCTTGCTATTAAACGTGAAAGAGTATGGAAACCAGAGAGGGTTATCCTCTACAGGCATTTCGTAACCTTTATGTTTTTTGATAAACAAGTCATTTAGCCACTTTACTAGCTGACGGTTCTCTTGTGTAGACAGTAGTCGCTCTGTTTGCTGCAAAAGAAACTCTCGTCGCTCACTATCAGTCATTTGGGGCAGACCACCAAGGTCCACTCCGTTAAATATCCTTTCCTTAATATCATTAAGGAGCACTTTTACATCTTTCATTTTATGTAACCTTAGAAACTAATACGCCTGCAAAGGTACACAAAAAATCCCATTTCCAGAGCAGAAATGGATCGAAAAAGATAAAAAAAAGCAAAATACTACTCTTTTGAAGACTGAGCCCTGGGCGAGAGGCTGTTGTACAATCGGTCACGAGTGTCACGTGTCACGAGTGTCATTAAGGATTTGGATGTAGAGGTGTTAGGTTATATTCTAAATAGATATAATATATATATTATATCTATTTAGCTTTAGAAATAGTTCGAAAAGTTTAATGACATTCATGACACATGACATTCATGACCGCATAAAACCTCAAAAAATCACATAATTATTGCCGCAAACATTCGTAGACCGCAATCAAAATGTGGTACCTTTGCATCGTCAAAATATGACTCCCACGTGTGAGAGTTTTTTCGGCCACACGTGGCAGTAAAAAACGTTAAACATTAAACATTAAAAATTAAAGATTAAAGATTATGGCATTGAAAGTTAAAGCACAAGAGAAGTTGCAGAAGATTGGCACTCATGCAGGCAAGTACCGCTACATCATGATGCCCGAGTTGTACACCAGCCTGAGTCAGGACAAGGTGATTAAGGAGGCTGCCCTTCGCAGCGGAGTAAGTAAGGGAATCATGCAGGCATGCTGGGATGCTGCTGGCGAGGTGATCAAGGCGTGGGCCACTGAAGGCCATTCGGTAGCGCTGCCAGGACTTGGCACCATGCGATTCGGTCTGCGCGCCAAGTCGGTCGAGAAAGTCGACGAGGTAAAGGCCGGCCTCATTACCAGCCGCCGAATCATCTTCACTCCCGACGTTGACCTGAAGGACGAGCTGGCCAACACCGCCGTGCAGATTACCTGCTACGACCGCGATGGCAAGGAGGTGAAGCGAGTAACCTCAACCTCAGGCGATGTAGAGGATCCCGAGAACGAGAACCAGAATGGCAACGGTGGCTCAACCTCAAGCCAGACTGGAGGCGGTCTGCCCGACGACGGTGATTAAGCGCTTGGGGGCATAGTCCCCCACCCGCTTTGTACAATTAAAAAATGTAATAATGAAAAAATGAAAAGATTAAAACTATGACAAAGAGAGAGACATTTAAGTTTATCGTACAGATCATAGCATCTGTTGCTACAGCCATCGTTACGGCACTTGGAGCCACGAGCTGCATGGGCATTTAGGAGGTTTTCGGGGCATCAATGCCCTGCGTATAAATAGAGGTGAGCAGAATGCTCATCTCTATTTTTTTATCTTTTTCGTTCCTTTTCCGCTTGTTAATCAAAAAACTTTTGTATATTTGCAGCAGAAACCTAAAACAACATATGAAACAGATCAAATATAATTTGAGTTGTTTCATATGTTGGTTACCTAAATCTTATAACCTAATGTGATAACGATCACTTGGTTGCGGACGGCATCGGCAGAGCCAGAGAAGAGTTTGGTGATGCCGAAATTGTAGCGGGCATCGAGGGTCAGGCCATTGTACTCGTAAGAGAGACCAACGGGGATAGAGAGGTCGAACTTGTTCATCTTGACTTCGTCATTGTCGAAAAGATAATCCATCACTTTGTCGACATCATACTTCTGACCGTCTACCTTCATGTTGGTCTTCACCCTAAAGGCTGGCTGCACACCGGCCTTGAGAGCAAGTCCTGGCAGTACATAATAGTTGGCCGTAATGGGCACAGCGAGATAATAGATGTTGAGTGGATTTTTGTATTCGCCGATTTTGGCGCCCTGGTTAGCAAATAACACACCTGCAGCCAAACCGAATTGATCGGTAAAGTAGTTCTCAACCTCCACACCATAGGCCACATTGAGTTTCATCTTGGCGCCGTCGGTATTAGTTAAATTAGAAAGCGAAATACCCACTCTGGGCTGGATAGTGACATCACCTTCACTGTGCTGGGCATTTGCACTCAAGTTAGCCATCATGGCGGCTACAACCATTACTAAAATCTTTTTCATATTCATTTTCTTTAGGTTATTATTCTTTAGCTGTTAACTGCTTTACCGGGAAGGTAAAGTAGGTGTCGGGGAAGGGTTCGTTCTTCAGGGTGAAGTGCCACCACTCGGTGTCGAATGGCTTGAAGCCGTGCCGCAGATGACGAGGATGGCGGCAGTCATCCATAATTTGATTTGTTTCATATTTCTTTATTCCAATTTCAGTTTTGCCTTTGCCTCTTCAATAGTTCCTTGAATCTGCAAAAATCTGTTTACCAATGAGTCGCCAGAAGCGTCATCGCCCATCATGCCCTTGTCTATCTGCTGGCGCTGCTCGCGATAGGCGTCGATATCCTCGTCGGATATTTCCATCATCTGCTTGCACTGGGCATACAGATGCCGCATATCCCTCAGGTAACCACTGCTCATGACAGCATAGAAAGAGTAATAGAAATCAAGCGAGCTCTTTAAGGAACTGAATGGCTGGCTACGGGCTATTTCATTGGCTATAGAGTCGCAGACCGATGTCTTGTATAGTTCGCGTATCTGATAGAACTCTGCCACATTCTCGGTGAAAAGCACGTTGCCCACGGTGTTGATGGTTTCGATGCTCGACGAGAAGATGCGCTCTGTGGTCTCGGTATAATCTGCCTTCGGCATCAGTAGTGCAAAGTTGTATCGCAGCGTCTCGAACTTACTGGAGTCTTCTGCAATTTGCAACTGCATTTCCATCGCCTGCTGGATGGTTGAGTCGGCCTTTTCAATCGACTTGAGCGAGTTATACATATCGTACATCACCATCATCACAATCTCGCGCTTCTCGCCTTGCTTCTTTTTGTTGTCGAGGAAGGCCGCCGTTCCGAAAGTGAGTGCGATGGATATAGAGGTAGCGACAATCGACATCAGGAATTGCTTCATGGTAGCCATTCCGCTGCCCATCTTCAGACTCTTTGGGGTGTGTAGTTTAATATTCATTTTTTTCTACTTATTCAATAATTTCTCCAGACGAGTGTGCAGTTCCTTACCGCGAAGGCCGCGATCGATAATCTTACCCTCAGGATCGATAAGGATATTGTCGGGAATGGCATCAATCTTATAGATAGGAGAAGCAGCACACTGCCAGCCTTTCAGGTCGGAAATCTGTAGCCACGGCATCTTAAGCTGACCGATGGCCTTGACCCAAGCCTCCTTCTTCTGATCGAACGACACACCTACAACCTCAAAGCCCTTGGCGTGGTAAAGGTTGTAAGCCTCAACAACATTTGGCATCTCAGCCCTGCAGGGGCCGCACCACGAAGCCCAGAAATCAACAAGCACATACTTGCCCTCGCCTACGAGTTCGCTGAGCTTGTGCATCTTGCCGTCGGGATCGGCCATCTCCAGGTCGGTATACTGCTTACCGATAAAGGCAGTCTTTTCGCCGTCCTTAGGCTTTGTCATTTCTTCTACTTCGTCTCTCATCTTTTTCAGATAGGGATGATTGGCGAAAACTACTCCCTGCTTCATCAGCGCATCGTATGCCTCTACACCATTGTCATAGAAGTAATAGCCTGCGAATGCAACGGGAATCAGCGAATTACGATCATCCTTAAAAGTATTGCAGGCTATGGTTGTCTGTTCCTTGATCATCTTGTTCATCTCGTCGGACAGCTCAGAGGCACGCGCCTCCATTTCCTCCCGAGTGAGATTAGCAACCTTGGCAGCAAGTCTCTTTCGTGGCTGCTCCATCTCGTAGTTAATCCTTGTAAGACGCTCGTTCTGCTGAGAGCCTTTAAGAGTGCTGTCGTTAAGATTGATACTGACGGGTGTGCCATCGTTGAAGAACTCGGTAGTCCAGCTACTGCTCCTTGCCCTAACAGCCAGCAGGGCATCTTTATCGGCAGTGCCCGTGAACGAGAACTTGCCGTTGGCAACAACGGTGCTGTCGATCTTCTGTTCTGTCAACTCGTCTATCAGATAGACCAGCTTTCCGTTGTCAGCGAGCGTTCCGCTGACAACGTACTTTACCTGTGCCATTGAAGGCACTGCTGCGAGAACGAATGCAGTTAATAAAAAAACTTTCTTCATCGTTTAGAACTTATATCTCAGACCGGCACAGAGCAGGCCCTTCTCACCAACACCGGCCTCGACGAAGCCGCGGAACTGCTCACCGCCGAACTCTGCACCCAAGGCAGTGGCCTGGAACATGAATACGGTCACCGTCTCGTCTTTTGCATTCGAATCAGCAGCCTTCGCGTTGTCATTACATTTTACCGAGGCAAACATCGCACCAGCAGAGAGGGCGGAATACATGCCGAAGTTCTTCTTGCGCAACCAGTTGAACTTCACCGAAGGCATCACCGTGACGAAGGTCTCGGTCAGATCGTCCTTGTGCGTCTTCTCGTCCTCAGCCTTACAACCGGCATACGCGGCCACAGCACCAACACCCACGACTGGTGAAACATGGTAGTAGTACTCCAAGCCGATGGGACCCCAGAACGAACTCTGATCGCCCGCGGCGGCTGAAATCGCACTCGTGAAGATTGAAAAAATGTTAGATGCAGAATCAAAACCATAGAAAACACCAATCTCGTGTTTTTGTTCCTGTGCCTGTGCGCCCATAGCGAACAGAGCAACACACAATGTCAAAAATAACTTTTTCATACCTTATTATGAATTTTAGATTAAATGTTCATATTACCAGTCTTCGTCATCATTACCTACAATGCCGTTCTTAACAGCCTCGCTCACTTTGTCGAGTATGGCATTGCTGTAGGCGTGGGTCATCACCAGTGCTTTAGAGCAGGTGCGCTTCTTGGTATCTTTCTCAACAAACGGATAGTGGTGGGCTATCTCCCACTGCTCGTCGTAGAGATTGGCGTTGGTCTTATCGTCGGCCTTACGCTTAGCATCGGCATACGACTTGTTTGGGCCGTCGAGAGACACTCCGAACCATCCGCCGCTGATATCAGCCAGAACATCGTAGGTCTGCACAGTGTAAGTAACGCGAATCTTGCCCTCCTTGATGTCAAGGCGGATGATAGGCGTGATGCTGACAGAGTACTTGCTGACGGTACCCATGTGCTCGGCAATGTTCTTGATAGTAGACGAGATGATAATACAGCCAGCCTCCTTGTCGTTGAGGGTGATGGCGTTATTATCCTTAAACGTGGCCGTAGCCCAATAGTTCAGCGCCAGATAAAGCTGCTGTTTGGTCTTGCCCGGCACCTCGATTACCTCCTGATAGGTAAGACTCTCGTTCTTGTCGAGCGTAAGGGTACTGGCCAGATTTTTGGCTGCATCGAGCCACTTATCGCCATACCTCTGCTTGGCATATTTCTCCAAGTCGGCAGCTTTCATCACCTGTGCCTGTGCACCCATACTTGACAGCGCCACACACATTACTAATAAGATCTTTTTCATATCCATTTATGTCATTTGGGTTAATAATCCATATAGGTTTCATCCTGCAAAGATACAAATAATCTTGAATTTACAAGCAAAATTGACAAAAAAGGAGAATAATTCTATCAAAAAGTTTGGAACATTACAGAAATATTCATTATCTTTGCAGCATGAAACTATAAAACCCATTAAAAACCATCGATTATGGCAAAACTGACAGAAAAGGAGATTGAGCAACTGCAGCAGCAGCTCAAGGAGAAAACAGAGGAAATCAAGGTTATCTACAACAAACTCATGGAGGCGGGAGAGGCTCCGCTTTCGGATGACATTCTCGACACAATAGCTGGTGGACGAGACAGAAACTGTACCATTCCTGAAGTGACTATTGAACTCCCGCCCCCACATGTACCTCCGAAACCTTATAACCCTTTCTTACCTTGATGTTGCAGGGTTCAAGCAATGATTAACCATGCTCTACCTCTGCTACTCGATTAACGATTTCTACGTTCGTGAGGCAGGTATCTCGCTGAACAGCGATGAAGAAGGCCTTCCCCCAGCTGATTGTCTGGCGGGGGGCGATGGCTCCCAATGCCAAACCCTTCGCCGACCAGAACCTGCTCAACAATGCCATCCCCGAGCGGTTGCTCAAGCCCCTGCCCCTGAAATACAACTATGTAACCCACATCTACGAGCCGGAATGGGAGCGCAAGGTGCTGCACACAGGAAACGTCTATACAGAGGAGGAGATAGAGGAGGCCATGCTGCATCCTGCCATCATACACTATTTAGGCGGTAAAATCATGACGCGCCCGTGGTACGAGAAATGCCGCTCATCGCAACGTGATGCCTACTACCGCTACAAGGCTCTCTCGCCATGGAAGGACGCACCGTTGTTGCCTAGTGTGTAAACAATATATACTATGGTGTTCTGACTTTAATACTATAAAAATACCACCCATCAAGTCGTGGGTGGTATCTTTTTTGCGCTACACGTTCATACAGCTCGTGGCACCGAGTGCCGTTACGATGGCTGTATGGGAATGTAGCATAGCCAAGGACCTGCACTTGAGGGTTCTTGGACAAGCCAAGCGGCGAAGCCGAGCGGCGCCCCTCATACTGCAGTGAGGCTAAAATTCATTCAATGGTTCTCATATTGACTATCCGGGTAAGTTTCCCGAGAGGGCAAGACTATATCGACACTACCCATTTTAAAAAGAGTTGCTTACGCAGCTCTTTTTTATTTTAGACAGAATTGCGTTCGCCCGGCCTAAAAAGACGCTTTGCTTGCAAA
>NZ_CAMJFM010000046.1 GCF_946404925.1 uncultured Prevotella sp. | reverse complement strand
CCGGCCATGGTCCACGTCATGTAGGTCTTGATTTTCTTTTCGCCCTTCAGCGTGTAGCTCACGTAGGTGCGTTCGGTAGTGTAGCCGCGGCCCTGCAGATCGTCTGAGAGGTTCCATCGTCCATGGCGACGATATTGTATGCCCATGTCACGCAGCACGGCGTTGAAATCGAGTGTGGTCATGTTGAAAGTCTTAGCCACCTGAGTGGCCGTCAGCGTGTCCTCGGCAGGCTCGTTGAGTATCTGCAGCCCCTCGCACATAATCTCATCGGCCAGCGCCAGAATTTTCTTGGGCGATGGCAGGCAGAGCTGCTGGCGACTCTCCTGGGCCTGACGCTCCAGATACTCCCATCGCAGCACCAGCTTGGCTCGCGCTTCGTCGTTAAACTTCGTGGCGATGTAGAGGCACTCAGTTTTGGTGAGTTGGTAGCAGGGCAATGTGCGACCTGTTGAGTCTTTATATTCACTGAGCTGAAAATTCAGCCCAGTAATTTTTTCCCAAGCGGGCTCCATATTTCGGATAGCCTGCATAATGTTTTTGTGTTGCTTACCTGTCAGCTCGGCAATCTCGAGCGACGTCATTGTCTGTTGTATTTTAATAATGTTTGTTTCCATTTTCTTGAGTTGAATTTAAAGGAGAAGAAGTTTCAGAAATCCGATGGCCATCTTCACGTGAAGACTCCCTCACTTCAACTCAGATTCTTTGATTTGGCACGGATTAACGCGGCTCTTTTTTAAAGAGACACTGCTTTTTTATCGCAGAAAATCCGTGTCTTTTAATTTATTAAAAGCCGTGTAAATCCGTGCCTAAAAAATTAAAGCTTATATATATCGCCAACCACGATGTCTTGAAACTGCTCGCGCGTTTGGAATCTCAGCGCGGCCGCTACAATACTGCCGGGGGCGAACTTGCAGAGAGCGAGGTTGCCGAACATCGCGCAGATGTACTCATCCTCGTAATCACCACCAAGCTCCTTCAGCTTGATCATACACTTGGCCAGTTGGCCGTTTTCACTCTTTTTGACCTGCGGTCTAGTCTGCTCACGCTCGGCAGAGTTCAAGCAAGCTTGACTCTGCTCTCGCTTAACCGCAGCCTTTTCTGGCACATAGCTAGGTTCGCCCTGTGCCACAACCTTCAAAATCTTTGTCTGCATAATAATTTTTTTGAGTTCAGTCGAACGTTGGGGCTGCCGAGCCATTCTCGGTCAACAATTGTTTTCAACATTTCAAAGAACACCGCAACCTCTTGTTTGCGTCGGCAAAATTAGAATCCGATTATCCGACTGACAAAACAAAAAAATCCGATTAGTCAATCGGACACACAAAACACATCGCAACCCCCGATAAACACAGGGCAGAAAAAAATAAAAAAAAAATCCGACTGACCTCGCAACAGAAGTCAATCGGATGTTTTCAATCGGAAAATCGGTATGTTATGCCGTTTTTACATAGTCAGAAATCCAGTCGGCATACGGTTGTTTTTTACCCATTCCGAGATATTTGGCCAGCGTGGCAGTATTCTCGTCGTCGAAATCCAGCAGTTTGGCTATCTGATTATAACTGCCTTTTATCACGCCTGCATCTTTCAGGCAGCCCACAATCATACACTTCAGTGTGAGTCGTTTTTCGCTCACAGCCCAATCACGCGCTATCTGCTCGCCCCACTCCGTCGCCATCAGAGCTTCAACCATCTGCTGGCGCCACTGCTGAACGTATAGATTCTCGTTGGTAGTAAGTAGCGCGAACCACTCCTCTTGCAGCAGCAGCGTGAGGTGCTTAGTAGGGGCAAAGAAGTTTAGCTGTTCCTCTTGCGATTGCGGTGTATCGGCGGCAGCCTGCTGTTCGGCCTTTAAGCGCTGGTACTCCTCTTGAGCAAGATTAATCTTGTGCATATACTTAAGAAAATTGGTGCGGTTTTGTTTGGCATTATTCTCTTTTCGGCTCATATAGAAATGCCGGCCCACGCTAGCAGGCTTAACAAACAGCATGCCATCCTTAAAATCGGCCAGCTTGCGCAGAACCATATAATGGTGATATACGGTCTTAGTAATTTTGGGGTCGTCGTCGACCTTGTCGAAATCAAACTCGCTAGCGAACCGTTTGGCACGCTTAATCTGCTCTACGCGGACATTAAACACTCCCGTCTCAAACATCTTCATCTGTTTCTCGATGATGTAATCTACGATGTCGTCCTGAGTAAAATCCTTGTTTATCTCTTTCCATTCCTCAAAAGCCTGACGTTCTCTGTGAGCCGTGCCCGACGACATATAGCGTCGTTTCTCCGATTCGTAAACACGTTCGTACTCATCGTCTTTATGGGGCCGCTCCAGCTGTTCGGCAATCATCACCAGCACATTGTTCAGCTCGCTTAGCGCCGCGTTTACCAGATTTACGTGCTCAAGAATCACTTCGTCGGCCACAGAGTCGAGATGAAGCTCTTGTGCCAACACCTGCTCCGACACCTCCGTAAAATCCATATCTACATCAACATCGAGCAAAGCGTCTTTCGTAACCTTGCTCAGCACCTCATTTCGCAACGTCTGCGCCAACTCCGTAACGTCAGCAGCAAGCCCCATCAGTCGGTATTTTGTGCCAGCCGATGGTGTTTCAACCTTTATAAGTTCAATCTTTTTGAACTGGTTAAGGATAATATCTTTATAATTCGTTGTCATTGTCTCGTTTCTGCTTTTCGCAAACGAGCACAAAGGTACAAAAACTCTCTCAAACTCCAGCACGTTTATGCATAAAAGTTTGAGAGAGTACTATAACTTTTCTGTTTGTATTACAAAACGGTTAGTTTTCCCCCCCCTATTTTTAATACAAAAATCCCAGCATCCAAAGGGGCAGTTTGGCGCCATCGGGCATATCCCAATCGTCGGCAAAGACATACGAGTCTTTCACACCGGCAATCTGAGAGAAGTCTTTGCTGCGGCCACCAATCTCGAAGGTGTATTTGCCGTCAACTTTGAAGTCGCCCTGCGCCTTACCGTATTCCACGTTATGCGATTCTGAAAGACTACCAATAGCAAAAGTCTCGCGAAGGGTTCCGATTTCCACCTTTGTAGGAGCCAGTGCATAGAGTATATTAGGATTTTCGAGATACACTTTGTCTGGTTTGCTGAGCTTGCCTATTTTCTTTTTGTCGGAATATAGCAGGTTCAGCACCTTGGCATCGCCCAAATACTTGAGATACTCAACTACTGTGTCGCGACCTATCTCAAGAGCCGCAGCAATTCTGTTGGCATTCAGTTCGAAAGGCACCTCGCTGCATATCATGTTGATGAGCGCCTGAAGTTTTCTAACATTGGCTACATCAACCTTGCAAATGCGAGGCAACTCTGTCTCGATGATATAGTTAACCACCTGCTCAATCTTGGTGTAATATTCGCCTTCTCCTTCAAGCAAGAAGGGGTAATAACCTTTCTCTAGATATTCCTTGAACAGAGCTACCGGCTTGCATTTATCGGAAACCGTCTGCCACAAGTCATAAGGATGGGCCAAGATGTCCTCCAACGACCATTTGGGGAACGAAAGACCATGATAAAAGCGGAGAGCCTCGCGGAATGACAGGCCAGGCATCGTATATTTGATGGCGCGACGAGACAGATCAGCATCGCCCTCCCTCAACCGTAGTAGTGATGAACCGCTAACAATCAATTTCAAATCGGGGAACAGCTCGTATATTTCTTTGATTTCCCGACTCCAATCTGCGGTACCAGAATGGTATTTATGAATCTCATCGATAACCAACAGTTCGCCACCACGCATCACGAATTCTTCAGCTAATCCAACTAATGTGCGCATAGAGAAATCAACGGTATCTGCCGAGCAATACAATACGCGACGGTCGCCGAGAGCGTAGTTCTGCTTCAGATATTGCTTGATGAGAGTTGATTTACCCACACCCTTTGCACCCATAATGCTGATAAGCTGGGCGTTCCAATGAATCTCACCCATCTTGTCGCGGATGATTTCTGTCCGTGTATTGGCCAATAGCCTGTCACTTTTTCTAAATAGTGCATCCATAAGAACTCGTATTTTAACTATTTTCGCTGCAAAGATAATAAAAATGTTGCACACGCACAACACTTTTATAAAAAAATGTAGTTTAGAGTCGACATTTTTATGTGGTCAAAGTGGTCAAGGTCAAAATGGTCAAAATGGATTTCGGATTCTGTCATTTGCTCACTATATATAAAATAAATATTTTATATTATAGTGGCGGATTTTGACAACTCAGAATCGATTTTGACAAATGACCATTATGACCATCGTGACCACCACCAAGTGTCAACTTTTTCAGGAAAAACACAGAAAAGTATTCGTAGACCGCAATCAAAATGTGGTACCTTTGCATCGTCAAAATACAGCTCCCACGTGTGGGAGTTTTTCCGGCCACACGTGGCAGTAAAAAACGTTAAACATTAAACATTAAAAATTAAAGATTAAAGATTATGGCACTAAAAGTTAAAGCACAGGAGAAGTTGCAGAAGATTGGCACTCATGCTGGCAAGTATCGCTACATCATGATGCCCGAGTTGTACACATCACTGAGTCAGGACAAGGTGATTAAGGAGGCTGCCCTTCGCAGCGGAGTAAGTAAGGGAATCATGCAGGCATGCTGGGATGCAGCTGGCGAGGTGATCAAGGCGTGGGCCACTGAGGGCCACTCGGTAGCACTGCCAGGACTGGGCACCATGCGATTCGGACTGCGCGCCAAGTCGGTCGAGAAGGTAGACGAGGTAAAGGCAGGCCTCATTACCAGCCGCCGCATCATCTTCACCCCAGCCGTTGAGCTGAAGGACGAGTTGGCCGGCACCGCCATCCAGATTACCTGCTACGACCGCGATGGCAAGGAGGTGAAGCGTGTTACCAGCACCGACTCTGGCGACGTCGAGGACCCCGAGAACGAGAACCAGAATGGCGGTAGTTCAAACTCAAGCCAGACAGGCGGCGGTCTGCCAGAGGAGGGTGATTAAAGTTTAATTAGGCACGGATTAACGCTGCTTTTAATAAATTAAAAGACACGGATTTACTGCGATAAAACAGCAGTGTCTCTTTTAAAAAAGAGCCGTGTTAATCCGTGCCAAAAAAAAGAAAGGAAGAGAATTATGACAAAGAGAGAGACAGCAAAGTTTATTGTTCAGCTCATCGCCTCGATAGCATCGGCGATACTGACGGCCCTAGGCGCCACGAGCTGTATGGGAGCCTAAGAATAGAGGACAAGCATTAACACCGCTTGCCCTCTTTATTTTTTGTGGCGACGGTCTATTAGGTAGCCAGTAAGAACGGTAAAGATGATCCAGCCAACCAACGAAAAAATGATTCTATTTTCTACGTGGGGAGCCCCCATAATAACGTTGGCCGCATAGGCTACAAATATAATCGCAATCATACCCTCTATGAAACAGTAGCTCACGCGCCATAGAGTGCCCCACCAGCTGTAGCCGAAGAGTTGGCGATAGGCGATGACATACCAGCAGGGAATAACCAGCAACAACTCGATACAATCAAGGATTTTGCAAACAATGGCCGTCATAACCATAAGCGAACTCATAAACACCTGTATAAAGAATCCTTCGGGCAGAGTGTGGTGGTAGTGCTTGGGCGAATTGCGGGAGTGGAACCATGTGGGCAATAAGAAAAAGCTGCTCACTATCAGCACCGACCATCCCAGATTGTTATCCGACCATTTGTCGAACATATCGAAGGCCGTGTTTACACTATTGCTAGCCGAGGATTCAACGTCGGGGCTGCTGAATAAAAAATCGACCACCATCATGCCGATGGCCACCAAGAGCAACATCTTAACTGGCGGAAACGACACCTGCCGCTTACCGCTCAGATAATCGCTTATCATGTAGCCCGGACGAAGCAGCAGTTGCAGCAGCGAGTAGCCCAGCGAGCGATTGTCTATGCCCCAGATGAGCATCAGTCCTTGACGTACCGTCTTCCAGCCCACGCCCCCCACTCCAGCCTTCTGACCGCAACGTGGACAGAAATTGTCGTTGAACTCGGTGCCACAGTTGGCGCAGCGCTCGATGCCCTTGCTGTGGTTGCTATAGTCGAACGGATCTAGTTGCCAAGCCCTGAACCTCCGGTATGTTTCTTTTATGTTCATGTATCTTTTTTTAAAATGCCTTCATCAACCACTACTTTATCAGCCGGCAGCCAATCAACAGAGTTTATTTGCTCAATGGTGAGCCATCGCGCCGCTTCGTGCTCTTTCAGCGTAAGTTGCCCGCTTTCGATGCTGCACCAATAGCAATGCATGGTGAGATGGAACTTAGGATAATCGTATTCTACGGTAGTAACAAGCCGTTCCACTTGGATGCGAGTGTCTAACTCTTCCAAGATTTCCCGTTCCAGCGCCTCCTCAGGCGTTTCTCCCTGCTCCATCTTTCCGCCCGGAAATTCCCAACCATCCTTCATATCCCCGTAACCACGTTGTGTTGCGAAGATACGCCCATCGGCATCGTGTATGATTGCTGCGACTACTTCGATTTGTTTCATATTTCTGTAAAACCAAGCGACTTTAAATATTGGTATGTGCCATCGTAGAACTCTGGCAGGCGGGTTGCATCGCTGCTATCGCCTTGGGGCACGCAGATAACCATACCTTGGCGGGCACGGGTTAACAGCACACGATAGGCATTAAGTTGATAAGCACGGCGTTCGGGCTTGTTGATGCGGTTCCAACGATTGCCGCCATTAAACTCGTAATAATCCCAACCGCCATCGGTATAACGAAAATCGCCATCCCAAACCAAGCAGGTCCAATCCAACTCTAATCCCTGCACATCGAACTCGCTGGCGGCATCTTCTAAGAACAGCGACGAACGTACATCGTTAGCGTCATCAAGGAACCAATGCACCGTGTCGGGCTTGCAGCGCACGTCGATGGCCAACGGCTTTAGTCGATAACCTTTTGATGAAACAAGCAGGCCGTAACGCTCGAGTGAACCGCGAGCCTTTTGCTTAAGCCAAGCCTTGGCAGCATCGAGGTTTCGGGTGATAACAATAGGATAACGATCGCTAATTTGCTGATATATTTGGCGCACCATAGGGGCATTGCCTTCAAGCAGATAGTGAACCATTCGTGATAGGCTCTCGGCTCTGAAGCTACGCATTGACACAGCCAAATGCAAGTCGGGCGAGAATACCACGTTCTTATGCTCGGCAAGCATTTCGGCGACTTGGCCCTCTGCATATTCCTTATCGGTAAGTTGGTTAGAAATATACACCTTCCAATCGGGGAAGGTTTCGTTCATAGCCCTAACCCACTCGCCTATTCCGGCTTCACCAGTATTAATCTCTTGTCCGCCACCAACCAAGCAAACTATTACAGCCCAGTCGTCACGCTGGTCGAGCGACCAAATAAGGAACTCGCCCTCGGACATTGGGAAATCATTAAAGCCTTTCTTGCGCTTTAGCCACCCTGCAAGATGCTCTTTATCCCACGAACGCTGAGCTTCGTCGAATATAGCAATATTCTCAACTTCGGCATAGCCTGCATTCTTATCGCGTAGTTCTTTGGCAGGGTCTATCTCAATTTTTCCGTCGCGCACAGGTGTGCGGAGTTTGCCAAGCATCTGGTCGCGGTAGCGATGGATAATCTGTATGAACTGCGACACCTCGCGGCGCGCAGCAGTAATATAATAGGTATTACCTTTCTCTTCTTCTTGGCGTTTCTTATCACGCGCCAACGCCTCAGTAAGTACAGCTACAAGCGGGCCGTTGCCCGAAAGGTAAACAGCCAAATCGCGTTTGCCATCGGTAAGCTGCTCCGACTGCTGAATAGCCACATTCAAGCCAACGAGCGTTTTGCCTGCTCCAGGCACACCGGTTACAAAACAAATACTCTTGCCGCGGCGGGCTTTAGTCTCACGGATTACTTGCATCACGTAATCAGTAGTTCGCTGCAGTTGTTCGCCTTCGGCTTCATGGCGCGTTATGTCGGCCACGCTGTGTTGCGTATATAGTGCACTTGCAGCCTCAACGATAGTTGGTGTTGGGGCATAACGGCTACGCACCCAATCCTGTAAAGCTACTTGGTAATCGACGGGCGGCAGCTGTTGTTGGAGAACCTTAGTGATGACCTCGCCAAGCGAATCTCGATTGGCTACCATCGGCTCGTAGATACCATCATCATAATGCGAAAGGCGGCAAACGGTTGACGTTTGGTCGTTCTCGGTTGGCACCAAAATGGGCACAATCATGCGGTCGGCGCTGCCTTGGTGGAAGTTCTTAAGGTCAAGCGCGTAATCAAGCACTTGGTCCATATCAGCGTGCTTTATCTCGTCTTCGCCAGCCTTAAACTCGATCACAAACACACGCTCGCGAAGCAACAAAACCACATCGATGCGCTTGCCAATACGCGGAATGGTGTATTCGAAGACAATCCAACCAGGCTCTGATTTGTAGGCTTCAACAACTTGTTTCATCACTACTATTTCCTCAGCCCAAGCGTTCTTCTGTGTACGAGCAGAATCGTACTCGTCGCGTCCTGCGAGCTTACCAAATACTTGGTCGTCGCTCTCGCCCAAAAACGTTTGTATATCGGAATAGTAGAAATATCGAGGCATAGATTTTATATTTGAGTGCAAAGATAGACAATTATCTCCATTCGGCCAAGTTTTTGCTGAGTTTTTTGGCTATATCGCAAAAAAGTGGTAATTTTGCAGCCGTGTCCGCAAAACGACACAATAAATTTTTAAGTTCTCTTGCCGATTAATGCCGTGAGGCATGGAGGCACAGAAATAGTTTTTAATTGATCATGTGAAAATGAGTATTTTTCGGGGGCTGGCAGTGATGCTCGCCCCCGATTTTTCGTTTTGGGTTCATATTCCGCGAGTTTGGGGGGCATTGGGCTGTCCTTTATCTCGCGGAATACCACCACCTCCGGCCTTCTTCCTAGGCTTTTTGGGCTCAGGTTTTTCGCCGCCTCCACTTACTAGTTCCAACTGCTCGTCGGTGAGTTGCTCGGCTTTTTTCTTTTCTTCTGCCATAGTTGTAATGATTAATTTGTCGAAAAAACCGCTATTGGGGCTTATGTTCAATTATGGGACCAAATCTGCCGCCACCTGATACCTCATCGAGCTGCTCGTCATTGAGCTGCTCTTGCGTCCCTCCGGTAGCAAGCGACCCAAGGTCGAGCGCGGGCTTTCTAGTCTTGTCTTCTGCCATAATGAATTGTTTTAAAGTTCATAAAAGATTAGAGAATGGTTTGTTGTTAAAAACCTGGCTTAGTAAGCCATTTTTTACCGCCAGCTGATAAACCACCATTAACTTTATCAAGCTGACTTTCGTTGAGCTGCTCTTCGTTCTGCTTCTTCTTGCGTCCCTCCGGTAGCAAGCGACCAAAGGTCGAGCGGATTTTGTCTTCTGCCATAGTTGTAAGAATTTAAAATGTTATTGTTATGTTTGATTTCTGGGTGCAAATATAGGGATTAATTGACAATCGACAATGCAAAAAAGCGATTTTTGTAAAATTGGCACAACATTTCTGTAACATTGGCACAAAAAAGGCCCGCAACCATTGGATTGGTGCAAGCCTGTAGGGTAATTGTAGTAAATCAAGGTGTTTACCAGGGGATCCTAGCTGCTAGCGATTTTTCAACTCCACCTGATACTTCGTCGAGCTGCTCGTCCTGGAGCTCCTCTTCGTTCTGCTTTTTAATTTTGTCTTCTGCCATAGTTGTAATATTTAAAAAGTTATTGTTATTTTGATTTCTGGGTGCAAATATAGGGATTAATTGGCAATCGTCCAAGCAAAAATCAGATTTTTGTAAAAATGGCACAACATTTCTGTAACATTGGCACAAAAAAAGAAACGACCGCCGCTCTTGATGGAGTGACGGTCGATGTTTTTGAATTCAGAATACGCAAGCCCAACCGAACTTACGAACTAACTCGCGCAAGAGATTTCGATCACGAATAGGTATCGTAATAGAAACCGTTTCCTGCTCTTTATCATCGATTGGAACATTAGTAGACTCAAGATCGTATTGAGTTTGCGCAGAAAGCAAAACCCTTGCAGGCAGACCGATAGCGCTCTCAATCTTAATAGCCATATCGGTAGTCAGTGCACGCTTGCCATTTAAGACTTCGCTAAGGTGTGAAGCCTGTACGCCAAGCATCGTGGCGAATTCTTTCTGACTAATTCCGCGTTCCTCAAGTTCGGGCTTAATCATCATCCCTGGGTGCACCGCCATAAATGGTGCTGGATTCTCATTTCTTGTTGCCATAGTGAAAATCCTTGTCATCAAAGACTATCTGTAACATTATTATATGATTTTGGGGGCAAATTTACATAATAATTCCCAAATTAGGGAACGTTTTCCCAAAAAAATATATTTTTGGCACAAAATTTCTGTATGGATGGCACAAAAAAAGGCCCGCAACCATTGGATTGGTGCGAGCCTATTGTAGGAGTGATTTGTTCCGTTCTCAATACTTCAGTTTTTAATTTGTCCTTTTAAACATAGATATGCCGGTACCGCCACTAATCTCATCGAGCTGCTCGTCTTGGAGCTGCTCTTCGTTCTGCTTTTTAATTTTGTCTTCTGCCATAGTTGTAATATTATCTATTTAAATGAGATAGATACAATCGTTGTTGCTGTTCTTTCAATTGTTCTTCTGAGGGGCCATCACCCGATAAACCACCATTAACTTTATCAAGCTGACTTTCGTTGAGCAGCTCGTCTTGGATTTTGTTTTTGTTTTCTTCTGCCATAATCGTATTGGATTAAATAATTAGTAAAATTTTGCTTGAGGAAATTCTGCACTAGGGGCAATAGATCCTTTATCAGCTCCGCCATTCGCCTCGTCGAGCTGCTCGTCGTTGAGCTCCTCCTGTTGTTTCTTCAAATCTTCTGCCATAGTTGTAAGAATTTAAAATGTTATTGTTATGTTTGATTTCTGGGTGCAAATATAGGGATTAATCAGCACCTCGCCATTGCGTAGGAATTTGAAGGGATCCTTGCGCGACTGGGCGATTCTGATACTTGCCATTAAAAACATGCCCTGTTCTTCTGACGTAATTTTTTTTCAATACGATCTAATCTCTTTTCAAGCTCTTGATTATCGTTTCCGCCACCATTCACCTCGTTGAGCTGCTCATCCTGGAGCTGCTCCTCGATTTGATTTTTCTTGTCTTCTGCCATAATTATATAAGTTTTAAATGTTATAAGCTGATGGCAGCGTCGTTTATAAACAAAGCTTGGTCTATACCTCCACCATCTACTTCATCGAGCTGCTCGTCGTTGAGCTCAGTTTCTACTTTTTTGTTCTTGTCGTCTGCCATAATTATATAAGTTTTAAATGTTATAAGTTGATGTTTGATTATTAGGTAAAAAACTAAAGGGGGGATGATAAATTAGGAGCAGCGGAATCAGAAGCATTGGGGGTGTCAATACCTGGGGTTTGACCGCCTGGAGCAGGACCCAACGGTTCATAAAACACGTGATCATAAGGAAGGAAGCTGCCACCTGATACTTCATTGAGCTGCTCGTCCTGGAGCTCATCGACTTTCTTGTTCAAATCTTCTGTCATAATTGATTAATTGTTTAAAAAGTTAATAAAACAAGTTGATTTAATTATTTGGGGGCAAAGGTAGCGATATTTTCATAATTCGCAATGCAAAAATCACACTTTTGTAAAATTGACACAACATTTCTGTAAAATTGGCACAAAAAAGGCCCGCAACCGGGATGGTGCGAGCCTATGAGTATAGTTAGCAGATTTTACTCGCTGCCGGGGTAGTCAATCCAATCATCTTCTTCGTCGTCCCACTGCAGAGGTTTCCAGCCCTTGGCCTTGGCAGCCTCTACCTGAGCCTTGGTACAAACATTACCCTCTTTTTCCACTCCCTCGCTATAATCAATCACTGCAAAATCGAAGTAAGTGGGCGTATCGTTCAGCGGCAAACTGCCTATCAGGTCGTCCATGTTCTGCCCGCTAATCTTATTCTGATAGCAATACAGCGACTCTAACTCCAAATTCTTCGAAAGGTCGAGCTTAGTCAGCCCGTTGTTCGAGCAATACAACTCTTCTAGCCATATATTATTCGAAAGGTCGATCGAGGTGATCTGATTGCTGTCAAAATCCAGCAGCACTAAAGCCGTGTTCTTGGTAACGTCGAGCTGGGTAAGCTTATTATCATAGCAATCCAGATAAACTAATGCTGGATTATTCGAGACATCGAGCTCGGTTAGCTCATTATCACTACAATACAGCGTATCAAGCAATGCGTTATTCGAGATAGTGAGCTTAGTAATACGGTTGAAATCGCAATCAAGATATGTCAAAGCCGTATTCTTCGACAGGTCGAGTTCGGTGATTTCATTACCT
The DNA here is from genome assembly GCF_946404925.1 of uncultured Prevotella sp. Taxonomy (GTDB): domain Bacteria; phylum Bacteroidota; class Bacteroidia; order Bacteroidales; family Bacteroidaceae; genus Prevotella. Next base: position 3,400 of record NZ_CAMJFM010000046.1, on the reverse strand, counting down.
TGGCAATAAAGTTTTTTCAAAGCGGTGAAATACTCAATACCCTTCAGGCTTTCAATATAATCCCAATCAACTTCAAGCGTGGTTGTGTTCTTGATTTCTTCAGCGGTCAGTATGCCGTCTTCTGCAAAATCATAACACCTAAATAGATAATTGCGGAAACACTCGTCGGGGAAGTTTGTCTCGTCGATGGCGATACCCACGGGTTTAACAGGATTATCGCTGTAGGCCGTGCATGCAGTAAACACTACGCCCATTGCCACCAAGGCCATCAGGGCACAAAAATTGAGATGTTTCGTCATAATCTTTATAGTTTTAGCTACTGCATCGAGATCATCTTCCTGGAGTTCCTCGATCTTTTTGTTTAAATCTTCTGCCATAGTCGTAATTGTTTTAAGTTAATAGATTTCTGCTACTCGCAACTTCGTTGCAAATATAGGAAATAATCTGTAATCGACCAAACAAAATTGCAAGTTTTGTATAATTGGCACAAAGAATTTGCGAATTTGGCACAAAAAAAGGCCCGCAGCCGGGATGGTGCGAGCCTATGAGTATAGTTAGCAGATTTTACTCGCTGCCGGGGTAGTCAATCCAATCATCTTCTTCGTCGTCCCACTGCAGAGGTTTCCAGCCCTTGGCCTTGGCAGCCTCTACCTGAGCCTTGGTACAAACATTACCCTCTTTTTCCACTCCCTCGCTATAATCAATCACTGCAAAATCGAAGTAAGTGGGCGTATCGTTCAGCGGCAAACTGCCTATCAGGGCGTCCATGTTCTGGCCGCTAATCTTATTCTGATAGCAATACAGCTCTTCTAGCCATATATTATTCGAAAGGTCGATCGAGGTGATCTGATTGCTGCAAAAATCCAGCTGCACTAAAGCCGTGTTCTTCGTAACGTCGAGCTGGGTAAGCTTATTATCATAGCAGTCCAGATAAATTAATGCGGTATTATTAGAAACATCGAGCTCGGTTAGCTCATTTTCACTACAATACAGCGTATCAAGCAATGCGTTATTCGAGATAGTGAGCTTAGTAATACGGTTGAAATCGCAATCAAGATATGTCAAAGCCGTATTCTTCGACAGGTCGAGTTCGGTGATTTCATTACCTTGGCAATAAAGTTTTTTCAAAGCGGTGAAATACTCAATACCCTTCAGGCTTTCAATATAATCCCAATCAACTTCAAGCGTGGTTGTGTTCTTGATTTCTTCAGCGGTCAGTATGCCGTCTTCTGCAAAATCATAACACCTAAATAGATAATTGCGGAAACACTCGTCGGGGAAGTTTGTCTCGTCGATGGCGATACCCACGGGTTTAACAGGATTGTCGCTGTAGGCCGTGCATGCAGTAAACACACTTGCGCCGCTGAAAGCAAGGATGATGGCCATCATCCATAGTCTAACTTGCTTGTTTAAATCTTCTGCCATAGTCGTAATTGTTTTAAGTTAATAGATTTCTGCTGCTCGCAACTTCGTTGCAAATAAGGCTTGCAGGGTTGGTGCAAGCCTATTTTATGGTGTCAATGGTGCAACGGCGTCACATTTCTTCTGGCACAATTATTTGAACTTACCTTTTAGATTACCGCCTAAACTGACTGTTGGACCACCTTGTTTAGTTACACCGCCAGATACTTCGTCGAGCAGCTCATCGTCGAGCTCCACGGTCTTTTTGTTTAAATCTTCTGCCATAGTTGTAATATTTAAAAATGTATAGATTAATCGGGTGATGTGGCCTGGGCGATGGCTTGCAACATATCCTGATGCACAATGCCATTGGTGGCTACAACGCTATCGCCCTCCATGAAATAGTCGTCGCCATCGTAATTGGTTACGCGGCCGCCGGCCTCCTTAACAATCAACGCACCGGCCATATAGTCCCATTGACCGATATACCGCTCGACATAGGCATCCAACCGGCCCGCAGCCACATGACAAAGCGCGATGGCGGCTGAACCCAGCATGCGAATGCTGCCCACGCTACCATAGAAATGATCGATCAAACGCTTGATGACGGGCTTATAGGCATCGCTGTTATAAGGCAACTGCATGCACAACAGGGCATCGCTAATGGGGCTCTGGCCCACATGTATAGGCTGCCCGTTAACATACGCGCCCCCACCCTGCCAAGCATAGAAGCACTCATCGCTCACAATCTCGTAGACCACACCCACCACGATTTCGCGCCCTCGGCATAGAGCAATACTAACGGCATAAGGGGCAAAGCCGTGAATGAAATTGGTGGTGCCATCGAGCGGATCGACCACCCAGATATAGGCGGGCGATTGACAAGCGGCGGCCTCTCGATCGATATTGGTTGTGCCTTCTTCGGTGATGAAACCGGCCTCGGGCAACAATTGGCGAAGGGCCTCGACTATCATCCGTTCGGATGCCTTATCGACATACGATACGTAGTCGTGGGCATGCTTGCGCTCCACCTTATCTACGGAGAAAGTGGAGCGCTCGCGTCTGATATAATCACCTGCCTGGCGAGCCACGTAGCAAACGCCCTGCGTTAATTGTTCGAAGTTATCGGTCACAATCTTAGATTATATTAATCCTGAAGCTTTTGAATCTTCATGTTCGTGTTCATCAAAGAGATTATCTTTGAAACCACCTGCTACTGTATCGAGCTGCTCATCCTGGAGCTCCTCGGGCTTATTGTTTAAATTCTCTGCCATAATCGTAAGTTTTAATTTTTTGATTAGAAGGAGAGCTTGCCGAGGCTTGCCCTCCTTTTGTTTAATTAGTTAATTGATGGAACTACTCCTTGCCAACTTTACTGAATTTACCAGCAAGCTCATTAGTAATGTTAGGACCTGCACCACCTGATACCTCGTCAAGCAGCTCATCGTTGAGCTCTTCAACCTGATTAATTTTGTTCTCTGCCATAATTGTAAGTTTTTAAAAGTTAATATATAAGTTATTTATAAGTTATCTCACTTTCCATTTTTCTAAAATAGTTGAAATTCTATAGCCTCCATTTACCTCATCGAGCTGTTCCTCCTGGAGCTCTTCGATCTTTTTGTTCTTGTCGTCTGCCATAGTCGTATTGTTTTAAAGATTAATAATGTCATTTATCTGCTGCAAAGATACAGATTAATTTATAACCAACAAAACAAAAATACGAGTTTTGTAAAATTGACACAACATTTTTGTAGAATTGGCACATTTTCGGGGCTTTTTGTAAATTTGGCACACCCTTGGCACAACATTAATACAACGTTGGCACACGATAAAATAGTAAAACCCCTGCCGTTTTCGACAGGGGTTTTATCTTTAAGACTGGTAAAGTCTGTAATTTACTTAACCTTCTCTACGATGGCCTTGAAAGCCTCGGGGTTGTTCATTGCGAGGTCAGCGAGAACCTTACGGTTAATCTCGATACCTGCCTTAGCGAGGTTAC
>NZ_CAMJFM010000045.1 GCF_946404925.1 uncultured Prevotella sp. | reverse complement strand
ACGAGAACCAGAACGGCGGTAGTTCAACCTCAAGCCAGACAGGCGGCGGTCTGCCAGACGACGGAGATTAAAGTTTAATTAGGCACGGATTCTTGGACGAGCCAAAAAAAAAGAAAGGAAGAGAATTATGACAAAGAGAGAGACTTTTAAATTCATCGTTCAGATCATTGCATCTGTTGCCACAGCCATCGTTACGGCACTTGGTGCCACAAGCTGTATGGGAGCCTAAAAAACGCCCCAAAACAAAAAAAGTCCCAAAATATTTGGAACTTATTATACTAATACCTGAAAACACTGCGGGGAGGCCGCGCGGCCAGGGGCGCAAAGCCCCTTAGAGCGGGGTGGCGGGAGTTCACTTTACTACCACCTTACTACCCTGATGGAAATAGACGCCCTTGGTTGTGGGCTTACTACTCAGGCGGGCTCCTGAGAGCGAATACCAGGCATCGTCGGCGCTAGCTTTTCTTGGATTGGCCACAACACTGCGGATGGCTGTAGCATCACCGGCAGGTTTGAAGGTACACTTATTGCCAGTAATCGTCATCTGTACGGTAAAATTCTCTGCATTCTGCATCGGCACCCAATTATCAGTGTTGGGCTCGGCGCAAATAAGCTTCAAGGTGTATGTACCATCATCCAGGTCGGCTGCAATCGGGAAGGTTCCCGCATTTGCCAATATAGTACAACAGAAGAAATTTATAGTAAATCCTTCAACATCTGTAAAAATTGTTCTATAAACAAGATTGTTATTTGCATCATACACACCTAATGCAGCTCTCGCAGTAAGAGAATCCAAATGATTGTTTGAAAATTCAATATAATAATCTGTAATCCCGAATTCTTCCGATTTATCACTTCTACTATACTCTTTGCCTTCAAGACCGAAATCTAAAGCATTTGCATAAAACCTGAAATCTGTCATAGTGGTGCACCCCTTACCATCTGGCCCCAAACCACATATCATATCTTGTTCAAAAATGAATCCTTCTGGATTACCATTTTCATCTCTTATCCACTGCGACTCAGGCTCCATAACCGAAAGCAGCACATAGCAATTATCACTACCGTCCCAGCCCCAGTTCGCATAGAAATAGTCGTTGCCATCAGCCGATAGATAGCCATCGAGTATAAACCTATGACCGCCCCCAGAAGGTATAGTTCCTGCAAACATCACGGGACCAACGTTCGACATTTCATAATAGACTGCATCAACCCAGCCCTGATAGTCGTATTCAAAAGCGTTAAGGACATATGCATCCTGATAACCCATCACGTTTTTAATACCAAGGAGCAGACCCCTCGACGTTGACATTGACTCTATGCCATATCCCATATTTACGGCAGCCCCGCAATATTGTATCAGTCTTGATACTGCCTCGCGCTGAGCATCTGTACTCCACTGGCCGTATTTATCAACAATATTCGACCAATCAATAGGTGTACCAGCAGGAATATCTTCTGTTATCCACCTTACGTTTTTTACAGTATCTGTTACTCCAGTTCCCCCATTTTTAACAGGAATATCGCATGTTCCAGTATAGCTTGGGATATCACATAGTATCTTATCAGGATATTTAAAGTAATTCAAGACCATTGCCATAGCTGTTGCCACACAACCAGTGGCAGCATGGAGGGTTGAATCCTTATCTTCCGTCCATCTAAATGTCAATTCTGGTGTATGAAGGTTGTATGGATAATCCTGCCCCCAATTGGTGGCAAGCTTTGGTTCGATGGCTGCCTTAGGTTCACCAGATCGTGTAGTAGCCACGCGATGCTGTGTAGCCGAAGCTGGAATATTCTCTATCTGACTCACGTAGCCCTGCAGCCAAGACTTCATGTTAACAGGCAGATGGTTGGCATCAACATGTCCCTTTTCGCTGAAACAAAGCACGCTCGAAGTACGATCGTCGCCCGACACAATAACATAGCCACCGCCCTCGTTATTATAGATATAGAGTGGAGCATCGGTAGTAGACCAGATGGAGCTCTTGGTGTCTAGCGGCAGATAGACTCGGGTTAATGCACTTGCACCACGCGTTTTAGCAAAACCTGCCATAAATGCTACTGCTTTCGCCCTAGCCTGCTGCTCACTCACTCGCCCAGCCCATGCGCCTGCTGCAACAGCAAGCACAACGAGCATCAGCAAAACTCTATTCTTCATAATAAAAAAGGTTAGTTGTTTTATATTATAGTTGCTACAGGTGCTGGAGCTCGGTGTAGATGCGCTGGACGGGGAGACCCATCACATTGTAGTAACTGCCATTGAGGCCGGTGACGCCGATATAGCCTATCCACTCCTGAATGCCGTAGGCGCCGGCCTTGTCGAAGGGGCGGTAGATGGTGACGTAATGATGAATCTCATCATCAGTGAGCAGTTTGAAGGTGACATCGGTGGTGACTGAGAACGAGCGCTGACGGGTGGCGGTGGTGAGACAAACACCCGTGGTGACCTGATGGGTGCGACCGCTGATCTCGCGGAGCATGCGCACGGCATCGGCCTCATCTTTGGGCTTGCCAAGGATATCGCTGCCCACAATCACTACGGTATCGGCGGTGATAATAAGCTCATCGGGGGCCATCGTAGCGCGATAGGCCTGAGCCTTCTTCTGGGCTATAAACTGAGCCACATCGCAGACTGGCAGCGAAGCGGGATAGCTCTCGTCGATGCCATCGATGACGCGAACCTGGAAATCGAGGCCCAACCCCGCCAAGAGTTCTTTACGGCGAGGCGAATTGCTAGCGAGAACGAATTTATATTTATCCATTATCATTCATCATTTATCATTCATCATTTAGCTTCGCGCCAGCGAAGCGCATCGCCTACCATCCGAATGCTTTTTCGTTCATAACCCATTTGCCCTGGGCGCGCAGCACCTGTTCGATGACATCGCGACCACAGCCATAACCGCCATCGAGATGGCTGACATAGGTACTGACGGCCTTAATCTCAGGACAGGCATCCTTGGGGCACACAGGGCACCCTACCCTGCGCATAATCTCCATATCGGGGATGTCGTCGCCCATATACATTATCTCATCGTCGGTGAGTCCGTACTTAGAGAGAAACTCATCGTAAGTGGCTATCTTGACAGCACAGCCGAGATAGATATCCTGCACACCAAGACCTTCATATCGCACGCGGATACTATCGACGCGGGCACCAGAGAGGATGGCGATGCGGAGGCCGAGCTTGACGGCCAACTGTATGGCATAGCCATCCTTGATATTTACGGTGCGCAAGGGCACGCCATCGGCACTGAGGTTGATGGTCTCGGCACTCAACACGCCATCGATATCGAAGATGATAGCCCGAATCTTAGATAAATCGTAATTTATCACGGGAAAGATTAAAAATTAAAGATTAAACATTAAGTATTAAAAATTAAAATTTATTCAAATGGACGTTTTCCCATTTCAGTTTCTCCTCGTCCTGAGGTTTACGCTCATCGGTCCAGTGGCCTATGGCGAGGATGCAGAGGCAGTTGAAGTTATCGGGGATGCCGAGGACACCACGGATGACATCATCGGCGGGAGTACCATCGTCGAGACCGCGACCACGCATCTGAATCCAGCACGAGCCCAAACCAAGCTCCTCGGCCTGATACTGCATGGAGATGGCTGCGATAGAACCATCCTCGACCCAACAGTCGTTCTGCATAGGATCGCCCAGAACGGCAATAGCCACAGGGGCGCCCTTAAGGAACTGGCTGCCCATGTTCTTGGCATCGCTGAGTTTCTCGATATCCATTGGATCATCGACCACCACAAACTGCCAAGCACGCTGGCTCTTAGACGTGGGCGACATCAAGGCTGCACGGAGTATGAGCTTGAGGTGCTCGGGGTCGATCTCCTGACTGGTGAACTTGCGATGGCTGCGGCGCATCTGCGCCAAATCTTTGAAATTAGTCATAACTGCTACAAATTTTTGTGCAAAGATAATGAATATTTGGCACGAATTGCGCGAATTAACACGAAAATAATTCTTAATTCATTAAAAATTCGTGAAATTCGTGTAATTCGTGCCTTAAAATGCTTATCTTTGCATTGTGAAAGGACTAACAACCACCATCTACACCAAGTGCGAGGGGATGCCGGAACTGCACAAGGGTAGCTACTTCCACAGTCGCGAGCTGATGGAGCTACTAGAGGCTGCGCCACGACAGCGGCCCTATATGGTGGTGGTTACGGATGAGGAGGGCCGCGAGCTGAGCCACATGCTGGGCATAGTGCGCTATCGCACGCTAATACTGCCGCCATTCCTGCTGATACACTGCCGCATACTGGGCGAAGGTGTGTACAACTGCGACGCCGCAATGAAGGACGAGCTGCTTGGCGAGATGCTGAGCGCACTGACGCACAAGCTGGACAACCGAGTGCTGTTTATAGAGGTGAGCAACATGAGCCAGAAGATGCTGGGATACAAGCACCTGAGGCAGGCCGGCTACTACCCCGTGAACTGGATAAGCATACACAACTCGCTGCATCGCCACGCGCCCGAAGAACGCATAACCGAGAAACTGCAACGACGCATAGACAACGCCCACAAGCGAGGCGTGAAAACGGAAACAGTAAAGACCGAGGAGGACTTCAAGGCTTTCTCGAGACTGCTGAGAAGGCACCATATACTGAAACCCAAGCGCTATATACCCGACGACTTATTCTTTAAAAAAGCAATGGAAAGCGAAGGCGCCGAGCTGTTTGTGACCAAGTATCACGGCTGGGTGATAGCCTGTGCGGCTGTGGCCTATAGCGAGGGCGACGCCTATCTGTGGTATTCGGCATTCAGACGAAAGACATTCCACAATCTGCACCCCGACACGATGGTGGTGTGGGACGTGATGAAGCACGCCTACGAACAAGGATACCAACACATGCGATTTATGGACGTGGGACTGCCCTATGGAAAAAATCCTTACCGCGAATTCATACTGAGATTTGGCGGTAAGGAGCAAAGCACCTATCGATGGTTCAGATTCTCCATCAGATGGGTAAACAAGCTGTTAGCCTGGATTTATCGCGAATAGCTAAAAATTACCTTCTTCTTTGGTCATATCACCATCGCCAGTTCCATTGATGACATCTTTAATCTCATCATCATTTGCTTTCATGTTAACTTGTGCATCCTCGGGCATCTCAGGATATTCCATACTGGCATCGTTATCGACCATACCCGAATTGTTGATAGAGTCGATAGCAGCCGAATCGGTTACCAACGGGCGATACTCGATGTTCTCCTCGACGATTGGTGTGGGCTGCTGGCGGCCACGGCAAGAGGCGAGTGAGAGAGTGAGAAGGGCAGAAAGTGAGAAATAAATGATTTTTTTCATATAATTGAAATTTTAAATGCGTTCTACTTGCTTAACGCCCTTGACGGTGCGGAGCTTCTTGATGAGGGCTTCGAGGCGTGAGGTGTCTTCGAGCATCACCACTAGATTGCCACTAAACAGGCCGTCGTGACTATCGATATTGATGCTGCGCAAAACCAGCTTCTCGTCCTTTGAGATGATGCTGGTGAGATTGTTGACGATGCCGATATCATCGTTACCGATGACGCGCAAAGATATGCTGTACTGCGACGAGCCCTTGCCGCTCCACTTGGCCTTGACGATGCGATAGCCGAAACGGCGACGCAACTCGGGGGCATTAGGACAATCGCAGCGGTGAATCTTGATGCCGCCATTGACGGTGACGAAGCCAAATACATCATCGCCATAGATGGGCGAACAGCATTTAGCCAGCTGATAATCGAGGCCTTTAAGGTTGCGATCAATCACCAGCACATCGTCGTTAATGGCTTGATTAAGGCCTGCAATCTTCGACTCGTCGAGCTCGAACTCGGAGGCCGAACGGGCTTGATTATCTCCTGTAACGACAGCTTCTTTATCTCTGAGTTCCAGGAACTTATCGAGCACGTCGTTAGTATCGAGCACACCATCGGCAATGGCCTTATAGAAGTCGCTTACCTCCTTATAGCCCATCTTGCGGATGACGTTAAACATGATGCTCTCGTCCTGCTCTATCTTACGATTGCGGAACTTGCGCTCCAGCATCTCCTTGGCAAAGAGACCATCCTTGACCTGGGTCTCCTTGAGCGCCAAACGGATCTTAGACTTGGCACGAGAGGTCTTGACGATATTGAGCCACTCCTGACGAGGTTTCTGATTGGCCGAGGTAAGAATCTCAACCTGGTCGCCACTCTTGAGCTGATAGCGGATGGGCACCACCTTACCGCTGACGCGACCGCCCGTACACTGATTGCCCAACTTAGAGTGGATGTGATAAGCAAAGTCGAGCACGGTGGCGCCAACGGGGAACTTCCACAGGTCGCCTGCAGGGGTAAACACAAACACCTCGTCCTCGTACAGATCCATCTTAAACTGGTCCATCGCATCCAGACCATCGGCCTGCTCAAGCATCGAGCGGATATTGGTGAGCCACTCGTCGAGCCCCGTCTCACCCTTAACGCCCTTATAGCGCCAGTGGGCAGCCACGCCTCGTTCGGCCACCTCGTCCATACGCTCGGTACGTATCTGCACCTCTACCCACTTCTGCTCAGGACCCAGCACGGTGATGTGCAACGACTCGTAGCCATTAGACTTGGGCACCGAGAGCCAGTCGCGCAGGCGCTTTGGGTTGGGCTGATACATATCGGTGATGATGGAATAAGCCTGCCAACATTGCATCTTTTCCAACTCCTGCGGACAGTCGATGATGATGCGGATGGCAAACAGATCGTAGACACCCTCGAAGGGACACTTCTGCTTCTGCATCTTCTGCCAGATGGAGTGGATAGACTTGGTGCGGCCCTTAATGTGACACTTGATGCCAGCGGCCTTAACTTTCTGTTCTACAGGCTTTATGAAGCGTTCGATGTATGCATCACGTGCTGACTTTGTGGCACTCAGCTTCTCGCGGATATGGTAGTAGGCATCGTGCTCCATATACTTGAGCGAGAGGTCTTCGAGCTCACTCTTAAGCTTATAGAGACCCAGTTTGTGGGCCAGCGGCGCATAGAGATAAGCGGCCTCTTGCGATACCTCGAGCTTGGCCTCAACGTTCTCTGTGTCGCGTATCTGGCGCATCAGGTTGACGCGATTGGCAATCATGATGAGTATCACACGCATATCCTCGGCAAACGAGAGCAACAGATTACGGAAGTTCTCGCTCTCGACAGCCGGATTCTTATCGTAAAGCTGCTGGATGCGGTTAAGACCATGAAGGATGCGGGAAACAGATTCGCCGTGAGTCTTCTGTACCTCCTCGAGAGTGATGTTGCCAGCCTCGATATCGGGTATCAGCTCAACAGCCTCGATAGCATCACCTTTCAGTCCGATCTCCTCGGTCAGGATTTCGGCCGTCTGGCGCGCCATTCGCTTCTTCTGTTCGTATGTAAATGCAAATTTTTCTGCCATAAACAATAAATTTCGCCACAAAGATACATTTTTCTGCGAATTAATGAACGTTTTTCAAAAAAAAAGGTTACTTTTGCCGTAGATTTTTTGACTAAAAGTACCTTATTAAATTATGTTAGCAGAGAAAGACTTGAAGCAAATTGCTCAGAAAGGTATCACCAAGGAGCAAATCGAGAATCAGTTAAACGAGTTTAAAACCGGCTTCCCATTCCTGAAACTGGAGGCTGCTGCAGGTATTGGCAAGGGCATTATCGCCCCTGATGCTGCTGAGCGCCAGAAGCTGGTTGACGCATGGAACGAGTATAAGGCTGCAGGCAAGCGAGTAGTGAAGTTTGTGCCTGCCAGCGGTGCTGCAAGCCGCATGTTCAAGAACATGTTTGCATTTGTAGATGCCGACTACGATGTGCCTACCACCGACTTCGAGAAGAAATACTTCGACCAGATTGAGAACTTCGCCTTCTACGAGGCTCTGGACGCTGTGTGCCAGAAGAACGAAGGCAAGGGCATCAAGGCGCTGATGGCCGAGGGTAAATATAAGGCTGTGGCAGCCAACATGCTGAAGGCTGAGGGGCTGAACTACGGACAGCTGCCAAAGGGATTGCTGTTGTTCCACAAGTATCCCGAGGGCGCACGAACACCTATGGAGGAGCACCTGGTAGAGGGCGCACTCTATGCTGCCAGTAATGGCGAGGCCCACGTGCACTTTACCGTGAGCCACGAGCACATGAAGCTGTTTAAGGCCAAGGTAGCTGAGAAGGCCGACTACTTTGCCAAGAAGTATGGTATCAAATACGACATCAGCTTCAGCGAGCAGAAGCCATCGACCGACACCGTTGCCGCCAACCCCGACAACACCCCATTCCGCAATGAGGATGGCTCGCTGCTGTTCCGACCAGGCGGACACGGCGCGCTGATAGAGAACCTGAACGAGATTGAGGCCGATGTAATCTTCATCAAGAACATCGACAACGTGGTGCCCGACCGTCTGAAGCCAGAGACCGTAGAGTGGAAGCAGGTCATCGCAGGCGTGCTGGTAACCCTGCAAAAGCAGGCCTTTGAGTATCTGAAGGTACTTGACAATGGCGCTACCCCAGCCCAGCTCGACGAGATTGCAGCATTTGTAAGCAAGAACCTGTGTACAGATGCCAAAAACAACAAGGTAGACGCTGAGTATCTGCGCAATAAGCTGAATCGCCCCATGCGTGTTTGCGGTGTGGTAAAGAATGTGGGCGAGCCTGGTGGCGGGCCGTTCCTGACCTACAATCAGGATGGTACAGTGAGCCTGCAGATTCTGGAGAGCAGCCAGATTGACACCAACAACGAGGCTTACATGAAGATGTTTACCCAGGGCACACACTTCAACCCAGTTGACCTGGTTTGTGCTGTAAAGGACTATCAGGGCAAGCCATTCAATCTGCCTGAGTTTGTTGATAAGACCACAGGATTCATCTCATCTAAGTCGAAGGCTGGCAAGGAGCTGAAGGCACTGGAGCTGCCAGGACTGTGGAATGGAGCCATGAGTAATTGGAGCACCGTATTCGTGGAGGTTCCATTGGGCACATTCAACCCCGTTAAGACGGTTAACGATCTGCTTCGCGAGCAGCATCAGTAAACCATAAATAATAATCCCCGCCTCAAACTCGAAGCGGGGATTATTGTATTTTTATCCAAGTATCTTATCGATGGCCCGTACGCCTCGCTCGGTACACATGCCTCGGATAGATACAAACACAATATTCTTGAATATCTCCTCGATAGTGTAGGTGCGATACAGCTCCTGCTCCATGATATACTGGCCCATCACATCGAACAGATTGACAGCCAGCTCGTAGTTGACATCGGCTCTGAAGTATCCCTCGGCCACACCACGCTTATAGAAATCGAGACTATGCTGGCGCATTTCGATATTCTGCTCGTTCAGGAACTTCTGTAGCTGCGGATAGCGTATCATCTCTGAGAAGAACAGCGGATTGGTCTTCTTGAAATCGGCCACCTTCTGATGATACACCTCAAGCAGAATCTCCATCACATCAGAACAACGGTCTAAGACCTTAGCCATAGCGGCCTGGCGCATCTTGAAATGGCATACCACCACCTCGTAAAGCAAATCCTCTTTCTTTTCGTATAGTTCGTAGATGGTACGCTTGGAAATGCCCAACTTATGAGCCACATCGTCCATCCTGACTAAACGAATGCCTTTCTTGATAAAGAGTTTCATCGCAACAACAACGATTTTGTCGCGAAGACCCAATTTATACTGAGAAATTTCACTATTTTCTTGCATAATCATCCATTTTGCGGCAAAGATACAAAAAAAATCCAAAAAACCAAATGTTTTTCAATAGTTTTTAGTATTTTTGCGCCCGTATTTCAGAATAATCACATAATTAATAATACACTACAATGGTAAAGATCTCGAAAGAAGCCGCACTCCAGTATCACGAGAGCGGACGCCCAGGCAAAATTGAAGTAAAGCCTACCAAGGCCTATCGTACACAAACAGACTTAAGTCTCGCCTACTCTCCAGGAGTAGCTTATCCATGTCTTGAAATTCAGGAGAACCCCGACGATGCTTACAAGTACACAGATAAGGGAAATCTGGTGGCAGTTATCTCAAACGGTACAGCCGTACTGGGCTTGGGTGATATTGGCGCACTGAGCGGCAAGCCCGTGATGGAAGGTAAAGGATTGCTGTTCAAGATTTACGGAGGTATCGACGTGTTCGATATCGAGGTGGCCGAGAAGGATCCTGAGAAGTTCTGCGAGGCTGTAGAGCGCATTGCCCCCACATTCGGAGGTATCAACCTTGAGGACATCAAGGCGCCTGAGTGTTTCTATATCGAGGACCGACTGAAGAAGACACTCGACATCCCCGTGATGCACGACGACCAGCACGGTACTGCCATCATCAGCGCAGCCGGACTGAAGAACGCTATGGAGGTGATTAAGAAAGACATCAAGAAGGTTAAGATAGTAGTGAATGGTGCTGGAGCTGCCGCCATCAGCTGTACCAAGCTGTATATGGCCATCGGCGCCCAGAAAGAGAACATCGTGATGCTCGACTCTAAGGGTGTTATCTCAACAGAGCGCACCGACCTGAACGAGCAGAAGAAATTCTTTGCCACAAGTCGTACCGACATCCACACGCTGGCCGAGGCCGTTAAGGATGCTGATGTATTCGTAGGACTCTCGAAGGGTAACGTGCTGTCGCAGGATATGGTGAAGTCGATGGCTAAGGATCCCGTGATCTTCGCTCTGGCTAACCCCGTGCCCGAGATCAGCTACGAGGATGCGATGGCAGCTCGTCCTGACGTGCTGATGTCGACAGGTCGTACCGACTACCCCAACCAGATTAACAACGTTATCGGATTCCCATACATCTTCCGTGGTGCACTCGACGTACACGCCAAGGCCATCAACGAGGAGATGAAGCTGGCTGCCGTACACGCCATCGCCGACCTGGCTAAGCAGCCCGTACCCGATGTAGTGAACGATGTATATAAGGTGAACAACCTGACCTTCGGTCGCAACTACTTTATTCCAAAGCCTGTTGACCCACGACTCATCACCGAGGTTTCATCAGCCGTTGCCAAGGCTGCTATCGAGAGCGGTGTGGCTCGCAAGAACATCGAGGATTGGGACGAGTACAAGCGTTCGCTCTCAGTCATGCTGGGCCAGGAGACCAAACTCACACAGAAGCTCTATGCCACAGCAGCTGCTCACCCACAGCGTGTAGTATTTGCCGAGGCTGTTCACCCCACCATGCTGAAGGCTGCCGTACAGGCCAAGGCCGAGGGTATCTGTCAGCCGATCCTGCTGGGTAACGATGAGGTAATCACCAAGCTCGCTGCATCGCTCGACCTGAGTCTTGATGGCATCGAGATTGTCAACCTGCGCCACCCCAACGAGCAGGAGCGTCGTGAGCGTTACGCCCGCATTCTTACAGAGAAGCGTCAGCGCGAGGGCTACACCTTCCAGGAGGCTAACGACAAGATGTTTGAGCGCAACTACTTTGGAATGATGATGGTTGAGACTGGCGAGGCTGATGCATTCATCACAGGTCTCTACACCAAGTACTCTAACACCATCAAGGTAGTTAACGAGGTGATTGGTATCCGCCCTGAGTACAAGCACTTCGGCACCATGCATATCATCAACTCGCCTAAGGGGACCTACTACATCGCAGATACGATGGTGAACGAGAACCCCGACCGCGAGACGCTGCTCGACCTGTCGAAGCTGGTTTCGACAGCCGTACGCTTCTTCAACGAGAAGCCTGTCATCGCAATGATATCACACTCTAACTTCGGCTCAAGCACCAGCGATGGCGCTCTGAAGGTGAAGGAAACCGTAGCCAAAATGCACGAGCTGTATCCCGACCTACCTATCGATGGTGAGATGCTGCTGAGCTTCGCACTCGACGACGAGCTGCGCGACGAACAGTATCCATTCAACCGCCTGAAGGGTAAGAAGGTGAACACACTGGTATTCCCCAACCTCACCTCAGCACGCTCATCGTACAAGATGCTGCAGATGCTTGGAACCGATGCCGAGATTATTGGCCCGATCCAGATGGGACTGAACAAACCTATCCACTTTATCGACTTTGGTGCCAGTGTACGAGATGTCGTAAATATCGTGGCTGTAGCGACAATAGATGCGTATGTGGACAAAATTAAGAACAAATTGTCAGCAATAGGCAAATAATAGTTACACATTATTATATATATAGGCCTCTTTTTTGTGCTCGAACACAAGAAAGGGGCTTTTTTGTGCCATTTTGAATTGACATATATCAATAAAGTAACAAATTGAAAGCATTTTGAAGAAAAAAGTGATAAAAAGTTTGGTAATTCGATGATAAAGCTATAATTTTGCAAGCAGAAATTTAAAATTAATCACAAACGACAACTAAAAAAGAATTTTTAAGATTATGAATGCAGCAAAAGTTGTAGAAGAGTTGAAGCAGCGCTTCCCCAATGAGCCGGAGTACATCCAGGCAGTTTCTCAGGTTCTTCCCACTATCGAGGAGGAGTATAACAAGCACCCCGAGTTTGAAAAGGCTAATCTGATTGAGCGCCTTTGCATCCCCGATCGTGTTTGCGAGTTCCGCATCACATGGGTTGACGACCAGGGTAAGGTACAGACCAACATGGGTTAC
Organism: uncultured Prevotella sp.; assembly: GCF_946404925.1. Taxonomy (GTDB): domain Bacteria; phylum Bacteroidota; class Bacteroidia; order Bacteroidales; family Bacteroidaceae; genus Prevotella. The sequence continues at coordinate 3,549 of NZ_CAMJFM010000045.1, read as the reverse complement.
CGTATCCAGCACAACAACGCTATTGGCCCATATAAAGGTGGTCTGCGTTATCACAAGAGTGTAAACCTGGGTATCCTGAAGTTCCTGGCTTTCGAGCAGACATTCAAGAACTCTCTGACAACTCTGCCAATGGGTGGTGCTAAGGGAGGTTCAGACTTCTCACCACGTGGAAAGAGCGATGCTGAGGTAATGCGTTTCTGCCAGGCATTCATGAACGAGCTTTATCGCGTAATCGGTCCTGATGAGGACGTACCTGCTGGTGATATCGGTGTAGGTGGTCGTGAGGTTGGCTATCTGTTCGGACAGTACAAGAAGCTCACACACCAGTTCCAGGGTGTACTGACTGGTAAGGGTCTCTCATTCGGTGGTTCACTCATCCGTCCCGAGGCTACTGGTTACGGTACAGTATACTTCCTCACTTCTATGCTGGCTACACGCGGCATCGAGTTGAAGGGCAAGAAGGTGCTGATTTCTGGTTCAGGTAACGTAGCACAGTATGCTGCTGAGAAGTGCCTGCAGCTGGGTGCAATTCCTATGACTCTCTCTGACTCAGACGGTTATATCTACGATCCAGACGGAATCGACTTCGACAAGCTGGCTTATGTTAAGGAGCTGAAGAACGTTGAGCGCGGACGTATTAAGGAGTATGCTGAGGAGTATCCTAACGCAGTATATCACGCTGGTGAGCGTCCTTGGCACGAGAAGGCTGATATCGCTCTGCCTTGCGCTACTCAGAACGAGATCAACGGTGAGCAGGCTCAGGCTCTCGTAGACAATGGTGTTATCGCTGTTGCTGAGGGTGCTAACATGCCTTCACTCCCAGAGGCTATCAAGATTTTCCAGGACAACAAGCTGTTGTACGCTCCTGGTAAGGCTTCTAACGCTGGAGGTGTATCAGTATCAGGTCTTGAGATGAGTCAGAACTCAGAGCGTCTGAGCTGGACTTCTAAGGAGGTTGACGACTATCTGAAGCGTATCATGGCCGACATCCACGAGAACTGTGTTAAGTACGGTACTCAGGCTGATGGTTACATCAACTACGTGAAGGGTGCTAATGTAGCCGGCTTCATGAAGGTTGCTAACGCCATGATGGCTCAGGGCATTGTATAAGCCAATATTACTTACATGATGCCGACAGGCATCGTGTAAGTTTCAAAAAGAATATGCAATATTAAAATAAGCCATTACTTGTAAATTACTTAAATAGGAATAGTTAGTAAAAGTAAAGTATAAAAGGTTAAAACTGGAATGGGAGGGGCTAGCTCGAGATGAGTTGGCTCTTTCTTTTTGTTAAATATCTATAAAAATCGCACACCTCTCACCTCTCACCTCTCACTTCTCGATTAAAAGTAGTACCTTTGCACCCGATTTTCTCCCCCGTAGGGGGAATAGGGGCCGGAACAGGCGCTTGCTCCTATGATTATTAACCCTTTAAAAATGGTCTGGTAAACGTCTGTCCAGATCCCGCTCCGACAAACAAACGAGGAGCACAATTTTATTTATTATGTCAGAATTAACAAAGAACGTTAAGCCACTCGACGATTTCAATTGGGACGAGTTCGAGAATGGAACAGTTGCTAACATCAGCAAGGAAGAGCTCGACAAGGCTTACGACGAAACCCTGAACAAGGTTGCCGACCATCAGGTAGTAGAGGGAACTGTTATCTCTATTGACAAGAAGGAAGTTGTTGTCAACATCGGCTACAAGAGCGACGGTATCATCCCCGCTTCTGAATTCCGTTACAACCCAGATCTTAAGATCGGCGACAAGGTTGAGGTTTATGTAGAGAGCGCTGAGGACAAGAAAGGTCAGCTGATCCTCTCACACAAGAAGGCACGTCTGAGCCAGTCTTGGGAGAAGGTTAACGAGGCACTCGAGGCAGATGCTATCATCCAGGGTTACATCAAGTGCCGCACTAAGGGTGGTATGATTGTTGACGTATTCGGTATCGAGGCATTCCTCCCCGGATCTCAGATCGACGTTCATCCTATACGTGACTACGACCAGTTCGTAGGTAAGACTATGGAGTTCAAGGTTGTTAAGATCAACCAGGAGTTCCGCAACGTTGTTGTATCTCACAAGGCTCTCATCGAGCAGGAGCTCGAGGCTCAGAAGAAGGAGATCATCGGTAAGCTCGAGAAGGGTCAGATCCTTGAGGGTACCGTTAAGAACATCACTTCTTACGGTGTATTCGTTGACCTCGGTGGTGTTGACGGACTCATCCACATCACAGACCTTTCTTGGGGCCGCGTAGACGATCCTCACAAGGTAGTTGAGCTCGACCAGAAGATCAATGTTGTAATCCTTGACTTCGACGATGAGAAGCGTCGTATCGCTCTCGGTCTGAAGCAGCTCACTCCACATCCTTGGGATGCTCTGGATGCTGACCTCAAGGTGGGCGACCACGTTAAGGGTAAGGTAGTTGTCATTGCCGACTACGGTGCATTCGTTGAGATCCAGCCTGGTGTTGAGGGTCTGATCCACGTTTCTGAGATGTCTTGGAGCCAGCACCTGCGTTCAGCTCAGGAGTTCCTGAAGGTTGGCGAAGAGGTAGAGGCAGTAATCCTGACCCTCGACCGCGACGAGCGCAAGATGTCTCTGGGTATCAAGCAGCTCCGCGAGGATCCATGGGAGGCTATCGAGACTAAGTATCCTGTAGGCAGCAAGCACACCGCTAAGGTTCGCAACTTCACCAACTTCGGTGTATTTGTTGAGCTCGAGGAGGGTGTTGACGGTCTGATCCACATCAGCGACCTCAGCTGGACTAAGAAGGTTAAGCATCCTTCAGAGTTCACACAGGTTGGCGAGCAGATCGACGTAGTTGTTCTGGATATCGATAAGGAGAACCGTCGTCTGTCACTCGGACACAAGCAGCTCGAGGAGAATCCTTGGGATGTATTTGAGGGCAAGTACGCTGTAGGTTCAATCCACGAGGGTAAGATCAGCGAGATGCTCGAGAAGGGCGCCGTTATCTCACTCGAGGAGAATGTAGAGGGCTTCGCTACTCCTAAGCACCTTGTTAAGGAGGACGGTTCACAGGCTCAGGCTGGTGAGACTCTGCAGTTCAAGGTTATCGAGTTCAATAAGGATTCTAAGCGCATCATCCTCTCTCACAGCCGTACCTTCGAGGATCCAGCTCGTGAGGAGAAGAAGGCAGCCGCTAAGAAGAATACTCGCAAGAGCGACTCACCAAAGATCGAGAACATCGCCGCTAGCACAACTCTCGGTGACATCGATGCTCTGGCTGAGCTGAAGGCTAAGATGGAGAAGGGTGAGAAGTAATTCATCCCCTACCCTATAAATCAAGTCCCTCTGGTTCGCCAGGGGGATTTATTTTTATAGGCACGGATTAACGCGGCTCTTTTAAAAGAGACACTGCTTTTTTCAGTTTCCGTGTCTTTTAATTTATTAAAAGCCGTGTTAATCCGTGCCTAATTATCTTTTGGCATACTATTTGCAGAACCTACGGCAAATGATAATTTAAAATTGTAGAATTATGCAAAAAGGTAACATCGGGGTTACAACCGAGAACATTTTCCCCGTCATCA
>NZ_CAMJFM010000044.1 GCF_946404925.1 uncultured Prevotella sp. | reverse complement strand
TGGCCCATGGACGAGGACGAACTCGACAAAGTGGCAGGAGGTTTGATTTCAGATCAATTTCCCACCCCACATATTACCATATACCACGATTCTGACCGTAGTTTTTATAAAGATTCTACTGTTTATCACGAATAATAAAGATTAAACATGATGGCAACATTAACAAACGAACAGATTGAGCAGAAGAAGCAGCAGTTGAAGCAACTGGCTGAAGAAGCACAGCAGTTGAAGAACGAACTTGTGGAGGCCGGCGCATGGCCCCTTGACGAGGATGACCTCGATCAGGCTACGGGAGGCGGGTCAACATCACATGTTAGTAATGTATTTAAAGAATTGAATAAGATTTATTGAAAACGATATTAGAACCAGCGAAGCCCTATTTCAAGCTGTTGGGCAATCAGAATGAGCAGTCAAGCGAATGACTGCTCATTTTTATAGATATATGGGTCAACTTCTATGTTATTGCCTAATTTATAGTTAAACCTCCTATTGGGGACTGTCCCTGATAGGAGGCTCTTTTTTCCAGATGAAATCATTAAAAAAAACTTATGATTTTCTTTTTAGTTTCAAATTATTTTTTGTATATTTGCAGCGTGTAACCTCTAATAATTAAAATTATGGCAACACTTACAAAAGAACAGATTGAGGCTAAGAAGCAACAAGTAGAACAGCTCAACGATGAGGAGCTTGGTCAGGCAACTGGCGGGTCTCGTAATCCTGTAAATGACGATGAGGAAATTATTATCGACACAACTCCATATGTAGGGAAAAAGTCATAGAGGGGACAGGTTCCGTTAGAGCGCATTCAGCAAGAAATCAGCCGGTTCTATGCAGAACTTGCTGATTACTAAGCATTTCCATTTGGAAAAGGACCAAAAGAGTTATTCTTTTTCTTTCGTCACTGAAAGATGTCCTTTTGAAAAGGACCAAAAGATCTGTCCTTTTCTTTCTTGCGTCCCTTCGGTAGCAAGCGGCATAGCCGAGCGGTCGCAAAGAAAAGAACTAAAAGAAACACCACCCTCTAAATCTCCCTTTGTAAGGGAGACTTAGTTTATTCCGAGGGAAAACCCTCTCCATAAAAGTTTTTGTATGGCGCGCAAAGCCTGTGCCCCTTACGGGGCGCGCCATGTGTTTTTTTATCTATGCGCAGCTTAACTAAAAAACATTCTTCGACAAGCGAAGCAGCATAGCTGTAACCACACGGTGCTTCATGTCTTTGAGAATAAAATCTCAAAAACATTCCGCACGAAGAGGTCTTTAGAGGATGTACTATTATCGGAATCTTCTTCGATTCTTGTATCGCGCAAGCGAGACAAGCAAATCGACATGAGATGCTGTTTGAGCGAAGCGAGTTCATCGAATGATTACGATAATATTACATCCGGCCTCTGAGCTCAGGACGTTTTTGCACCTTTCTTTTTGATTCTTTATCTTTCGGTGACGAAAGAAAAAGAATATCCCTGCATTAAGGCCGTCCCTTACCAAGGGACTCTAAACTTTCGGTGACGAAAACAATGAAAGGAAGGGGTTGTTTTGGCTAACTGCAAGTAGCGAAAAAGCTTGTTTTCGGCTTAAAAATGTTGTACCTTTGCACACGTGTTCAGGAAAGTCCTGAACCTGGCCTTTCAGGAGGTCAGAGTGTGTAACAAATAAAAAAGAAAGGAGGAGATTATGGCAGTATTGTACCGATTATCTCAGAACAAGATGTCAACTTCTAAGGCTTACGGCAAATGGTTTGCCCAGGCAGTAATGACTGGCACCATCGACACCGACGCACTGGCCGAGATCATGCAGCGCAACTGTACCGTTAAGAAGGCAGACATTCTGGCGGTTATCAGCGAACTCATCGAGACCATGCAGAACGAGCTGCAGAACTCTAAGCGAGTTAAGCTGAACGGCCTGGGAGCCTTTAAGCTGGGCATTGAGAATGAACCAGGTGGAGCCGCTACAGCAGCAGACTTCAGCGCCGGCAAGAACATTAAAGGTCTGCACGTGCTGTTTCAGCCTGAGGTAAAGACCGACACAACCGGTCAGCGCCGCAAGACGTTCATCACCGGCTGTACCGTTCAGGAGGCACCTAAGAACGATGTTGACACCAGCAAGCCATCTGAGAGTGGCAACAGCAGCGAGAGCGGCAACAGCTCGAGCAACTCAAACCAGAGTTCAACTGGTGGCGGTCTACCAGACGACGGCGATTAAGTAGTGTTTTAGGCACGGATTCTTGGACAAGCCAAGCGGCAAAGCCGAGCGAACGCGGCTTTTAATAAATTAAAAGACACGGACTTGCCGCTAAAAAACAGTGTCTCTTTATAAAAGAGCCGTGTAAATCCGTGCCAAATTAAAAAAAGGAAAGGAGGTAAACGATGAAGAATTGGAGGACGATCGCGAAGATCGTAGTGGCAGTGCTCTCGGCCTTGTTAGGTGCGGTAGGAGCAACTGCCTGCGGGGCACAAATCATTTAGCCCCATGCAGAAGAAACGCCCCTGTTAGTGATCATGCTAACAGGGGCGTGTGGTTTTATTTCTTCTTGACAAGCGAGAATCCGGCTTGCAAGCCAGGTATCTTTTTGGTTAGCTTGATAAGAGTCTTGTTGGTCTTGTTATCGTTCATGGCACCGAGCATCTTCAAGGCATTCATCAGCTTATCGATGTCGATGAGGAACATCAGCTTATCGCCATCCTGATGCGTGGTGATGTCGGCCGTCATCACATTTTTGATGCCCAATATCAGCTTATCGCCATTTACCAGCCATACACCATGAGCCTTATGGCCAACGATATCGCGATCGAACGTACCATTCTGATGGAAGGTAAACATGGTGTTCTTTGGGGTGATATGACACTTTTCAAGATAGGTAGCGAGCAGCTTTTCCAATTGATTGGCGGTAGCGTTCTCTACCATTTTGAACAGCAAGTTGCCCTTAGTGGCATACACGGCGGGTTCGCAATACACCCAGGTTCCCACCAGCGAGTCGGCCTCGGCCCGTTTCACCTTAAAGGCATCGGTAACCGTATTGTAGGCACTCTTGACAGAGCCAGCCTTGAAGCCCGACTTCACGCTGTCAACCACCATATTTATATCTTGAGCAGTAGCTGTACACACCGTGAACAGCATGGCGCTCACTAAGAAAAGTTTACAATTCATTGACGGTGCCTTTATAGTCGATAAAATCACGATCCTCGGGAGTAAGGTGAATGCTGGCTGTGCCAGAGTCATCAACGATGATACGGAACTTGTAATCGTCGCCAGAGTAGTTAATCTTAAAGGTGATGATGCCGCACTTCTTTTTAGGCTGGTACTGCAGCAAGTAGTCCTTTACCTCGCCACGATACTCAATCTTTGAATCCATACGCACCTCGCCACGAGTCTTCATGTGGGGGATGTCTTCACGCCCAACATAGGGCAGGCTGCAGTCGAGCTGATTGCCATCGATCTTGAGCCAACGACCCATGACGGTCTTACTGGTGCCGCGCATGGGCGTCATCGAGGTGATGCTGATGCGGTACTGCTGACCGCCTACACTGGCTTTTACCATTTTGAGGTTCTCGGCCTGACGAGCTGCACGCTCCTCGGATGTGGCACAAGAAACAATTGCCATAACGGCAACAATCATTACAAGAATCTTTTTCATTTTTCTGTTTTATTGATTTATTAGTGATACTTTTTCAGCTGCATCTTCGGTGGCATTAGTGGCGGGGTCGACAACCGAGCCGTACTCGCTGATAGAATAATAGATGTAGACAAACACGAAACTGCTGATGCACAGCAGAACAGTGTAAGGCCAGACATCGATGGGGAACAGTGAGGTAAACATAATGCTGCCTATGCCGAAGGCGATGATGAAGTGGCAAGAGCGCAACATCCACCGCATAAAGCCCTCTAAACTACCCTGATTCATAGCTATCAACCGACGACTGACACGGAAATAAGTGGTGTAGAAGTCGAACGACATCCACACGGCATGCACCAGGAAGATAAGGAGCGAATAGTGAAGCGTGAGCAGTGAGCAGTGGGTGGCGCAGAACCAATAGACGGGCAGGCCGACAATCAGGAATACTACATCGCGCACCACTACCACAGGGCTGAGATAGCGGGGATTGAGCAACGGCGTGTGGCTCCAGGTGATGGCAACGCCCGAGATGTGGAAATAAGACACCGAGAGCGCAGTGGCCAGCAACGGATAAGACGTGCGCCACTCGAAATGATAATGCAGCAGCAGGCCGATGCCAAACACAGCAAAGAATACCGACGAGAAATAGCGCGAACGGCGATAAACCGGGTAATGGCGGTAGGCATAGTTGTTAACCAACAAGCCTACTGCCATTGCGAGGTTTAACACCCCCACTATTAATAGTACTAAATTATATAACTGATATTCCATTTATCTATCTGTCGATTCTTATCTTGCGGGTATTGACGGTTCCGTCGGTCTTGATCTCACGGAAAATGTAGATGGCATTCAACGTGAGGCTGCGACAGTCGAAGTCGGCATAGCGGCCGCTATATATCTGACGGCCCGAGAGGTTGTAGACAGCCAAGCGACTGTCGGCATCGAACTTGGTCTCGGAGATGTCGGTAGCCATGGCAGAGATAACCAACGGACGACGCAGTGTACCCAGATAATGATTCTTCTTGAAGTTGATGGCTGTGACAGGCTGAATGCCCAGTGAGGTAGCACCCACATCGGCCTTAACAAGCAGTGTTTCGCCCTCACGCTGACCGCTTACTGCCAGTACCAACAGGCTGTCGCGGATAATCTTCTTGGCCATACCGCGGAGCTCGCCGCTGGCGCTGTAGACCTTGATAGCCTCAGGCCATACCAACTCGTCATCCTGATTACGAACGGTACAGATAAGGATCATGTTATCGGGATAACGATAGTGGGCTGGGATTGACAGATAGCTACCAAACCTCATGACACCCATGTGCTGCGGATTCTCGTCGGGGAACACCAGTTGTTTCTCCTCATCGTCATGAGAGGTATAGATGTATCCCTTGCCGGGCTCGATGGCAAGAAGGGCGCCATCGTCGGCAAGCCATTTACCATCCTCGTAAGTGGTAACCTGGTTCTGACTCTTCACCTTGTCGCCCTCAACAGGAGAGATATTGGCAAAGGCCTCGTCGATCGTCATGTAAGTAGACGACGGTACACCTACCCATGTGCTGCCATTAGGAGCAATGGTTACAGGATAATCGCCAGGCTTGACGGCATCACCGATAACAGGCAGCACAGCAGCATCGTTCATGGTTACCTTAATCATCTGTCCGGGCTTGATGGTGGCAACGCCATTCCAGCGGCCCTCACGATAACGGAACGATAAATCGGGAGCAACCTCTATTGAATCAATCTGGTTGGCAATAGGACTGAAGAGCTGGGTAATCTCAGGATTCATGGGGTTGAGATAGAGAGAAATCCAGTTGCAGCCCGGTACAAGCGAGATGGTTTGCAGCAGCTTGTCCATGTTCGACCAGATGACAGGCTCGCCAGTAGTGCCAAAATCGCCATCAGGGATGAAGGTAACAGGCTTAGAAACCTCGGTGAGCGGATATACGTGGCCGGTAGAGGCATCGTAGAGGCGGAAACGAACGGTGTCGTTCTTCATGGCCTTGGTACCATAAACCATCAACGATACGTAGTAAGCATCCTTGTTGGCATTGTAGGTAGGATGGCCTACGCCCATACACTCGCCGAGCATATCGCCGCTGGCTCCGGTAAAGGCGCCTACCATATCATCGGGATCGGTAGAGATGATGCCGTTGATCTTGATCTGGCCGGTAACAATCATGCTCTGGTCGAAGCTCTTGTTATACTCCCAGTCGGGGCGCTGACCGGCTACGGTGAGACAGATGTCGAGCGGGGTGTCGAGCTGAGAGTTCTCATCGTCGTTCTTGGTGCGGGCGCTTACGCTGGCAAAGTACTTACCTATGGGGTTGATACCCTTAACAGTGAAGGTGACATCGGTAGAGCCGTGAGCAAACACAGTGCCCGACGACGGACTGGCCTCGAGCCAATCGGGCAGATCCTTAAAGAACCAATCCTGATCGCCCGTGCTGTTGTTGTTGAGTGTGGCCATGAAGGTGGTATCCGAACCGGCATCGGCCTTAACAGTCATCTCGCTGACATTCCAGCTGAGCGGATTCTGCTTGACTACGAAACTCCAGCTTACAGGATGACCAACGTTAGAGTTGGTGTCGTAATAATCGCGCAGGGTAGTGAATACAGTACAGCCCTCGATAGAACGGGCTCCCTGCTTGAGAGTAACATTCACCTTCCTCTCGTCGGCAGTAAAGTCGAACAGAAGGTTAGACTTGTTAGGAGCAACCTTGAGTCCGGGAGCCGAAGTGCCTGCACTGAGGGTTACGCCCTCGGCATCGGGAACAAGCGTGGTGGCATCGGTGGCATTCTTAGCCATATTCTTCAACGAGAAGTTGAACTCGCGCTGATTGTACTCGTTGTATTTCGACTCTTCCATTGGCCAGTAGCCAACAAGGCCGTACTCACTTTGGCCATCGAGACGGTAGTACATGCGATCGTTGATGGTCTCGCGAGTGTTGGTAGAGTGCCACAGGCGAATCTCGTCGAGCATACCCTTCATGTTGCGGCCGAACCACAGGGTGCCTCCAGCCATATCGGGCAGTTTATCGTTAGTTGCACTCCATACCGAAGTGCCATCGACCAGCAGACTGGCCAGACCAGACTGACCATTCAGCACGTTAAGTGCGATGTGGTGCCACTGATGGTCGGTAAGCGTGGTGTTGGTGTCGTAGTAGGTACTATCGGCCACCATCATCAGTTTACCATTCTTGACAACTGCATCGAGGCGCTGGCCCTTGTCGAGGCTGAACAGCTGGAACTCCTCGTTGGCATTATCGGTATCGGCAAGTGCCCACATCTCGAGCAGATAGCTCACTCCACTGGCAGCAGAGATTGTGCCCATAGATACACCTGGATAATGAGTGCCATCAAGGGCCAGAGAGATATTCTGGTTCTCGAAATACCAGTTATTGGCCGATGAGAGCTGCATGTGGCGGCTGCGAGCCAGATCCTTAGACTTGGTGCCGTAGCCCTCGTCGAGTCGCCAGTAGCCTATGAGTGCAGGTGTAGAGTGGTTCTTGCCAAGATACATCTGCGACTTGATGGTATCCCAAGTGCGGTTCTCGCTGAACAGTGTGAGCTCGTGCATGGCACCGGTAACACCCTTACCAAGATAGATGTTACCCGAAGCATTGGCACTCTTGCCCACATAAACCTCGTTCATAAGCTGCTTCTCTTCGCTGCCATAAGCCGAATAGATGTTAAGCATGCCCGTCTTGACGTTATAGACAACGCCCAGATAGGTCCATGTATCCTTCTTGATAGGAGCTGACGAAGTGTAAGGTAGTGCCTGACCGAGCGAGTCGGTGATATAGGCCGTGAGATAGCCGTCGGCATCGATGTCGAGACGGAAGGCCTTTTCGCCCTCACCGTGGCGGTAGATGGTACCGGCAGTATTGCCGCTCTTAATCCAGCCACAGAGTGTGAACGAGGTGCCACCCAGGGTAAGGGTGCTCTGCGATGTGGCTGCTGGTGTTTCTGAACCCGAAAGCAGCAGGGCTACATCGTGAGCCACAGAGTCGGTGTTAAGCACACTCTGAACGATGAAGTTATCGACCTTGTTCAGACTCTTACTAAGAATATCTTCATTGAATTCTACGCCTATGTTATCGCCTACGTTCAGCACACCGTCGCTTGGAGATGGCGTCTCCATCACATCGGGCAGCGTGACATCCTTGACAACCTTGATGACTTCGCTATGGGCCTCGACGACCTCGTCGCCAACAGGACAAACGGTGACAGCGCGGAAATAGTAGACATCGTCGGGATAAGCAATCTTATCGCGCATGTTAATCAGAGTGTCGACACTCTCTGTCAACGGACTCTCGGTAGAGCCCATAGGATTCCGGACATAGTTGCGAACGGTGGTCCACTCACTGTCGTTTCCTCTGCTTTGCTCTAAGCGTACGGCAGAAAGCAGAGCGTTGTTGATATCGTAGCCCGAGGCTGAGAGTACCAATGTAGAATCGGTGGCCGTGTTGACCAGGGTTCTTGTAGACTTCAGATTAATAGCTTCTGCATCTGGCACGAAGTGAGCCGACAGATAGATATCGTCGTGAATGGCAGGCTCGCCAACGGGATAGAACTTAACATGCAGGCTGTCGATGTTGAACACATTGCTTGAAGCCCTACCCACTCGTAGCATGACTAAAGCACTGTCGCTTGCAGTAGTATCATTGGTAAGAGAAATCTCGAATTTGCCATTCACCATGTCGTGGCTGTTAGAAGTAACAGATGCCATCTGAGCCCACTTGTCGTTGGCAATAGCTAATGTGTATTTAATGGGCCAAGTAATGCCCAAAGCGGAGGTGGCATTGGTAAGCTTGAGTTTATATTCGGCAAAACCATTAGTTGGCACGCCGGTAACAACGGGCTTATCGCACTGGATGTGAGGTACCTCTATCTGAACAGTCTTATCAGAGATGCATAGTTTCTTTTCTGGCATGTAATAGCGGGCATACTGCGCATCTTCGTAATATTCGCTGGTCTGACCACCTAACTGAACAAAGATGGGCGAGAAATCATCGGGAGCTGAATAGACATTGATGTTATGGCTATTAAAGTCAGCGTTATCACTGAAATCAACAGTGTAGGTTTCGGTAGATTCGTCCGAACGTTTAACTGTAGGATGGCGAGAATATTTGAATGACACATCGGTCGCAATAGTTCTCTCAGAAGCCGTTGAGGCTTTAGTAACTTTACCATTGAATATATACTTTTTATAAAATTTATGTCCATTTTCTGCACTAACAGATTCATCTAAGTTGAACGATTCGCTATATGAATAACTACCTTTTGGTGCATTGTCGAAAGCAACATTTTCCTTAAAGTATTTGGTTTCGTTGTTTCGGGCAATCAATTTATTATGTTCATTATCAGCTATATGATCTTTCCAAGCCTGAATCTGCATATTGTACTCAGAAACCTTATCCTCGTCAATCTCTTTAAACATAGGATAGAATACCGCATAGCTACTTCCATAGAAACATCTATTACTACTATTGCAATAAACAGAGTCGTTATTAGCACCAAAATTGGGATCTCCTGGTTTACGTGCAGTAATATACAGGGGCTTATCATCATTATTCTTGTGAGACTGAATCATTGACTGCATCGTAGCTTCGTCGACTAACTGGAACAGTGCATTACGATCTTTTTCAAAGCCAGGTATAAGCTGGGTCTCAATAAAGAACTGTGAGTACATAAATGTTGACTCAATAGAATCGCCTGTTACGATAGCATCTTGTGCAGCTACTTTCCAACCTCCTTCCTGATCGTTAACAAACTGTACGTTCTTTCCGTCGCCAAAGAGCAGAGAATTGCTGATTCCAATATAAACATCACCATCAGGGCCATCGTATGATGGGTCGGATGAGGTAGAGACGGACTGTGTAGTTGTGGAAGTCCAAGTTCTGGTAAAATCAGTATTTATGTCCAAAGAAAATTCATAATTAGCATCTTTGGTCAACTGTCCCTTATTATCATAAGTCTTATAAGGACCACCCATAGGAACACCAATAGAGTAATTTGCATCAATACCTTTTGATACAGAAGTTTCAAAATTTATACCAAAATTTAATGAATTGACACAATCCCAAGAAGTACTATGTGTAGTGCCTTTACTCCACGTAAGGCTTGAAGTATTGCCAAATGGGTCGCGAAGTATATTGGTGATCTGGTCAGGGGCCTTGGTAACAAACGAGTTGCCTGTAAGCACGGCGCCGAACGGGATACCCTCGAGCGGCATATCGTTTGCCTCATCCCAATACCACTGATTATAATAGCCGTTAATATCGACAGCGATGCTGAGTGGACGGGTGTATGGACTCTGAATGTTAGGATTCATGGCCTGGAAGGTATACATGTAATGGCCTAATGAATCAAGAACTCCTACCTTGGCCGTATCGGCAGGCGAAGAAATAAGGTTGCTGATGTGAACAGTACCTGCAGAAGGAACCTTATACTCTACAGGCTGAGCGCCATCGTAGTTGACATATCGCTCGTAAGAAGAAATATCGAACGTGTAACGGCCGGCAAACTCAAAGATAGGATAACCGTAGTTATACTTCACCTTACCATCATTCTGAACGGTGTAGACATCCAATTGCTTCGTGGTACCATCGGCATTGGTAACAACCGAGTGGGCTGCGCCAAATGCACCGTCTTCGTTATCGATCTGCTTAACACTGATGAGCGGAGCTGAAGTATATTCCTGAACAAAGGCTGTGTTGTAGACTAACGTCTTATTATCGAACTTCGCTGTATCGCCTACACTGACGTTAGACGCATCGAGGAGAACGTTTGACAGCAGTCCACCTGTAGCCTCTTCGTTATGATCGACCACCGTACTTATATAATAACGTACAGGAGGCAGTTTAACGGCAAACTCACCTGAGCGAGGATCGGTATGAATAACGATCTTCCTGACAACATCGGAGTTGTTGACGCCCTCGACATAGCCGGCTGTATAAGCCTTCGACTGAACGTAGTCGGGGTTGGCCAACTCGTAGTGCAGCGTGTCGGTACTGCTCTGGAAAACGCCTGTCTTTTCGTCGATATAGACATTCATACGGCGGGCATCGGCAATACTATTGTTGGTAACCAGTGTGAGCGTAGCAGCACCGATATTGGCTGTACTCTCACCGAAGCCTAACTGCTTGGTCTTCTCGATAGCGCCACCAACAATACGACCTACTACAACGGCCTTAGTCTGGTCGGTAAATGTCAGGTTGCTGATGCTATCGTTGAAGTTAAAATAGCCGCTGGCTGGGTAGTAGCCGTCGTGAAGGAAGGTGTGATCTTTCTTCATGATACGGATTCGGTGCTCGCCGGCACTTACCGGAATACAGAACTCGCCCTCGGCATTGCTGGTTATAAGATGATTATTGGCATCTTTTATAACCACATCGTCGACCATGAAGTAGCAGCTGTCTACAGGATAAGTGGTGTTCTCGTAGAACACTGAACCCCTGACGTTGAAGCTTGACACATCGACAAAATCGGTGCCAGGGAATGAGAGTGATTTAGAACTAACACTGATACTTGTGGTAGGCTTGTTTTTATCGCCCTGATAGGCAAACTGGTGAACACCCTTGCTGGGGATGACATTGTATAATGTATAATCGCCAGTAAACGGAATGCCCTGAATGTTATACGCACCTAAAGTGTCGGTATAAGCAAAGAGAGCTAACTGGTCGGCTGTAGGAATGGCATTGTTGGTACGCTGTACACCAAGAATGGTAGCATAGTTGTCGTTGGCTATGCCGTTGTCATCGAACGAATAGTCGTAAGCATGGCGGATGGTTTTAAGGCCCTCGTCGAACGACCAATAGGCCACAAGACCGCTCTCCTTACCACCAAGCATGTGGTTATAGTTCTTCTCGATGTCGGCCTGGGTAAGCTCGCGCTTAAAGAAACGTACATCGTCTACATAACCATTGAATCGGTTAGTGTCGTTGGCCTTAGAACCAAGAATAACCTGTGAAGAGGTCCCTGGAAGCCAGCTGATAGACACGCCATCGAGCAGCTGCTCTTTTTTAACGCTGCCTGCTTCTACATCGGGTGTAGCAACATAGAGCATACCCTTACCGCTACCATCGTAGGTAAACGTAAGGCTGCTGAAGTGGGCAGGACTGATCTGAAGACTTGAGGTATAGGTCTGACCACCTACAGTAGCCACAATGGGGTAACGGCCGGTGCCGGCATCGGGAGCGCCGAGCGACAGACACAGCGTGCTATCGATATCGAGCAGACACATACCGCTCTGGTTGTAGGCTGGCTTAACGTACATCTGGGTACTGAAGGCGTGGTTATTGCGGAAGTAATTATCCATCTTGGTCTTGCCTGCAGCCCACTTAACCTTGCCGCCACCATCGAAATAAAGCGAATTGAACATAGAACGTCCGATGCTATCAGCAGCCTGTACAGCAACCTTTGCACCCTCTATGGCATATTCGGTTTTAGAACTGCTGCCAGGATAAGTAACCTTACCCGAAACAGTAGCTGTGCTGCGGGCAAATCCATCGCAAAGGGCGCGGCACTTGATAGAGTCGGAACCATGAGCACGGGCTACAACGGCATAAGCATAATAGTTACCATCATCAACATGGTCAATATACTTAAACGTGCCATTAATGGTATTGCTGTAAGTATTTGCGTCTAAATCAATTGCGCTCCAAAGGGAAGGATTACTTGCCTCTTCGATAGTAGTTATTCTATGGTCGTCGGGAGTTATCTTATGACGATACAGAGAATAATCCATATAATCGTTAGCATTAACTATAGCATTCCAAGACACCACAATCTGGCCTGTCTCGGTACCGCGAGTGGCAGTCATATTCTTGATACGAGTACCGTCAGGATGATCGCTCGACATAGCAACATCGCTATAGAAAGTGGTTTTCTGAGCATCGATAGAAACCAGATAGGCATAGGTATTCGTTGAATTGACAGCCTTGTCGGTATAAGAGAAGATGTGGTTAGTGCGATCGATTACCTTTACAGAATCGATACAAGCTCCTTCCAGGAAATCGGCTGCAGTAGGATTGGCCTTCGTACTTGCAATTCTATAAATTTTAAAATAGTAATTCGAGCCATCATTCTTAAGATCGGTGTTAATACGCCAGCTAAGATTATATCCATCTTTATCACCGTTTACATTGACGGAGATAGAATCTATGTCGAGAGAATAATCAAGGCTAAAATCACCTTTAATAGTTAATGAATCGGCATCGGTAGAAGTCCAGCCCTTAGGTTGGAAAGAAACGGTGTAGTGATGCATCTTTCCCATATCTTCAGGCGCCAACTTGTCTTGATAGTATTGAATGGTATCACTTGATGATTCTTTTGTGGCTATTTTTATGTTATCACGATAAATAAGGAATGTACCATCGTAATTATGCAGATCGTCAGCAATCCCTTTTTGAAGGACATCCTTAAAGTGCCATTGAAGGCCTAGGATATTACTCCAAGGATTGGCTTCGCTGAGCTCTAAATTCTCAATGCGTGCCATCTTTTTAGGTGCTTTCTTGGTGTCTTCTCTGAATACAATTCCCCAACCATTAGCTGCTCTGTCGAAGGTGAGTTCAATACTTTGAATCCTACCCGCGCCAATATTCAATGAACAACTGGATGCGGAGCCTGTCCACTCATAACTTCCAGCCGTTGATACGACTTTGGCCTTGGTTAACTGCTTGAAGTCGAGAGATGCTATTTTCAATTCACCCCCAATGACAGAGCCTGCATAGTCAAGCTTGGGGCCTGTTATACGAACTGCAGTCCTGTTATCATCGATATAAAACGATGAATTGAAATTCATGCTATATGTTTCATTATCATGTTCATAGACTATCCAGTTGCTACCCATATAATCATAATTATATGTCAAAGTCTCAGAGTA
The DNA here is from genome assembly GCF_946404925.1 of uncultured Prevotella sp. GTDB lineage: Bacteria > Bacteroidota > Bacteroidia > Bacteroidales > Bacteroidaceae > Prevotella. The sequence goes on along the minus strand of NZ_CAMJFM010000044.1, from coordinate 2,756 downwards.
GTTGTTTAGGCGCTGTTCCTTGTCTTTAAAATTATATATGTCGTAAAACATATAATTGAGGGGTAATGAATCTGCGCCATAACTAACAGGTGTGTCATATTTCTTTGTAATAATGATAGTATCCGACCCCTTTCTCTGGCTTAACTCTCCGTCGATAGCAAGCTGATAATAACCCAGCTTCCTCTTCTCGTTGAATTTAGGAGAAGTGAAGGTCAAGGTTTTAACATCGGTCCAGAGGAGAGACGAATTTCCATAATCGAAAACGCCAAAAGGAGTATAGGTGCTACCTGAACAAACAGTCTTAGAACCTGTTCTTAAATAATTAATAAGATCATCCGAAGGATCGATACAATCATACTCTTTAGTGCCAAGATCGGTTCTGGCGGTTCCGCGACACGTCACGCTATGATTTTTACCCTCAACATTATCGGCAAAGATTATTTCCAGTTCGATATAATAGTCGTCGTTGATAGCGTTCTTGTTATATTGTAAATCACAAAGTGGGAACGTCTGGGAGAATTTGGTGTTCTTATATGAATCATAAACTTTAAACTGGCCCTTATAGCGAACCCAACATACCACCTTGCCATCTTTCTCGCAAGTAAGGATATCAAACGGGGTGTAAAAGTTTGTCTTGATATCATCGTAATGATCCTTCAGCTTCGGTATTTTTACGGTATACTCACCATCGATAGTCAGTACTGGGTCAGATGTCCAGTGAGAATCTTTCTGGTCGTCGTTAAGATACCATAGATAGAGCGTAAAATAGGGATTAGTAGGAGACGAATAGCTGAATCCGTTCTGCCCATAATCGGAAAATTCGGCCGATGGAATGTAGAAGAAAGGCTGGTCTTCGTCGGCCTGTACTCTTTGATTACCAACCAAAAGCAACATGGTTAGCAGTAACAAAAAAGACTTAATTCGATCTAGTTGATACATAATGTATATTGATTAATTATTTTTAAATTTCGGAAATATGACGGCAAAAATAGACAAAATATGCCGAATTAGGTGTACAAAAAACGCGAATGATGTTAGAAAAACAACAATTTGGTGTTAAAAACATGGCTTTTCTAACACTTATATTCAAATTTATTATTATCTTTGCACCCAATATTGCAAAGAAGAGAGGGAATGATACCAGTAGAACATATGCAATTTGCAGGCATCGTGCTGACCAGCGGTCTGACCATGATGCTGGCGTTTATGCTACCCCAATGGCAATCAAACAGCAAGGTCTTCGGCCGATCGCGCTGGCTGATGACGGCAGGAACCGTGCTGCTACCCATACAATTCGTACTGCAATATACGCTACACTTCCGTCAGATGGGTGTGACACAGGCGGTGATGGTAAACCTGCTGTTCTTTGTGCCGGCAGCATGTCTGATAAGTCTGGCAGTGATGAACCTGCTGAGGCAAGGTCGAGTGACAAAGCGCGATTGGGCTGTGGGAGCGGTGACATATCTGCTGGTGGTGGCTGCACTGCTGACAGCAGCTATAGCCGAAGATCAGCCACTGCTGAACGACACACCCGAGATGCGCACTGCCGAGATGATAGCGGCTGTACTCTATCTGATGATGCAGGCCTATTACAGCGGACTGAACGCCCTGGAACTGAGAAGACTGAAACGCGCACTCAAGGGATATTACGACCAGGACAAAGGCGAAATACTAAACTGGATGACCGTAAGCGTCACGCTGCTTGGACTGTCGGGACTGATGGCGCCGATAGCCATCTTCTGGAGTAACGGCTGGCTGCTGGTTTACTCGATGACGCTGTTCTTTACCATCTTCTACTGTGTGATAAGCTTCTATAGCTACGGCGTAGACCACGCACGACAGAAAGAGTTGAGCGAAGCCGAAGAGAGTGCCGAAGAGACAGGACTGAACGAAGAGACAGGCAGCGTAACAATGGCCGAAACAGACCGCAAGCACATAGAGGAAGCAATAGAAAAGTGGATAGCAAAAGGCGGACACCTGAAGAACGGCATCAATATGGCGCAGGTGGTAAAAGAGATAGGCGTGCCAAGATATCAGCTGACGCAGTGGCTAAAGACTACTGAGTGGGAGCTGTTTAACCCATGGCTGACGCACCTGCGAGTGGAAGAGGCTAAGCAGCTGCTGAAAGAGCACCCCGAATGGAGCATCGAAACGATAGCCGACAATAGCGGCTTCAGTTCGCGCTCGTACTTCCAAACTATATTCAAAAAACAAACCGGAATGACACCTGCACAATATATTGAGGCAGAGTAAAAAATGATATGTCTAAGTGACAAAAGCGACGCTAAGTATTTGATTTTTAATTTCTTTAACCTAAAAAGGAGTGTGCGCACACAAAAAAATGCTAATTGCGACTTGTCAATTCAAGAATAATTCGTAACTTTGCAGGCGATTTAAAATAACAGAGGATAATATTCACAACTTAAAATAAAAGATTAGTAATATGGCAAAGTTAGATTTGACTCAGTATGGCATCACCGGTTCAACCGTGATTGCTCACAATCCATCGTATGAGACTCTGTTCGCAGAGGAGACAAAGGCTGGCCTCGAGGGTTTCGACAAGGGCGTAAACACCGAGCTCGACGCTGTTAACGTTATGACTGGTATCTACACCGGCCGTTCACCTAAGGATAAGTACATCGTAAAGGATGCACAGAGCCAGGATAAGGTTTGGTGGACCACTGAGGAGTACAAGAACGATAACCACCCCATGAGCGAGGAGGTTTGGAAGCAGGTTAAGGAGATCGCTATCAAGG
>NZ_CAMJFM010000043.1 GCF_946404925.1 uncultured Prevotella sp. | reverse complement strand
TCTTAGGCTCGAAAACAAATTCGTGACCACTATCGTTGATAATGGAAATGTGAGGTTCAAAGATTCCACCCACGGTAGGATCTACCACCACGTGCACTCCGTTGTGCGAACAATAGAACACATAATGGTCATTCTTCACGTAAGTCTTGTACTCCTTCGTGTCAGGCTCGGCCATAGCCGTGGCGCATACAAATGCCAATAACAGGCTTGAAATCAGTTTCTTCATAATCGATGTTAGTTTTTTAAATTTCTGGTGCAAAGTTAGTAACTTTATGCGCAAACGATACAAGAATTCCCCTACACGATGGTAGGGAAATCCCTATAGTTTTTATCGACCGATTTTAGTATTTGTAAATCGTGGGATAGCGAAGCTTACGGGCGCCGTGCAATATGCGCCAACTTTCTCACCATTCAATTTTGCAGGCTTCCACTTGGGCATATTGTAAAAAGTGCGAGCAGCCTCATCGGCAAACAATTTGGAATAGTGGTTTCTCAGAGCCTCCTCACTTTTACCACTCTTCTCGCTCATCTTCTTCAAATTAAAGAAATGCAGCTCAACCCTAACGGCTCTTACATTGCATACCACGCCATCCTTGTTAACCAGAAATCTAGTATACACTCTTCCCTCAACACCATTATCCAGAGCCTCTTTGGGATACTTTAAATTATTGGCCAGATACTGCATCAACGATGCTACACCACTCTTATACTTAGGCATTTTATTGCCCTCGGCAGTTAGCAACTTAGCATTTACGCTTGTAGTGTCAAGCACCTCCTGTGCCTTCACGCCGCCACACATCATGGCCAGCATTGCTGTAATTATTAGTTTATTCATACTTTGTGCATCTGCTTCAGTTTATGATTATCTGAAAACCGCGACAAAGGTAATACATTTCCGTGAAACCAACAAGGATTTTTGGAATAAAAAACAATAATCCCCTCCGATTATGGAGGAGATTATTATTTAAGGTTAGGCAACTTTCTTGCGGAAGACTTTGACGGATCCTTGCTCAAACTCTTCAATCATGCCGTTCAACTTCCAACGTCTTACAGTGCTTCGATAGGTTGATTCTTTACATACCCCCTTGGCTGTTCTTACATCGTCATAAGTAAACTCCTCAGAAAGTTTGTCGAATGTGGTCTTGTCGCTGATGCTTCGAATCTCTGCAGGGGCGCTCTGTTCCTGCTGGCTTTGCATCATGTTGCCAAGCATACGCATCTGGGTGTCGAGGCAGTATTCGGCCATCGTCAACATGAAGTCTACACAAGCCTTCGACTCGCGCTCTTCGCCCGAAAGCAGATAGAAGACAACTGCACAGCGAAAGGCGATAACAGCTGCACGACGGCGGAAGTTATCCATCACTTCATCATCGTTCTTCAGAGCCAACAGTCGCTTCTCTTCGGCCCATTTGCCGATGGCTTTGCGAAGTCTAGGTGTGTCAACAAATCCCTTCAATTCGCTCAAACGTTTAGCGGCTTGCTGAATAGCCTCCTGCTCCTCGTCAGAGAGAGGACGATACTTAGGCATCTTGGCGAAACGAGTATCGGGGAATTCTGATATCAGTATTCGTCCGCCAAGTCCGTTCTCAGTATTGTCGCGCTGGAAACACTTGTTGAACGATCCGTAAGTGCCAAAGATAGTCCAATTGTAGATGACTTCTACATCGCCCGATTCGGCCTGATCGCTATTGTAATCCTGACCCCATTCTGCACGATCGAACGAGTAACGATAGATGTCGTACTTGGCGCTCCAATTGCCTGCAGAGTTGGTTTTTACAAGGGTGTCGAGCTCTTCGCAGAACGAGTAGAGACAATGTCCGGGCGCATTCTTGAATCGCTTAAGCAGCGTAGAGTTAGAGATGGTGATGGGCACCTTGCGGATGGGGAACTTAGGCATCTCTTTGGCACGCTCGTTCGACTTGCGGCACTTGTTCTGCTGCTTGAGCGCATCCTCCTGCTCGCGATATGCTTTCGACTCGTCTTTCAGCATCTTCATCCAACACTCTACGGCATCCTTACAACCCGATTTACCGCCTGCTTGGCGAGCGATGATCATCGACATAAGCCCAAGATGCTGTTTCTTTTCATCGGCATACATCACTTCTACCTGGTCGGCATAAGCTGCTGCGATGGGCATAATGGCGCAGAGCACGCTCATCTGTACATCTTTAGGAGCAGCCATCACAGGCTCGCGGAGTCCTGAGGGCAACAGCTTGGCAATTAGCTTGTAGCGCTTTGTGGTTGCCTCTTCTTCTGCGCTTTCTTCCTCGATGTCCTCTCCCTCTGCATTCAGACCGAAAGCCTCAGCATGAATCTCGCGCAGACGCTTGCTCAAGGGCTTGTTCATCTCGGTGTAGTTGGCGTAGAAATCGTCGATGAGCTTCTGGCAATCGGCCTCCTTGGCATACTCAGGCACGCGCTGATTGACTACGGCCTTCATCTGTTCCTTAGGCATCAATCTGCAAGCGCCTACCGAGAAGATACTGAGCAGCGAGTTGTGGCGAACACCCTCAATCTGCAATGCGCGCTCGGTAAGTCCAGCCTCGTCCATACAGATGTCGAAGGCTTTGATGCAACAAGGATTAGCCTTCGCGGGTACATCTTTAATAGGCTCTTCTGCTTGGGGCTCAGATGTGGCAACTGCGGCAGTCTTATCTTCCTCCCAAGGGCGATAGTGCTTGTTGGCCTTCTTGGCGCCAGCAGGAACATCTTCCAAGCCCTTCTTCTCACGTTCTTTCAGAACTTTGTACTCTGCCTCACTCTCTTCGATGGTCATGGTCTCTTCGAAGATGCGCTCGTCGAGATAAAGCAACTCGTCAGCATCAGCTGTGGTTGTCCACATAATTCGACCCAAATCGTGTGCTTGAGAGTCCATTTCGGTTTTGGTGAGCATCGACACGCGAACCTGATTTTCGAGCACCGTCTTGCCCTTCTCGCGCACAAGAATAAGGTGTAGACCGTTGCGAGCCGAGCGGCTGATTTCGCGCAGATTAATCTCGTCCTTCATCTCCAGCAGTTGCTTGGCAATGCGGTCGCTCTCTTCACGATTAGCGCAATCTACATCGTAGGCAAACAACGAGCTGGGATGGCAGCATCCGGCTACCTTTCCATCGGGCATCATGTCGTTGTAGGCAAACTGAACCAGACGTGCTTTGGCATCATTGTCGCCTTGACGAGCCAGCGCCAGATTGCGGCGATTCTCCTCAGAATTGCGCAGATTAAAGTACTCCTCCTTCGAGTTGATGGGCTGTGCCATCTTTTTTCCGTTAAGTAAATAAATACGTTTCATAAATGTAATTTTTCTCGTTTGGCCTCCCCGGCAGAATTGCCTTCGTTTGACCTTTGTGAGCGCAAAATTACAAATAAAAAAAATGCACCCCCGAATTTTTCCGAGGGTGTCCAAAAATGCAATTTCTTAGTCCGAAAACGTGTATTTTAGGAGTCCGAGAGGATGCTTTTTCGTACACCCATTCGGACAATAATTATCTGTATTTCTTGAAATCATCAAGCTGCTCTTCAAAGAGTGGGTCGTCGTAAGGACAATCTTTTTCCATGTTGGTATATGCATAATAGCTCGAGCTATCTATTTTGCACCAATTTCCAAACTCTCTATTCACAAAATCCCATGTTGGAGCCTCTATAAGTGCTTTTGATTCCAATGCTGCTCGCATAGGGCGGGCTGAACGTTTGGGCTTGTCTTGGCCATCTATGTACCTGTGCAACAGTTCCAATATCAGTTGAGCTTTTTCTGGGTACTTGCAACAATGCTTGAACTCTTCTACACTCTCGGGGCTGATAACCTTGAAGTCTATACCGTATTTGTGGGCACGACCTCGAATAAGGTCGTGGATAATGGCTATGTTATCGAGTGTTGTAAGAAAGGTTTCTGTCTCAACCAAGTTCAGTCGGCTGCTATTACCATCGGCATACTGCGCCACGTATTTCCATCCGCCTTTCATTTTCATACACATCATCCAGTGTTTGCCAGCGCTAGTGCCTGCAAACTTGTTTATCAGTTCTGAGCGCTTTTGTGTTAGCACCTCCAGCTGCATTGGTGGCGGCACTGATTTCAGCAGATGTTCTACTTGAGGCAGTGATATGCCGAAGGATGCCAGCAACTGTGTCGAGAAGAGCATCTGGGCGCGCAGGTTGCTTTCTCTGTCAAGATACTCTTTTTCTTGTATGGCCCATGCTTTCTTGCTTTCTTCGCAAATAAACTGATGTATCTCGTTTCTTACGGGTGTAAGATTGAATAGTTGTTCGTGATCGAAGTCTGTAAGATTTACAAACTCCCGTCGCGATTGGGTGTATGGTGCTTCGTCGTAATCTATATTGTAATTCATTATCTTATCCTCAGTGTGGGTGTTAATCCTCGGTTTTCGATGCTGCCTCGCGCCAGTAGAGGCGCTTGAAGTATGTTAGCAGGTAGCCCTGTTCTATTGAGTAACCTTTGCCGTAGTTTATATCGTAGCCGTGCGCAGTCAGCTTGTCGGCAGCCAGTTTCAGCATGTCTACGGCGTATTTCTCCTCGCCAGCCTCGCTCCAGATGTATGGGCGCTTGGGCAGCATTCGGTCTGCATCGGCCAATGTCTCGCGGGCTATTGCGGCCAGTTCCTCGTCGATATTATATGGTAGCAAGCCCCACATGGCATCGTGTAGCACGATTTCGTCCATAGTCATGCCCTTCTTTTTGCCGTCGGCAATGTGTGCGGCCACCTCGTCAATCTGTGCTATCACATAGTCGATATACTCTCTGGGTGGAATCGTGCAGTGCTCATAATCCTGCCATTTATACCACTCTTCGGCATAATGGTCTTGAGCGGCATCGTAGCTGCCTGATATCTTTTCAAGCTCTACACGGTGCACGATTTTAGCTGTCCATGCGGCTACGTGTTCAAACTCTGTAGTTTCGAGCCACTCACGTAGTTCCTTGTTATCGAGTGTTAGCTGCGGTCCATACATCTTGTAGATTTTCTCGCGGAAGTCATCGTCGTCCCAATGTGGCTCGCATACGATGGTATCCTCGTGCGCGTACGTACCTTTTAATATGACGTTGATGTCGAACGGCTTGTGGGTAATCAAGTGCCAAGCCACGGCCTGCAGTGGAGTCTGCCCCTCACGGCGACAGATATCGAACTGAGGGTCGCCCAGCAGTTGGTCCAGTTGCTCCAATGATTCTATCTTGTATTGCATAATCTTTTAGTTTATCTATTCGGCCTGCAAAGTTACTGCTTTTTTGCGACACGGCCAAATGTTTGTGGTGCTAATGTTTTCATGAAACGTTGCCGATGTTGCGTTGCAAACGTTGCATGAAGGAGTATAATAAGTATTTATTAGTATTTCTATTTATCATAATTCGGTAATATATATCGGATATATATCCTTCCTAACAGGTGGATAGTCCTTATTGCAACATATGCAACGCAACATGTGCAACGTACGGACTGCCACACGTGGAAAAAAAATTTCCCACACGTGGGAATTTTTGCTACTATTAATACTAGCAATTTTTACTATTAATCCTCGCAAACGAACCGTAACTTCGTGGCCTTAAATCCGTAATTTCCTGCCCCAAGAACCGTAATTTCACATATATTTTCATTACGACTTTCTTATAGATTCATTACGATTATCTGGTAGATTCTTTACGACAATCTCGCCGTCTCTTTTATACCCTCAAAAACAGCATTTTTACCCGCAACCTCTACCACCATTTGCATCGCCAAATAATACCTCCAAAAGACATCATGTTGCAACGAAAACGATAGAAAAACGAAAAAAAGTTGCTAAAAACTTGGAAGCTATTTGTTTTTTATCTATCTTTGCAAATGTATAATGGTAGCACGAAATCTTTTCATAAAGAGTACCTGCTATAATGTGGAACTAAAAAATAAGTGCTTATGGTAACATAACAACTATGTAAATTATACGTTGAAGCATCAGCTTTGATTCTTGTTTCCGAAATTCGCCAAATTTCAAACAAAACAATCAAGATCATAGTAGATGATTCACGCCTATGGCGTGGGCATTACTCGTTTAGGATTGTTAGGTGTTTGGCGATACCTCGGAAACGTAAGCGAAGTAAATTGCTCACGTTTTTTTATTGTGACTATTCTTTTTTATCAATTCTAAAACAATCTTATTATGAAAAAATCTATTAATTATTCAAACATTATGCTAATCGCATTGTTTGGCCTTGTATTCACATCATGTAGTAAGGATAGTGATGATGATCCTCTTGTAGTTTCGCCAGCAAGTATGTCTATGCACTATGAAGACACAAAACAGTTAGTCGCAGAAGGGGCAACAAGTTGGTTCTCTAATGATGAATTTGTTGCAAAGGTTGACGCACATGGTCTTGTAACTGCTAATCATGTAGGTACTACTGATATAATTGTGTCTAATGGCAAAAAATCTACTAAATGCGAAGTAACTGTGACTCCAGAGTATTATCTTTATGATGATCCAATTTTAAATTGGGGAGCATCAATGTCATCGATACAGTCAGCGGAGAAACATGAGAAATCCTCATCAACTTCATCAACAACTTTGTATTACAACTATACCTTTGGATCAAATCCATGTGTTATGGGGTACATTTTTGAAAATGGAAAATTGAATTCTGTTTTGGCAATGATGGATAATTCATTATTTCTTAGAGCTGGCTATTATTTAATTGAAAGATTCCAACCTGTTGCCATAGGCGATAATAATGATTACTATTTTATAGATGCTATGGAAATAGCAAAAAGTAAAACTGTAGTATATTTCACAACATATAAAAGCGGTAAGGAAACCTTAACAACGATTATGTATAAGGACGCTTCGCAGTTGAACGCTGCTTCTTCTCGTTCAATACTCAAGTCTGATAAGGAATCAACAAATATTCAAGAGGAAATGATAAAGATCATGAAAAGATCATTATGAGAAGACTCAATGTATAATTACCAAAGAGGGTGTGTCATAGGCACATCCTCTTATGTTATGTATTAGTAATGAAATGTTCTCCCTTTTAGAGATTCTGGAGGTTCCGGCATTGGCGGGAGGCTCTCAAGAATCTGTTGGGCGGGAATTCGAATTATCTCGTTTTGGTCGTTTGATATAATAACATCTTCGTTATGTAATGCCTTTTCTCGAAGCATTCTCCTATAAGACAATTCTAATCCGAAGCTGACTCTTTCGCGAAATTCCTCGTTAGTCATAATTTGGAATAATATTGCTGTTCATCAACTCATAAAGATATCCTGGGCTTTGAACATAAAGTTCGCCTTCTTCGTCTTGCAGAGCTTGCATCAAGGGCGAATTATACACACGCTCCATTGCTTGCTCGATGGTGCACCCAGTATCTTCTATCACATATTTTACCAACTCGCTGATAGCATAGTCAGTAAGATATGTAGCTATTTGATGATGATTAGGCTCGTTCATACGGTTTCTACATTGGTCTTTATGAGATATTGCAACGCACGTTCTGTCCCAAAGAAGTATTGCTGGTCAAGAAACTTGTCTTGCAGTAATTTTGCAGCCTGCTCTGGCGAGTAAATACCCTCGTGATAGTTTGTGAGTTGCAGCACCACTCCATCATCCGCAATCGGACCAACAACTATATCGTAGTCATGCATCTGCTTAACATTCTTCTTATCGCGGTTGGCATCCACAAAGAGGAACCATTCAGTAGTAGCCTTCTCTGGGAATACTTTTACTTTCAAATCTGAATTGAGGGCAGAATCATCTAGTTCGTATGTAATCAATGTGGGCGTGCCATCGAAAAGTCGCGCCTTCTTCTGAGCCATACGAATAGCTGTATTCTTATCGGGTGTAAGATAGAATCCCTTACCAAAGTCCTTGTTCTGCTGGCCTTTGTCGAGATCTATGGTTTCAATATCAGTATTGGTGCCGTGATATAGTATCATGCTAATGTTCCTCCGTTCTTTTGGCAGATAATGAGCAAATCATCAATCGTTTCGTCCATTGATTGCAAGTGCTCCACATCATAGAATTCTATCAGGAATGCCAAACCTTTATGCTCGTGCAGATAGCGAAACGCAGCCTGTCGAGTCATCGAAAACCTTCGTCCAAATGCCTGGATGCACGCTATTATGAATGGAATCTCGTACTTGCTCATATCTTGAGTTTATTATTTCTTGCGGCAAAGATACGCAGAATTGGCGAAACTTGCAAGTGATTTTACCAAAAAGTGACAATTATGACAAATGACAGCGTCATAATCGGCATGGGAACATTCTGCAGATTAACAATTTTTAATCGGCTCATTAGCACCACTATCGGATATATTGCGTAACTTTGCGCCATTATGATTAATTAACCTAATGGAATTATAAATGATTATGAAACGTAGAACTACATTTCTTGGTATGGCTTTGGTGGCCATGTTTGCTCTTAGCACACCGGCCGAGGCACAATGGGGCAGTCTGCTGAACAAAGCACGCAAGGCTGCTGGTATCAAAACAAAACAAGAGAAGGCTCAAGACGAAGCCCAACGCCGTCAGGACTCTATCCAAACGGCCATCAAGAGCATCACGCCAACCATCCCACAACCCGCCGCAAACGGAGCACCAATCGCCATCCGCTGGATGAACACACAGATTGGCCAATGGGACCCAGTGAAACTTGAGATAACCTTTAACCAGACTTACGACGAAGGTGAGTTGGCCGGACAGAAAGTAAGCTACAAGCTCGACCCCTCTACTGGCGTGTGGACCAGCAAAAAGGGCACCAACATGGGCCAGATGAGCAACGACGGAACCATCCAGTCGCCCAACCTCGGCACGCTGAAGTTCGACCCCGAGAGGTGCACCGTGTCGATGAACGGCGAGGTGATAGGCAAGACGAATCTGAAGAATGCCTACGTATACGACGTGAACATAGGTAGTTTCGACGGTCATGTTAGTCCGCTGCTGGTGGCCTACACCTTCCACGGAGCGCTGATATCCAAGAATCAGGTAACGCAATGGAAAGAGGCCAAGCTGAAGGCCGACCAAGAGGCTAAGCAGCGAGCCGAGAAGGCTGCCAAAGAACGTGCCTTGCGCGCCCAGAGCAGCAGCAGTTCAAGCAGCACAAGCAGCAGTCGCGAGGTGAAGTTGTATCGCGGCGGAAGTCAGTTTGGCGAGTTACGTCCAAACGGCGATGTTTACATCGGAGGTAGTTGTAAGGGCGAGTTGCGCTCGAATGGCGACATCTACGTGGGCGGCAGCTGCAAAGGCGAAATCCGATCGAACGGTGCCATCTACAAGGGCGGCAGTCAGATAGGTGAGGTACGCTCTAACGGTGCCATCTACGAGCGAGGCAGCCAGATAGGCGAAGTACGATCGAACGGAGCCATCTACAAGGGCGGCAGCCAGATAGGCGAAGCACGAGGTATGAGCGACCCAAGAAAGGTGGCCGTCATCTATTTCTTCGGATTCTTCTAAGGCTTCACCTCAATCTCCCAGTGGTTGCGAATGCTGCTGGCGCCTACTATTAGCGTAAGGTTGAGCTTGCAGGGGGCCTGGACCGAATCGAGCGGGAACACAATCTCGCCCACAGGATTCTGCGGAGCCAGAGGCACGGTACCCGAGGCTACCAAGCCACCTGCCACCACCTTGCCGCTATCAGTATGCAGATAGTAGCTGGTGCGCACGCCATTAAGATGGCCATACATGGCATTGTAAACCACCACGGGCACACGCAACGTATCGCTGGCCGAGAAACTGAACTTATCGAGCCCAACAAGCGGAATGATGGGGCGACAGAACTGCTGGAAATCCTCAGCCACAAAGCCAGCATCCTTATCGGTAAAGCGCGCATGCAGCACGCCGCTGAAGTCGCCACGGCGATCGCAGATGCCACCAAGCAGGAAGTGGCCGCAGCTATCGTTTAGCAATCGCTGCTCGATGCCAAGCTTGTATTGCATCAAATCATTAGCATAAATCACATTGCGATTAAGCTTGATGGGCGCGATATAGCCATCGTTCCACACATAGCACGTATCGCCCACCGACATCAGCACCAGCGACGGATGATGGCCGTAGACATCGGCTATGCGACCAAGTTCATAATCGTTAGCAGCCCCAACCTCCAGATACAAGCCAATCTTATCGGCCGCTATGAAGGCAGCCTCGGTAGGACAATAGCCGTTAAAACGCACGTGATTCAAGCCCATCGACTCCAGCCGGCGGAACATCTTCTCCCACGTAGGCACATCGGTAGGCATGCGGCCCCATTCAGGGAAGTAATCGTCCATCACCACGCCGCGCAGATAAACGGGGTGGCGATTGATGAACAGCATGCCATCTACCGCCGCAGCCTCGCGCATACCGAAGGTCATCTCCTGATAATCTTCAGCAGCACTCAGGCCCATACGATACACATTGGGGTGGAACTCGTCCCAGAAGCGATCCTCCTCGGGCACGCCCATATCCAGCTCCATGCGATTGGCCCAGATATCCTCATTGGCCAGGAAGATGGCGGCCGAATCCTTATACTCGTGCTGAACCATAATCTCAACGCCATAGTAGGCAAAATCGGGCGACTGGCCTCGCAGGTCGAGATCGATGCCAACCATCGCGTTGAAAGGTTTGGGGTGAAGCGTCACCTTATTAATATATAGGTTACGCGGTTGCGCGCGAAGTTCTACCGAGCCAAGCATGCCGCGAGCATCATGACCAGCCACCTTAATCTCGATGGTGTTACGCTGACCAGCCTCGATATACTTGGTAACATTAATCACATGGGGCACAAACTTAGCCGTATCGCCTCCAGCCTCGATGCCATTAACACGCACGGTAGTGGCACCAAGCGGGCGCTCGATGAAAAGCTGAACACGACTCTTTGACCACTTCTGAGGCACGTAGACACTCTGACAATACACGGCAGCGCTATCGGCATAGGCTGGCTCAAGCAGCTTGACCACACCCTGCCCCACTACGGGCATACACAATGCCAGGAATATTATGGTAGATATAATCTGTTTCATGGCTGCAAAAATAAGGCTTTTTTCTGTATCGGCAAAGAAAAACAAAGAAAAAAGGCAATTAGAAGTGAATCTAACTGCCTCTTTTGTAGCGGGACCCAGGATTGAACTGGGGACCTCATGATTATGAATCATGCGCTCTAACCAGCTGAGCTATCCCGCCATATTGCTGATTTGCGGGTGCAAAGGTACACAAATTTTTGAAACCACCAAAATTTTTCGGCAAAAAGTTTTGTATTTCGAGAAAAATATGTAATTTTGCCACAGAAATCGTTGATATTAATCAATATAACTAACCCTAAAACGTATGGGAAAACAGAAAATTGACATCGAATACCCTTTGGCCACTAAGTCGCCAGCTATCATATGGGAACAGATAAGTAGCGCTCACGGATTGGAGCGATGGTTTGCCGACCACGTAAGCGAAGAAGAAGACGGAGTATTTAAATTTATCTGGGGCGAACCCTGGACGGAGCAAGACATAAGGCAAGCGCACGTGGTAGAGGCCCAGAAGTTTGACCACATCCGACTGAAATGGGACTACGAAGACGAAGACGACGACGAATCGTACTGGGAAATGCGCATAGAAAAGAGCGACCTGACCCACAATCTGAACCTGATGATAACCGATTTTGCAGAGGACGATGACGCCGACGGACTGAAGATTCTGTGGGAGAGTTGCCTGGACCGACTGCACAGAGCAAGCGGACTTTAGCAACTTTTCACGTAAATATTAGCGATATTCGGAATTTTCTTTGTACCTTTGCACGCTGATTATGTTCCGAATTAAGAAATTAGACATATTTATAGCCAAGCAGTTCGGCTTGTTGTTCATAGGAACGTTCTTCATCTGCCAGTTTGTGCTGATGATGCAGTTCCTGTGGCGATACGTTGACGAGCTGATAGGTAAAGGATTGTCGCTCGAGGTGATGGCCCAGTTCTTCTGGTATATGGGCCTGATGTTGATGCCTCAGGCATTCCCCTTGGCCATCCTGCTTTCATCGCTCATCACCTTCGGTAATATGGGCGAGAGCTCGGAGCTTACAGCCATCAAGGCTGCAGGTATATCGCTGATGCAGGCATTCCGCTCGCTCATCATCATATCGGTACTGATGGCGGGCATATCGTTCTACTTCCAGAACGTGGTGGGTCCGCAAGCCAATCAGGACTTCTACCGACTGCTATTAGGTATGAAACAGAAAAGCCCAGAAGTGGAGATTCCTGAGGGGCAGTTCTATTCAGGCATACCCAGCACCAACATCTACGTGCAGAAGAAGGACATGAACACGGGTATGCTCTACGGCATCATGATCTATCGCATGACGGGCAGCTACGAGGATCAGGCCATCATTCTGGCCGACTCGGGCATGATGCAGAGCACCGCCGAGAAGAAGCACCTGCTGCTTACATTATATAATGGTGTGTGGAACGAGAACATGCGCTCGCAAGATCTGGCTGGTACGGCCGATGTACCCTATCGCCGCGAGACATTCGTTACCAAGCAGATAGTGATGGACTTTGATGGTGGATTCAGCATGGCTGACATCGAAGACATAGCTGGCGACGCACGAGCCAAAGGACTGGCCAAGATTCTGCACGACAAAGACTCGCTGCAGGAGTTTAACGACAGCGTGGGTCGCGCCTACTACAACGAGTCGGCACGATTCTACTTTAAGCGCTCTGAGGTGTCGAAACCAGACTCGATCAAGATAGAGAAGCTATTGGCCGAGGGCAACATCAAGCTCGACTCGATGTTTAGCAAGCTGAGCGACGCTAAGAAGCAGTCGGCCGTAAGAATGGCCATGAGCAACGCCCAATCGTGCGCCACCGACCTGGAGATGAAGGGTACCTACACCAAGAGCATGCATCGCTACTTCCGCACCCACCAGATTCAGGCCATCTACAAGTTTACGTTGGCATTCACCTGTATCATATTCTTCTTTATCGGAGCACCTCTTGGCGCCATCATCCGTAAGGGCGGACTGGGTGTGCCCGTCATCATCTCGGTACTGGTATTCATCGTTTACTACATTCTGGACAGCACGGGCATGAAGATGTCGCGCGACGACCAATGGACCGTTTGGTACGGCATGACCATATCTACCATCGTGCTCACCCCGATAGCCGCATTCTTCACCATCAAGGCCAACAACGACTCGGTGGTGTTCAACATCGACATGTACAAGCAGGTATTTATGCGCATACTGGGTCTGAGATCGCATCGCCACATCTATCGCAAGGAGGTGATTATCGAGGATCCTATCTACGCACTCGACTCATTCTATCTGCTACAGATAACCGAGGAAATCAAGCAGTACAGCGAGGAGCACAAGCTGCTGCATCTGCCCAACCCGATACACGTATTCTTCCATCCTGGCGACGACCAGAAGATAGAGGAAATCGTGGACAAACTGGAGGATATCATCGACGACCTGGCCAACACCAAGGACGCGCAGATATTGAACTATCTGAACCACTACCCCGTGGTGGCCACCCATGCGCATACCCGTCCGTTCCGTCAGAAGTGGCTTAACATCATCACAGGATTGATTCTGCCATTGGGTATCTTCTTCTACCTGAGAATGTGTCGCTTCCGCCTGAGACTGCGTAAGGACCTGAACAACATTCTGGAAACCAACCACGATGTGATTGAGCGCGTGGCCGTATATGCCGCACCCGCACCACGAACATTCGAGGATCTGGAGAACATGCCATTCGTATTCGAACTGGTACGCGAAAACGAGGCCAAAAAGCATAAGGATTAACTACTATATATATTAATAAGGTGTAATAATATGGAAAAAATGAAGTTGAATAGCATAGAAGAAGCCATTAAGGACTTCGAGAAAGGCGAGTTCGTGATTGTAGTTGACGATGAAGACCGCGAGAACGAAGGCGACCTGATAATAGCTGCCGAGAAGATAACAGCAGAGAAAGTAAACTTCATGCTGAAGAATGCCCGTGGCGTGCTTTGCGCACCCATCACCATCGAGCGATGCAAGGAGCTTGACCTGCCACATCAGGTTCAGGACAACACATCGGTACTCGGCACACCATTCACCGTAACGGTCGACAAGCTGGAGGGATGCACCACAGGTGTGAGTGCCCACGATCGCGCAGAGACCATCAAGGCACTGGCCGATCCAACAGCCAAACCCGAGACATTCGGACGCCCAGGACACGTAAACCCACTCTATGCACAAGAAAACGGCGTGCTACGTCGCAGCGGACATACCGAAGCCGCCATCGACCTCTGTCGCATGGCTGGACTCTATCCCGCAGGAGCACTGATGGAGATTATGAACGAAGACGGCTCGATGGCACGCATGCCCGAGCTGATGGCGTTTGCCAAGCAGTGGAACATGAAGATTATCAGCATCAAGGATATGATAGCCTACCGTCTGAAGAAGGAATCGCTGATTGAGGTGGGCGAAGAGGTAGAGATGCCTACCGACTACGGTCACTTCCGCCTGATACCATTCCGCCAGAAGAGCAACGGACTGGAGCACATGGCGCTCATTAAGGGCGAATGGGAGGAAGACGAACCCATACTGGTTCGCGTGCACTCATCGTGCATGACGGGCGACATACTGGGCTCGAAGCGTTGCGATTGCGGCGAGCAGCTACACAAAGCCATGCAGGCCATCGAGAAAGAGGGCAAGGGCGTGGTGATCTATATGCAGCAGGAAGGTCGTGGCATCGGACTGATGAACAAGATTGCAGCCTACAAGCTTCAGGAGCAAGGACTCGACACCGTGGATGCCAACGTACACTTAGGCTTCAAGCCTGATGAGCGCGACTATGGCTGCGGTGCACAGATGTTGCGCCACCTGGGCGTGCACAAGATGCGACTGTTGACCAACAATCCCGTGAAGCGTGTGGGCCTTGAGGCATACGGACTCGAGATTATCGAGAATGTGCCCATCGAGGTAACTCCAAACAAGTACAATCTACGCTATCTGGAGACCAAAAAGACCCGCATGGGACATACGTTACACTTGAAATAGTCACAATCTGCTGCAAATTCATCCCAAAAAGTGAAAAAGTGATAGATTTATTTCGTTTTAAAAAATAAAATGCGTAATTTTGCACAAAATTTAGAGTAATATGGCACAATTATCAAATCGTCTGCAGCGTCTGGCCCCATCGGCAACGCTGGCAATGTCGCAGAAAAGCTCCGAAATGAAGGCGCAAGGTATCGATGTAATTAACATGAGTGTTGGCGAGCCCGACTTCAATACACCTGATGCAATAAAAGAAGCTGCGAAGAAGGCAATAGACGAAAACTATTCACGCTACTCACCAGTTCCAGGCTATCCCGATCTGCGCAAGGCCATTGTGGCTAAACTTAAGAACGAGAACCAGCTTGACTATACCGTAAACGAGATTCTGGTGAGCAACGGTGCCAAGCAGAGTGTGTGCAACACGGTGATGGCGCTGGTTAACGATGGTGAGGAGGTTATCATCCCCACCCCATACTGGGTTAGCTACCCACAGATGGCCCTGCTGGCTGGAGGTATCCCCAAGTTCGTAGAGGCCGGATTCGACCAGAACTTCAAGATGACCCCCGAGCAGCTTGAGGCAGCCATCACACCAAAGACACGACTGATTATCCTCTGCTCGCCCAGCAACCCTACAGGTAGTGTATACAGCAAGGCCGAGCTGAAGGCTCTGGCTGATGTCATCCTGAAACACGAAGACCTGTTTGTACTGGCTGATGAGATTTACGAGCATATCAACTACATAGGCAAGCACGAGAGTATCGCCCAGTTCCCTGGCATGAAGGAGCGCGCCATCATCGTAAATGGTGTGTCAAAGGCCTACGCCATGACTGGCTGGCGTATAGGATACATCGCCGCCCCAGAGTGGATCGTAAAGGGATGCAACAAGCTGCAGGGTCAGTACACCAGTGGTCCTTGTTCAGTAAGCCAGAAGGCAGCCGAGTTTGCCTACATCAGCGATCAGCAGTGTGTAGAGGATATGCGTCAGGCCTTTGAGCGTCGTCGCAACCTCATCGTAAAGCTGGCTAAGGACATTCCTGGCCTCGAAGTGAACGTACCAGAGGGCGCATTCTATCTGTTCCCCAAGTGCAGCAGCTTCTTTGGCAAGAGCGATGGCGAGACCACCATTAAGAACTCAACCGACTTTGCGATGTACCTGCTCGAAAAGGGACATGTAGCAACCGTTGGAGGCGATGCTTTTGGTGACCCCGAATGCTTCAGAATGAGCTACGCAACAAGCGATGAAAACATCGTAGAAGCAATGAAGCGCATTAAAGAAGTGGTAGCAAAACTAAAATAATTCGGAAATTCATAGTTAAAATGTATTAATTAGGCTTGTTTTCCGCTTTATTTTGCTACTTTTGCGAGGTGAAACAAATCTTTATTTATTATAATAACTAAAAAAATTATTTTTAATTATGGCAACAACAACAAAGGCTGCAGCCCCAGCCAAAAAGAATTCGGGCTTTCAGGGTGTTAAGGCAGCATGGATTATCCTGGTAATTTGTGCACTTGCTGGTTACGGTGTTTGGTACTTCGTTATGGGTAACCCCGACAACTTCATCGGTGGCGATCGCAGTGGTCATCCCGCTAACCTGCTGGGTACCGTTTATAAGGGAGGTTTCGTAGTAGGTCTTATCCTTACTCTTCTCTTCACCGTTATCTGCCTCGGTATCGAGCGTTTCTTCGCTATCAAGACAGCCGCTGGTAAGATCAACCTTGCTAAGTTCACATCTGACGTTAAGAACCTGATCAAGGCCCAGAAGTTTGACGAGG
>NZ_CAMJFM010000042.1 GCF_946404925.1 uncultured Prevotella sp. | reverse complement strand
GCAGGAATGGACGCTCAAAGTTGTCGATAATCTCCATCAGTCCGATAGGCATGCGGAAACCATACTTTGAACCAGGATAGAGCTTTGGCAGGTCGCGCTCCAGCATACGCTGCTGTGCACTTGTGCGCAGGCGCCACTCTTCGTGGATAACGCCACGCTCCTTCTCAATCTCCTCCTGCTCCAGCAGTAGTCCGTCGGCCCAGTCGAAGAGAATCAGCAGACAAGAGTCTACGATACCCTCGCGGGTTGTTGGAACGTTACTGATGTTGTAAACTGTCTGGTCGATCGATGTGTAAGCATTCAGGTCGGTACCAAACTTCACGCCAATACTTTCGCAGTAGCGCAGCAGGTCGTTGCCGGGGAAATGCTTCGATCCGTTGAAGGCCATGTGCTCAAGGAAGTGAGCCAGACCACGCTGATCGTCGTCCTCCTGAATAGAACCTACCTTCTGAGCGATGTAGAACTCAGCACGGTTCTCAGGCCAGTTGTTGTGACGGATGTAATAAGTCAATCCGTTGTCAAGTTTTCCGATGCGAACATCGGGATCATTTGGAATTGATGGCATCTGCATCTGAGCCATCATTGCTACTACGCCGAACATTGTCAGCATAATGGTCGATAAGATCTTCTTCATCTTCATTTAAGTTTTGGTTGCTACATAATTGTAATAATCGGGTGCAAAGTTACACCTTTTTTTCATATTTGCAGCATATTCTACGTTAAAGCTACGTTAAACTTATCTTTCTACACTAATAATCGCTTAGCGAAGTAGCGTACTGGATACCATACAGAGAGGAAACCTACTATAAGTACTGTAACAAACACAAGGACTATATCCTCGGGATGTACACTCACAGGGTAGGCGTTGATAACAAATGTGCCGCTCGATGAGCCTAAGGCTACGATACCATATCGTTGCTGAACCCAGCACAGAGCCAGCCCGATAATGATACCTATGATGGCTCCGATGGCCGATATCATACGTCCTTCGAACAGGAAGATGCGTACTATCTGTTTGTCCGATGCACCAAGATTTCGCAGTGTCACCACGTCGTCTTTCTTGTCGATAATCAGCATCGATAGCGAACCTATGATGTTAAAGCAGGCCACCATCAGTATGAAGGTCAGGAAGATGTATGCTATCAGCTTCTCTATCTTCATAATCTTGAAAGTGTCGTCTTGCTGTTCAAAGCGGTCTTTCACCACAAACTTCTCGCCGCAGAGTTTCTTTATCTGTCCCTTCACGTTGTCGAAGTTGCTTCCGGGCTTCAGTCTCAGTTCGAGCGATGACAACATGCCCTGTTGTCCGAATATCCTGCGTGCGAAGCTGATACTGGTAAGTATGTAGTTCTTGTCGTAGCGCGACTGCTTCATGTTGAACAGCACACCAGGCGAGTAGAGCTCATCTTCTTCGAAGGCATCGTCTGGATTTGTCATGTCCAGCTGTCCCTCTCGTTTCGGGGCATATATGTGTATGGGGTCTGTGTAAGTATAACCGGTACCCAGAACCTCGGCCAGTCTTATGCCCAGTGTGCCGTAGTCCATGTCTGCTGCGTGCAGACTGAACTCGCCATCGCCCACCAGTATCTCGTTGATGTGAGTCAGCTTGTCGAAGTTGTCGTCTACTCCCTTGATTACTACCATAGCCTGGCGTCCGCGATAGATGGCCAGTGCCATGTCCTCCACGGTTTCTGTTGCCACCTCTATCTCGGGCAGTTTCTTTATCTCTGTCAGTATCGGGTCGTCGGCAGCTATTGTCTTTCCCTCTGCGGGCACCACCTTCAGTTGTGGGTCGAAACTTGTAAAGAACGATGCCACCAGATCGTGAAATCCGTTGAATACCGATAGTGTTACCACCAGCGCCATTGTGGCTACGGCAACACCAATGACAGAAATTCCACTTATGACGTTAATGGCATGAGTGGATTTCTTCGAGAACAGATACCTGCGGGCTATGAAGAATGGGAAGTTCATTTCTTCAGCAGTTCATCAATGTGCTCGATGTAGTCAAGCGAGTCGTCGATAAAGAATCTCAGTTCTGGTATAATGCGCATCTGGTTTCTCACGCGTGTTCCCAGTTCGTATCTTATCTGCTTGCTGTTGGCGTTGATGTTTGCCAGTATCTCCTCGCCTTTATCGCTGGGGAATACGCTCAGATAAGCAGTACAGATACTCAGGTCGGGTGATATCTTGGTGCGTGTCACCGATATCATCACACCATGAGTGGCGCGTGTCTGCTGTTGGAATATCAGCGAGAGCTCCTTCTGTAGCATTCTCGCAATTTTGTTTTGTCTTGTCTCTTGCATTTTTACTTTTTTACCTTTTTACTTTTTTCTTATCAATGTCAGTCCGTCGCGCAGGGGTAGTATTACCTGTTCTACTCTCTGGTCGCGGGCTATGTAGTCGTTAAATGTCTCTATGCCCTTTGTCTGGCGGTCGTTGTCGTAAGCGTGGTCTACCACGTGTCCGTCCCAGAGTGTATTGTCGGCCAGTATAAAACCTCCGGGTTTCAGTATGCTCATCACCATCTCGTAGCAGTCGCGATAGGTGCGCTTATCGCCATCCATAAAGGCCATATCGAATTCTATGCCCAGTTTGGGTGCCTCCACCAGTGCATCGCCTATGATGAACTCAATCTTGTCGGCCCAAGGCGAACCCTCTATCCAGGGGCGTGTAAAGTCCTCCATCTCATCGTTTATCTCGAAGGTGTAGAGTCGCCCGCCTTCGTCCAGTCCTTCAGCCATCGATAGTGCACTATATCCGCTGAATGTGCCTATCTCCAGGATGTTCTTAGGCTTTATCATCTTCACCAGCATCTTGAGCAGTCGGCCCTGTAGGTGTCCGCTCGACATACGCCCGTGAATGGTGTGTATGTAGGTGGCTCTCCACAGCCGGTACAGATAGTCTGGCTCCGGCTCCGTGTGGGCTAAGATGTAATCATCTAGCTTCTCACTTCTCACCTCTCACCTCTTTTAAAGCCTCAATAGCCAAACGGTACGAGTCGAGACCAAAGCCAAGTATCACACCCTTGCAGGCGCACGATATCATCGACTTGTGGCGGAACTCCTCGCGCTGATGCACGTTCGAGATGTGAACCTCGATGACGGGTGCCTTCAGCGAACGGATGCAATCCTGCAGAGCAATCGATGTGTGGGTGTAGGCTCCAGCATTCAGCACAATGCCGTCGTAGGTAAAGCCCACCTCCTGCATCTTGTCTATCAGAACACCCTCTATGTTGCTCTGAAAGTACTCGATTTCTACATCGTCAAAACGCTTGCGCAACTCCGGCAGATAGCTGTCGAACGATGACGAACCATAGATACCTGGCTCCCTCTGCCCCAACAGGTTGAGGTTAGGACCATTGATAATCAGAATCTTCATTTTTTCTATTAATGCATTAATTCGGGTGCAAAGTTACGAATTTTTAGAAAATAATTACTATTTTTGCACCAAAATATTGATAATGAGCACTCAAAAAGACGTTGTAAGGGCTTATGTGCGCTATTTAAAGCTGCAGCGCAACATGTCGGGCAACACGCTCGATGCTTATCAGCGTGACCTTCGTAAGCTGCTCGATTATCTCGAGCGTGAGCAGAAGGATATCCGCGATGTTACGCTTCAGGACCTCGAACACTTCTCTGCCGGTTTGCACGATATTGGTATCCATCCCCGTTCACAGTGTCGTATACTCAGTGGCATCCGTAGCTTCTTTAGGTTTGTGCAACTTGATGGTTATCGTGATGACGATCCTACAGAGCTGCTTGAGTCGCCGCAGATAGGTGACCATCTGCCAGAGGTGCTATCTACCGATGAGGTCGACCGCCTTGAGGCAAGTATCGATCTATCTAAATGGGAGGGCCATCGCAATCGGGCCATCATCGAGGTTCTCTTCTCCTGTGGTCTGCGTGTCAGCGAGTTGGTAAACCTGAAATTGTCCGACCTTTATCTTGATGAGGAGTATGTACGTGTGATGGGTAAAGGCTCCAAGGAGCGCCTTGTGCCCATCTCGCCTAAGGCTATCGAAGAACTTAAGTATTGGTTTTACGATCGTAATCTGATGAAGATAAAACCTGGCGAAGAGGATTATGTGTTTCTTAATCGTCGCGGTGCCCACCTTACGCGTACCATGATTCTTATTATGATCAAGGCACAGGCCAAGGAGGCTGGCATCCAGAAGACCATCTCTCCACATACCCTGCGTCATTCCTTTGCCACAGCCCTGCTTGAGGGCGGAGCCGATCTTCGTTTCATCCAGGCCTTGTTAGGCCATGAGGATATTGGCACCACCGAAATCTATACCCACATCGATACCTCAACCCTACGACAAGAAATCCTCGAGCATCACCCGAGGAATATGTAGAAGAGATGATTTTTGTCGAAAATCAGACATTTCTGTTAAAAAGTGTTTATAAATTTGCTTCATATTAAGAATTATTCATATATTTGCGGCGTGAATTATACTTTTAATCTATTAATTAACTTTTTAAACAAAGAAAACAATTATGAAAAAACTATTTTTTATCGCAGCTATGATGGTTGCAACTTTGAGTGCAAACGCTCAGAATGAGGTAGGTGAGTGGTCAATCAAGCCAATGGCTGGTGTTAACCTTGCTACAATGACAAAGGCTGATGATTCTAAGATGCGCGTAGGTCTCGCTGCAGGTGCAGAGTTTGCAGTTGGTGCAGCTGAGAACTTCGAGATTAGCTTTGGTGCTCTGTATTCTATGCAGGGTGTTAAGCAGAAGTGGTTTGGCGAGGATGTTACTTTTAAGCTTGACTATATTAACATCCCTGTTCTGGCTAACTACTATGTAGCTCCTGGATTTGCTATCAAGGCCGGTGTTCAGCCTGGATTTAATGTATATAAGAAGGCTAAAGTTGCTGGCGAAAGCGCAGATATTGATGGCGTTAAGGGCTTTGCTCTGAGTGTACCAGTAGGTCTGTCGTACGAGTTCTCTAACGTTGTTATCGATGCTCGTTACAACTGGGGCCTTACTAAGGCTACTGATGGTGACTCTAAGCACAGCTTCTTCACAATCACTCTTGGTTACAAGCTTCCTCTCTAAAGTAATTGGGAAATTAAAAATAAAGCCTCAAGCTAAACAAGCTTGAGGTTTTTTTATTCCCTCCTCGTATTCCCCTCCTGAGTAGGAGGGGATAAGGGTGGTCTGAGCAACGGATATGTGAGATTAAGTTCTGTGCCTAAGAGCTATCTTAGTGTCCATGATTTCCAACTTTCTCCGATATTGGCTGATGAGGAAACTGTAGGAGTCTGAGATTTTCCGTTCACCACGATTGATCTCTTGGCAACTTCATCTGCCACATAGCCTTGCAATTCGCCAAGAGATATATTACCCTTGCTCAATTGCAGTTTTTTTAGCAGATAATAGGTAAACAATCCATGACGCTTTTCATTATAAGGATAAGCAGTCTCTTCTCCAGTGGCGGCAGAGAAGACTACCATATTACCTTGAGGAGCACTGTTCTTTACCTTTATTGCAACACCTCGTGCTGAAGCCATCATATTGCCATCGCGCGTAGAACCACTGAAACATGCATCAAGGAAAACCATTATCGACTTGGCTTTCAGCTCTCCCAGTGTGGCATATAGTGCTTGGAGACTATAGCCAGTTGTGATGTCGGTACCGAATCCGTCAACAGGTAGCAAATAGGCATCTTTTGTAGCTTCATCCGGTATGCCGTGACCAGCATAGTATACTATGATCTTTGTTGATTCTTTGTAGGCATCAGATACCTGCTTGAGCCAGTTTATTTCGCGCTTCATATTGTTTAGTGTCGCATTCTTTACCAGATGCACATTTGTGGCAGGCAAACCAAGGCTTTTCTTGCAATATTCAGCGAAAATTGCTCCGTCATTACTGGCGTAAGGTACTTCTGCTACATCCTGATAATGCTCGTTTGCGATAATTACTGCAAAGGTATTGGCGTTATTTACGTTTGTGGTGGGCAGATTTTCATCTACATCAGCTTTCGTCTCTTCCTTTTTTGTTGTTGGAACTTGTGGCGCATGAACTTCTGACTTTGGTGTCTGGGCTATGCTTGGGGCTGTAGTGTAAGTTATGTTTATAGTGTTGTTGGCATGGCTGTCGTCATCTTCGAGCGAGTTATAACTTCGTCTTGATGATTTTGAAGCTACATCGGCCTTTGCATACAGATTCTGAATCACGTTATTGGGTATTGGACTTGCACCACGCATATACATGCTGAAGTCATCTGCGCTTTGAACGGCGTGATATGGGTAATTGTTAATCATAGTACGCCATACTGCTTCTGCCTCCTTCTGTTTGCCCATGAGTGTAAGAATCTTACCCTTACATGCGTAGTCGAACCCTGAGCCGATGTTTTCAATAGCATTATTGATTATGCTAAGAGCCTGCTGAAAGTCCTGTTTTATTAGTATTCCCTCTGCAAAGAGCATAGCTGTATGGATGAAAGCCTCGTCGACATTCTTTGAGCATGACTTCTGGAAGCATTCCATAGCTTTCTCCATATCTCTCTCACGGCCAAGTCCTTCTTCATAACAAAGACCTAATACATAGGTGGTGTAGGAATCTATATAACTATAGTTGGTGGCCTTGTTCATCCAGTAGTTGGCTTTGGCTTTGTCCTTGTTCGTGCCTATACCTTTATATAATATATAAGCTATTCGTGCTTGAGCAATGGGCAATCCACGTTCGGCCACCCTGCGATATAGTGAGAAAGCCTTTCTATCATCCTTTTCTACGCCATAGCCTTCAGCCTGACAATAGGCCAGATAGTACTGTGCGGTAACGCTGCCAAAGCGTGCACCTTTAGAGAAAGATGCGTATGCATTGTCAAATCGTCCCATGCGCAGATACTCGCATCCGTCTATCACTTCTTGATCAACAGTCTGAGCAAGGAGAGGTAATGCTCCTATGACGCAGCAAAGGATGATAAAAGTGGCTTTTCTCATATCGCTTTTATTTCTTGAGCGTCTGTTCGTTTTTCAGTTCTTTTGCCTTTTTCTTTGCAATTTCCTTAGCCTTCTTATCCTTTTCTCCGTCTTCTATCAGATATCTTTCGTAAGAGTCTTGCAGAGCTTGTACCCAATTGGTGGTTTCGCCTTCCCAAATGAGTATCTGACGGCCTTTAGATCGCTCTTCGAAGTTTGACTTCATCTCCTCTTC
Source organism: uncultured Prevotella sp. (assembly GCF_946404925.1). Taxonomy (GTDB): domain Bacteria; phylum Bacteroidota; class Bacteroidia; order Bacteroidales; family Bacteroidaceae; genus Prevotella. The sequence continues at coordinate 10,821 of NZ_CAMJFM010000042.1, read as the reverse complement.
GCCTTTCTTGCCACTATTTTTCTTGGTTAGTTTTTCAAGAGCGCTTCTGTAACCATTTGTTTTACCTTCTTTTTCTTCACTCGTTGCCCCCAGACGATAAATGTTGAATGATCCTTTACCAAATGAGGTTACGTAAATATCGATAGGCGAATTGTCCTCATCATACTCGAAAGGACGATCTGCAAATACATGCATGATATCAGTCATACGGCCCTGAATGTTTACGGCGTTGGTACGCTTAACCTTGTCCTGCTCTTGAATGTAATATTTTGTAAGTATCATGTCAGAAACCCATGTAGAGATGGTGAATGAGTGGTCTTCACGCTCTTTTTCATCTCCAGAGTATTTCTTTGTATCGTATTTGATATATACTTTTACCTTCATAAACGATTCGTCTCCTGTAAGGTGAATGTTAGTGCATGATTTCTTGTCATTGTTGGCCATCTCATAGCGCATGGTTTCCATTAAATCCATCACCTGAAGTCGAAGTTCGCTCTGATAGTTTGCCTTTCCTCCCTTGCCAAATGAACTACCGCCAGCATCATATTTTCCAATTATGGGGTTAATCAGCGTTGAAACCCATGTGTCGCTTTTAGGTGCCAAAGGCTGATAGTATGTGTGGCTGGTATCATCGCGTTTCTCATCGAGACATATGGCTTCGTCATTAATATAATAGAACGAACTAGAGCGATCGACGAAAAGAGGCTTGTTGGTCTTATTCGTGATCCTTAGAGACAAACGCACCAGTTCTGCCTTGATGTTTTCGTCCTCATACACATTATCTGTCTGTGAATAGCCCACGAGCAAAGCTTGATACTGGGCCTGAGCGCTGATGGCAAACATAGCAGCCACCACTGCAAGCATAATCTTAATCTTTTTCATAACCTTAAATTATAGTTTTATTTTTTAGCCTTTACTGTATCTAGGAAGTATGTCATCTCGTTATAGAGTGTATCGTCATTCTTTAGCACCTCTTTGAGGGCCATCTTAAAGTCTTCTTTGGCCTGGATGCCGTTATAATAAACCTTTACGATAACCTCCGAACTCGTAGTGTTCTTGCTGTTGTAGAGCTCCAGTACTTTTTCCATATCTCCAATGCGATCCAAAATACCACCTTTGGAGTCAAGGATGGCTTGTACCATTTCTTGTCCCTTTACGGCGCCGAAGTGTTTTACGAAATCCTTATGGATGAACTGTAGCATGATTTCGTGCACAATCTCGTTGGCAAGGTTTTCTCTTGCCATGTCGTAAGCTTTGTTGGTGGCCAGTTCGTAGGTTTTTGCCAAACTCTTGGCCTCACCAGGGACATTGGTTGGGAAAAGGTCTTCCTCGTAAGAGTATTCTGCTCTGACATCTGCTTTAACCTGCGATTCAAGATTAGGCAAATTGTCGGCCACTTTGAACCTTCTCATTCTAAAATCCTGCACTCTTCTGGCATATTCATCCAAGATGAAATTTTCTTTCTTCTTTAACTTTTTCTCGAGAAAGCTTTTTCTAAACTCCATTACTTTCCCGTTTTTGGCTTCCTCATATATTAATTCTGTATATTCTTTGGCAGCCTTTTTTATTTCTTTAGTGCTATAAGAGGATCCTTTCTTTTCCGATTCCATAAACCTCTTATAGTCCGATTGAGCATTTACATTGCTCAAGGTAAAACAGCTTAATACAAGTAATAATAATTTCTTCATATAGTATAGTTTTAATAGATATTGATATTTTCTGCAAAGATAGTTTTATTTATTTAATAACTACTGAATTGCTATTTTGTTGGTGTGTTTATTTATGTTTTTTTAATAATTGATACTTGTTCTGTAGTCTTTTGCTCACTGATTGAAAAGCAGTTATCGTGCAATTGCAATCCAACTGCTTTTTTATTGTAGAAGTCAGTTTGTAATTCCTCCAGCACCTACCGTTCTACAAATCCAAGTGGCTGATTTTGAGGCAGCTATGTGATATTCTGTGGTTCAAACACCTAACCCAACACCTACCGTAACACCTATCGTCGTAATTAAAGTACATGAATCGGAATGGTAGGTATTAGGTTAGGTGTTACGGTAGGTGTTAGGTTAGGTGTTCGAGGCTTTAAGAATCGCATAACTGGCTTTAAGTCAGATATTTTAGTTTTTAAGACGGTAACTGTTGACACAAATTAGAAAAACTATGAACCGAAAAAGACTAATCACACAAATAGGTTCTATTACAGTCCTTTGCCTAGAGGACTGTAATCCTTTAGTTAAAGGACTCGAGTCCTTAAGGCAGAGGACTGGTGCTATTACTTAACCAGAGATGGAATATGTACAGATTAAAATGAATTATGGAACTTGAATAATTTAACTTGAATAATATTATCCAAGCGTGATGTTTTCTACCTCTACAGGTTCGTGGAGGAATATCTGGGCTTGCTCCTTGAACTTCTGGGGGTTCTCGGTTGTCAGGTAGTGTACGTTGGCACCTTTCGAGCAGCGCTGTTCCATCTGTGGGTGGCGCTCCAGATAGCTTTTCAGACTCTCGGCTACGTACTCACCCTGTGGCACTACGCGTACGCCTGTGGGCAGATACTTCAGTATCTTCGGCATCAATAGGGGATAATGCGTGCAGCCTAAGATGATAGCATCTATGTCTGGGTCTTCGCGCATAATCTGGTCGATGCGCTTCTTCACAAAGTAGTCGGCTCCGGGCGAGTCAGCTTCGTTATACTCTACCAGCGGCACCCAGAACGGACAGGCCACACCGGTTACCTTGATGTCGGGGTGTAGCTTTTGTATTTCCAGGTTGTAACTCTCACTGCGTATGGTTCCCTCGGTAGCAAATATGCCCACATGACGACTCTCGGTTAGCGAGCCTATTACTTCAGCTGTCGGTCGTATTACGCCCAGCACACGACGATCTGGGTCTATCTGTGGCAGATCGTTCTGCTGTATGGTGCGCAGAGCCTTAGCCGATGCGGTGTTACAACCCAGTATCACCAGGTGACATCCCATCTCAAAGAGTTTTACCACGGCCTGACGTGTAAATTCATAGACCACGTCGAACGAACGTGGTCCATAGGGTGCACGGGCATTGTCGCCCAAATAAAGATAATCGTATTCGGGAAGCAGCTGTCGGATACCATGCAGTATGGTTAGTCCGCCGTAACCGCTGTCGAAGATACCTATCGGTCCGGGATTACTTGAGAGCATTCTGCACTGCCTGATTAATGTCTTCGCACATCAGGGGGTTAACCACGGGCACTGCCTTTGCATCAGTGTCGATGATAAAGGCAAATCCCTTCTCGGCGCACATCTTCGCCAGTGTATCGTTCAGCTTGGCATAGAGTGGGGCAAAGATCTCGGCCTCGTCCTTAGCCAGCTGCTCAACGCTGCTGTTCTTGAAGGCAATGTTCTTCTGCATCAGCTCCTGCAGTTCAGTCTGTCGTTTCTGCAGAATGCTCTTTGGGAAGTCACGCTGACCATCAAGAAACTCCTCGTACTTCCTGTTGAATTCGTCTTCTACTCGTTTGGTCTCAGCCTGATATTTAGCCTTCAGGTCTGTCAGCTTCTGCTGAGCCAGCGTGTAGTCGGCCATTGCCTTGATGGCAGCCTGATAGCTCAGGTAGCCCACCTTTACTGAACTTGATGATGTGGCACCACCCTGTGCAAATGCGTTGAGCGATACGAATGCCACAAGAAGTACGAGGATTCGTTTCATAATGTTTGAATTTTGTAGTTAAACTTATTTCTGATTACTTCAAACCGAGCTTAGCCTTGACCTGGGCAGTTACATCGGTAGAGAGGCTTGTGCTGATGTAAGGTAGCGAGTTGTTCTCCATGATGTAAACGTACTGTCCAGCCTGACCTACAGCCTTGATAGCATCAAGAATCTTGGTCTGGATAGCCTGCATCTTCTCCTGTGAAGCCTTCTGCAGTGCCTGCTGGTTGTCCTGGTAGCTCTGCTGGATCTTGGTGTACATATCCTGCAACTCCTGCTGACGACGCTGCTTGATATTCTCGGGCAGAGTAGCCTGCTCCTTGTCAAAAGCCTCGCCCTTCTTCTGGAGCTCGTCCTGCATGCTCTTTAGGTCAGCCTCATACTGGTCCTGCAGTGCCTTAATCTCGTTCTGAGCCTTGGTAAACTCAGGCATGGCCTGCATAACTTCCTGGGTGTTCACGTGTCCGAACTTACCCTGTGCATTAGCGGTGGTGATTCCACACAGTGCGCAAATAGCGCAGATAATCAACTTTTTCATTTCTTTATTGGTTAAATTATTATTCTCTTAACTCTTAATTCTTAACTCTTAATTAGTTAGCGTAGCCCAACTTACGTAGCACTTCCGATGAGATGTCTACCTTGGGTGAGCTGTAGATGATGCCGGTGTCGCTGGCGCGATCCAGTACCAGCTGATAGCCACGCTGATCGGCTATGTCCTTGATGGCATTGTACACCTCTTCCTGAATGGGTGACATCAGAGCGGTACGCTTCTTGAACAGTTCACCTTCGGGGCCGAAGTAGTGCTTCTTCAGTTCGGCAGCCTGCTTCTCTTTCTCTACGATAGCATCCTGCTTGGCTTTCTTCTGCTCCTTCGACAGGAATACCACCTCGTTCTGATAGTTCTTATAGAGGGTCTGGGCCTCGGTGTTCAGTGCGTCCACCTCGCCCTGCCACTGCTTTGATACCTGACTCAACTGTTCGTTGGCACGCTCATAAGCAGGAATGTTCTTGAGTATATACTCCATATCCACTACGGCATATTTCTGTGCCGATGCTGCTGTCCATCCAAAGATAGCGCAGAGTGCGCAAATAATCAGTTTCTTCATAAACGTTTTATTTTATGTTATACACCTCTTTGACGTATATGGTCTCCGATGGTTTAACTAGAATTCCTGACCCAGGATGAAGTGGAAGTTGCTTCCGCCCTTCTTCTGTGCACCGTACTGGCTGGTGTAGATGTTGTCGAATCCGTATGCCCAGTCAATACCCATCAGTCCTACCATTGGCAGATAGATGCGTACACCGATACCGGCCGAACGCTTCATCTTGAATGGGTTGAAGTCCTTTGCATTAGCCCAAGCGTTACCACCCTCAACAAATCCCAGTCCGTAGATGGTGGTGTTACCCAGCATGAATGGGTAGCGCAGCTCCAGGGTGAATCGGTCGTAAGCGTACGAGTTGTACGATGAAATAGTACCACCGTTCATCATGGTCTCGTAGGCCGAAGAGTACGATAGTGCACCGTTGTCGTAACCACGCAGACCGATGGTCTCCTCAGAGTATCCGTAAGAGTATCCGCTCATACCGTCACCTCCCACGTAGAAGGTCTCAAATGGCGAGCGCTTATCCTTGTTGTAGCTACCCAGCAGTCCCATTTCTACACGGGTCATCAGCACAAAGCACTTCTGTCCGCTAGTCAGGGCTGTAAAGGTGCGGCTCTTAAACTTCCACTTGTGGTACTCAATCCAGCGGTAAACCTCCTGCAGCTCGTCCTCATAGGTTGCCGAGCTTGAGTTCTTGGCTAGATTAGCGTAGTCCTTTTTGTCGAACAGCGACCAAGGTGGAGTAACTGTTACCGATGCCATGAACTCTGATCCACGACGTGGGAACAGCTGGTTGTCGGTTGATGTACGACTCAGCGTGAATCCCAGGTTGATGTTGTTACAGTTACCGTTGTGGATATAGAAGTAGCTCCAGTCGCGCAGCATGTAGCGTGAGAATCCGAGCTGAGCCGAGAACTGGAAGTAGTCATCAGGCCAGCGCAGACGCTTACCCCAACCCAGCGATGCTCCCCAAACGGTCATGGTCTTGTCGTCGTCGAGCATCGACTCGTAGTTGTAATAGTAGTTATTGTAAGAGCCGTAACCGTAGCTGTACATAGCATAGTTGTTGTAGAATGCATTGTTACGATAGTAGCTCGAAATGTCACTCTGCTTTGAGTAGAACACACCTACGTTCAAGCTGTTAGGACGCTTGCCGCCAAACCAGTTAGTACCGTAGTTAGCACTCAGCGAGCTGTAGTAGCTACCGTTGGTCTGGAAGCTGAATCCCAGCTGCTCACCATCACCGTAAGGCAGAATACCACGGTGCAGCTTGTTCTTACCAAACAGGTTGCGGATTGAGAAGTTGTTGAACTTGATACCAATTTTACCGATTACACCGGTCTGTCCCCAACCCAGCGAGAACTCCAGCTGGTCGTTACTCTTCTGCTCCAGTTTCCAGTTCACGTCCACTGTACCGTCGTCAGGGTTTGGCTTTACGTCGGGCACAACCTTCTCAGGGTCAAAGAATCCCATTGAGGCGATATCACGTGCCGAACGCATCAGGGCCTCCTTGTTAAACAGGTCACCAGGCTTTGTGCGCAGCTCGCGGCGTACCACCTCCTCATACAGACGGTCGTTACCGTAGATACGTACATGGTTCAGACGGGCCTGAGGACCCTCAGTCACGCGCATCTCGATGTCGATAGAGTCGCCGTCGATGTTTACCTCAACAGGCTCGATGCCCGAGAATACGTAACCGTTGTTATAGTACCAGTTGCCGGCAGCGTCGTCGTCTTCCTTCAGTCGCTTGTCTATGTGCTTCTGGTTGTACACGTCGCCCTTCTTCATGCCCAGCACGGCATTCAGATAGTCGGTTGTTACCACGGTGTTTCCCACCCATGTAATATCGCGTACAAAGTACTTTTCGCCTTCCTCAATTTTAACCAGCACATTTACGTGCTTGTCGTCGTAGCTGTAAACCGAATCCTCTATGATGGTAGCATCACGGAATCCCAGCTCGTTATATTTCTCTATCAGAGCCTGCTTAGCCTCCTTATAGCGCTCCTCGGTAAACTTCTTGGCCTTGAAGAAGTTGTTCAGCTTGCCGGCCTCGTGAATCTTACCGAATGCACCTTTTGTGAACATCGAACCCTTGATCTTGTTTGATGTCAGCTTATCGTTGCCCTGGAATATCAGCTCGTGAACCTTCATCTTGTCCTTCTTGTCGATGTTCACGTCCAGTGTCACCTGTCCTGCAGCATCCTCGCGCTGCACAATGTCTATCTCGGCATTCTTATAACCCTTGTCGTCAAAGTATCTCTTAGCCAGAATCTTGGCACGGTCTATGATGTTACGAGTCAGACTCATACCCTTAACCATACCCAGTTTGGCCTCCATATCCTCGCGCTCGGCCTTCTTGATACCGTTGTATCTGATGTCCTTGATACGTGGGCGCATACCCAGGTGGATACACAGGTATACCTTGTTGCCTACGATTGAGTCGGCTGTTATCTGTACCTTCGAGAACAGTCCGTTGCGCCAGTAGCGCTTCACGGCCTCTGTAATCTGGCTTCCTGGCAGTTCAATCTGCTGTCCCACTGTCAGTCCCGACAGTCCGGCCAATACATAGTCCTCGTAACCCTCTACGCCCTCAACGGCGATACCACCAATCTCGCAGGTACGTGGTGTACCGGCGTACGATATGTCGGGGTTTACTATCTTATCCTGAGCAGATGCATTCAAAGGTAAAAAGGTAAGAAGGTAAAAGAGTAAAATGCTCTTTACCGCACCTAATACCTTATTAATATATATAAGACTTTTCACTTTCTATTTCTAACCTTTTTACTTTCTTACTTTCTTACTTTTTTACCTTTTCACTTTTTCTCCGCCTCTTCGGCCTCAATCTGCGCCTCAGTCTTACCGAATCTGCGCTGACGGCTCTGATAACTCATGATGGCTTTATGAAGTTCTTCTTCCGAGAAATCGGGCCAGTAGCAATCGCAGAAGTAGAATTCTGAGTATGCACACTGCCACAGCAGATAATTAGATATGCGAACCTCGCCGCCTGTACGTATCAGCAGGTCAGGATCGGGCATCCAGTTAGTCCACAGATTCTCAGTGATTGTATCTTCGTTAATGTCGTCGATGTTCATCTCGCCGTTCTTCACCTTCTGAGCGATAATCTTGGTAGTGTTTACCAGCTCCTGCTTCGATGAGTAAGGCATTGCGATAGTCAAGGCCATACCGTCGTACATGGCAGTCTCGTCTATCATCGACTGCAGCTTGTCCTGTACGCTCTTTGGCAGTCTTGCCATGTCGCCCACCACGTGGAAGCTCACGTTGTTATTGTGGAACAGTTCCATCTTGAAGAAACTGAGCACCAGTCCCATCAGCGCCTCTACCTCATAGGCTGGGCGGTTAAAGTTCTCTATCGAGAAGGCATATACCGTCAGGTACTTTACGCCGAGGTTTGAACACACAGTAGTTACTTGCTCCAGATTGTCAAGTCCGGCTTTGTGGCCGAAAGTACGATCCAATCCGCGGTCCATAGCCCAGCGTCCGTTGCCGTCCATAATGATGGCAATGTGCTTGGGAATCCTGTTCATGTCTAAAAGTTCCTTCATATCTATAACTCTTAATTTCTTACGTTTTCACTTTCTCACTTTCTTGGACAAGCCAAGCGGCAAAGCCGAGCGCTCACCTTCTCAATCTCTGTAGCACGTTTTGCACTTTTCCCAGAGGTCGTAGGTTAGTCCTATTTGCAGTGCGCTGTAGCAGTCGGTGTTCTTAAACATGCCACTGCTCTTGATGCCTAAGGGGTCTTTGCTGCCGTCCAGCTTGTCGCTCAGCGTAAATCGCATGGCCCATTCAGCTGTCAGGTTCAGTCGTTTACCTATCTTATATTTCACGCCCGCGCCTATAGGCAGGTTCATCGTGGCTCCTTTTTCGGGGCCGCCATAGATGGTTGCTCCCAGTCCCACGGTTATGTATGGCGTAAAGCGCTTAGCGCCTCTGTATTCGTTGCCCGTGCCGTACGCCCAGAAGTTGTATTCAAAACGCAGGTCGGCTTCAGTTATCCGGTGATTAAACTCGTCGGCCTTTATCTTGCCGGTGCCTATGTTCAGACTCAGTGCCGTTCTAGGGTCCATCCGGTATTTTCCCATCAGCACCAGCCACGGCTGCAGACCTTTCAGCAGGTTGCCGTTGTAGTCGCCTACGTAGCTCACCAGTCCTGTTCCGGCACCTATCTCCATCTTGTACTCAGGCTCGTCCTGGGCACTGGCAGCCACCGTAGTGACCATCACGAAGATTACTGCCAACAGTCTTTTCACTCTATTCAATGATCGTTCCGCGCCAAACCTCGCCGGTGTCCTTGCCTACCAGCCACAGGTATCCGTTTTCGTCGGTAGTAGCGCTTAGGTTGCTTGTGCCCAGTGCGTCGGGCAGGGTATATTTCGCGTTCGTCTTCCAGGTGATACCCTGATCGCGACTCACGTAAATCTTCTTGTTGTTACCGATGGCCAGCACTGCGCCGTTGAAGAGCACAATGCTCAGGTTGTCCATCTTAGGCAGATAGTACTTGCCCTGATCTAATGTTGGAATCATCACCCACTTCGATGGCAGGCAGTTCTTTGAGTATTCGGCCACCTTGCGCCACACCACGCAGGCATTGTCCACCTGGTTGTTGGCACCCACCATCAACTGATAGTCGGTAGAATCGCTATCTGCAAATGGCCACGATGTAAATGCGATGTTCTCTGATGGCAGCCAGGCTGGATCCTCGTCCAGACTGTCGGCTGTCCATGTCTCGCCGTTGTCGCGGCTCACCATCAGCAGTCCGTCGTTGCCCAGTGCGTAGCCCTCTACGGTGCCGTAGCCTATCAGCTGCTTCATGCCGGCTGTAGTGGCCTTCTCTTCCCATGCAGCCTTCTTGGTGTCAACGGGCAGGTCGGCAGCAGTCTTCTGCTCCCATATCATCTTGCCTGTCTGAGCCTTATGCAGGTTTACCTTTACCTCGTAGCTGCGAAATGCCGAACCGTCCTGAGCATACACGCGCAGGTCTTTCAGCGCCTCAAAGTCTATTGAGTCGGTGCTGCTGTAGTATAACAGCGAGTCCTCGCCGGCAGTCGATGCGTAGTTAAGTACCACTACACCGCTGTTCTTGCTTGTGATGGTGGCCAGAATGTGGTTCAGGTCAACATCCGATGGCAGCGAGTCGGTATTATAGATCTTGAACTGCTGCTGATCGATGGTAAACACCACGGGGTCCGAGAGTGTTGACTTGTACACCGAGTCGGCACCAGTCGATGATGTTGTATGTACGTAGCGGTTCACCGTTGCCAGTTTAAATGTGGCAATGGCAGTGTCGTTGTTATACTGGGTGTTGTCCTCGCTGTCTTTCAGACAAGAGGTGACAGCCAAGGCACAAACCAGCATTGTGCAGAGTGTAGAAATATATCTTTTCATTGCGCTTATAATCGCTTTTATTCCAATTTGGCTGCAAATTTACGCACATTTCTGCAAAAATGAGCACATTTCTGTTTATAATTAATGAAAATATGGCTAAATTTGACCGATTTTAAGTTAGTTTAGGGATTTAATGCAAAAAAGAGGCGGTATGAATCTCTCACTCCGCTCTCTTTTCAACGTCTGTTGGTATGAATTAGTGTATAGATACTCAGCGTTGCTGAGATAAAAACCGATCCCAACATGATCGTTGTTTGAAAATCTAATAACATAAAATTCTTTTACCTTAAAACTAAACTACTAAAACCTAATGAAAAAATATTTGTAATCTCCCGATTACAAGTGCAAAGGTAGCACTTTTAATTCATAATTCAAAATTCACAATTCATAATTATAGGGCGTTTTTGCGCTTTTTGATGTAAATCAAAAAAAATGGCCACGCCTTTCGACGCAGCCAATCTTTAATATTTAATTTTTAATTTTTAATCTTGCTCTTAGAGCTTTGGTCCTGCAAACTTGCCCTGCGTAGGGCGAAGTTGCTTTCGGCCCTAAGTCTTACAACTTAGGTCCTGCAGCTACGAGAGCCTTACCAGCCTCGTTGCCCTCGTACTTCTTGAAGTTCTTG
>NZ_CAMJFM010000041.1 GCF_946404925.1 uncultured Prevotella sp. | reverse complement strand
AAAATCAAGCGTGGCGAAGAACGTAGCCGACTGAAACAGCTCATACAGAGCATCAAGCCTAAGAACTTCGGCGTGATAGTACGCACTGTGGCCGAGGGCAAGCGAGCAGCTGAACTTGATGCAGAGCTGAAGATTCTGTTGAAGCGTTGGGAAGATGTGATCAGCAAAGTACAGAAAACCACAGAGCGACCACAACTCTGCTTCGAGGAGGAAAGCAGGGCCGTAGCACTGTTGCGCGATCTATTCAATCCCACTTACGACGGCATCCATGTTAACGACAGCGGCATCTACGACGAAATAAAGAACTACCTTGGGATCATCGCGCCTGAAAAGAAGGACATTGTGAAGCTTTACAACGGCACAGTACCCATCTTCGACAACTACGATGTAACCAAGCAGCTAAAATCAGGCTTTGGAAAGACGGTTAACTACAAGCATGGTGCATATCTGATTATTGAACACACAGAGGCCATGCACGTGGTAGACGTTAACAGCGGTACACGAATCAAGAAGGAGAACAACCAGGAGACCAACGCCCTGGAGACCAATCTGGGAGCTGCCGACGAGTTGGCACGCCAGTTGCGACTCAGGGATATGGGTGGTATCATCATCGTTGACTTTATCGATATGAAACTGCCTGAGGATCGCCAGTTGCTCTACGAACGCATGTGCAAGAACATGCAGAAGGATCGTGCTAAGCACAACATCCTGCCCCTGTCTAAATTCGGACTGATGCAGATTACCCGTCAGCGCGTACGCCCAGCCATGAGCGTAAACGTAGAGGAGACCTGCCCCACTTGTTTCGGAAAAGGCACCATTAAGTCAAGCATCCTTTTCACTGATACACTCGAAAGTAAGATTGACACTCTTGTAAACAAGATAGGTGTACACAAGTTCTATCTGCACGTCCATCCCTATGTGGCTGCCTTTATTAATAAAGGTATATTCAGCCTCAAGCTTAAATGGAAGTTTAAGTACGGAATGGGCCTCAGGATTATCCCCTCGCAGAAACTGGCATTCCTTCAGTACGAGTTCTACGATGCCCAAGGGCAATATATCGACATGAAGGAAGAAATCGAAACAAAGTAAAAATCAAAACCTCTACCCTATGATCACACTAAAGATCCTGTTCTGGGCAACATTGCTCATAGTATTCTACACCTACTTAGGTTACGGAATTCTATTATACTTTATCATCAGGCTGAAACGGCTCTTCGTGGGTAAACCCCACGAGGCCGTAATGCCCGATGACTCGCAACTACCCACCATCACACTGCTTATATGCGCCTACAACGAAGAGGATGTTGTGGCCGAGAAGATGGCCAACACATTGGCTATCGACTACCCACGCGAAAAGTTCCGCATTATGTGGGTTACTGATGGTAGCACTGACAGCACCAACGAACTGCTCAAGGCATACCCAGAGGTAGACGTAGTGTTCAGCCCAGAACGCAGAGGCAAAAGCGCAGCACTGAAGCATGGACTACAGGAGCTGAAGACGCGCTATGTAGCCTTTACCGATGCCAACACCATGATCAATCCTGGTGCCATGCGTGAGATAGCCCGTCTGTTTATGGATCCTACGGTTGGCTGCGTATCTGGCGAGAAGCGTGTTGCAGCTCGCAAGGCCGGTCAGATGGCAGCTGAGGGCGAAGGACTGTACTGGCGCTACGAGAGCACACTGAAGAAATGGGATAGCGAACTCTACTCGGCCATGGGTGCTGCTGGCGAACTCTACGCCATCGACCCACAGTTGGTACGCCACGTGCCCGATTCAGCCCTACTCGACGACTTCATGATGTCAATGTATATTGTAGAGGATGGCAAGCGCATAGCCTACACCCCAGACGCCTATGCACAGGAGTATGGTTCAGCCAATATTTTTGAAGAATCAAAACGCAAACGTCGTATAGCCGCAGGCGGCCTGCAAAGCATCTGGTGGCTGCGCAGTCTGCTCAACCCATTCAGCCAGCCATTGGTAACATTCCAATACGTCAGCCATCGAGTACTACGTTGGAGTATAACTCCAATATCAATGGTTATACTACTGGTTGTCAGTGTGTTACTATCCATACTAAGAGTTGGCGTATTCTACGAAATCATGCTTGCACTGCAGATTCTCTTCTATCTTGCAGCCTTTGCAGGTTGGCTTCTGAGCCGCCACGGAATCAAGAACAAGTTGCTTTACACAGCCTACTATTTTGTGTTCATGAATCTAAATGTTTTTCGTGGAATGGTTTATCTATGCACTCATAATAACAGTGGAGCATGGGAAAAAGCCAAAAGAAGTTGAAAAAAATTCTAAATTTCTTTTGTATTATAAAAAAAAGCATTACCTTTGTCGCGATTTAGTGCGTTATGGAAAGAACCGAAAAGGAAATATTGCTTCAACAGTATGCAGATGCTAACCACAAGTTAGCACTTGCGCAAGAACAGCTTGCCATTGCAACCCAGAAGCTGAAGGAATACGAAGAGAAGGCAAAAAAGGCAGAGAAGGCGAGTCAGATGAAGTCGCTCTTTCTGGCCAACATGAGCCATGAAATCCGTACTCCCCTTAACGCTATTGAAGGTTTCTCACGTGTGCTAGTTGAGACTGACTCGCAGGATGACCGTATGAAGTTCTTCGAGATTATCGAAAGCAACAACAACCGCCTGCAGAGTCTGGTAAATGAGATTCTTGACCTTTCTCGTGTAGAGTCAGGCGAGATTGTTATGAAAAAGACCAGCACAGACCTCAATCAACTTTGCGACAGTATTAAGAACCTCTTTAAGTTCCGTTGTCCTGACACGCTGCAGTTGATATGGAAGAAACCTAATATGGCCGTAACCCTGAATACCGATGCCAACCGTATTACGCAGGTATTCTCAAATCTTATCAGTAACGCACTTAAGCACACCTCTGCAGGCACCATCACCTATGGTTATCACATGCTTGACGAGGGTTCACGCATCGAATTCTTTGTTCAGGATACTGGTTCTGGTATCGACCCCAAGGATATCCCCCATCTTTTCGAAACATACGTATCACGCGATGCCGAGACTAGCAACAACGGCTATGGCCTGGGATTGGCATTGTGTAAGATTATCATCGAGAAACTGGGTGGACAGATATTTGTCGAGTCTGAGCTTGGCAAGGGTTCGCTGTTCAGATTCGTACTGCCATTCGAGGGTACTATCGGCGGCATGACCCCAGCACGCAACACCACGACATCAAATGTTCGCACCATACGTGTGAGTGGTCGTCCTGACGATATGAACAAGAAGACCATACTTGTGGCCGAAGACGAGGATAGCAACTATGAGCTGGTAAAGATTGTGCTCCACAAGCGCTATCGTCTGGTACGTGCCCACAATGGTATCGAGGCTGTAACTATCAACGAGGAAGAGCATCCAGACCTTATACTTATGGATATACGTATGCCAGAGATGAATGGTCTTGATGCAACACGAATCATCAAGGAAGTTGATTCACGTACTCCAGTCATCGCACTGAGTGCCTATGCATTCGAGGAGAATATCCGTGATGCCAAGAATGCAGGCTGCGATGAGTTTATGGCCAAGCCATTCAAGGTTGAAAACCTGATCGAGATGGTTGGTAAGTATCTCGACTAAAACAATACTTTTTATTTTTCAAATTATGGGAAAATTAGCTGTACAGAAGTACTTTTCGTTCACCATTCTTATTCTTACAGTTCTAGTTATGATTTTCACCCTCGTAGGTCTCTACGGTGGTGACGTTCAGCCTGGAGGTAACACAGCCAGAGCCATGCTGGTATATGCACTGCCTGTGCTGATAGCAGCCAATGTGGTACTGCTTGCATTCTGGCTCATTATGCGTCGCTGGCACTGGGCACTCATTCCGCTCATCGCCATTCTGTGCTGCATTCCATACTCAGGCACACTGTATCAGTTCGGATCGCTCGATCCTGCTGCTGATGCAAAACCAGGCATTAAAATTGCCACATACAACGTAGCTATGTTCGGCCGCGAAACATCAGGATTCGTAGCGATGGACATCCTGTCAGAGATGAAGAAACAGAAGGTTGACGTGGTTTGTTTCCAGGAGTATAACGATGCTCGTGGCGACAAAAAGAACTCTGATTCATATAAAGAGTATTTCCCCTATATGGCACAGGGTGAGAGCGATATGATGATATACAGTCGCTACCCCATCCGTAAGTCAAAGAACATGAACTTTGAGATGACCAACAATAGTGCTATGTGGGCTGAGATAGACGTTAAGGGAACCATTATCCGTGTGTACAATGCCCACCTTGAGACAACTGGTATCAACAGCACACTGCACAAGGCTGGCAAACTGATGAACCAGGGAATGGATATTGAGAGTAACGCCCTGCTGCGTGCATTCTACGGCAACTATACATTGGGTATGATAGCACGTTCAGGCCAGGCCAATGTGCTGGCAATGGACATGCGCGAGTGCGAGGCTCCCATCATCGTATGTGGTGACTTTAACGATGTGCCCTACTCTTACGTTTACAACACCATGCTGGGCGACAAAGTTGACGGATTCAAGGAGTGTGGTAGCGGATTCATGTATACCTTCCGTGGTGGTAACAAGAAGGTGCGTATCGACTACATCTTCCACGACAAGGGGATGCAAGGCTTAACCTACTACAAACGTGAGCTAAGCTACTCCGACCACAACCCAGTATTCATGAAGATAGCACTAAATCAGCAATAAAATATAGCGCGACACCTTTCAGAAGATGTCGCGCTAATATTGTTTAGGTGTACCATATAGATGGCATCTGTTGTTGTGAACTTGATTCGACACCATTGTTGTCGACCTTCATGTTTTCTTCTCTTAGATCGTTTTTAGTTGACATACGCAGTTCCTCCGTTGATTTTTAGTTGTTGCAAATATATGGAAAATAACTGCAGGATATTCTTTGTGCACACCTTTTTTATGGCATATTAACATTTCTATGCCTTATGCAGTATTTTTATCCAGAATAAATCCAAAGAATTAATAGTATACTTATACTATTTTGAATCTTACACGGAAGGAATGTTCTTGTTCGTCCCAGTTGGTACCAAGGAGTTCAAATCGGCCTATCTGAGATGTAGAACGCACATGTTTGCCAATGCAAGGACAAACATCGTAATCACCAATGCGCACTAATCGGATGGTTTCTGAAGCATCATCAGGCAGACGATCGAGCGATACATCGTCAGGCAGATTATCGCGAGTAACAAACTCAAACGTAACAGGCAGGTCTTCATCAATCAGCTCGTTCATCCGTCGCTCTATCTCTCGCTCATCTTGTCGTGAAGGTTTCTGATCAAGATGAAAACTCATCTTACTCTTCTTACGTTCTACATGAGCATTATACGAACGTCCGCAATCAAACATGCGAATCATTGTCTGATTCAATAGATGCTCAGCCGTATGCGCTGGTGGGAACTCCTCTTTGTTATGCTCGTTGAGTATGTAATCGGCCATATTTTTAAAATTTTGGCACAAAATTACAAATTAATTCGAAAAAAAACAAATGATTTCGCAACTTTTCGGCTACTTGTATCGTCTAATGTACAAAGATTAATCAATTAAATAGTTAAAAAGGTATGAAAAAAGTATTGTTTTTGATGATGAGCGTATTTGCGCTAACTTCGTGTAAAATCGATTTGAAGGATTGGAACAGCACCAATCTGATAGAAGCAAGCGACAACGTTGTAACCAAGGAGTATAAACTGAAACCATTTGAGGAAGTACACATGCGTTGTGTAGGCGCAGTAGAACTGATACAGGATGAGAAGAAGAGCGGCACTGTAGAACTGACTGCACCTGATAACTATATCGAGCTGTATAAGTTTGAGAACAACGGCAACGAGTTGGAAATAGACTTTGCCAAGCAACGCATCAACATACATACCAGAAACGTGAAGATTAAGGTATATACTAACGACCTGCTTGCACTTAAGAACAGCGGTGCCTCGAGCATCAAGATGGATAGTCTGGATACTGACAAGATTGAAATAGTAAACAGCGGCGTGGGAAGCATCACGATAGGCGGACTGGCAGATGATGTGACACTACATAACAGCGGCGTTGGCAGCATTAACGCCGAGAATCTGAAAGCACTGAATGTTAAGGCTAATGTATCAGGCGTGGGCAGCATCACTTGCTATGCTTCAGAGAGAATTGAAGGAAAAGTTACAGGCGTAGGATCGCTGAAGTATGCAGGAAACCCAAAGCATAAGGATAACCATCGAACAGGTGTAGGGAGCATCAGCGAGATGTAACAATAAAGGCGATCATTTTGATCGCCTTTATTGTTTTAAGCCTTGAATTTCAGTACAATAGCACTGAGTGGACTAACCGATAGTGGAACAACACCATCGCGCTTGAGCGAGAGTTTCAGCTTAGCGCCAGAAAGCAGATCGGTAGCTACAGCATTCTTCTCTTTGATACCAAGGTAATCGAAAGCGTGAGCAGGGATGGTGACATTTACCTCAGCTGGGAGATCGTCAAAATTAGCCACTACAAGCAGAACCTCTGCCCCAGCCTTTCGCATAAAGATATACTGGCGATGGTACTGACCATTGACATACATGAGGTCGAACATCTGGCCCTGAGCAACAGTTTTCTCAGTTGCAGCGATGTTCATCACCTTATTATATATATCAAAGACGTATTTCTCGCGAATAGTATACTTGCGATTGGCAGCACGCACAATGGAGTCTACACTCCAATAATCAAAAATTGTGGTACGACCATCCTGACCGCTAAAGCCCTCTTTATCCATACCAGCCTCGCCATACTCCTGACCAAAATAAATCATGAGTGGGTTCTGCTGGAGCAGGGCCGACACAACTAAACCTGGAACACCTTTACGAGCATCGCCAGCAAAGAACTGACTGGCAATACGCTGCTCATCGTGATTCTCTAGGAAATAGAGCATGTGCTGACGGATATCATCAGTAGCCTGCCAAGCACCTGTTATGGCATGTACACTCTGGCGACCACACATCACATCGCGAACCACATCGTACATGCCTACCTTATCATAGAGATAATCGAAACCAGCACCAAGATAGTTGCGATATTCAGCAGGATTATACACCTCACCAATAAACACAATATCAGGATAGCGATACTTAACCTTATCTGTAGCCCACTGCCAGAATGCAGCTGGCACCATCTCAGCCATATCGCAACGGAATCCGTCGACACCCTTCGAGGCCCAGAACAGCAAGATATCAGTCATCTTATCCCATGTATTTGGAATAGGATTAAAGTGACCAACTCGACCAGCATAATAATCAAGACCATAGTTGAGTTTAACTGTCTCATACCAGTCGTTCATGCCTGGAGCATTGTGGAAACAATCGTTACCAGTGGCCTTGGCAGGCTCCTCAACATAAGGTTCTGCCTCGCCATGATACAAGTCGAGATAAGGCGTAAAACGCTGACCAGGACAATAGTAGAAGTTGTTCTGTGGGTCGAAACCATTTTGTGGATTATCCTCTTCGCCAAGATCCTTCACCCCTTCAGGAGCACAGATAGAGTGATACTGACGAGCCACATGATTAGGAACAAAGTCGATGATGACCTTAAGACCAGCCTTGTGACTACGCTCTACCAGAGCCTCGAACTCGGCCATACGATGAGGAACCTCAACAGCCAAGTCTGGATCGATATCATAATAATCCGTGATGGCATAAGGCGAACCTGCCTTACCCTTAACCACAGCTGGATGCTGGCGAGGAATGCCATAGGGTGAATAATCGGTCTGAGTGGCATGACGGATAACACCTGTATACCAAATATGGCTCACGCCCATCGACCTGATTTTCTTCAGGATGGTGGGCGTGAAGTCGTTCAGCTTTCCACATCCGTTCTCGGCTAGTGTACCATCCTCTTTACGAGTAGTATTCTTATTGCCATAGAGACGAGTGAAAACCTGATAGATAATAATCTTATTCGATGCCATGGGCTGCAACCTCCTTGTTGATCTTAACGATCATGCCCTGCAGTGCCTTACCAGGACCACACTCTGTGAAGTCGTCGGCACCATCGGCAATCATATTCTGAACGCTCTGAGTCCAGCGAACTGAGCTGGTGAGCTGCGCAATAAGGTTAGCCTTAATCTCAGCAGGATCAGTATGAGGCTTAGCATCTACATTTTGATAAACAGGGCACTTTGGAGTCTTGATCTCTGTAGCCTCGATAGCTGCCTGAAGCTCATCCTTAGCAGGCTGCATAAGTGGAGAGTGGAATGCACCACCTACCTTGAGCACCAATGCACGCTTTGCACCAGCAGCCTTGAGCTGCTCGCAAGCCTCTTCGATAGCCTCTACATTACCAGAGATAACCAGCTGACCTGGGCAGTTATAGTTAGCAGGAACAACAACACCCTTGCCCATCTTGCTAACCTCGGCACATACCTCCTCTACCTTCTCGTCAGGCAGAGCGATGATGGCAGCCATAGTTGAAGGCTGAGCCTCACAAGCCTTCTGCATAGCCATAGCACGTGCATAAACAAGCTTCAAACCATCCTCGAAACTAAGAGCACCAGCAGCTGTAAGAGCAGAGAACTCACCCAGAGAGTGACCTGCAGCCATCTTTGGATCGAAGGCATCACCCATGCAGAGGGCTGAGATAACACTGTGAAGGAATACAGCAGGCTGAGTAACCTTGGTCTGCTTAAGCTCCTCGTCAGTACCAGCGAACATAATGTCGGTGATGCGATAGCCGAGAATGTCGTTAGCCTTCTCGAAAAGATCTTTTGCCAGAGGGTTGGTATCATACAGATCCTTACCCATTCCTACAAACTGAGCTCCCTGACCGGGAAAAACAAATGCTTTCATTTTCTTCTTACCTTTTATTATTAATATTATTCACTATTCACTGTTAACTATTCACTTTTTCTCCTTTCGGTGTGCAAAATTACTAAAACTTTCTGAAAAATGCACCTTTAGCGCCATTTTTTTAATGAAAGTGATGATAATATCGAAAAATCTGTGTAATTTTGCACTTGGAAAGAGAACAGATGGCAAAAATGAAGCTTATTGTAATGACGAAACCCACATTCTTCGTCGAAGAGGACAAGATACTTGTAAACCTCTTCGAAGAGGGATTGGAGAATCTTCACCTATATAAACCTGGTGCTTCGCCGATGTATTCTGAGCGACTGCTCACACTACTTGGCGAAGACTATCACAGTAAGATAACCGTTCACGGACACTTTTATCTGAAAGAGGAATATCGCCTCCGTGGTATACATATCGACGATGCATTTACCGAAGCTCCTGTAGGATATAAGGGAAACGTCAGCCGTACATGCCACGCGATAGAAGAGCTGAAAGAAACAAAGAAGAAATCGAACTACGTATTCCTTCACTCCATATTCGACAGTCAGACAAATGCCGACGAGAAACAATCGTTTACAATGGATGAGTTACGCGAGGCAGCCAAACACGGGCTAATTGATAAGAAGGTATATGCATTAGGAGGAATGAATCTGGATCGTGTCAAGGAGATTAAGGATCTTGGATTCGGCGGTATGGTGATATGCGGCGACCTGTGGAACAGGTTTAATATTCACAACGAGATAGACTACAAGGCGCTGCTGAACCACTTTGAAAAACTGCGAAAGACAATTGATTAAAATATGACTAACAATATAAATAGGTATTAAGAACATGAGTGAGAAAAGCTCTTACATGGTATTCTCAGGTACAGCAACGAGATACCTGGCAGAAAGAATCTGCCAAAGTCTGGGTTGCCCACTTGGACAGTTGCAAATAACCAAATTCTCGGATGGAGAGTTTGCTGTATCGTACGAGGAAAGTATTCGTGGACGTGATGTTTTCCTGGTACAGAGCACATTCCCCAACAGCGACAATCTGATGGAGTTGCTGCTAATGATTGATGCAGCCAAACGAGCTTCGGCCCGCACCATCAACGCAGTTATCCCATACTTTGGCTGGGCTCGTCAGGATCGTAAGGACAAACCACGCGTTAGCATCGGCGCTAAGCTGGTTGCCGACCTGCTGAGTGCTGCAGGTGTGAACCGAGTGATTACAATGGACCTGCATGCCGACCAAATTCAGGGTTTCTTTGATGTACCAGTTGACCATCTGTATGCATCGAACGTGATTATCCCATATCTGCAGTCACTTAATCTCGACAATCTGGTCATTGCTTCGCCAGATGTTGGTGGTTCAAAGCGCGCCAACACTTACGCCAAGTATCTTGGATGCCCACTGGTTCTTTGCAATAAGACTCGTGCGCGTGCCAACGTAGTTGCTACTATGCAGATTATTGGTGAGGTAGAAGGCAAGAACGTGGTTATCATCGACGATATGGTTGACACAGCAGGAACCATCACCAAGGCAGCCGACCTGATGAAGGAGAACGGCGCCCTAACCGTACGTGCCTGCGCCAGTCATTGTGTAATGAGCGGTCCTGCTAGCGATCGTGTACAGGAGTCGGCTCTGGAGGAGATTGTATTTACCGACTCTATTCCTTACACCCAGCGTTGTGCCAAGGTTAAGCAGCTAAGTGTGGCCGATATGTTTGCAGAAGCCATCCGTCGAGTCATCGACAACAAGAGCATAAGCGACCTATACATCGTATAGAAGGTGAGAAAGTTAGAAAGTGAGATAGTGAGGAGGTTAGAAGGTGAGAGAGTGAGATACATCAGACTATTTTCTCACCTTCTCACTTTCTCACTTCTCACTTTATCATGCCAGTCTGATTCTTATAAAATAAAAGGTTATGCCAGCCATCTGAATGATGGCGACACCATAGTTCTGGCATTAGAAGACCACCAGCAGAAGATCCTAGGACAGGCCATCGTATCAGATGGAAACTTCAACATGAAGGGAGTAACTGATACCACCGTGTTCTGTCGTGCATTTCTGAATAGAGATCCGCTCACTGGTATTAGTTTCTTTCTTGAACCAGGCAACATCACTATTGAGTTAAGCCCCTATCCTATTCCATCAAGAGTATCAGGAACTATTCTCAACAACGAGTGGCAGAGTTTGAACGATTCTGTACAAACCTTGGGTGATAAACTGATTCGATTAGCCGAAATATCAGGAAAGACTGGCGTTGGCAATAGACTGCAACTACATCAATCTATTGACAGTTTGCATCGAAAGATATCCAGTTGCATCAAGAATACTGCCCAAAGAAACAAAACTAATGTCTTAGGAAAATACATCATCGACAATTACAAAGAACCCGAGTTCAAATGAACCCGGGTTCTTTTTTATGATGTGCCTAACCTTAGTTGTTGAAGTTAGGAAGCTCCAGCCACTTGATATAGCAGAAGTCCTGACGGTGAGGCAGATTCTTGTTCTTAGGATACATGCGCACAGCGCTCTTGAAATCACCAGCCTGCTGTGGAGCAAGTGTGGCCTCAAAGATGAAGTTGTTGCCTTCGCGACCAACCATCTTCAATGGCTCGATAGAGAATACACGCTCCTCGCCTTCCTTATTGATATACACATTTACCTTCTCGAGAGCTACAGCATCATCAAGTCCCTGCTCATTGATAACGTAGCGCAGAGTGTACTTCTGAGCTGTCTCAATACCTGTTGAAGGATAATCCCAATCGCAAGATACCACGTTGATAGCATCCCAACGTTCAGCTACAGCTTCCTTCCACTGAGCAATCTCCTTGGCCAGACGATAGCCATCCTTAGAGATCTCCTTGAAGCGCTTAGCCTGCTTGTTGTAGAACTTCTCGTAGTAATCGTCGAGCTGACGCTTCATGGTATAGTGAGGAGCAATCTGGGCGATAGAGTTCTTGATAACCTTAATCCATCCCTTCGAAATGCCCTTCTTATCCTTATTATAATAAAGAGGTACAATCTCGTTCTCCAGCAGACCATAGATAGTTGCAGCATCCAGATTATCCTGATAGCCCTGGTTCTGGTAGGTACGCTTCTCAGTAAGAGCCCATCCTGCACCCTCACGATAGCCCTCAAGCCACCAACCGTCCTTTACACTCAGGTTTACAACACCATTCATCTCGGCCTTCTCGCCTGATGTTCCTGATGCCTCGAGAGGACGTGTAGGTGTATTCATCCAGATATCAACACCTGAAACAAGACGACGAGCCAGCAGGAAGTCGTAGTCCTCAAGGAATACGATACGCCCCTGGAACTCAGGACGCTGTGAGATATCGTAGATCTTCTTGATAAGACCCTGACCAGCACCATCAGCTGGGTGAGCCTTACCTGCAAACAGGAATACTACTGGATGCTCAGGATCGTTAACAATCTTGCTGAGACGATCAAGATCGGTAAACAGCAGGTGTGCACGCTTATAAGTAGCAAAACGACGGCAGAATCCGATAACCAAAGCATTTGGATCGAAACGCTCGAGCAACTTAACCACACGTGTAGGATCGCCCTGATTCTTCAACCAAGTCTCGCGGAACTGCTGCTTGATATACTCGAACAGCTTGTTCTTCAAAGCCTGGCGTGTAGCCCAGATTTCCTCATCAGGACAGTTATAGATACCATGCCAGATTTCCTCGTTACTCTGGTCGCTCATGTGCTTAGCATCAAAGTACTTGGCATATACATTACGCCACTCTGTAGCACACCATGTTGGGAAGTGAACACCATTGGTAACGTAGCCCACGTGGTTCTCCTCAGGATAGTAGCCCTTCCAGATTGGAGCAAACATCTGCTGCGATACCCAGCCATGAAGCATAGATACACCGTTAACCTCCTGACAGGTATTGCAAGCGAAGGTTGACATACAGAAACGCTCGCCATGATCATCAGGATTGGTACGACCCATACCGATGAACTCATCCCATGAGATGCCCAACTTCTGAGGATAGCCACCCATGTACTTGCCAAACAGACCCTCGTCGAAGTAGTCGTGACCAGCAGGAACTGGGGTGTGAACAGTATAGAGCGATGAAGCACGTACCAACTCCAATGCCTGGTTGAAGGTAAGGCCCTCGTCGATATAATCGCACAGACGCTGCAGGTTGCAGAGTGCTGCATGACCTTCGTTACAATGATAGATGTCCTTCTTGATGCCCAGTTTCTTGAGCAGCAGCATACCACCGATACCAAGCAGAATCTCCTGCTTCAGGCGGTTCTCCCAGTCGCCACCATACAGACTGTGGGTGATGGGCTTGTCGAACTCAGAGTTCATCTCGTTGTCAGTATCAAGCAAATAGAGCTTAACACGACCAACGTTTACACGCCAAACGTAAGCATGAACCTGATAGTTGGTGTAAGGCACATCGATTACCAGAGGATTGCCGTCCTTGTCGAGCTGGCGCTCGATAGGCAGGTTACCAAAGTTCTGGCTCTCGTAGTTTGCAATCTGCTGTCCCTCCATCGAAAGGCTCTGTGTAAAGTAGCCAAAGCGATACAGGAAACCTACAGCACACATATCAACGTTAGAGTCAGAAGCCTCCTTTACATAGTCGCCAGCCAGCATACCCAGACCACCAGAATAGATCTTCAAAGCAGAGTGGATACCATACTCCATACAGAAGTAAGCTACTGAAGGGCGCTTAGAATCAGGCTTTACATCAATATACTTACGGAACAAATCGTAGACGCTCTTGATACGCTTCATGAGCGCCTTATCTTTTACAATCTCTTCTTTGCGGGCAAAACTCAGGCGCTCAAGCAGCATCACTGGGTTGTGTTTTACCTCATGATAAAGCTCAGGGTCAAGGTCACGGAACAGGTCACGTGCCTCGTAGTTCCATACCCACCACATATTGTGGGCAATCTCGTCCAAACACTTCAGTTCGGCGGGAAGACTTGATTTCACGGTCAACTCCTTCCACTGTGGAGCATTTGCATAATCAGCTTTAATTTTCATAATCTCTCAAATTTTTATTATTTGAACTCTTTTTCTTAATTCTCTTATATCGACTTCTTTCGCTCTTCGGCCTTGCCAAGGGCGATATCATAAGCCTCGTAATAGTATTTTATAAACTCACTCCATAGAGCCTTCTTCGATAGTTCGCCAGCCTTCTTGCGGCAAGCATCAACCTGCTTCTTAGGCAGATTTGAGAACTCAGCCACGGTGTCCTTGATTATATCAGCCACCTCAGAGTAGTTATAGTCAGTACGATGTATCACCTTTACACCATCCTCTATCTCGCCATCCTTACCAAACACGCTGTTAGCCCAAAGGCCGAAACCAGCCAGATCGGTAGTGATGCAAGGCACCTTGAAGGCGATGGCCTCAAGTGGCGTATAGCCCCAAGGCTCGTAATACGATGGATAGATGCACAGGTCGTTACCCAGCACAATATCATAATAGGTAAGATTTACGATACCGTCGTTACCATCAAGATAGCAAGGCAGGAAAATCACCTTCACTTTCTCGTCCTTACGATTGTGCATATCGTAGTATTTCATCATGCCCAGCACGTTGTCGTGGCTCATATTGTGCAGCCAATGCGTAACCTGGGGCACATCCAGCGGAGTGTCATACTTCTTTCCACTCTTCAGGCGATCTTGCAGATCCTTGCGGGGCTCACCCACCCAACCTGGTACCTCGATAAAGGCAACCACCTTCTTCTTCAGGTCGCGATCGCGCAGCAAGCGGTTCATGGCTTCTACAAACACATCGATACCCTTGTTGCGGAACTCATAACGTCCTGAGGTTGAAACCAGCAGTGTATCATCGTCCAGATTCTCACCAAGCAGAGCGTTAGCCACATCCAGCATCTTTCTGCGAGCAGCATTACGTTTGCGTGTAAACTTGGCTGCGCTGGGCACAAAGCTGTCGT
This sequence comes from uncultured Prevotella sp., assembly GCF_946404925.1. Taxonomy (GTDB): domain Bacteria; phylum Bacteroidota; class Bacteroidia; order Bacteroidales; family Bacteroidaceae; genus Prevotella. The sequence continues at coordinate 3,997 of NZ_CAMJFM010000041.1, read as the reverse complement.
CAAAACCATTTGGCAGCACCACGTCAACAGGCTTATCCAGCAACTCCACGCACTCCTTGGCAGTAATATCGCTAACGGTTGTAAAGCAGTCCACGTAGTGAGCAGTCTGCTTTTCGATAGAGTGTTTCGACTGCATGTTCAGCTCGCCAGCCATCTGATCGCCATTGTAGGCAAACAGATAGTCATAAAGCGGTTTCATATTACCAGCTATCGAGCGGCCGATGCTTGTGGCATGAGTTGTGAAGATGGTACCAATCTGGGGCAGCTTATTATTAATGTATAGCGCACCCAGTCCGCACATCCACTCGTTAGCGTGATAGATAACCTTATGCTTCAAGTTAAGATAGTGGTTATAGAAACTCTCAACCACCAAAGCAGCTGCATACGAGAACATCGAAGCCTCGTCGTAATCGCCATAGGCATGCAACGAGTCAACGCCGTAGTTCTCCCACAGCCATCCATATATTTCGTTCTTTTTTTCGAAGTACGGATTAAAATCAACCAGTATGGCGATAGGCTCGCCAGGAATAGTCCAGCGACCTACCCTAACCTTCAGTCCCTGTTCTTTTGCCTGCCATTGCCAATCTGCAAAGAGGTTACTCTCCTCTTTGAAATAAGGACTCTCTTGTTCTTTCCAGAAATCAGGACCAATAAAGATAATCTTATCCTGCAGTGCCTCCTGTAGGGTTTTGGCACGTGTAGAAAGTACTGTATAGATTCCTCCAACCTTATTGCAGACCTCCCAACTTGACTCGAAGATGTAGTCTGGTGTCAACTGCTTTTTTGCCATGTTATACTAACTAATTGGTCGCAAAGATACTTAATTAATTTTAAATTCTGCAACATTTTGAATAAAAAAATGAATGATTATGGCAAAAAAATGATTTAGATTAGTATCTTTGCCTGCAAATTACAAAAAGCATTGATTATGAATAAGTTAATAGCTATATCACTTTTTTGCCTCGCAAGCATCGGTGTGAAGGGCCAGAGCAATAATGCTCCCTTTCGCGCGTACCTATATAATAATGAATTTGATGTATATATGCGAATAAACTTTTACGACCAGAATATTTCTGTTCCTGGGCAGGATCTTTTCGGCCAGGTGCCAGGCTTCCTGAGCAAGAAGAACTACACATTCGCATGGCTCATCACCTCTGCCGAAATCAAAGGCGACAAGGCCCAACTCTCGCTCATCAACGATTATGGCAGCGAAGATCTCACCGCCACCCTCACCCGCAAGAATGATTCCATCTATGTACTCAAGCAAGTAGACGGCAGCTCGCTCAAGGTTCCAGCCAAAGGCGGTAAATGGCAAAAGCTGCCCAAGAGCATAGAATTAAAACGCAGATAGTTAAACCCCTTAAAACAGATATCATATTATGGACTTACTCCACATCATAGCAGTAGCAGCCCTCGTCATTATCGGCATCGTTATCTACTTCAACAAGCGTAACGGATAACGCTTACTGATTACCTTTTTATTTTAAATGCCAATATACGTCGCACGCTCTGGTTGATGCGCTCTTCAGTAAGAGCGCCATTATTTACTGCATCCACCACAGCATCAAATGCCACAACAAAGTTCTGGGGGCAAAGCACGATGTCGCCTCCAGCCTTTATACACCCCACAGCAGCCTCTCCGCTACTATATTGCTGCGTAATAGCGCCCATATCCATCGCATCAGTCACAATGATATTCTGGTAGCCCAACTCGCGGCGCAGCTTATCCTGCAGAATAACCGACGACATGGTCGAAGGGATATCCTCGCCTATCACGTTAGGTGCGCTGATATGAGCCGTCATAATGAGTTGGCAGCCCCATTTGATGCCCGCGCGGAAGGTGATAATCTCGCAATCCAGCATCTCAGCCCACGTTTTCCATGTCTGTGCGTAGCCATAGTGCGTATCAGCCTTCACGTCGCCATGTCCTGGAAAATGCTTGATGCAACCCACGATATTGGCATCCTTCAACCCCTGCAGATAGTTCGTCATCATAGGTGCAGCCACCGCAGGATCATCGCTGAAGGCACGAGGGCCTATCACGATGTTCTCAGGGTTGGTATTCACATCAGCCACAGGTGCAAAATCGATGTCGAAACCATAGCCTTTCAGATAAGTCCCTATGTAATTGCCACACTCGTAGGCATTGGCAGGATCGCTAGTAGCGCCAATAGCAGCCATCGACTCATATTTCTTCACGTCGAAGTTCGGATTGTTGGCTATACGCGCCACTCGCCCGCCCTCTTCGTCGATACACATCAAGGGGTGGCCGTTCAGCGCCTTCAGTTGCGGCATAAACTGCGCCAGCTGCGCCTCGTCCTTGATGTTCCAGGCGAAGACAATGATGCCGCCCACAGGATACTTCTCGCTCACCCCCTTCATACAGTCGTTCACCTCCTGCAGCTCCAGAGGCATCAGCTCAGCATACGCCTGCCAGTGGATAGTAGTATCGAGCGCCTCAGGACGCACAAAAAACAGCTGCCCCACCTTTTCGCGCAAGGTCATCTTGTTCAAAATCTCCTCCACCTCATCTTCAGGCGAAGGACCTACGGGATTATCATCGTTAGTACACGAAGTTATCACAAAGCCGCAAGTCAGTACAGCAGCTATCATCCATTTTTTCATCAGTTTCATAATATTTATACCTTTAGATAATCAAAACATGCCAAACAGCTAGTTCGCATTTACAAAGATAGTCAATAAATTCAAATCTACAAAGAAAATAAGACTATTTATTAATTTGTTCAGACACTACTTTTCCTTATTGCACACCTCATACTCTTAAATAACAAAAACGTTGTAATGCTATTACAAATATTCTGTAACACCATTCCAATTACTTTGTAACGATATTACAACATACCTGTAATGGTAGTAAGAGATTATCTGAACAACTCGTTGAAGTAATCCGAACGAGTTATTGAAGGTATCCAAACGACAATTATCAAATAAATAGTACGAATTGTTGCCATAATTTGTTTTATTGTTATCATTCGTAACTTTCTATTATTCAAGTACTTATATCCTTAATAACAACAAAACAATAAAATGGCGAAAAAAATTATGGATTAATTTGTAACCCCAGCATCTGCTTGATATGGGTATCAAGGATGTGGAATGCCGGATCAACCATTCCAACATGTCCATGTCCGTCAATTTCATAAAGATAGGTTTGCTTGTGGCCTACCAGTTTCATCATGCGCTCCAGATATTGGTTCTCGTCATATCTGCCATATAGTTCTAGCTCACGATCGCCACAGATCAGCACAAATGGCGGACAATCATTACGAACCCAGTAAAGCGGAGCATATTCATCGATAGTGGGTTGTAAGGGTTTGATTCCCTGCATTTTACGTACATTATAATGAGTAATGGCCTGACCGCTGAATGGAATATACTGCCACACGCTATCAGCATCTATCTGATAATTCTTGAGCCAAGTCTTGTTCAGACAGAGCATCATTGAGAGATAACCGCCTGCAGAATGACCAGTTACTACAATTTTCTTTGGATCGCCTCCATATTTGTTGGCATTTCTGAAGGCCCAAGCCACAGCTTCAGCAGCATCATCAAGTGTTTTGTCGACGGTTACCTTAGGCAATAATCTATAGTTTGCACCTATAACTACATAACCTTTTTCCTTTAGACGCTGAGGAATCTCTTTCTGACCAGCCTCTAACCCACCGCCATGAAACCACACGATGACAGGACAATCCTTCAAACCTTCTGGATAATACACATCTAGTTTCAAACGCTCCTTGGCATAAGCATCAGTCTTTGTGGTAAAGCTAATGTTAGACACGGTTTTGTAATTCTGCGCATGCATGGCAATAACCATCATGAGCAATACAGCTAAAACATTTAATCTCTTCATAGTTCGTTAGTATTGTTGTTAATGTATTGTTAATGAAAAAACCCCAGAGAATCGTATTCTCCAGGGCTTTCTTTAAAAAAGACGGCGGCTTCCTACTCTCCCGCATTGCATTGCAGTACCATC
>NZ_CAMJFM010000040.1 GCF_946404925.1 uncultured Prevotella sp. | reverse complement strand
AATCTTTATGCTGCTTAAAGGTGCAGATGCCCGATATTTCTATGTTTTCCTTAGCCACTCCCAGTCGTTGCATGTCGAGCGCATTAGCCTGCCACAGGTCTATGTGCCACTTGCCATTACGCTTAAATGCAATCTTGTCCATCTCGAAGCCTGCCTCGCAGAATGCGTCGTACACCTCGTCGCCAACCTCAAAAGAGTCAGGCCCGATGCTTGGACCAATGATTACCTTCAGGTCTTCTGCTCTCGATCCGTATCGCTTCTGCATAGCCTCTATGGTCTTGCTGCCTATTCTGGCCACGGTGCCTCGCCATCCGGCGTGTGCTGCTGCTATCGCGCGCACGTGTGTGTCATATATAAGTATAGGCACGCAGTCGGCTGTCGATACTCCAATGCATGTACGTGGCAGCTTTGTAATCAGCGCGTCAATGCCTTCAAACTTGTCGCCCACGTTCTGCTCAGTCACTTCGGCTATCTCAGTGCCGTGTACCTGTCGTGGCAGTATCAGGTGGTCGTCGCTTATCTCCAGCATCATGCTCAGCATCTTTCGACATGTAGATATGTGCTTAGGGTCGTCGTCAGTATAATACGTAATGTTGAAACCATCGTAGGGCAGGGAAGGGTCAAAACATCCACGCTCTGTCGAAAAGGCCGTTATATTATCTATGGTATTATACTGAATCATGCTGCAAAGTTACTCTAAATTTTCTTTTTCTCCAAAAAAATGCTCTATTTTCGTTATTTACGGCTTAAAATTGCACACTATGGTTGATGTGTGTCAATTGGTTTGATTTGTGTCAATAAAAGCGTTGTGTTCGCACACAATTCTCCAAAAAGTCTTGTTTGGTTCAAAAATTCGCCTTACCTTTGCAGTGTCAAAAGACATAAAGAAGTTTTTTAAGGGTAACATTTAAAAGTTTAAAGTAGGTTGGTCACGAGACCTTCCGAGTAAAGAAAAGAAAGGGTAAGAAGATGAAAAAGATGATTTTGACACTGGTAGCAATGCTGAGTATGACAACCGCATTTGCTGAAGGCGAGACCGCAACCGTAGTAAGCAACGTAGAGGCTTATGACATGAATATCAATATGGATAAGCTCTCTTATGCTTTGAATCTGGCCGATGACCAGAAGGAGGTTGTAGAGAACATCCACCACACATTCGCAGCTGAGATGAATTTCGCTGCACAGTACGGTAACGGTGAGCGTGAGTCACTTGTTAAGCGTGCCATCGACAATGATGTTAAGTGGATGCGTTATGTACTCAATGAAGATCAGATGCGTAAGTATCTTATTTTGCTCAACACTACCATCAATAACCGTGGTTTGAACAAGTAAATACGTTAGTTTTAAGTTAGTTAAATCCTCTGTTGGTTTCATACCTGCAGAGGATTCTTTTTATATATCAATACATAAATTCATTTAAATCTATTGTTAAAGATGACCATTATTTAAATGATATTGCTATATTTGCAATCGAATTTATGAATAATGCTATATGAAGAATCTTTTTTCGATGACGGCCGTTTGTGCTGGTTTATTGGTATTTACGGCGTGCGACGGCCAGAAGTGGTCAGAGCAACAGGTTGATCAGTTTATGTTGATAACTCAGAAGGGAGGGCCGTCTTTGGGCTATTCTCCACAGTCAGGCGTCAAAATCCTGACGGTAGATGGGTATGCTTTTAAGGATTTGAACCGCAACGATTCGCTCGATGCCTATGAGGACTGGCGGTTAGACGCAAAGGAGCGCGCTGCTGATTTGGCATCAAAACTATCGGTCGAAGAGATTGCTGGCTTGATGTTATACAGTAGTCACCAGCCGTTACCTGCTGATAGTCTGACAGCCGACCAGAAGAAGTTTCTGCACGATGATCATCTGCGTGCCGTCCTGATAACTGTTGTTGAGAGTCCAGAAATAGCTGCTAAGTGGAATAATAACATGCAGGCTTTTGTTGAGGGACTTGATCACGGTATTCCCGCCAACACCAGTTCTGATCCACGACATGAGGCAAAGGGTACGGCTGAGTTCAATGCCGGTGCAGGTGGACAGATCTCGCTCTGGCCTACATCGTTAGGCCTTGCTGCCACCTTTGACCCGCAGTTGATGCATCGCTTTGGCGAGATAGCATCTGAGGAGTATCGTGCTTTAGGTATAGCTACAGCATTGTCGCCTCAGGTAGACATTGCTACCGACCCTCGTTGGTTCCGTTTCGATGGTACATTCGGCGAGGATCCTCAGTTGGCCACCGATATGGCCCGTGCTTATTGCGACGCTTTCCAGACTACACCCGAGGCCAAAGGGTGGGGCACTAAGAGTGTAAATGCCATGGTTAAGCATTGGTATGGCTATGGTGCCCAGGAGGGTGGACGCGATTCTCATTTTGCCTCAGGCAAGTATGCCGTATATCCTGGTAACAATCTTGCCATGCACAAACGCTCGTTTGTTGAGGGGGCTTTCAAACTTGAGGGTGGCACCGATATGGCCTCGGCCGTGATGCCTATCTATAGTATCCTTTGGAATCAGGATCCATCAGGCGAGAACGTTGGCGGCAGCTATAGCAAGTGGCTGATACAGCAACAGCTGCGCGACGAGGCCAAGTTTGAGGGCGTGGCCTGTACCGACTGGGGAATCACCAAGGATATCAAGGTTCTTGATAGTCCTATTGGCGGCAAACCTTGGGGCGTAGAACAACTTAACGAAGCCGAGCGCCATTATAAGATTCTGCAGGCCGGGGTTGATCAGTTTGGTGGAAATAACGAGATTGGTCCTGTGCTCGAGGCATATCAGATGTGGAGCAAGGAACAAGGCGAAGGCAGTGCCAGAGAACGTTTCGAATTGTCGGCAAGAAGATTGTTGCTCAATGTGTTCCGTGTAGGATTGTTTGAGAATCCGTACCTCGATCCTGCGGAGACGCAAAAGTTTGTGGGTAACCCCGAGTTTATGCAGGAGGGCTACAATGCACAGCTCAAATCTATTGTGATGTTGAAGAACCATGGTAATAAGGTGTTGCCAGTCAAGAATCGTCTTAAGGTATATGTTCCCAAACGTCACTTCCCTGCAATTCCTGGCCTCTGGGGCGGCATCTCTGAAGAGAAGACCGTAGAGCCTATAGATCTCGGCTTAGTTAAGAAGTATTTCGATGTCGTAGATCAGCCTGAGCAGGCCGACTTTGCCATCTGTCTGATTCAGGAGCCCAATACAGGTATCGGCTATAGCACCGACGATGTGAAGAAAGGTGGTAATGGATATATGCCGTTTAGTCTGCAGTACAGCGATTATACGGCAATCGATGCTCGTGCAATCAGCATTGCGGGTGGAGATCCTATGGAGAAGACCACAAACCGCAGTTTCCGTGGTAAGACCGTAAAGGCATATAACCGCGATGATATGCAGTTGGTTGTCGACACCAAGAAACAAATGGGGCAGAAACCTGTGGTTGTCATCATCGAGACAGGTCGTCCTGTGGTTCTCTCCGAGATTGAGCCTTCGGCCGATGCTATCCTTATATCGTTTAAGGTGCAGCATCAGGCATTGCTCGATATCATCAGCGGCAAGGCAGAACCATCAGCTTTGATGCCAATGCAGATGCCTGCCGACATGAAGACTGTTGAGGAACAGCATGAAGATGTGCCTCACGATATGCGATGCTACAAAGATGCCGATGGAAATACTTATGATTTCGCCTTCGGTCTGAATTGGCAAGGCGTTATCCACGATGCCCGCGTTGAGAAATACAAATCACGATGATATAAAACAATAAGTGGTAGGAGTAATCCTACCACTTTATTTTCTTGCTTTTCGTACACCCGCAGAGGCTCGAACTCTGGACACCCTGATTAAGAGTCAGGTGCTCTACCAACTGAGCTACGGGTGCATCCGTTTCTTGTTTTGCGGGTGCAAAGGTACTAACTTTTTTTGATTCTACCAAACTTTTTGGTGATTTTCTTTCAAAAATGACTAAAAATCTCGTGTATTGATGAATCCTTCGATGTTTTCGTACCTTCTTTTCATCATTCGGTTGTAGATATTGCGAATCCAAATGTGGTTGGTTACAACGAATGCAAGACCTAATACACACATAAATATATAGGTATAGGTGAGGCCTACCGTGATATAGCCCAGACCTGCGATGGCCACCGGACCGAACATGGCAAAGAGCTCGATGACGAGTTGCATGCCATTCTCGAAGTTACCCTTAGCAGTAACCTTGAGCTGCAAGGGGATGGTCTGCTTATTGTAGACTGCCAACTGGAAGATGATGAAATGCAGGAATCCGGCGGTAATCAGCATGTAGGCAAACACCATGAGCAGACTGTACTTGCCAGCGAAAACGGCAGGCAGCATGAGTACAAACGGGATGATGAGTACGCTAGAGTAGAACCAGAACTTGGCCTGAAGTAGGGCAATGAGATTCTCGCGGTGCATCATGAGCAGTTCGATATAGTTGCCTTCCTGACCCATAATCTTGATGAGTGCTGTGATGCCGTAAAGGGCAAAGCAGTAGATACACCAGAAGTTTTGCATCAACTCGTTATCGTAGATAGAGGTATAAGATACCAGCAATGTGAACACGATGACGGCTACAAGACTGAAGATGCATCGGGTGCGCATGGTCTTGTTGCGCAGGTTTGACTTGAGCTCAATCTTGAGGTATTCGCCAACCAGACCGAAACGGTTGAAGAAGGCGAACTGAGATACATGCTTAAGCTGGCGCTCAGCCTTCTTTGATATCTCCTCGTAAACATACTTGAACTGGAAGTAGCGGTTGACAAAGAACAAGCCCATCATGGTGAGCAACACTACTGGCAGGAACCAGTACGACATGCCTGCAGAAGCACATATATCGAATGTCTTCTCGATGGTGCTGGCCTTGCGGGTTACCAGCATAGGCGCATAGGGCAGGGCATAGAGTGCCAATGCAGGGATGAGCCACAGCACGGTGCGATTGATGAGCGTGCGGAAGAACAGATATATCTGGCTGTTGAGAATGATGAGTATCTCAGCAGCTACAACCTCGTAGAACACCACCCAGAAATTCTCGCCTGCAAACAGCAGGATAATACCGTAAGGTACAAACATGAAGAGCCACAGCAGATTGTAACCACTTACATGTTCGCCAACCAGGAAACACTCGATGGCAGTATAACGTGAGATGGGCTGCAGGATATAGGGCTTAACCATCATGCCTGGTGTTGTCTGCACAATGAATCGTAACAGATAGTCGATGGCCATATAGACGATGGCGGCTCCCATCATAATGCCGGCCTCGCCATGAGCCGATGCTCCGGCGATACATCCATACATGATGAGGTAGAGGGCAAACATACCGGCACCGATATAGATAAGTAACTTGGCCCATTTGTTCTGTTCGAAAGCCGGGCTGCGCTTATAGCTAAGGTTCGTATTCTTGCGAAGAAGACGATAGAGTTGAAATTTGTTCATATGTTTATCTGAGGTCTATGATTTCTGCTTTTGGAAAGTCAGCTGAATTGAAACGGAACTGACTATCGGCAATGTTCTGCTTTTTGATGCTGGTAATGTCGAAGGTAGTCCACTTTTTGCCCTGCAACATCTTGACCTGCATGGGCTCGTAGCTCTTCTTATTGACTGTGATGAAGAGCTCTTTGATTTTCTTATTGGCATTGTCGGCTGTGAGATGAACCACATAATTAGTGCCGGCTGTATTCATCGTATAAGTATAGCCGCGCTTATAGAGGGTTATGAAGTTGTAGGGATTGATGGCCTGCAACTGTGCCTCGGTAGGGTTGCTGATATTTACCTCGTCGTTATTCTTCAGGTAAGTCCATTGCGTTTTACCATCGAACCAGACTTTGGCTTGTGGTGTGGTTGCGAAGAACTTCTTACCCTTGATAGCGATAGTGCCGCTGGTATTGCCAGTAGTGGTGGTCATCCTGAAGTTTGCCTTTACGCCTGATGAGGCGGTGACAGTAGCAGCAGCCTTATCGAGAACAAATTTGGCTGACTGAGCAAATGAGCTTGTGGCAAGCATGGCTGCTACAAGCATTAATCCTATTCTTTTCATTTTTTATCTTAAGTTACTTAACAGATTATTCAAACTATTTTCATCCTGAATCAATACCTCGCGGGGCTTAGAACCCATAGCTGCGCCTACAACGCCTGCTTTCTCGAGCTGGTCCATCAATCGGCCTGCACGGTTATAACCGATGGCAAACTTACGTTGTATGAGCGATGTTGAGCCGCTCTGGTTCATCACGATCAGGCGGGCGGCATCGTCGAAGAGCGGGTCGAGGTGTGCCATATCCACATCCTTGTCGCTACCATCGCCCATATCAGCCTCAGGCATATCAGGTTCGGGCAGTTCGAATGGAGCGCCATAGCTCTGCTGGTCGCTGATATATTCGTTGATGCGCTCAACCTCGGGCGTATCGACAAAGGCACACTGAACACGCTCGGGTTCAGAGCCGCCTACAAGTGCCAACATATCGCCTCGGCCGATGAGTTGCTGAGCACCGGTGCGGTCGAGGATGGTCTTAGAGTCGATACCTGCCGAAACCTTGAAGGCAATACGGCTTGGGAAGTTGGCCTTGATGGTGCCGGTGATGATGTTTGTGGTTGGGCGCTGGGTGGCGATGATCATGTGGATTCCTACGGCACGGGCTAGCTGGGCGATACGTGCGATAGGAAGCTCGACCTCCTTGCCGGCAGTCATAATCAGATCGCCGAACTCATCGATCACTACCACGATGTATGGCAGGAAACGATGGCCGTTGTTAGGATTGAGCTGGCGTGCGGTAAACTTCTGGTTGTACTCCTTGATGTTGTGTGCACGAGCCGTTTTGAGCAGGTCGTAGCGGGTATCCATCTCCTTACAGAGCGAGTTGAGAGTGCGAACCACCTTGGTGACGTCGGTGATGATAGGATCGGCCTCTTCATCGGGCACCTTAGCCAGGAAGTGGTTGGCTATGGGCTCGTAGAAACTAAACTCAACCTTCTTCGGGTCAACCAGTACTATCTTGAGCTCGGCAGGATGCTTCTTATATAATAAAGAGGTAATGATGGCATTAAGACCTACTGACTTACCCTGACCGGTAGCACCGGCCACAAGCAGGTGAGGCGCTTTAGCAAGATCGAACATAAACACCTCGTTGGTGATGGTCTTACCGATGGCGCAAGGCAGTTCCATCTTTGACTCCTGGAACTTCTTTGAGTTGAGGATTGACTCCATTGAGACGGTTGAAGGCTTAGCGTTTGGCACCTCAATACCCACAGTACCCTTGCCAGGCATAGGAGCGATGATACGAATGCCAAGTGCTGCCAGCGAGAGCGCAATGTCGTCTTCAAGGTTCTTGACCTTCTGGATGCGCACGCCCTGAGCCAGTGTAATCTCATAGAGCGTGATGGTTGGACCTACAGTGGCCTTGATGCTGCTGATTTCTACACCGAAGGTGCGCAGCACGTCAACAATACGGTTCTTGTTGGCTGTCTGCTCGGCCATATCGATATAGGGTTTACCATCGTTATCGTACTTCTTCAACAGGTCAAGTGTAGGATAGTGATAGTTCTCAAGATCGCGCTTGGGGTCGTAAGGCTCCATATTCTCGATATCCTCAACCAGCGTCTTGGCATCGGCAGTCTCGGTATCGCCTTTGGCCACTTCAACCTCCATACCAATCTCGTTGGTATTCTTATTTGGCTCTACTACAGGGGCGGGCTTCTTAACAATCGGACCCTCCTTGATGTTGCTGTCTTCATCGCGATATCCCTCGTCGATAACAACTGCACTACCATCTTTATCAAAAATAACCTCTTGTTTTGCAGGGTCGTCGAACACCAGATTCTCTTCAGGCTCAGGTTCAACATCGTCGATGTTATCCTCGGGCTTGGCAACGGTGAACTTAACCTTGTTGATGTATAGAGTGGGATTGAGCATCTTGCGGATGAAGATGACTGTGGCTGCGCTGAAGTAGGTGAGGAAGGCTACTGCGATGAGGGCCAGAATGGCTGTAAGTCCGGGTGCGCCAACAAGATTGCCGATGTAATGACTAATGAACAGACCATGATCGCCACCGGGGCAGAAGCTAGAGTCGGCAAACAATGGCTGAAGGAATGTGGCTAATGCAACCGAAGCCCACACCATGAGCAGAGCTATCGACAAGGTCCACTTTAGCAAGTTGACACGATAAGCCTTCATGAGGTGAATGGCTGTCACAAAGAGCAGTAGCGGAATGAGGAATGCCGGCAAACCAAAGCTACGCTTGATGAGGAACCAAGCCGCATAGGCGCCTAGACTGCCACAAGTGTTGGCAAACTCGTGGTGCTCGTTAAGTACTTCGCCATCGCGAGGTTCTTCGATAAGTGTCTGGTCGGCCGCACCCGTTGAAAAATATGAAACGAATGCGAAACTCAGGTAAATCGAAATACCCAAAAGAATGGCACCGAGAATAAAACTCAATCGCTCCTTATTGTCGTTGTTTGTACTCTTTTTCTTAACCTTCTTCATATAGTTTATGATATTTTCGTGCAAAAGTAGCTGAAAAAAATAAGATTTCATCATAAATCGGGATTTTTTTTATATTTTTGCACGCAGAAATGAAAAAGTTGATACAAAATAAGGTAGATAAGAAGACAATTGCCGACTTTCCGAGGGTGATTTTTCCGGGAAAGATTGTTGTGGTGTTGTCGGAGGTCGAAGCTGAACGTGCAGTTGACTATCTGTTGGCTCAACCCGTGCTGGGGTTTGATACTGAGACGCGTCCGAGTTTCAAAAAGGGCGTTCATCACAAGTGCTCGTTGCTACAGGTTTCTACTGCCGATTGCTGTTTCTTGTTCCGTTTGAACTACATCGGACTATGCCCTGCAGTAAAGCGACTGCTTGAGGATACCACTGTTACTAAGGTTGGCTTAGCTTGGAGCAACGATGCTCACGGACTGCGTGAGCTTGGCGAATTTGAGATGGGTACATTTGTGGATATTCAGGATATGGCCCGACAGATAGGTATAGAGGATCAGAGCTTGATGAAACTATATGCCAACGTTTTTGGCGAGAGAATCAGCAAACGTGAGCAGCTAACTAATTGGGAGCGCGATGTGCTTGAGGAGTCGCAGAAGCGATATGCAGCTATCGATGCATGGGCTTGTGTGAGGTTATACAGTGAATTTAAAAGAATATTGGAACATGATGATTATGAGTTGGTTATCGTTCCAGAAACAACAACTAAGAGAGATGAAGAAAATATATCTTAAGCGTGGTAAGGAAGAGAGCCTGTTACGTTTCCATCCTTGGGTTTTCTCGGGTGCTATTCAGCAAGCCGACGATGATTTGAAGGATGGCGACCTGGTACGTGTGCTTACCAATCATGGCGATTTCATCGCTGTGGGCCATTTCCAGATGGGATCGATTGCAGTTAGAGTATTGTCGTTTCGCGATGTAGACATCGATGCCGATTTCTGGGCTTCGCGCCTTGCCTCAGCCCTGAAAGTGCGCCAATCCATCGGTATTGCCGATAATCCGCAGAACAATACATATCGCCTTGTTCATGGAGAGGGCGACAACCTGCCAGGACTGATTATTGATGTATATGACCGCACGGCAGTTATGCAGGCACATAGCATTGGTATGCACTTGTGCCGCAAGGAAATAGCTGAGCAGTTGGTGAAGGTAATGGGCCAGCGTATAGACAACGTGTACTACAAAAGTGAGACTACACTGCCGTTCATGGACGATATGGAGAACGGCTTTGTATATGGTGGCTCGGATGATAACGTGGCCCTTGAGAATGGACTGAAGTTTTATGTTGACTGGCTTCGCGGACAGAAAACGGGATTCTTTGTTGACCAGCGTGATAACCGTTCGCTATTAGAGAAGTATTCTGCTGGTAAGAGTGTGCTGAACATGTTCTGTTATACCGGTGGATTCTCGGTTTATGCGATGCGAGGTGGTGCAAAACTGGTACATTCGGTTGATAGTAGCGCAAAGGCCATAGAGCTCACCAATCGCAATGTGGCTCTGAATTTTGAAGGCGATAAGCGTCATGAGGCTTTCTGCGAGGATGCTTTCAAGTATCTGGAACAGGCTGGAAATAATTATGATCTGATAATCCTTGACCCTCCTGCATTCGCCAAACACCGCGGTGCGCTGCACAATGCGCTGAAAGGTTATACACGCCTGAACAATAAGGCGTTCCAGAAGATTCAGCCTGGTGGCATAATCTTTACATTCAGTTGCTCGCAGGTGGTTACAAAAGATCACTTCCGTAATGCTGTGTTTACTGCTGCGGCCCAGGCTGGACGTAAGGTTCGTATCCTGCACCAGCTGCACCAGCCTGCCGACCATCCTATTAATATCTATCATCCAGAGGGTGAATATCTGAAAGGACTTGTACTTTTTGTAGAATAGTTTATGCTACGCAGAGTTCAACAATTCATCGAAAAGAATCATCTGCTAAACCGCAAGGCTTTATATCTTGTGGGACTTAGCGGTGGGGCCGATTCGGTGGCATTGATGCTGATTCTGCAAGAGTTGGGCTATCGAGTAGAGGCTGCTCATTGTAATTTCAAATTGCGTAGCGCTGAGAGCGATAGGGATGAGAATTTTGTAAGAAACCTCTGCTCGGAGCTCGATATTCAGCTGCACGTAATTCATTTTGACACAAAGGAATACGCCGATTTACATAAAGTAAGCATTGAAATGGCTGCTCGCGATTTGCGATATGGCTATTTCCGACAGCTTTGTAAGGATATAGGAGCCGAAGGAATCTGCATCGCTCACCATCGTGATGATGCTGTTGAGACGCTACTGATGAATCTTCTACGTGGGGCAGGAATACACGGGCTGACCGGTATACGTGCTAAAAACGACTTTGTGATTCGTCCGTTGCTTTGCCTCAGCAGGCGGGAGATTGTAGAATATCTTGATTCCATCGGACAGAGATATGTGACAGATTCTACCAACCTTGAGGGCGATGTGCTTAGGAACAAGGTACGCCTGCGCGTGTTACCGCTTCTCGAAGAAATCGCACCTGGCGCAATAGCCAATATCGATAAAACCGCCAATTATCTGTGTGAGGCTGAGAAGGTATATGATGCCGAAGTGCAGCGTGAGAGTTTAGCTTTGAAGGCTGATTCGGGTGAAGTCTCGATTGATGAGATGCTACGGCAGCCATCGCCATCGGTGTTTCTACACGAGTGGCTGATGCCGTTTGGATTTAATTCATCGCAGACGGAACAGATACTTAGTGCTATTAATAGCGAACCGGGCAGGGAGTTTACATCGACTACCCATACCTTAGTGGTTGATCGCTCAAAACTGATAGTTGAGCCTAAGAGTCAGCCGATGAAATCGATAAAGATGCCAGAGTGTGGTACTTATCGCTACGATGAAACCATCACTTATAAGGTAGAAATAACTGAGGATACCAACATCTCCAAATCGGCTGATGTGGCAACTGTGGATGCAGATAAGGTAAAATTTCCGCTTTTGCTCCGTCCGATAGAGAATGGCGATTGGTTCATACCGTTCGGTATGACAGGACGAAAGTTGGTGAGTGATTATCTGACAGATAGGAAGTTTACCATCCTACAGAAACGTAGACAGTTGGCTTTGACAGATGCCTCTGGGGCTATCGTGTGGCTAATAGGTTGTCGCACTGATAACCGGTTTAAGGTTTCTGCTGATACAACAAAGATATTACGAATAACTTATAAACTTGACTAAGCGATGAAGAAATTTCTGATTTTCCTAGGTTTTATTGCCGTTATTGCTGTAGCTCTAATGGTTACAACTTCCGACAGACAACAGCATGTAGATACTATCAAATCGGTGATGACGGGTGCTGTGAATGCCGAACTGCGTGAAAACAATATCGATGGTCCGTTGGCCTCTATTGCCTCAGTTGCTGCAACAACAGCTGTGGGCACGTATCTGAATACCAGTTTCGTTGTGCGCGATCATCGCTTCTATAGCCTGGGATTCATAGACTACAACAATGAGTTCCAGCTGGTTTCGGTAGGCGTATTTAATCACGTTTATACGCTAAACGAAGAACAGGCTCGCGAGATGATAAAGAAGAAAATGAAACCTCTTAATTTGATAAAAGGCAAGTTGAAAGAGTAAGACTAATCTAATAGAGCCTTGCAACCTTTCAATACATCCTGCCAAGTAGCTTCAAAGTCGCCTGTGTACCATGGGTCGGCTACGTCTTTATTAGGTAACAATGGGCGTATCTTTCCCTCGGGATCACTACCTCCACAGATTCGCAGCATGTTGCGCAGATTCCACTGATCCATTCCAATCAACAGATCAAAACGGTTATAATCAGCACGTGTCATCTGGCGTGCTGCATGACCATCGCAACATATGCCGTGTTCGGCTAACTTGCGGCGAGCGGGTGGGTAAACAGGATTACCTAACTCCTCAGTAGAAGTAGCGGCTGACTCGATCAGAAAATGATCGGTCAGCCCCTCTTTTTCTACTAAGTATTTCATGACGAACTCTGCCATAGGACTACGGCAGATGTTACCATGACATACAAATAATATCTTTTTCATTATCCGTTCATCGACATCAGGAACTCCTCGTTGCTACGTGTAGTAACAAGTCGGTCGCGGATAGTACTCATAGCCTCGATTGGGTTCATATCGGCAATGAACTTGCGGATAATCCACATGCGGTTCAGAGTGGTCTCGTCAAGCAGCAAATCGTCGCGACGAGTTGACGACAGAACCAGGTCGATAGCTGGGAATATACGCTTGTTTGAGAGCTGGCGGTTAAGCTGGATTTCGCTGTTGCCTGTACCCTTGAACTCCTCGAAGATTACCTCGTCCATCTTAGAACCGGTGTCAACCAGAGCTGTAGCGATGATAGTGAGCGAACCACCACCCTCGATGTTACGAGCAGCACCGAAGAAACGCTTAGGCTTCTGCAGGGCGTTGCTGTCAACACCACCGGTAAGAATCTTACCGCTTGTAGGAGCAACCGTGTTATAAGCGCGTGCCAGACGGGTGATAGAGTCAAGGAAGATAACTACATCGTGACCGCACTCAACCATACGCTTAGCCTTCTCCAACACGATACCGGCAATCTTTACATGACGGTCGGCTGGCTCATCGAATGTTGATGCAATCACCTCGGCATTAACGGTGCGGGCCATATCGGTTACCTCCTCAGGGCGCTCATCGATGAGCAGCATCATGATATATGCTTCAGGGTGGTTGGCTGCGATGGCATTAGCTATATCCTTCATCAGGACAGTCTTACCAGTCTTAGGCTGAGCCACAATCAGAGCACGCTGACCTTTACCGATAGGAGAGAAGAGGTCTACGATACGAACGCTTGGGTTGATAGTAGAACGATCGCCGCAAAGAGTGAACTTCTCTTCTGGGAACAATGGTGTGAGATGCTCGAACGCCACACGATTGCGTACCTCGCCTGGGTCGCGGCCATTGATTGCCTTCACATCTGTAAGAGCAAAGAACTTCTCACCCTCGTGAGGTGGACGTACTGTACAATCAACAACATCACCAGTTTTAAGTCCGTATTTTTTGATTTGCTGTGGCGATACATATACATCATCTGGAGATGAGAGGTAATTATAATCGCTTGAACGCAGGAATCCATAACCATCTGACAGCATCTCAAGAACGCCGTTAGCATCAATCAGGTCGGCAAAGTCGAATCGTGGCTGAGCAGCACTTTGTGCAGAACGGTTAACAACTGTAGAGTCGTTTACCTGAGGAGCCATTGGACGGTCGAAAATATCGAGAGTTGGGATAGCAGCCTGATCCTCGATGGGGATATCGACAATAGTAATAAAGTCGGTTCCATCACCTGGATCGCCAAGCCAAACACCATTCTCGTCAACTTCGTCAGTCAATGGGTCCATCTTCTCTTCAGTGTTTTCCTCTGTAGCCTCGGGAACTGGAGCGACTGCCTTGTTGGCTGCCATTTTCTCGCGGAGCTGTTCGATTGCATTTGGCGTTGCCTCATCTTCTTCGCTTGCACCTACAGCAAACTCAGCAGCCTCTGGCACAACAAAGTCATCGGTAGGAGCCTGAGGCTCTTCTATAACGGCTTTCTTGTTTTTAGCAGTCTTTGCGGTAGCATGTGCAGCAGCTTCTTCGGCTTCTTTCTCAGCCTTACTCTTACGTCCGCGCTTTTTGGGCTTTGCCTCTTCGGCTGGTGCTGCTTCCTCTGCTGCTGGAGCCTCTACAGGCATATCGGAAAAAAGTGATGGCGTTTCAACCTTTTTGCGTGTACGATTCGACTTAGAGTCGAGGTTCTCGCCATCTTCACCGTTAACAGTATATACTCGGCTTGTATCTTTCTTTGCAATACGTGTGCGTTTGCGTTTTGGTGCCTCATCGGCGGTAGCACTGTTCTCGGCAGCCTTGTCGAGAATGGCATAAACAACGGTTTCCAACTGGTCATCAGGCGAAACCTTGATGCCAAGCTGGTCTGCAATACCCACAAGCTGGGGTATGTCCATAGATTCTAATTCTTCTTTTGTATACATACAATATGTACTTAAATTACATTTACTGATTTCGAAAAAAATAGTGGAAATGCTTCGCGATTGGAAGCAATGTTTTGGAAAAACGTTGCAAAGGTACGCATATTTTTGCTAACCACCAAACAATTTCGGATTTTTTTAGTATCTTTGCACCCAAAATTGATATATAATGGAAATTAAGAAAGCAGAATTTACACTTAGCGCTCCGATGGAGACAATGTGTCCGAAGGATACTAAGCCCGAGTATGCGTTCATTGGTAGATCGAACGTCGGTAAGTCGAGTCTGATTAACATGCTTACTGGTAAGAAGAATCTGGCCAAGACAAGTGCAACACCGGGTAAGACGTTGCTGATAAACCATTTCATTATTAATAATGAGTGGTATCTGGTAGACCTTCCTGGTTATGGATTTGCCAAGCGCTCGAAAAAAGAGATTCAGAAACTTGAGCAGATGATTAACGGATATATTTTGCAGAGAGAGCAGCTGGTTAACGTGTTTCTGCTGATAGATATCCGTTTGGAGGCACAGAAAATAGATCTTGAGTTTATTGAGTGGCTTGGTACGAGTAGTGTGCCTTTTACCATCATATTTACTAAGGCCGACAAGTTGAGCGCATCAAAGGCCGCACAGAACGTTGCTGCCTACAAAAAAGTGCTTAGCGAGACTTGGGAGGAGTTGCCTCCGATTTTCGTCACATCTTCTGAAAAAAAACAGGGACGTGATGAAGTCTTGAATTATATCGAAAGTATCAATAAGGAGCTGCAGAATGGCTAAGGAGAATCCTTATTTAGATGTGCAACACCTAACGAAGTCGTTTGGCTCGTTAGTGTTGTTCAATGATATCAGTTTTTCGGTTGCGGAAGGGCAGAAGGTTGGCCTGATTGCCAAAAACGGAACGGGTAAAAGCACGCTGCTTTCTATCCTCTCAGGCAAAGAGGGATACGATCATGGTGAGATTATCTTCCGCAGAGATCTGCGTGTGGGTATGTTAGAGCAGGCTCCTGATTTCGATCCTGCTGAGAGTGTGCTTGATGCATGCTTTAATCATAAAGGCGATCCAGAGAAGGTGCTGAAGGCTAAGCAGATTCTTACTCAGCTTAAGATTCGTGACCTCGATCAGCCAATGGGACAACTAAGTGGTGGACAGCAGAAGCGTGTGGCTTTGGCCAATGTACTGATTACCGATCCCGACCTGCTGATTCTAGATGAGCCTACCAACCATCTTGACCTAGAGATGATAGAGTGGCTGGAGGGTTTCTTGAACCGTGGCAACAAGACGTTACTGATGGTGACTCACGATAGGTTCTTCCTGGATCGTGTGTGCTCCGTAATACTTGAACTTGACGATCAGACCATCTATACCTATCGTGGCAACTATAGCTATTATCTTGAAAAACGTCAGGAACGTATAGATAATCGCAGGGCAGAGATAGCTCGTGCTAATAATCTGTATCGTACCGAGTTGGAGTGGATGCGCCGTATGCCTCAGGCCCGCGGACATAAAGCACGTTATCGCGAAGAGGCTTTCTACGAACTAGAGAAGGTGGCCAAGCAGCGAATAGAGGAACGGCAGATACGGTTGAAATCACGTAATGTATATATCGGGTCTAAGATATTTGAGTGTCAGTATGTATCTAAGGCATTCGACGACAAGGTGATACTAAAGGACTTCTACTATAACTTCTCGCGATTTGAGAAAATGGGAATCGTTGGGAACAATGGTACAGGTAAGTCTACATTCATCAAGATGCTGCTGGGACAGGTGGCTCCCGATAGTGGCAAATTCGATATCGGCGATACCGTGCGTTTTGGCTATTTCTCGCAAGAAGGTTTGCAGTTTGATGACCAGATGAAGGTGATAGATGTTGTGAAGGATATCGCTGAATACATCGATATGGGTGGTGGTAAGCATTTCTCGGCTTCACAATTTTTGCAGTATTTCCTATTTACACCCGAACAACAGCACAACTATGTATATAAACTTAGTGGTGGCGAGCGCCGAAAGTTGTATCTTTGTACGGTGCTGATGAAGAACCCGAACTTCCTTGTTCTCGACGAGCCTACCAACGATCTTGATATCGTAACCCTGCAGATTCTTGAGGAATACCTTCAGGATTTCCCTGGATGCGTCATCGTGGTAAGTCACGATCGCTATTTTATGGATAAGGTGGTAGATCATCTGTTGGTATTCAAGGGCGATGGAGATATTCAAGATTTCCCCGGTAACTATACACAGTATCGACAGTGGAGCCTACTTCAGCCCAATGAGCCCAAAGAGTCTAAGGAGAAAGCTGAGAAAGAAACAAAAGCTACACCTGAGAATAATACTCAGCAGAAACGTAAACTCACATACAAAGAGAAACGTGAGTTGGAGCAGCTTGAGATCGATATAGAAAAACTTGAAACAGAGCAACGCGAACTTGAAGAGGCGTTGTGTAGCGGGACTCTTTTAGTGGAAGAACTTACTGAGAAAAGTAAGCGTCTGCCATTGCTTAAAGACGAACTCGACGAGAAGTCAATGCGTTGGTTAGAATTGTCGGAGATATGATACAACAACAATACCCATCACAACTACTGGAAAAGGCCGTTCAGGAGTTTTCTAAGCTTCCTGGAATTGGTCGTAAGACAGCATTGCGCCTTGTCCTTTGGATGCTTCGTCAGGACGATGCCGATGTTGCAGGTTTTGCTGAAGCTATTAGTAAGCTAAAGGCAGAAGTGAAATATTGTAAGGTTTGCCATAATGTAAGCGATAGTGATGTATGTCCTATTTGTGCCGATTATCGTCGTGACCAAACTACTGTATGTGTGGTTGAGAATATTCAGGATGTTATGGCCATCGAGAATACTCAACAGTATCGTGGCTTATACCATGTGCTGGGTGGCGTTATATCGCCTATGGATGGTATGGGACCTGCTGATATAGAGATTGATTCGCTGATAAAACGAATAGGCGAGGGTTGCGTTAATGAGGTTATCCTGGCGCTTAGTCCAACCATGGAGGGTGATACAACCAATTTCTATATTTATCGCAAATTAGCTCCAACTGGAGTTAAGGTAAGTGTTATAGCCCGTGGAATAGCTGTGGGTAACGAACTGGAGTATGCCGATGAGGTAACGCTTGGTCGCTCTATTGCCAATCGTACATTGTTTGATGAAAAATAATAATACAATAGAATATGAAGGAAACTAGAAATCAATTAATGGCCGTTATGGTATTTGCAGTGTTGGTTGCAATTGGCGCGGTTGTACTTTACGAAACTGGTATCATGGAGTCGGGCTTGTTTGAAGAACATAAGAATTCCGAGTTTATTCTTACCGCCCTTATGGAATTGATTACACTTGGTGGCGTGTTTATCGCTCTTCGCTTGTTCAAGTTTCAGAAGGTGCATCAAGATTTGATAACAAACAAAGAGCATGCTCTGTTCAGATGGGGCATTCTGCGTTTAGCGCTGCTGTTGATACCTATGGTGGCTAACACCTATTTCTATTATATGTTTATGAACACAACATTCGGCTATATGGCCATTATCCAGTTGCTTTGCCTGCCATTTGTGTTCCCAACCATGAGTCGTTGTCAAGCAGAGGTTGAGTCGGGAGAATGAAACTTTCAGTAGTCATTGTTAACTACAATGTGTGCAACTATCTTACTGCTTGTATCGATAGTGTGGCTAAGGGACTCGAAGGTATTGAGGCCGAAGTTTTTGTTGTAGATAACAATAGTACTGATAATAGTGTTGAGGTCGTATTGCGTGATTATCCTTGGGTACACCTTATATATAATATAGAGAATCTTGGCTTCTCAAAGGCCAACAATATCGCCATCCGCCAATCTGCGGGTGAGTATGTGTTGCTTCTAAATCCCGATACTGTTGTTGAGCAAGACACTCTTCACCATGTAATTACTTTTATGGATGAACATCCTGAAGCAGGTGCTGCTGGAGTAAAGATGCATAATGCAGATGGCAGCCTGGCTCCTGAAAGCCGTCGTGCGGTACCAACGCCTTTAGTTGCTGCAAGAAAAATGTTGGGATTTACAAAGCGCTATTATATGAGTCATCTCTCATGGGATGTTCCTGGACAGATTCAGGTTGTTAGCGGTGCATTCTTTATGATTCGTCGTAAGGCTCTTGAGCAAGTTGGACTGCTGGATGAGGATTTCTTTATGTATGGTGAAGATATCGACCTTTCGTATCGCTTGCTAAAAGGTGGCTGGCAGAACTGGTATCTACCTTATTCTATAAAACATTATAAAGGACAGTCAACCCAAAAGTCGGACTTCCGTTATGTGCATGTATTCTATCAGGCCATGCTCATCTTTTTCCGTAAGCATTATGATCATCTTAGCTTTTTCTTCACCATTCCAGTAAAGTGCGCCATCTACTTCCGTGCATCATTGGCTTTGGCTGATATAATTAGAAAAAAACTCCATTTAGGATGAAACAGATAAAACTTAGAGCTATAGAGCCCGAAGATCTTGATCTTCTTTATTGCATCGAAAACGATGTGGAGTTATGGAATGTTGGCACATCAAACGTTCCATATTCACGCTATTTGCTCCACGACTATGTTGCTAATGCCAAAAGCGATATATATTCCGATCGTCAGGTGCGCATGATAGTAGAAAACTCTGATGGCGACGTGGTGGGAGTTGTAGACCTTGTGAACTTCGATCCTTCTAATCTTCGTGCAGAAGTAGGCCTCATTATTCTGAATTCTTATCGACGTCAGGGGTATGGCATAGCTGTTATAGAGCAGATTTTGGATTATGCATTGCATATTTTGCACCTTCATCAGCTCTATGCTTATGTTGGCGTTGATAATAAACCGTCGTTTCAACTGTTTAAAAAATCAGGTTTCCTGGTTGCGGCAGAAATCAAAGATTGGCTCTTTGATGGGGTGAAATTTAGCGATTCTGTGCTGTTTCAGTACGTTTTTTAGAAAAAAATGCGATTAAATCGCAAAAAAGTGCCGAAAAGTTTTGGTAGTTCCAAAAATATCACTACCTTTGCACCCGCTAATAAGGAAGAGCGTTTCCTGGTGCGTTAGTTCAGTAGGTTAGAATGCCTGCCTGTCACGCAGGAGGTCACGA
>NZ_CAMJFM010000039.1 GCF_946404925.1 uncultured Prevotella sp. | reverse complement strand
GCCGCACTCGAGGCCGAGGAAGAGGTAAACAGTATTCTGGTGTCATCGTTCAGAGACAAAACCATCGAGGGCGCCTCTGTGTCGGTCGACTCTGTTAAGCAGATATTCAAGGTTGTAGGCAGCGATGCCGATTCGAACGACGATGTGGTTCGTGGTGTTTACTATTCGGCCAAGGCCGACCTTAAGAAGGCCGCAGCCAAGGGATTGCCTAAGCAAGCCACTATCAGCATCAAGCGCGACAACACGTTTATCATCAAGCAGGAAAAGCTTAGAGACTAAGGCTTTACAAATTCTTCTGACATAATTTATTTCACATGTGCAAGCAAAATCCCAAATAATAGGTATTGTGGGTTTAAAATAATCTCCGTACCTTTCTTCGCAAGCGAAGCGGCAAAGCCGAGCGGCGCCCAGATTGCTTTAGCCAATTGTCATATAAGTATTTGTTTAGTTACTACGAATATGGCCTGTCTGATTGGTAATAACAAAAATCCCCTCAAGCAAGTTTCATTATTGCTGGCTTGAGGGGTGTTGCTTGCCTCGCTGCAGTATGGGAGTCGACGCTCGGCTTTGCCGCTTCGCTTGTCGAAGAACACCCAAGTGCAGGTCTTAGGCTTTATACGCAGGGCATCGCTGCCCCGAAATGCTAGGCTCCCATACAGCTCGTGGCGCCGAGGGCCGTCAGTATCGCCGATGCTATTGAGGCGATGAGCTGAACTATAAACTTTGCTGTTTCTCTCTTTGTCATGGTTTTAATCTTTAATCTTTATTTTTTTAATCTTTAATATTAAGCGGGTGGGGCTTTCGCCCCAAGCGCTTAATCTCCGTCGTCGGGCAGACCGCCGCCTGTCTGGCTTGAGGTTGAACTACCGCCGTTCTGGTTCTCGTTCTCGGGATCCTCTACCTCGCCGCTGGTTGAGGTTACTCGCTTCACCTCCTTGCCGTCGCGGTCGTAGCAGGTAATCTGGATGGCGGTGCCGGCCAACTCGTCCTTCAGCTCAACGGCTGGGGTGAAGATGATGCGGCGGCTGGTAATGAGGCCTGCCTTTACCTCGTCTACCTTCTCGACCGACTTGGCGCGCAGTCCGAATCGCATGGTGCCCAGTCCTGGCAGCGCTACCGAGTGGCCCTCAGTGGCCCACGCCTTGATCACCTCGCCAGCTGCATCCCAGCATGCCTGCATGATTCCCTTACTTACTCCGCTGCGAAGGGCAGCCTC
The DNA here is from genome assembly GCF_946404925.1 of uncultured Prevotella sp. Lineage (GTDB taxonomy): Bacteria > Bacteroidota > Bacteroidia > Bacteroidales > Bacteroidaceae > Prevotella. The sequence goes on along the minus strand of NZ_CAMJFM010000039.1, from coordinate 21,578 downwards.
CTTAATCACCTTGTCCTGACTCAGGCTGGTGTACAACTCGGGCATCATGATGTAGCGATACTTGCCTGCATGAGTGCCAATCTTCTGCAACTTCTCTTGTGCTTTAACTTTTAGTGCCATACTTTGTTTAGTTTAATTTTTGTGTTGTTAATACTGTTGTTATTTGTTTTATTTTGACAATGCAAAGGTACTACTTTTTGGCGAGGTGGGCAAATATCAAGTGTTAATGAATTGTTAATATAGTGAGGTCGTATTTGCACTCACACGTGGAAAATATTTTTTCCTCACCTGAGCGTTACAGTTGTGACGGATGACAGTTTAATTTTGAGCACTAAAAAGTACAAGTGAATTTTTACTATATATATAATATATATATTATATATATAGTAATTATTAATTACATAATTTTTGCTATTAAGCATACCCGTCCATAATAAAACTGTCATCTGTCATCTGTCACACAAATATATCGTTGTTTTATTTTGTGATTCCACTTTTTCTTTGTACTTTTGCATCGCCTAAGCAAGGTAAAAAGATTGATAATAACTTATGATTATGAATGAACTTTCAGAGAACGATCTGTTCCTGATCTTAACAAAAGATGCGCGTTGTCCGCTGCTGAGCGGGACCGAAGTGTTAGAGGATTTCAATGGCAGATGCATGATGGCTGCTGAACCCGCCCGAGGCGAGTATGGCCTGACATCGCCACTGTCTAATCGACGGCTGGTGATAGAGATTGATGCGCTAGACAACTCGATGATTAATAAGCACATTGTGAAAGGCGACGTGCTCAAAGTGAGAACTCACGTAAACGTGCGTGATGGCGATGTGGTGCTGGCTGTGGTAAACGGCAAGTCGACAGTCAGGGCTTTGTACTGCGATGACGATGACAATACGTGGCTGGTGCCGCAGAATCCTGACTACGAGCCCGTGTTGATGACCGATGAGAATCAGGGCGAAATTGTGGGGAAAGTAGTTGATTTGAACAGAAACGACCTCTCGGTAAACTATAAGGAACTGTCGGAACCCGTAAGAAAGTCGAAACTGAAGATGGTAAAGCCCAAGGTTATTACCGACGAGAAGATTTCGTGGGTGATACGTACTATCGGCCCGTCGATAACCATTGCACGCATGTGGTTTGCCGTGTTCAGACCAATGACCCAGGTGGGAGCATTCCCCCCAAAGGCATACGACAGTTTTGCTAATAGAGTAATAATGGAACTGCCTAATCACGAGAAGCTGCCTGATGCAAGTGAACTTCAACGATTCGACACACTGAGCTTTGCAAAAGAAGTTAGTAAGTGGGACCCGGATAATGCGCTAGTTTCTGGTTCTAGGTTCTATAAATATAAGGATATAGGAGAGAGAACTTTGGCTTTATTACTGGCTGATTTTGAAAACTCCCGAGAAACTCCCGAGAAACTCCCGAAAACTCTACGAAAAATGAGTGATTTTGATTGAAAACTCCCGAGAGACTGGCAAACTCTACGCCAAACTCCCGAAAACTCTACGGCGATGGAATTTTTCTTCCGTCGCCGTTTTTTTATGTCTACTTTTGCACTCGGAAATCAGAAATGACGATCCAAAGAAAATTAAAAATTAAAAATTAAAAATTAAAAGAAAAATGAAAGTAAAAGAATTGATTGAAATTTTACAGGAGTTGCCTAAAGAGGCTAACGTAAATTTCAAAGTAGGTGATGGTAAAATGGATGCATACAGGCATGCCAAGGTTCAACTATGGGCAGGCGAAGCGCTTTCGTTCATGGCGATGATAAGTATTAAAGCCAGGAAAATACTGAAAGCAGACTTGCCTAAAGGCAAAGTGAAATGCAAACAGTATCTGAACTATCTGATAGGCGTGAGAAGTGCCGAGTTTGATATGAGAGATCGCGGCATGAGCGTGGTGCACAAGAGCATCGAAGAAATCAGAGCAGAATATGAAAGCAAATTTGGTTCAATTTATATTAACATTTAATTTTACAAACAATTATGATTTTAAGAGTAAAGAAATGCGGTGCTATGACCACCGCGCAGAGTGAAAACGGAGTGATTAACAAGCGTATGCTGGTGCTGCAAGAGCTTGGCGACAAGTGGGCCAACACGTATGTGGTAACGGTGTTCCGCAATTTGGCAACCATCGAGTTTGCCGAGGGTGAGCTGGTTGTAGCAAGCATGCAGTTCAGAACGCATGAGTACAATGGACAGACGTACATGGACATTGTTGCAAATGACATTGTGAAACTTTAAGATTAGAAATTAACATCAAAAAAAATAAGATTATGTATTTAGACGTTGCAGTTAAAACAATTGAGATGAACATCCGCAGTTTGTGTATGATGCTGGATGTGGTTAGAAAAGAACAGCTTAACAAGGTTGCAGCAGATGATTGGCTGCCCATGCAGGATCACTTTGCAGAGTGCGTACCTGGGCTTCCGATTCACGAAGGTTCATCAGTAAAGAGTTGTTTGGAGTATCTGAAAACGCTTTATAAAGGACTGAAAGATGCTTTGGAGCATTATAAGTCTGCGAACGAAAAAGACCTGATACTTGAGCCGGATGTGATTCAGATTGTTGACATGCTCTGGGGATACATTGGACATGGATTTCCTGACAACTATGTGGCATGTGCCCGCGAGTGTTACGAGGCTTACAAGAAGTTACCACCCGACCCAACAGAGGAGAAAAATGACGAGAACCAATTGAAGTGGGCTCGCCAAGTGATGACGGCATTTGAGCCAATTATCAAGAAACACGATGTGAACTTAGACTTTGAAGGCGAATGGACCCTCAACGAAGGCTATTTGATGGAGTGGTTGCGACGTAAGTATGACGAGATGAAATAAAAAGAATATGTAGAATTTTTGAGTTGAGGTGAGGAGGATGTTCTCGAGTAAATGGCCAAAGAATCCGAAATCTCTTCTCGCTTTAAAAACTCAAAAGAAAAATGAAAATAAATAACAAAGTAAACAAGACAGTCCAAATTAATGGACAGCTGATTATCAGCAAGTTAGAGAATGGACAGGAGTATGTGCAGTTTTTGCCCGACAATCCCGTAGTGGGACAGGTGGAGCCGTTTGCCGGCTTGGCAAAGGCACAACTGCTAAACAATGGTATATTTGATAGCCTTAGAAAGAAACGCCGACAGCGCGGAAAGCCTGTGTTCAGGGCTGGTTGGGCAAGCCTTTCGTTTGCAGCCGATGGTTACGACTACATTACATTTAAGGTGCCCAGCGCCATGCGCTATATGTTGGCAAAGATTGTGAAAAATGACTCACGAAAGATCATCGCTTACCTGATAAAGGAAGGATGGAGTAAATGATCTATCGTATCGAAACTAGAGGAAAGAAGTTTGCAACACCCGTAAAGAACCGCGAAGAGTTCTTGGCTCTGCGCAATTCTAAGGAGAATCTGGAGCACTTAACAAAGGCGCGTCAGGGCGATGAGAAGGAGAAGGCGCAGCTGGTGCAGTTTGCTTACAATTTGGGCCATGTAAATGGAGAGTTGGCCGGATGTAAGAGCATCGGAAGCTACTTTTTCCACGATATTGACTGCTATGATAAGTCAGAATCGGAGGCTATGGCGAAGCAAATACTCAGCAAGAAGGATGAGATAGGCTTGATGTTCTTAGAGAAATCGGCAAAAGAAGGTTTCCACCTTGTTTGTAAACGCTTGCCTGGCACCACAATTCTTGAAAACCAGGTGCGAATAGCCACGATATTGCAGATAGAGATGGATACCAACACCAAGGATTTGCAACGAGTCGTCTTTTCAACAAGCGGCAGCGCTGAAGACTTGCTGTATCTGAATGATGAGCTATTCACCGAGCCGATGAGCGCCGAGGAGTGCGAGGCGGAATATGCCCGCCTGAAGGAGCGCGAAAGGCGAGGGGAGGAGCAGGTGCCTCCCGGTGCCAAGAAAGCCCGCAAGCACTATAAGCCGTGGGAGGATTTATTAGGCACGGATTTTCGCGGCTTTAATAATAAAGACACGGCTTTAAGTGCGGATAAAAACAGTGTCTCTCTAGAAGAGAGCCGTGTACGCTCGGCTTTGCCGCTTGGCTCGTCCAAGAATCCGTGCCAAAAAGAGATTGATGAGCGGACGCGGTTTGTGGGGGATGCGGTTTTAAAGGCTAAGGGACTGGAAAGGAACGACTTCTTGGATGCTGGCGGTAGACATACATCGGTGAAAATCTTTTTGAGTGGTGCTAATCAGTTGCTTTCTAAGGAAGAGGCTAACGGTGTGCTGGCTGAGTTGATGCCTGAGCATTGGAGCGATGAGAATATCCAGACGCTGGTGAATGAGTTCTATTCAAAGTATTATAATCCTAATCAGAAACTAACGAAGGATCAGGAGGGGATTTATACTCAAAGCCGAAGGCTCAGCATTCTTGGACAAGGTCAAGCGGCAAAGCCGAGTGCAAATGCTGATGAACAAATTGAGCAAATGCCGGAGATGCCGAGCGAGAAGAAGTTGCCGAAACTCATCCGTTTATTGACGAGGAATACGCCTACTCAATATAAGGCGGCGGTGGCACATGCGGTGTTCCCACCGTTGGGAACGCACCTGAAAGAGGTATCGTTTGAGTATACCGATTATGTGCCGCATGAGGCTACGCTGATGAACTGCCTGATGGCGCATACGGGTGCTGGTAAGGGTTGCATTGACGAACCTATCCGCCACATTATGGCCGACATTAAGCGGCGCGACGAGGAGAACACCCGTCGTGAAGCTGAGTGGAAGAAGGACTGCCAGAAGAAGGGAGCCAACAAGGACAAACAAGTTCGCCCTGAGGGTCTTGTTATCCAAGAGATTGACCCAGATATGACCAAGCCTGCACTCGTAACCCGAATGGATGAAGCGGAGGGACATTTCGTTTATGTGAAACTGAACGAGATAGACCTATTTGAGCAGCTGAAAGGTCAGACTGGCAAACAGCACTTCCAGCTGATGTGCTTAGCTTTCGACCCTGGCGCTGAGTTCGGCCAGACGCGTATCGGCACGCAGAGCGTAACCGCCCGTCCCAAATGCCGTTTTAATTGGAACGCGTGTACCACGATTCAGAAAGGTCGTAAGTTCTTTAGTCGTGTATTGACAGATGGACCAATCAGTCGTATCAACTTCTGTACCATCCCCGAGATGGAAATCGGCGCTGAGCAGCCAATCTATGGTAAGTATGATTCGGCATTCGATGAAGAACTCAAGCCTTACATCGACAACCTTGTAAACGCTCGCGGCCAGATAGATTGCCCTCAGGCATTCAAACTCGCCAAGAAACTCCAAGAGGAATGCGCTGAGTTCGCACGGTTATCGCAGAACGAGACCTATTGGAATCTCTCGCATCGCGCCATCGTGATTGCTTGGCTTAAGGCTTGCGTATTGTACGTAGCTAACGGCCAGCAATGGGAGAAATCTATTGAAGATTTTATCCGTTGGAGCCTGCAGTACGACCTCTGGTGCAAGATGCAGTTCTTTGGTGAGGACATAGAAGCTGCCAACAGAGATGGTGAGCGTATGCGTACTCGTGGACCACAGAATCTATTAGAGTTGTTGCCCAACGAGTTCACCATTAATGAAGTTATGCGCGTGCGTAGTCAAAAGGGGTTACCTAATGATATGCGTAAATGCAAGAGTATGTTACGCCAATGGGTTTGCAGAAAATATGTGTTACAGATGACAGATGACAGTTTTATTAAGAGCGAGAAATATATTAAACATTAAAAATTAAACATTATGTTACCAAGAGGAATTCGTAATAATAATCCACTGAATATCCGTCGTTCGAAGGATAAGTGGAAGGGCCTGAGGGCCGTGCAGAGCGATGCGAGCTTCTGCCAGTTTGAAACATTAGAGTGGGGGTGGCGGGCTGCGTTTTATCTGCTCACGCGTACTTACTATCACAAGTACCGCCTCTACACCATCCGCGCCATCATCAGCAAATGGGCACCGCCGATGGAGAATAAGACCGAGGCTTATATCGCCAACGTCAGTCGGCTGACGGGTATCGTCCCCGATGAGCCCATCGGCATACCAAGCGACAAACCTGCCCGCTGGATAGCAATAGGCCGCGCCATGGCGATACAAGAGAACGGCACGGAATCAATAGATGATTTCGCGATGCTATCAGGCTGGGACCTCTGCCGACAGGACATCTAATGTTTTTTAGCCGGAAGTTAATAGCTTCCGGCTTTTTTGTTTAAGGATGCTCCCTCAACAGATTGACATTGCAAAGTCAGCAGCAATTAACACGTCAGTGGGTCGTCATACCCTTTCGGACGTGGTAGAAAACCTCCGCCGTTTACCTGCTCCAACTCTTCCTTAGTTAACTCCTGATCCTTCTGGCAGTTCTTTTCATTCTGTTCCATAATCTAATAAATTTTAAATTGTTAAACTAGCTGTTTCTTGTCTCTCAGATGTCGTTTGTTCTGATTGACATTGCAAAGATACATATATATCTAATATGAGCATACAAAAATACAAAAAAACTTCCATATTAATAAAAAAAATCGTATCTTTGCCCACAAATAACTATAGAATATGAAAAAGAATTCAATCCTTTCGCTGATAGTGGCGATCTTCCTTTCGAGCAATATTACATTTGCTCAGCAGTCAGACAAAGTATATCTGACAGCCGACGAAGTTCCTAACGCAGTTTATTGGTTACCCGAACCACCTGCACCAGGTTCATCGCAGTTTTTGTACGACATATCGCAGTATTACTGGGGAAAACAGCAGCGACTCGACTCGCTTCGTGCCAAGAAGGCCATTCGCGAGGCTGATTTTGAAGTGGCCGATATGGTGCCGCAGTTCTGTGGTGCTTTCGGCATGGAGATTTCCAAGCAGAAAACACCAGCTATCTACAAGGTAGTAGAGCGCGCTGTGCTGACTATCCGTTTGAGTGCAACAAAACCCAAGGCAACGTATATGCGCAAGCGTCCATATGTGTATTTTAATGAGCTGACATTGGTTCCTGCAGAGGAAGAAGAACTACGACCTACCGGTTCTTATCCTTCAGAACATACCGTTCGTGGATGGGGAATGGCTTTGCTGCTTTGTGAGATAAATCCAGCAGCACAGGATGCACTCTTTAAACTTGGCTATGAATGGGGACAGAGTCGCGTGATAGCCGGATTCCATTGGCAGAGCGACGTAGATGCCTCGCGTATGTTGGCTGCTGCATGTTATGCTCGCCTGCATTCCTGCAAGGCTTTTCTCGACGATATGGCAGCCGCTAAAAAGGAGTTCGAGAAACTCAGCAAATAAATATGGCCTGTCATCACGACAGGCCTTTTTCAGTATCTATTGTTTGGATAAACTCTGCATTTTTTCTTTCAATTCTCGATCTTCTTCCACGTCATGCTTTGTTGGATGGTGGAGCCGTCGGTCTGCTGGCGCAGGGCAGTCCATTGCATCTGGCCGTCGGCGATCGAGGCGATTTCCCACCACTCGCGCAGCTCGGCCTCGCCTTGGTTCTTCCAGCGGGTGGCCAGCAGGGTGCCGTCTACGAAGTAGTCTTGGAACTCGCGGGTGGTAACGGCTTCCCACTCACCAGCATCGTTCTTGCGCCAGAACTTGTAGGTACCGTCGGCGAAGAACTCCAGGCGTGCGTTGGCGTCGTTGTAAGTCTCAATGCCCGTCAGCCCCGTGCACTCCCACAGGCCGAGGATATCCTGCTTAAAGTCTTTAGCGACTTTTACGAAACGCTGATACTGCTTAGCATTCATCGGCGCTTCTCCATTGTTACCTTCATCAGGCGACAAGCCCATTTGACCACCAGGGGCATCGCGGATGACTTCACATTCGAACTCAGAATCTGAAATAGATACGATCTGATATTTGATTGAATTAATGGAACCATCGGGGCCTGGAGACATGAGGGTCACCGTATTACCATCAATTTTCACGTCACACTCTTGATAATTATCCCATCCGCCAGCACCAGGCATGGGGTCGGATGCACCTGCACCCTCAGGGGCTCCTTGTCCCTCAGGTGCGTCCTGTGGATTAGGTGCTTGAGGACCGCCATTCATATTACCACGCGATCTACTTGCATAGGCCTTGGTGGGCGACACAAAGGTTATGACCTCCTTATTATTAGTAAGCGTAGGCTGACCATCCATGTCGGTTGCTGTAATCCATTTGCCGATAATCTTCTCGCTAAGTCCATCAATTGTGGGCGTTGCGGCATTATCAACGTTGTCTACTGTACACGATGTGAATACACTTGTGCCGCATATCAAGGTGGCGGCCATCACCATCAAAAGTTTCTTAGTCATATTAGGAATAAATTAAATTGTAGTAATACTATCGACTGCAAAGATAAGAAAACAATTTGATAATAACAAGAAAATTGTGCAATAATTTGTACGCAGGCCCAAATGCGTACATTTTTAGAGGAAAGTTTGGAAGTTGCCAAATAAATTTCTATCTTTGCAGCAGATACACGAAACAGGTATGCGATATGAAAAAATATAAAACCATAAATATGATGATGAAGAAGTATTTGATGGCGCTTGCAGTTGTGCTTTGCTGCGCAGCTGCAAATGTGCTGACAGCATGTACTAACATAGATGATAATCCGACAAATGCAGACACCGAAACCGAGAAGGCCGACTATACCATATTGTATTATGGGTTTGGTGGAGAAACCCTTGACAAGTACATGCTCCAGAATATGAAGGAAATGTATGATGCAAAGCTGAATAGCTACGACAAGGTGAAGATTGCTGCTCAGTACAAGTATTCGTCGATCGAAGACATTAAAGAAAATATGATCGACCCGATGGTGAAAGAAGGAGCAAGTCAGGAAGAGGCTGACGCCATGTACGATAAATTGAAGCCATTCGAGCTGCAGACCATCAGATTCGTTGTTGATAACACGATAAAAGATCCTATAGACAATGTGCTGTTGAACACAGATAATATCTATGGACCGAAAAATAGCTACATGACGACTGTTGATTCGCTAATAAATTTTATCAACTGGGCCACCGAGGTTTGCCCAGCAAAAAAATATATACTGATATTATCAGGTCATGGCGAATCATATATAACTTACATGGAATTTCCATATGTTAAACCTGCATCAACCAGATCATTGATGTCCGATAATTATAAAGATCCTCGTTCGTACTTCACCGCTTCATCGCTTAAATACGCCTTGAGCCACACCAACAGTCGTATGGATGCTGTCTATTTGGACGCTTGCTCAACAAACAATATTGAGTATCATTTCGAACTAAAAGATATTACCGACTATCTTATCATGACAACAACTTGGGCACCTGATAGAGGCGGTGTATATGATGTGCTGATAGACCATCTGGCACAGAACACTGCAGACTTAGAGCCCGCTCTTGTCAACTACAACAAAGACTGTGTGGCTATATGGGATATAGATAAAGCCGAAATGGCCGAAGCTGGTATTACTGATTATGAGTTATATTATCACGATCTGAGCGTTATTCGCACACGTGATCTTGATGCGTTTGGCAATAAGTTCAAGGAGTTTGTCGATAGGCTTGTAGCTGCATACGCCAACAAAGATAATAAAGCAAAGATCGATGCTGTAACACAAAACGCACTCAAGGTAATGCCAGGCTATCCTTCTTACGACATAAAAGATTATACCACGGCCATTATGACTACACTGCCCGACGTATTCGACCAAGGCTTTGCTAACGAGCTGCTAGAGAAGTTCGACAACTGCGTTGCAAGCCGCTACTGTAACGAGGTGTTGATGAAGAAGAATATACAAATTAACTGTAGCGTAATGATGGGCGTTAAGGGTAGTATATATGTTACCTATTTCGAAAATACAGATTATAGTCAAATCGAGATTTATTATAATGTATTTGCTGATGGTAAGGTGGAATATTACGAGGCTGGCCAAATCGAGCCTGTCGAGTCTTTCTTTATTGATACGACATGGGAAAACACCTATCAGCAACTGACTTTCGACAAAGTAACTGGTTGGAGCCGATGGCTGTATCTGAACGAACAGATACCGAACTTATATTATATGAATGATCGTTTGATAAATCGCTAATTTTGATTAAAATATATTGAAAAAGGCCTGTCATCACGACAGGCCCAAATTCTTATATAACTAAACAAATACTTATATGAACATTGGCTAAAGCTTTCTGGATGCAAAGGTACGATGTTTTTTCCGTATTTGCAATACCTAAAAAGTGGGATTTTTCCAAAATCATTTGGTCATGACCGCGAAATGATGTATTTTTGCAGGCGGTTATGATTAATCCGATTGCATTGATAGTAGGTTGGCTGATGGATCTGGTGTTTGGCGATCCGGAGCGACTGCCGCACCCGATAGTGTGGTTCGGACGGATGATTGCCTTTGGCGAGAAACGGCTGAACCGCGGACAGCATCGCAAACTCAAAGGCGCCGTCATGTCTATTGGGTTAATCATGCTGGTGTTTGGCGTTAGTTGGCTAATCCGCTATTTTCTCACCTTCTCACCCTCTCACTTTCTCACCTTCTTCGATGCCATCATCGTTTTCTACTGCCTGGCGGGAACCACACTTATAAAAGAGGTACGCGAGGTGTTCCTGGCGCTTGACCGGTCGCTGGATGAGGGTAGGGCGCAGGTGGCTCGCATCGTTGGGCGCGACACGTCGGAACTCTCAGCCCAGGAGGTGCGTACGGCAGCCCTCGAAACCCTGGCCGAGAATCTGAGCGATGGCGTGATAGCGCCGCTGTTCTGGCTCATGCTGCTGGGCACACCAGGTATGTTGGCGTATAAGATGGTGAACACGCTTGACTCGATGATAGGCTATCACACGGAGCGCTATCTGAAGTTTGGCTGCGTGGCGGCTCGAATAGACGATGTGGCGAATTACATTCCCGCCCGATTAACAGCCTTATTGATGATAATTTTCACCTCTTCACCTTTTCGCCATTTCACCTTTATCCGCAAATACGCTCGCAATCACGCTTCGCCAAATAGCGGCTACCCCGAGGCAGCACTCGCCAGCATTCTGGATTGCCGATTCGGCGGCCCGCACAAGTACTTCGGCGAAGTATTCTATAAACCTTACATCGGCGAAAACGAACGTGAACTGACCACAGCCGATATGAAAACAGCCATCCGAGTGAATCGAATGGCTGAAGTCATTATGGTTATAATAGTGCTTATTGAAAGCTTGGTTATTCTACACGTATCTGTAGGCTCTTGCTGATGTTGCGTTTCTTGTCTGTAACTTTGAGTGTGGCGATGCCTGATGTTTTGGCGGCGCGGACGATGACTACCAACTGACCATTAAACAGTTTCATCGTGGGCTTTTTGAATGATTCGAGGCTGGTGGCATCGCCATTGCAGACGGCCTCGAAACTTCCTGCCCCTGTAACCTCGAACGATAGTTGGTCGCTGGCCTCAGGAATCAGTACGCCCTTAACATCTGTGAGCGATACGGTGACGAAAGCCATGTCATCACCATCGGCCTTCAGTATAGGCGCATCGTGCTGGGTCCAGGCATCAAGTTGCAGAGCGGCTGGTTTGCCTGCGGTGCAGATGGTCTTCTCGCCAGCCTTGTTGCCTTGGGCATCGTAAACCACTACTTTTACCTCGCCAGGCTGATACTTCACATCGTTCCAGCGCAGGCGATAGCGATCTAATCGGCTGTTGGGATTCTTACTGATCTTGCCCTGACTCTTGCCGTTTACAAAGAGCTCGGCCATAGGATAATCGGTATAGCAATACACGGGTGTTACCTTGCCACGGCGCTCCTTGCCAAAACTCCAATGGGGCAGCAGATGGATGGTGTGCTGCTGCTTGTTCCAATGGCTGCGATACAGGTAGTAGCGATCCTTGGGCAGACCTGCCAAATCGCAAATGCCAAAGTAGCTGCTACGCGAGGGCCAGTATTCATCGTAAGGTGTAGGCTCGCCCAGATAGTCGTAGCCCGTCCATACAAACTCGCCAATAACCCAAGGCTTATCGTCCTGCCAAACCCAATCATCGTCGGGCAGATTGCTCCATGAACAATATTCTACGTCGTAGCTTGAACATTGTCCGTCGGCCTTGTCGATAGCACCAGGGATGTAATTAGGCGACCATGATGCGTACTGCGAATTATCGGTAACCTCTACGGGGAACTTATAAACACCACGTGAGCTGACGGTGGATGCCGTCTCGGAACCAAGCAGGAAGCCTTGTGGCAATCGCTCGATGTTCTGCTGATACTTGTGTACGCGATAGTTGAAGCCAGGCACATTCATGACCTGTGCAAATCCGCCATCAAGCGATTTCTCGGCATGGTCCATACCTTGAGTAACAGGACGGGTGGGGTCGAGATGGTTGCAGAGACCCTGCAGGCGGATGGAGATGAGGCGACCTTCGGCTGAGCCCTGTTCGGGAATCTCGTTGCCGATGCTCCACATCACGATACTGGGATGGTTGCGGTTGGCTAGAATTAGGTTGGTGAGGTCTTTCTCGGCCCACTCGTCGAAGAATCGCGCGTAGCCGTTCTTGCACTTGGGATAAAGCCACATGTCGAAACTCTCGGCCATCACCATCATACCTAATGAATCGCAGATATCCATCTGCATCTGACTGGGCATGTTGTGCGATGTGCGGATGGCATCGCAGCCCATAGCTTTCATCGTCTTAATCTGGCGGATAAGGGCGGCTTTGTTGATGGCTGCACCAAGCGGACCAAGGTCGTGATGCAGACAAACACCCTTGAGCTTGCGGGTAACACCATTAAGCTGGAATCCAACCTCGCGCGAACAGAGAACGGTACGGATGCCTATCTTCTGCGAAATCTCATCAACCAACTGACCTAACGAATAGAGCTTGATGTGCGCATGATATAAATAAGGTGTTTCGGGTGTCCAGAGTTTGGGATTCTGTACGGTGAGGCGGATGTTCTCTTCGCCTCGATAGGTGAGGTTGATGCCCTTTTGCTGAGCTATCACGTGGCCCTCGGCATCAGTCAGCTCGATGTCGAAGCTGTTCTGCTCATCGATATCGTAGCCTCCTACGGTTACATCGAGCGTTGCCTGGCCTGCCTTTATCTCGGTAGTGCGGATGAACGTCTTCCATGGGTCGAGGTGGCTATTGCCTGTGAGCACCAGTTTGACGGGGCGATAGATGCCTGCTCCGGGATACCAGCGCGAGCTCTCCTCCAGATTCTGCAAATCTACCTCCAGCAGATTCTCGCCCACCTTCATATAAGGCGTAATGTCAATCTTGAATGCGTTGTATCCGTAGGCCCAATAACCTACCTTTTCGCCATTCAGATAGACGGTTGGCTCGGCCATTGCGCCATCGAACACCAATTCGGCATGCATCCACTTACGGGGGATGTTGATGGTTCGACGATAGTGGCCCTTGCCAATCCAGGGGAGGGCTCCTGAACGGCCGCTCTTCTCAGTAGCCTCGGTCTCGCCATTCTGCTCGATAGCCACCTTCTGCAGGTCCCATTTCTTGTCGAAGGGTCCGGCGATAGCCCAATCGTGGGGCACGCTCACCGTTTGCCATGTCTTTTTGTCGTGCGAAAACAGCCAGTTGTCGCTTAGATTGATTTCCTGTCTAGGTTGCGCCAGCAACGAAAGTGGCGCTGCCAACAGCATTGATAGTAATAGCTTTTTCATTTCAAATTGTAATTAGTAATCAAATTTTTGCTGCAAATATACTAAAAAATAATGAAATAGTTGGCTATTTGATAGATTTAATGTATTTTTGCAGCTAAATTTCGCAAACTAAATACATAAAGAGAAATGAAACACCAGTTGAGGAGTGCTGTTTGCACCGAAGGCAGAAGAATGGCAGGAGCCCGCGCATTGTGGGTTGCTACGGGTATGAAACACGAGCAGTTTGGTAAGCCAATTATTGCCGTCGTCAACTCGTTTACCCAGTTTGTGCCTGGTCATACACATCTGCACGAGATAGGACAGATAGTACGCGAAGAGATTGAGAAGATGGGCTGTTATGCAGCCGAGTTCAATACGATTGCCATCGACGATGGTATCGCTATGGGCCACGATGGTATGCTCTATTCGCTGCCAAGTCGTGATATTATTGCAGATTCAGTAGAGTATATGGTTAATGCCCACAAGGCTGATGCCATGATCTGCATCTCAAACTGCGATAAGGTGACACCAGGAATGCTGATGGCATCTATGCGACTGAACATCCCAACGGTGTTCTGCTCAGGCGGACCTATGGAGGCAGGAAAGTGGCGCGGCGAGAATGCCGACCTGATTACTGCGATGGTAAAAGGTGCCGACCCCAGCGTGACTGATGAGGAGATGAAGGAGATTGAGGGTTGTGCTTGTCCTGGATGCGGTAGCTGCTCAGGCATGTTTACTGCCAACTCGATGAACTCGCTCACAGAGGCTATCGGCTTGAGTCTGCCTGGTAATGGTACTATCCTGGCAACACATACCAATCGCATAGAGCTGTTCAAGGCTGCTGCCCGTCAGGTGGTGAAGAATGCCTTTGCCTACTACAAGGATGGCGACGAGAGCGTATTGCCTCGCAACATAGCTACCCGCAAGGCCTTTATGAATGCGATGGCGCTGGATATCGCCATGGGTGGAAGTACGAATACCGTACTGCATCTGCTGGCTGTGGCTCAGGAGGCTGGTACCGACTTCACGATGAAGGATATCGACGAACTGAGTCGTCGTGTGCCTTGCCTGTGTAAGCTGGCTCCAAACACTCAGAAGTACTCTGTACAGGAGTGCGGACGTGCTGGTGGTATCCTGGGAATCCTGAATGAATTGAACAAAGGTGGCTTGATTGATGGTTCTGCTCCACGTGTGGATGGCATGACGCTTGGTGAGGCTATGAAGAAATACAGTATTGTTGACGGTACTGTTGATGCCGAGGCTAACCGCATCTATCAGACTGCACCGGGCAACCGATTCTCAACCAAGATGGGTTCACAATCGGCAGAGTGGGGCACACTCGATACCGATCGTACCAACGGCTGTATCCGCGACCTGGAGCACGCTTACACCAAGGATGGTGGACTCGCTGTGCTGTTTGGTAACATCGCCCAGGATGGTTGCGTAGTAAAGACCGCAGGCGTTGACGAAGCCCTGTGGCACTTTGAGGGTCCTGCTGTGGTGTTCGACTCTCAGGAGGATGCCTGCGAAGGAATACTTGGTGGCAAGGTGAAGAGTGGCGATTGCGTGGTGATTACTCACGAAGGTCCAAAGGGAGGCCCTGGTATGCAGGAGATGCTGTATCCCACCTCTTATATCAAGAGTATGCACCTGGGCAAGGAGTGTGCGCTGATTACTGATGGCCGCTTCTCAGGTGGTACATCTGGTTTGAGTATCGGACATATCTCACCTGAGGCTGCCAATGGTGGTAATATCGGTAAGGTGAAGGATGGTGATATCATAGTGATTGATATCCCAAGTCGCTCGATTAGCGTGAAGCTGAGCGATGTGGAACTGGCTGCCCGTCCACAGCAGCCATTGAAGCGCAACCGCGTGGTTAGCAAGGCTTTGCGTGCCTATGCCCAGAGCGTAAGTTCAGCTGATAAAGGTGGCGTGAGAATCATCGATTAATGTTCAATTATCAATGTTCAATCTTTAATGTTTAATCTTTAATGTTTAATCTTTAATGTTGAAGGATAGAATAACAGGAGCAAAGGCGTTGATGAGGGCGCTGCAGGCCGAGAAGGTAACCACCATATTTGGTTATCCTGGCGGCTCGATTATGCCTACATACGATGCTCTTTTTGATTATACACGAGGCGAGAAGAAGTGTTTTGACCATATATTGGTTAGACACGAACAAGGTGCAACCCATGCTGCTGAGGGCTATGCCCGCGTGAGTGGTAAGGTGGGTGTGGTATTGGTTACCAGTGGACCTGGCGTTACCAATACGCTTACAGGTATTGCTGATGCCATGATGGATAGTACTCCAATCGTGGTGATTGCCGGTCAGGTGCCAACAGGCGCTCTGGGTACTGATTTCTTTCAGGAGGTCGACCTGGTAGGTGTGGCTCAGCCTATCTCAAAGTGGAGCTATCAGATTCGCCATGCTGAGGACGTGGCTTGGGCTGTGAGTCGTGCCTTCTATATTGCCCGTACAGGTCGCCCAGGTCCTGTGGTACTCGACTTTACCAAGAACGCTCAGGTAGAGGAGATAGATTGGGAACCCATGAAGTGCAACTATATCCGCTCGTATGTGCCTTATCCTAAACTGGATAACGAGGCTGTGCGCCAGGCTGCTGAGCTGATAAACAATGCCAAGAAGCCTTTGGCACTTGTTGGTCAGGGTGTAGAGCTTGGTAATGCTCACAGCGAGCTGAAGGCCTTCCTGGAAAAAGCCGATATCCCTGCTGGTCGTACCATGTTAGGTCTCTCGGCCCTGCCTTCTAATCATCCGCTTAATGTGGGTATGCTTGGCATGCATGGTAACTATGCCGTTAACCTGAAAGAGCAGGAGTGCGATGTGCTGATTGCCATCGGTATGCGCTTCAGCGATCGTGTGACGGGTAACCTGAAGACCTATGCCAAACAGGCCAAGATTATCCATCTGGATATCGACCGCAGCGAGATAGATAAGAACGTGAAGACCGATGTGGCTATAGTAGCTGATTGTAAGGAATCGTTACCTGCTATTACAGCGCTTATCAATGAGAATAATCACCAGGAATGGCGCGACTCGTTTAAGACACTTGATGCCAAGGAACGCGAAAAGGTTATCGAGCCAGCCATCCACCCAACTGAGGGGCCGTTGAAGATGGGCGAGGTGGTGAATAAGGTGGCTGAACTATCGCCAGACGATACAGTCTTGGTAACGGATGTTGGTCAGAATCAGCTATTTGCAACCCGTTACTTTAAGTATCACCACAAGCGTAGTTTGTGTACTAGTGGTGGCTTGGGAACCATGGGCTACGGTCTGCCTGCTGCCATCGGAGCTACCTTTGCTGACCCAAATCGCACCGTGTGCTGCTTTATGGGCGATGGTGGTTTCCAGATGTGTATCCAGGAACTCGGTACAATCATGGAGCAGAAGTGTCCTGTTAAGATGATTGTTATGAACAATCACTATCTTGGTAACGTGCGCCAGTGGCAGGATATGTTCTGGCTGCGTCGCAAATCATTTACCAAGATGATGAATCCTAACTACGAGCTGATAGCTCAGGGTTATGGCATCAACTATCAGGCTGTGGTGGATCGAAAGGATCTGGCCGAAGCTGTGAAGAAGATGCTGACTACTGATGGTCCTTTCTTATTAGAGTGTGCCATCCTTGAAGAGGATAATGTGCTGCCAATGACGCCTCCTGGTATGGATGTAGATAAGATGATGCTTGAAGTGTGAGAAAGTGAGAAAATGAGAAAGTGAGACATGGAAGAGAATAAGAAGAAATTATATACGTTGCTGGTTTACTCGGAGAACGTGGCTGGTATTCTGAATCAGATTACGGCTGTGTTCACTCGTCGTCAGGTAAATATCGAAAGCTTGAATGTGTCAGCATCAAGTATTCCTGGCGTGCATAAGTACACCATCACCGCCTGGAGCGATGAAGACCAGATATTGAAGATAACCCGTCAGATTGAGAAGAAGATAGATGTGGTGAAGGCCAACTATTTTACTGACGAACAGTTGTTTATCCGTGAGTCGGGTCTTTACAAGCTGTCAACTCCCATGGTGCTAGAGAATCCTGAGATTTCGCGTACCATCCGTCGATTCCAGGCCAATATCATCGAGGTTAACCCTACTTACACCATCGTGCAGATGCATGGCGTAACTGAGGATATTATATCATTGTTCCGTGCGCTGGACACCTTTGGTTGCGTGCTGCAGTACACCCGTAGTGGTCGTATTGCCGTGACCCGTGGTATGCAGGAGCAGGTAAGTGCATTCTTGGAGGAGCGTGAAAATGGATAAGATAGGTTGTTATCAGTTTATGGCCGAGCCTTTCCATTGCGATTTCTCGCAGAGGCTCTTTATGGGACATTTGGGCAATCACATGCTCAACGCTGCTGATTTCCATTCAATGGCTCGTGGCTTCGGCATGCAGTATCTCATGACGATTCAGCGTTCGTGGGTGCTTTCGCGCCTGGCGATTGAGATGGACGAGATGCCACAGATGTACACCAAGTTTAATGTAGAGACGTGGGTTGAATCGGCTATGCGTTTCTTTACCTCGCGTAATTTCCGCGTGGTGGGCGATGATGGTAAGGTGTATGGTTATGGTCGCTCTATCTGGGCCATGATCGATACCGAGAGTCGCCAGCCAACAGATATCTTTGCTATCGACAATGGCGCCATCAACAACTGGATTGTGAAGGACAAGGAGTGCCCCATCGACAAGGGTGGACGCGTAAAAATGGACGATAACGCCCAGCTTGTAGCCGCCGTCGAGAGCAAATACAACGATGTAGATATCAACGGACATATCAACTCGGTTAAATACATCGAGCATGTGCTCGACTTGTGGAATCTTGACTGGTATCGCCAGCATCGCATCAAGCGCTTCGAGATAGCCTATGTGGCTGAGGCACATCAGGGCGACACATTATCATTTTATATGTCGCAGACTGGCGATAACGAGTTCTGTGTGCGCATCTGTAAGGACGGCGATGTAGAATGCTGTCGCAGCAAGGTGGTGTTTGTCAATCATGTATGATATGGCTAAAGAAGTAGCATTAGTACTTTCGAGCGGAGGAGCGCGTGGCCTGGCACATATAGGTGCTATCGAGGAGCTGGAGGCACAAGGCTACCGTATAACATCCATTGCAGGTTGCTCTATGGGTGCGCTCATTGGTGGTGTATATGCTGCTGGCAAGCTCGAGGAATTCCGTAGTTGGATGAAAACCGTAGATCGCAAGAAGATGCTTGAGCTTACCGATTTTTCAATTAGTCTGAATCATATCGTAAAGGGCACCAGAATTATCGAGGCCATCATGGAGTTTGTGCCTGATATGCCTATCGAGAATCTGCCCATACCTTATTGCGCAGTAGCCACCGACTGGAAGGGTGGAAGAGAAGTGGTGATGAATAAAGGCAGCCTGTTTGAGGCTATCCGTGCATCTATTTCTCTGCCCACATTCTATGAACCAGTACAGCGCGATGGCATGATTCTGATAGATGGTGGCGTTACTAACCCTATTCCTTTGAACCGTGTGGCGCGTCATAAAGGCGACATCCTGGTGGGAGTAGATGTGAGTGGGCATGATTATGCGGCACAATCAGAACTTCAGCACGAAATAGCTGAGAAACGCAGGCGCAGCACTTCGCTTTCGCAACAGATACTTAACAAATTGCTTCCTGATAACCTGGATTTCAACTATTACACCATGCTGTCGCGTGTCAGTTCGATCATGATTCGTCAGAACTCTATTCTGATGACCCAGTTGACGAAACCGGATGTACTTGTTGATATACAGATGAGTCGTTATGGTGGGTTCGACTACGATAAGTCTGAGAAGCTGATTGCTGTTGGTCGCCAGAAAACCCAGCAAGCCCTTAGTAAGTATGAGTAAACCTTTATTCCAACGCCCCGCATGGGTGGTGGTGTTTGCCTTGACTGCTGCCATAGCTTGGGGATGGGCTTTTCCGCTTATCAAGATTGGCTTTGGTGCCTTTGGCATTACCGCAGATATGACTGGCAGTAAGATGCTCTTTGCTGGCATCCGATTTGCTGCAGCTGGACTGATTGTGCTGTCTGTAGCCCGTAACAATGGGCGTTCGTTCAAGACGAGTAGTCCGATAGATTGGCGTTTCATCTTGGCTTTTGCACTCATGAACACCACGCTACATTATTTCTTCTTCTATGTGGGCATGTCGCATAGCCTGGGCTCTCGTGCTGCCATCCTTAACTCGCTCAGTACTTTTCTTGTAGTATTGCTGGCCTGTGCCTGTTTTAAGAGCGATAAACTCACTACGCGAAAAATACTTGGTTGCGTTGCGGGTTTTAGTGGTATATTGGCCTTGAATCTTGGTGGTGGCGGTAGTGGTCAGTTTACTTTGCTGGGCGATGGCATGATTATTCTTAATGCCATCTGTGGCGCCATATCCAACCTGATGACGCGTGGATTGAGTCGTAGGGTTGATGTGTTTGTGGGTACTGGCTATAGTCTAGCCATCGGAGGCTTGCTGCTCATTATTCCGGGACTCGTTTTTGGTGGAACATTGCCCCATATCAACCTCCTTGGTATTATCTGCCTCATTCTGCTCATCGCCATCTCTGCTGTAGGCTTTGCCCTTTACAACAAACTGCTCAGTTGTAATCCTGTGGGCAAGGTGGCCATTTATAATTCGTTGATTCCCATTGTAGGTGCTGTTACTTCGTGCCTATGCCTTGGCGAGACGTTCCACCTTAAATACGCCCTTGCAGGCGGACTGGCAGCCCTTGGCATCTACATCATTAATATAGGCAAAAACTAACTTCGCCGTCAACATCCTAGGTTCCCTGCTTATCGGGCTGTTGGTCGGTCTGGTTAGCAAAGGCGTACTATCTCCAGAGATGAAGAGTCCGCCTTTTGGGATGATTTCGACAATCTGCAGAAAGCCAAGATTATCCGATAATTCTATTTAATTTCTTCTAAGGCTCCAGTCTCTGAGTCGATAATGAAGCCGCGAACCATAATATCTTTGGGGACAAGTGGATGAGTTCTTATGGTTTCAACTGTCTTACGGACTGACTCGGGCGTATCTTTGAATCCTTCAAGCCAATGATTTAAGTCGATGCCGCACTTGCGGATAGTATCGAGTGTTGCATCAGTAACACCACGGGCTATCATCTCATGATGGAAATGGTCATAACTCATGTGGCATGCTCCGCAATGCGAGTGAGCCACTACCATGATTTCCTCCACGCCCAGCTCATAGATAGCCACAATGAGGCTGCGCATGGCAGAGTCGAATGCAGAAATCACTAGACCTCCTGCGTTCTTAATGATTTTGGCATCTCCATTCTTCAATCCCAAAGCTGCCGGCAGAAGCTCTGTCAGGCGGGTGTCCATACATGACAATACCGCCAGTTTCTTATCGGGATACTTGCTGGTAAGATACTTCTCGTAGCCTTTCTGCGCCACGAACTCTTTATTGAAAGCAATAATCTGGTCAATCATATGCATTTACTCTTTAAATTTTCCTTTCGCCCAAAGTTTCCAGTACTTCCAGCCGCCTGTAGTCCACAGAGCCAGGAAGATAAGTACAGGTTGGAAGAACAATCGAATAAGTCGAGCCTGATCGGTATTGAGTCCGAAGGCATCGATGTGGTTCACATACTGGTTGATGTTGCCAGGGAAGATGGCTACATAGAAGAGTGCCAGCAACGCACCTGCTATTGCCCTCCATTTGCTAACAAGGAAGAGAATGCCAATGCCAAAGGCAATTTCAACTACGCCCGATGCCAGCACAACAAAGTCGGTAAAATCTGGGCTGAACTGCAACCAAGTAGGCACTTGGGCAACAAACTCCTGACGATTAAATGTCAGATGACTGAAACCTGCATAGGTCATAAACAAGCCTAACAACAGGCGAAAAAATAGTTTTAGGTACTTCATATTATTGGGTTTTAATTATTCTTCATATTCTGTAATTTACAATTTTAAGAAGATCCTCGATTCTGTCAATAAT
>NZ_CAMJFM010000038.1 GCF_946404925.1 uncultured Prevotella sp. | reverse complement strand
CAGTTTAGCAAACTGCTGGTTTCAGCCACTCACCCATCCTTCCAAAAGGACCCTAGAGCTGTAAACCTTGGGGCATCTCCTCGATTGCGGGTGCAAAGGTACTACTTATTTTTGAATCCTCCAAATTTTTATGCTACTTTTTTTCTAAAAAGTTATTTAAAGGCCACAACCTCCTTGAGCTCAGAGTCCAGATAGAAGGTGTTTTGTAGCGTGTCGCCCTCGTGTAAGTATTTCATTCTCAGGTAGTAAACCTCGCCAGCGGGTACATTTCCGTACTTAATGCCGCTTTTATAGAGCTCGTCGCCTTTTTTTCGCATTTCGGCCACAAGGCTGTCGCTAATGTGTCGTGTTGTGCCTAAATCGCCAAAGCCAATGCGCTTGGTTTCCACCCCTTCCTTCATGTTTTCAGCCACAAAGTTCTTCACCGTCTGCTCGGCGGTGTGCTGCTTGCCGCACGAGGCCACAAGCAGCACACCCAGGCAGAGCGTTATATTTATAATGTACGCGCGCGCATGTATCATTTCTGCGGAATGTTTTTAAGTACATCAAGCAGATGATCCCATACCATCTGTACGGTTGGTATGTGCAGGCGCTCATCTGGTGTGTGAACAAATCGCAGGGTGGGGCCGAAGCTTACCATGTCGAGGCTTGGGTAGCGCTCTGAGAACAATCCGCACTCCAGTCCGGCGTGTATACCGCGAACCACAGGCTCCTTGCCAAACAGTTTCACGTAGCTCTCGCGTACTATCTTCTGCAGCTCGCTGTTGGCCTTCATCTTCCATGCAGGATAGCCGTCGCCCGATACAGTCTCGGCACCAGCCAGTTCGAATGTGGCACGGATGGTGGCGCACATGTTGTCGAGGTTCGACATCACGTTGCTTCGCTGACTGCTCAGAATCTCAATCTCGGTCTCGCTGCTGTGTATGCTGGCTATGTTACTCGATGTCTCAACCATGCCGTTCAGTTCAGGATCCTGACAGATGGCGTAGATGCCATTGTCAACAGCCTGGATGGCCCATACAAAGTTCTTGGCCACCTTTGGGTCAATCACCTGCTGTGCATCGGTGCTCTCCATGGCCCAAACCATCTGGGTATCGGTTACGTGGAACTCGTCCTCAACCTCGGCGGCAAACACGTTCCAGTCGGCCTTTACGTTCTCCTTCAGGTTGTGAGGCACGGCTATAACGAACTGTCCGTCGCGTGGAATAGCGTTGTGCAGCTTGCCGCTGTGGAACTCGGCCAGCTGTATGCCCTCGTAGCGGTTCATCTCCTGATACAGGAATCGGCCTAAGATCTTGATGGCGTTGGCGCGCTTCTTGTTGATGTCGTCGCCCGAGTGTCCGCCCACCAGGCCCTTCAGCTGGGCACGCATAAAGAAGCTGCCCTCGGCTGCCTGCTGGCGCTTGAATGTAAACTTGGCTGTGGTGTTACGTCCGCCTGCGCACGATACAAATATCTCGCCCTCATCCTCCGAGTCGAGGTTAATCAGGTAGTCGCCCGTCATAAATCCGGCCTTCATGCCCTCGGCACCGCTCAGTCCGGTCTCCTCGTCGCGGGTAAATACGCACTCAATGGGGCCGTGATCGATGTCGTTGCTGGCCAGGATCGCCAACTCGATGGCGCATCCGATACCATCGTCGGCACCCAGCGTGGTTCCCTCGGCTGTCAGCCACTCGCCGTCAACGTAGGTCTTGATGGCATCCTTGTCAAAGTCGAACTCTACATCCACCAGCTTGTCGCACACCATATCCATGTGGCTCTGCAGAATCACCGTCTTGCGGTTCTCCATACCTTTGGTGGCAGGTTTGCGTATTATCACGTTGCCGGTTTCGTCAACTTTTGTATCTAGATGGTGGCTCTCGCCCCACTTCTGTAGATACTCAATCATCTTCTCTTCGCGCTTCGAAGGACGCGGAATTTCGTTAATCTTCGCAAATTCTGCGAACACAACTGCAGGTTTTAAATCGTTTTTATTCATTATTAATGCTTTTTTTGTTTGATTTTGCTATAAAATGCTTAACTTTGCAGCCGCAAAGATATAAAAAATGATTGAGACTCTGCTCATAACCACGTTAATAATTGCTATATGCATGGCATTTTTGCTCGT
Source organism: uncultured Prevotella sp. (assembly GCF_946404925.1). Lineage (GTDB taxonomy): Bacteria > Bacteroidota > Bacteroidia > Bacteroidales > Bacteroidaceae > Prevotella. The sequence goes on along the minus strand of NZ_CAMJFM010000038.1, from coordinate 21,207 downwards.
TAAGGTGCTTTTTAAGCGCAATGGCGAGTTCTCATCGCAGCATATTCACGATTCGCAGGCGATGAAAGACCGAGGTATTCATTGTGTGATGGATCAGGATCGCGAGCTTCGCACCAGGAGCCCGTTCGCTGTGAGTGAGAGATTAGAGATTAAAGATTAAAAATTAAAGATTAAACATTAAAAGATTAAAATATTAAATATTACAATAATTAAAAATGAAAAAGTACATTTTCTCAGCACTGGCCATCGCAGCTATGATGGTATCGTGCAACAACCAGAGTCCTAAGATGGACGATCAGCCAGCTGCAGCAAGCAGCGAAGGCCTTAAAATCGCTTATGTTGAGGTTGACTCTCTGATGACTCAGTACACCTTTGCTAAGGATTACAGCGTAACCCTGCAGAAGAAGAGTAACAACGCCCGCAACACCCTCAATCAGAAGGGTAACGCCCTGCAGGCTGCTGCTGCTAACTTCCAGCAGAAGTTGAATAACAACGGATTCCAGAGCCGTGAGCAGGCTGCCTCTCAGCAGGCCGCCATCGAGCGCCAGCAGCGCGATCTGCAGGAGCTTCAGGCTCGTCTTGAGAACGAACTGGCTAGCGAGACTGCTAAGTTCAACGAGGCTCTGCGCGATTCTCTGCAGAACTTCCTCAAGGTTTACAACAAGGATAAGAAGTTCGACCTGATCCTTGCTAAGTCGGGCGACAACATCCTCATCGGCAACAAGAAGCTCGATGTTACTCAGGATGTTATCAACGGTCTGAACAAGCGTTACAAGCCAACAGCTAAGCCTGCTGCCGACGCTAAGAAAGACGAGGCTAAGGCCGAGGAGAAGAAGTAATATCTCTGCAAATTCTGTATTCAAAACCATAACATGATTGCACGGGCCCTGACCTAACCCAAAAGGCCAAGGTCCGTGCGCTTTTTTAAAAATCGCTAACCCCGCCTTTATGAAGAAATCTATTATCCTCTTAGCTCTGTTTTTTAGTATCAATGCCGCTGCCCAGCCTGTTATATTAAAGAAGGTGATGCAGTTTCTCGATACCATGTGCGTCAACGGTCTCGACCATCGCTACATCGATGCCCCCGAGAAACCCTGGCAGATCATGGTTCAGGGCAATGTTAACCAGACCGACCTCAAGATGGAGTCTACGATTAACGGCGCAGCCATGTTCTCCGATGTGAAGGGCAGCGTGTGGTGGCAGTCTCGCGTGCGTACTGATGTGTCGAGTTACGTGGGTCTATGGGCAGGCTATCGCGGCTATGGACTGGGCTATAGCGTAAATGTGGGTGGCGATAAGGGTAGTATCTTTAAGATTGGTGCCACGGGCGGTGCTTACGGCGTAAACCTGCGCATACATAAGTTCAAGACCGAGGAACCATCGATAAAATTCCGCTATAACGACATTGTTACCAACCAGCCGGTTGAGGGTGGGGGCACTTTCGACCTGCTCGATGCCATGGACATCAAGACCATTACGCTCGATGCCTACTATCTGTTCAACCGCAAGAAGTTCTCGTATTGTGCCGCTTACGATCAGAGCGTGTTTCAGAAGCGTTCGGCGGGCTCGTTTATGGTTGGTGCCATGTATTACAATTCCACCATCAGTTACGATCAGGGGCTTAATGCCGACTTTATCCTGATGATGGACGACATAGGCAAGATCAAGCAGACTCAGATATCTATCGGTCCTGGCTATGCATATAACTTTGTGCCCTGCAAGGGCCTGTTGATCAGCGCTCTGGCCATGCCTATGGTAACACTCTACAATCGTCTGGATGCTTGGCATTACAACTCAAATCTTCGTAAGGCCATTGTGGCCGACCTTGACAATCCTGTGCCCGAGGAAGAGCCTGATATCAACGTATTCGATTACATCATCTATCCATCCGAGGGGGCAGATAAGATAACCTATCCCGAAGCAAAGGATTACAAGGTGTCGCGTCATGGTAAAGTGTCGTTCACGTTCGATGCCCGCCTGTCGCTCACTTACAACTTCGGCGACTGGTTCGTCAACGCCTATGCACAGCTCTACCGCTTCCCCTTCAAGTACGACAGCACCACCGGCAACCTCCACGATTGGTTCGTCAACGCCTGCTTCGGCATCAGGTTGTAACAATTGTTACGTTGGTAATTTTGCAGGTTCCCACTTGCAGCGTACTGGCGACACGATGGCGCCCTCTTTCTTCAGTTCGGCAAAAGCCCCAAGGAATATCGTAAGGGTTGATGGCTTCGATGCGTTCTCGATTAATATATAATTGCATATATTTATATTTTGTTGGCAAAGAAACAAAAACTTTTTGTACTTTTGCAATCAGAAATCAATATAATTATAAAAAGGTGAAGAAATATTTCTTGTTAATAGTAACGCTGGCTTTGCTTTGCGGATGTGTGGGTAAGAACGGTAATAACCAGTCGCAGAATACCGATGTTCATGCTGATTCTGCGGCTGTCATCACAGTAAAATATGCCAAAGAATTCTGTGTTCGCGATACTGATGGTATCCGATTAGTTGATATTGGCGATAAGTATCACTTTGCGTTGACAAAGACCGATGCTGATGTGCCTCAAGGATATACTAAGATTCAGGTGCCTATAGAGCGAACTATCTGTATGACGGCTTTGCAGCTTTCTAACTTTACCATTCTCGATGCCCACGATGTGGTTAAGGGTATCACGGGAACAAAAAATCTCTTCAACAAAGATATTCTGAAACGGGTAAAGGATGGAAAGATAGTCAAAATCGGTATGGAGGGCAATTTCGATACTGAGATGGTGCTGGCTGCTAATCCTCAGGTGATACTGATTTCGCCATCTAAGCGTGGTGGATATGATGCCATCAAGGAAACGGGTATTACCTTGATTCCACATCTGGGATACAAGGAGCTTGACCCGCTTGGACAGGCCGAATGGATTAAGTTCGTGGGTATGCTTATTGGTAAGGAAAAGGAAGCTAATGAGATGTTTGCTGGCATCGAGAAGCGATATAACGAACTGAAGGAGAAGACACAAAAGGTAGAAAAACGTCCAACGGTACTGAGTGGCGAGATGCATTATGGCAACTGGCATGCTGTTGGCGGAAAGAACTATCTGGCACAGATATTCCGAGATGCAGGAGCCGACTATGTCATCAACGACGATGAGACAAGTGGTGAGAATCTGGAGTTCGAGAAGATTTACTCTATTGCTGCCAATGCTGACTACTGGCGTATTCTGAACAGCTATCCCGATGAGTTCTCGTACGAAGCCCTGAAAGCCTCTGAGCCTCGTAACGAACTGTTCAAGTCGTTTAAGGAAAAGAAGGTGATTTATTGCAATATGAAGAAGACACCTTATTACGAGATTTCACCTGTTATGCCCGATGCCCTGCTGAAGGATTTTGTCGCTATCTTCCATCCAGAGTTGGTGGAGCCGGATTATAAGCCTGTATTCTATCAATTATTGAAATGAAATTCTCAAAGTTCATAGTTTTGTTTGTTGCCATCGTTATTCTGGCGATTGTCAATCTGCTATTGGGATCGGTCGAGATTCCTATGGCTGACGTATGCAGGATTCTTGTTGGCGGCGAGTCAAACGAAATATGGACTAACATCATCTGGAAATCACGCCTACCACAGGCATTAACGGCTATAGTTGCTGGTGCGGGCCTTGCTGTTAGCGGTCTGCAGATGCAAACGGTATTCCGTAACCCGTTGGCAGGCCCTTCGGTACTTGGTATCTCTAATGGTTCTGCTCTTGGCGTTGCTTTTGTGGTATTGCTGTCGGGTAGGATAGGTGGTGTAGCTTTGAGCCGACTTGGTTATCTTGGCGATGCTGCTATGAGTGTAGCGGCCATCATCGGAGCATTAGCTGTTCTGATGCTGATAGTATGGTTGTCGCAGAAGGTGAAAGGTAATGTCACCTTGTTGATTATAGGAGTGATGATTGGTTACCTGGCTAATGCGATTATTGGTGTATTGAAATTCTTATCGCCCGAGGAGGATGTAAAATCCTTCGTTGTATGGGGTTTAGGCTCATTCTCGCGTGTATCAGGCGATGAGATGATACTCTTTGTGGTGTTGATGTGCATATTGTTGCCATTAGCCTGTCTGCTGGTTAAGTCAATGAATCTTCTGCTGTTAGGTGATCGTTATGCGGCTAATCTTGGTTTGAACATCAAGCGTGCCCGATTGTTGGTGATTGTCAGCTCGGGCGTGTTGGTGGCTATTGTTACAGCTTATTGCGGACCAATTATGTTCATCGGTTTGGCGGTACCACATCTGGCCCGTGCCATCTTCCGTAGTAGCGATCATCGTGTGTTGATGCCTGCTACGATGCTTTGTGGTGCAGCATTAGCATTGGTATGTAATCTGATAGCCCGTATGCCTGGATTTGAGGGCGCTCTGCCTGTCAACTCTGTTACCGCTCTTGTTGGAGCCCCTGTCATTGCAGCCGTTCTGTTCCGTCGCCGCAAGGATGAGGTTAGCGAATAAACTATTGGTAGATGCGGCCTTCATCGTCTATTAGTAGGATGGTAAGTTCGCCGTTTGGTAATAGCGGATTACAATAATCTGCACAATGGCTGATGATGGTCTTGGCAAATATACTGAGTTTATCCTGCGGCAGTTTCTCCCATATTTCGCGAGCTAATGTTATTTCGCTGATGTCAATATCGCAACCGGCCTCAATCAGCATTTGCTGGATAAACGCCTTGTCCATCACCGATTTTCGGCTGTGTGTATCCAGATTTCCTGCGGCTAGCTTGACTGCCTTACCCAGCATCACACCTAATGTAACAGCCTTGAAATCCTGTTCATTTGCTATCTTCAACGTCTCGCCGATATAGTTACCATATTCCACAAATGCCTGTTGTGGCAGAGTAGGATAGAGGGCCTTGACAAACCGCTCGCTCTTGCCTCCGCTGTTGATCACAACTCTTTCCGAGCCCGATGCTTTAGCCACCGTCATGCATTTGCGGATACTATCGATAAAAGCCTCTTCGGAGAATGGTTTTACGATACCAGATACGCCGATGATTGAGATGCCGCCCTCGATGCCAAGTCGGGGATTAAAGGTTCTGCGGGCAATTTCTGCGCCTTGTGGCACGCTGATAGTAACCTTTAACGATGCTCCAAAGGGTTTCAGATTCTTGCGAATCATCTCTCGTGGCGCTTTGTTGATAGCTGCCTCACCAGGTGGATAGTCAAAACCCGGCAAGGTGAATCGGCCTACACCTTCGCCACCATATATGGCAAAAGCATCCGAGGATTCAACAGATGCTCTCACCTCGATGCCATTCGTCACATCTGGGTCATCGCCAGCCTCTTTGACACAATATGCATACCCATCACCATAACCTACGGCCACCATAATCGTTTCGCCATCAGGCAGCAGAACTGGCACTTCATCGGGTGTTTCGCCTTTTACTAGTCTAAGCGTTTCGGCCACAGCTGCCGCAGTAGCACAAGTGCCTGTGGTCAGTCCACTATGTAGCGGATAGAACTCCGGCAACAGCTTCTCAACTGATCTGCGTAATCCGTATGGGCCATTTACTTTTGCGAATGTATTGGGTAGGTTGGGGCGCTTTAAGGCTACAATCCTCATGCCTAGGGCTTTTGCGGCCTCTACTTTCTCTACGAATCCGCCGCTCATGCCGCTTTCCTTCAGCAGTATGGCATCTGCTTTAACTGGTATATCATTGGGATCTTCGTAATAGCATAGCTGTTCGTTGCTGGCACCTTGTTTAAGGGCTAAAGCTATCGACGATTCTCTGTTCAGTATGCGATGATAGACCTTGATGCCTTCTGCCTCCAGAGGTTTCAGTTTGGCGATACTCTGAACGCCCGTTGTTGCCAACAAGCTATTGATATCTCGTGGTATCTGGCTATAGTCATCAATCCAGCAGATGCTCTCGTCTCTTGGCGGATAGATGCGCTCATAGCGTATGGTTGGGATATTTAGCTGCTCAGATACCTGTGCGATTGTATGGTGGAGTTGCGATGCAAAGGGATGGGCAGCATCTACAATTAGTTTGATGCTGTGTTCCCTGCAAAAAGCCAGCATCGCTTCCTCGTCAAGTGCTCCGTCAATGCGTTGCCCGTGATGCAGAGTGATATCCTGTTCGCCGGTCTTGGTGCTGTAGTAGTAGCTTGCTCCAGCTTCCTCCAGCACTTCTACGGCTTTGCGGCCCTCTGTTGTTCCTCCAAATACCAGTATCATGCTTCTCCTTTTCTGAACAGATGAGTGAAGTATTTTGAGTATAATTCCGACAATCCCTGGCGATTATCTATTGCTTCACCCACAACGAGCATCGTGGTGAGTGTCAGGTGTTTATCGTGCACAATCTTAGCCAGATCTTTCAGCTTCCCGCGATAGATTTTCTGGTCGGGCCAAGTAAGATGATAGCATGCTGCAACGGGGGTGTCCTCAGGATATTCCTGCAGCAGTTCGCGCTGAACATCATCTACGATTGATGCTGAAAGGAAGATGCACATCGTGCTCTGACTGCGTGCCAACAAGTGCAGTTGCTCCTTTTCTGGCATTGGTGTGCGTCCTTCGCCACGCGTCAGAATGATGGTCTGGCATCGCTCAGGGATGGTGAACTGACTCTGCAATTCTGCTGCAGCCGCCAAGAACGATGATATGCCTGGAGTGATGTGATATTCCATCCCGTTGGCATCAAAGAATGCCATCTGTTCCTGTATCGCTCCAAAGATGCACGGATCGCCTGTATGCAGACGTACGATAAAATGCCCCTTGTCATAGTGTTCCTTCATCAGGGCGCATTGCTCTTCCAGATTCATATCGGCCGACGAACGCACCACAGCTCCTGGCTTGTGGCATTCTGTAAGCGCCTTAGGCACCAGCGAACCTGCATAGAGAATCAGGTCGGCCTGCTCCAGCATCTTCCTGCCTCGAACCGATACCAGGTCAGGATCACCAGGACCAGCACCTACTATCTCGATATGACCTTTCTGTTCGCGCAGATATTTGTAATCGATGGCGAGTGCAGCCGTCCAGTTCTTGCCTTTTACTTTAGGAACTATGAGTTTGCCGTTGTTAGAGCCTAAGATGGCTGCTGCCTCGCACACACTAGGCGTTCCCACATGTTTCTGTACCGTAGCGCTTGGATTAGGTACTTCTACTTTCGCCAATTCTTCGGCTGTATAGAATACCAGTTCCTCGTTGTACTCATCCACAAGCATCGCGCAGAACTCTTCGTCTTCCTTCACGTCGATGGTGCAATAGCGCTTGTAGCAAGGCAACACGCCTATACTGCTTAGTGTCTCATCAATCTGGTCATAGATGTCCTCGTAGTCATCCGGATGACTGGCGAGTCCAAAACCTAATGCTGCAATCATGGGTACGAAGTGTAGTTCTAATACGCCATAAGGCGCGCAGAGGTTATATGGCGATACGATGATGACAAGACTATATTTCTTTGGGTCAACTTCTTCCAGACTGTTTACTACGGTTACATGTGGCGGCAGCGTCTTTTCCAGATAGTCGGTTCCTTCATCGCGTATTTCCATCAATAGGGCCGTGGGCTTCTTGTTGACGAAAGCAAATATGCATTCGTTCATATCGTCATCGCTGGCGATGGCCCAGTTAAACCGGTCGGCAAAAGTGTCTAGCGCCCATAGTCCGGCATTGTCGCTTTGGGTGGTAATCACCTCGCGGGCGCCTATCAGGGCTGCTATATCGCGAGTCAAATCGTTGGCTCCGCCCACATGTCCGCTCAGAACCGATATCACATTCAGTCCCGTAGAGTCGATACAAATCACGGCAGGATCCTCGTGTTTGTCTTCTACGAATGGCGCTATGGTTCGAACGCAGATGCCCATGGCTCCGATGAAGACAAAGGCATCGTATTTAGTCCACAACTTGCCTACATCAGTACGTTTGATGGCTTTAGCGCTATAGGCGCGCTGCAATTCGCTGGCGATATCGGCTCCAGCCTCGCTAATCTGTATGATGGCTATCTTCTGCATTTCAGTATCTCTATGGGGTTGTAATCGTTTAATTGTATTCTTAGTGGTGCTTCCTGTTTCAGATTCAGCTCCTGGCAGGCTTCGTCCCAAAGCTGATGACTATCGGTATGAACCATTGGCGATGTCACGCTGTTCATCACGATGCAGCTGTCCTCGGTCAATACCGTCAGCACCTTGGCGATGATTTCCTTCAGTCTGCCGCCGTGTCCGCCAATGAATACGGCATCAGGGCGGGGCAGGGATGTTATGTCGGTTTCCAGAAAATCGCCTATATGGATGCTGATGCCTGGAGCGCCGAATTTCCGGGTGTTCTCGTTGATGATAGCCTCGCACTCAGGGCGAATCTCGAAGGCTTCTATCTGTAGATGCGGAAATTGCAGTCTGGCTTCGATAGACACGCTACCCGTGCAGAAACCGATGTCCCATAATACATGCTTTCTCGGCAGGTCGAGCGCCTGTAACGTTAGCAGACGTATCGGCATCTTTGTTATCATCTTTTCGCGCCCATCGAGAAGTGTGAATTTAGAGTCGGGGATGCCGTAGAAATTGTGCTTGCTCAGACCACCCCTAACCCCTCCTGCCTCAGAAGGGGCAATTGATAGTATCACGCAATTAGGCATCTCAAAGGAGCGTTTTGTGGCTTCTTCGAGAGTGAGAGTCGTTACCTTTTCAAGACAGGGATTACCCAGGTGTTCGCCTATGTGCATGTTATAATAGGTGTAGCCGTAGTCTATCATCCTTTGGGCTATGGCGGCGGGGGTATGTTCGCGGTCGGTCAGTATGCCAATCTTCTCGCTGCCTTCTATCAGGGCTTTGTCGAACTCGGGCCACGGGCGACCTGTTAGCGATACAATGCGCATATTGTGATAAGGCATCACCAGCTTGTGAGCCAGCATCTGTAGCGAGTTGAAGGTGGGGTAGACCACTATCTCTGCCTCAGGTATCTTTCGCTTGATGGTATTGGCAAAACCGAAGAACAATGGATCGCCAGATGCGAAAACTGTTATAGAGGTGAGAGTTGAGAAGCTAGAGGTGAGAGATTTGTAGTGGTCGAAAACATTATCCAGGGGGATGGTGATGTCAATCCATTCGGCATCCGATGGTAGTAGTGGTGCCACAATCTCGTGGTGGCGCTTGCCGCCAGAGAACACCTTTCCCTGCTTGATAATCTCCATCACCTCTGGCGGGAACCATGGGTGCGGATTGTCTGTTATTCCGATGACAATGAACTTCATAGGCAATCGGGTATTTTGTAAAGGTGAGTATAGCTGGCCAGCACGTTCTTGTATCTGAATACTGGTGTTGCCACAGGCTCGCCTTTGGCATTATAAACTTGTGTGATGCTCTTTGGCGTGTCGCCCACAAACTGGGTATAGTGGAACTCATGGCCCCGATATTCCTTACCATCCAGCATCAAGCGGCGATAACCGAGCGACAGCTTGCGGTCTTGTTTCCGGGCCGAAATCGAGTAGGGCAGCACGCCACACATCGGGTATTCGCCCTCGTCTGTAACAATCGCGTTACACAGATACATCATGCCTCCGCATTCTGCAAATATGCGTCCGCCGCGTTCTGCGTATTCCTTGATGGCTTCTCGGCACCCTTCATTAGCTACCAGCGCCTCAAGATGCTTCTCGGGATAGCCTCCAGGCAGATAAAGCAAATCTACATCTTCGAACGATGGGACATCAGTCTCAGGGTCGAAGAATGTCACTTCGGCAAATCCGTCAATCACTTCTTGGTAGAGGAACGAGAACGATTCAGAATTGCGAGCAATCAGAGTTCTTTTAACTTCTTCCATTCTACTTTCTCCTCTAATAGTTCTACAATCTTGTGGCTCTCGGTGTGTTGCGAGAAGTCCAGCCCTAAATATCTTGAGCCTTGTTCCAGTTCGGCCGATTTTGGCAGATAGCCAAAGCATTCTATACCTAAATCATCGCATACCTGACGCAGCATCTCGAAATGCCGTTCGCTTCCCACCTTATTAAATATAACACCTGCTATGCGGATGTCTTTCTTGAAATTGACGAAGCCCGATAAGAGTGCTGCCATAGAGTAGGCGGCTGATTTGGCATCTACCACCAGCACCACGGGTATGTCGAGCACCCGGGCTATCTCGTACGACGAACCCAGTTCGCGATTGTATCCGTCAAAGAGTCCCATCATACCTTCTACGATACAGATATCTGCATCGTCGCCATAACGGCCTAACAGCTCGCGCACGTGCTCTGGCGATGCCATAAACGTGTCGAGATTGATAGAAGGTCGGCCACAAACAGCCTCGTGGAATTTGGTGTCGATATAATCTGGTCCGCACTTAAACGGCTGAACCCGATAGCCCTTGTCTGTATACAGTTTCATCAGTCCCCGTGCAATGGTAGTCTTGCCCGAGCCACTTGTTGGTGCTGCTATCAGGAATGCTGGTTTATTTGACATCGCATGTTGATTTTGGTGCAAATATATAAAAAATTAGCAAATTTTGCTCTCTTAATTAAAAAAAGTTGTATCTTTGCCAGCAAAAGCTGGCGAGAACGGGCTGCACCTCGGCAATTCAAACAAGTTTGATTGCTCTCGGTTTGCACCGTCCTTGTCCGCAGATTAAGGCAATCTGGTGGCCGATGCCGCCACGATGTAAGGGAATCCGGTGAGAGTCCGGAACTGTACCTGCAGCTGTAATCCTCGTTTAAGAGGTCTGCCTGTATAACGCCACTGAGCCCCGCTCGGGAAGGTAAGGCAGATTGAGGAGAGTCAGAAGACCTACCTTTCATTTCGGTAAACCGTTCAGGAGTTAGCGGTTGGATTAAATTGATTGGTTAATGGAACTAAAACAGAAACTGGCTTTATGCCTATGTCTGTTTGCTGTTGGAGTTAATGCCCAGACCGATATCTGGCGTGCCGACAGCATTCAGGAAGTGGTTGTTACAGGTACTGGCACACAGCACCTGCTGAAAAATGCGCCCGTTCAAACCGAGGTCATCAGCCATCGCCAGCTGCAGCAGTATGCTGGCAAGAGCATCGAGGATATCTTGTCTGGTCTCACCGCATCGTTCGACTTCAGCGAGAACGATATGAGTTCGCGCCTGCAGATGAACGGCCTCGGCAACTCGTATGTGCTGATACTGATAGACGGTCGCCGACTGCATGGCGATAATGGCGGCGAGAACGACCTGCAACTCATCGACCCGCATAACATCGAGAAGATTGAGATCGTAAAAGGCGCATCGAGTGCGCTGTATGGTAGCGATGCCATTGCCGGCGTCATCAACATCATCACCAAGAAGCATCGCGAGCATGGCCTGATGTTCGAGAATACCACCCGTGTGGGCTCTTATGGCGATGTACGTCAGCATAACGGTCTGGCGCTCAATTACGGCAAGCTCTCCAGCTACACCAACTTCCAGCTGCAGCATAGCGACGGCTGGCAGAACACCTCCGAGGAGGCCATACAGCAAACGGAGTATCACATTACCGACTCGCGCAACAAGACCGTGAATCGCCACACCAACTGGCAGATAGCCGAGCGATTGACCTATCAACTCACACCAGCCATCGAGCTCTATGCCGATGGTAGCATCTACTGGAAGCGCATCTATCGTCCTTGCGGTCATCATCCCGGTGTCGACATCAAGACGTGGGATCTGCAATACAACAACGCCTCGGCCTCGATAGGAGGTAAGTGGAAACTTAACAGCACCGATGTCATTACGCTCGATGCCGACTGGAAGAAGCACGCCTACAACTATGTGTATACCGACACCACGCTGACCGATGGTTATGTGAACGGCCGCTTCACCAACTATTTTCCTTACTTCCCGGGGCAGAAGGAACTGCAGAGCGATCAGCAGCTTACTAACATCTCGCTGAAGGGTATTTTCAAACTGCCTTACGAGCAGCAGCTGAGCGCCGGACTGGAGTATCGCTACGACTGGCTCAAGGCACCCATGCGTGTGGCTGGCGGCAAAGCTACCGATAACACGCAGGCCGTTTATGTGCAGGATGAGCTCGAACTGCTCAGTCCGCTGTATCTCACCGCCGGTCTCCGACTTACCCGTAACCAGGGCTTCGGCACCCGTCTTACGCCTAAGCTCTCGGCCATGCTCAAGTTGGGCGAACTGCGCCTCCGTGCCACATGGAGCCAAGGTTATAAAACGCCTACACCCAAGGAGCTGCACTACCAGTACATCAAGAATATGAATGGTGTATACCTCTACTTGGGCAACGAAGACCTCAAGGCGCAGACCTCAAACTACTTTGGTTTTAGTGCCGAATACACCATCGGCCATCTCACCATGACGCTCGCCCCTTATTATAATAAGGTGAACGATATGATTACCCTCGTCACCATTCCGTTTAAGGATGCGCCGGGCGATCTCATTACCAAGTACGATCCTATCCGCGTGCGCCAGTATCAGAATATGGAAGATGCCATGACCTATGGCATCGACTTCACCATCCGCTATCAGGGCCGACATTTCACGGCTGGCGGCAGCTACAGCTATCTCGACACCGAAGCCAACCAGTACGACTCTGAGAACGATGTGATGCAGAAGGTTACCATCGATGGTATGGCCCACCACAAGGCCAACGTCTATGCCACCTGGAACCACGATTTCTCTAAGCAGTACAAGTTTGGTGTGGGCGTATATGGTCGCCTGTCGAGCAAGCGCTATTACCAGATTGATGGCGACGGCAAGGGCTACCAGCTGTGGCGCCTGTCAACCAATCATCAGTTCGGCAAGATATGGCACTTGGATGCTGGCATCGACAATATCTTCAACTATTGCGATCGCACGCCTCACGGTCTGCACCTCGGCACCACATCACCCGGTCGTACCGTCTATGCATCTCTCACGGTGCGCATCAACCAAGGCAAAAAGCTTACAAACAAATATAAGTCTAATTTAAATTCAAGTAACAATGAAACAGATTAAGTTTTTGATGCTGGCCATGATGGCTTTCATCGCCAGCGCTGCGTTTACTTCATGTAACAAAGACGACGACAACAACAACACCCAGTCAAACTACGACCGCTATCAGCAGGCTGTAAACAAGACTGTTAATGCTCAGAAGTCAAGCAGCAAGGTTATTCTGCTTGTGGCCTTCGGTTCTACATGGGAGCAGGCTTACGACACCTTCGATAAGGTGGTCGACGATTACAAGGCTAACTTCCCCGGTTGGGATGTCTACCTGTCGTTCTCATCTGCCATCTGTATCAACAACGCCCGCGCCGGCGAGAATGTTGATCCTAAGGACTACTACGATCCTGAGCACTGGCTCACCGCTATCGGTCTGGCTGGCTATCAGCAGATTGTGGTTCAGTCGTTGCAGGTAATTCCTGGCGAGGAGTATCGTCGTGTGCGCGACAGCTATGTAAAGGACTTCATGAACAACCGTAACGGCGACTTTACCGATGTCTACATGAAGAGCCTGGATCGTAATGTAGTAGTAGGAACCCCGCTGATGGCCGAGGAGAGTGATGCGCTGACTCTGGCCACCACACTCAACAACGAGGCCGACGTAAAGGCTGCTCTGGCCAATGGTATCGTGGCATTTATGGGTCATGGTAATCCTGAGGGTTACGACTACTATGGTGGTAACATTCGTTACCTGCAGCTCGAGGAGTATCTGCGTGCCATCAATCCTAACTACTATGTAGGTACTGTTGATATGGACGAGACCTATGCCGAGGACGTTTTGGCACACATTGGCGGAGGTATATACGATTTTGAGGTTGGTGATATGGGATATAGACAAAACTACGGTGAGCCCAACCAGTCCAAGAAGGCTCAGCTCTTTGTGCTGATGTCAATCGCCGGCGACCACGCTCACAACGATATGGCCGACGACGAGGACGACGAGAGCTGGTACTCACTCTTCAACGCTGCTGGCATCGAGACTGCTGCTTACGAGACCAACTTTACCGAGGCTTGCTGGAAGAAGTATAAGAGCGGCGAGGAGTATATCCCAGGTCTGGCTGAGCGTAGCGCAGTACGTAAGCTCTGGATGAACCACACCCGTCAGGCCATTGCCAAGCTTGGTACTGATGAGGCTCTCTCTACACCAACCACAGCTTCTGAGGATTAATCACATTCTGACTTTTTACGTTTAATGAAATATAAGTTATTTTCTCTCTTGGTGGTACTCCTTTCGGGGAGTACCGCTTTTTCGCAAATTCATAGGATGGAGCGCCGCGATTCATCTGCAGTCCATCGTACGTATAACCTCAATCCTGTAGTGGTTACCGGTTCCGGTCATCACCAGCGACTGAAAAGCACCGCCACGCCCGTACGGGTACTCTCCAGTCAGGAGATACGCGAGCAGGGCATCAGCACCTTCGATGGTGCACTCACACGCATGATGCCGCAGGCATCTATGGCCCCCAGCAGCATGGGCAGTTTTCTGCGCCTTAACGGCTTGGGAAACAAGTACATACTGATTCTGATTAACGGACAGAAACTCTCGGGCGACATCTCGAACAATGTCGACCTGAACCGCATCAACATGGCTCGTGTAAAACGTATCGAGGTGCTCGATGGTGCTGCCTCGTCGCTCTACGGTAGCGATGCCATCGCCGGTGTCATCAACATCATTACCGACCAGCCCACGCAGGATGTCCTCAGCGTTACATCCGATACCCGCGTTTCCGGTCATGGCGTATTCACACAATCGGTGGGGCTCGATATCTATAAAGGCGGCTTTGGCTCGTACACATCGTTTGCCTACGACCGTGCCGACAGCTATCGCACCAACGATCTGGAATACGTGAAGGGCTCCGACACAGATACTCAACCATCGATAGCTCCACTTTTTACGGGCTATCGGTCAGATGTTTTCAGTCAGAAGTTTACCTATGCCCCCAATCAGCACTTGGCGCTGAATGCGGGCTTAGACTATTCATATAAGATTACCGACCGCCCCGAAACCCGCGCAGATATTACTGGCGGCACCGACTACGAGATGCGCTATAAGGGACTGCGCTGGAACCTTGGCGGTATCTATAAGTTCAACTCTAAGAACTCGCTGCAGGCCGACTTTGTGGTAGATCGTTTCCGCTACGGCAAGCAGTACGATGTAGAAACATCGGCCTACCAGATAGGCGACTATGTGCAGTCAAAGAAACAGCACATGCTGGAGGGACAGCTCAAGGCCATATTGGGGCTCACCACCAATTCTACCACCATCTTCGGTGCCGACTGGCGCAAGGATTATCTCACGGCCACCAGCGGCAACATCGACCAGCATGTGTATTCGTTGGCAGCCTATGCCCAGCACGAGATGAAGTTCCTCAAGGACTTTACGGCTACGCTCGGCCTGCGACTCACGCACCACGAAACGTTCAACACCCAGCTCACGCCTAAGGCCACGCTGATGTATGCTCCTGGCGATTTCAGGTTCCGCGCCACTTACTCGGCCGGTTTCCGTGCGCCTGGGCTCGACGAGCTCTACTATCACTACTTCTCGGTTAATCGCGGCAAGGCTCAGATCAGCTTCGGCAATCAGGACCTCAAGCCCGAAAAGAGCAACTACTTCGCGCTGAATGCCGAATATCGCACTCAGGTGCTGGCACTCAGCATCACGGGCTATATCAACCGCATCAACGATATGGTGGTCAAGCAGAATGTAGATGTAGACGATGCCACCCGTAAAATGCTGATGGCCGAATTCCCCGAGATGACGCAGGATCAGGCCGACAAGATGGTGAGCTATGCGCTCTATCAGAACAGCGACAAGGGCGATGTGAAGGGCGTACAGGTCAATGCCTCGGCCAACATCCTGAAGGGGCTTAACCTCTCGGCCAACTATGTGTATACCTACGCCCGCACCTGTAGCGATGACACCTGGACCGTGCTGGAGCGCAGCATCCGTCATGCAGCCACCATCGCTGCCAACTATCATCACGAGTGGGGGCGTTACGGCTTGACGGTCAACCTGAACGGTCGCCTGCAGTCAAAGACCTATTATACCGGCAGTTACGAGGATGCACCTGGTTTCGGGGTGTGGAATCTCCATACCACTCACTCGTTCGATGTGGCCAAATGGGCCTTTTTGCAGCCCAGCATCGGTATCGACAACCTGTTCGACAAGGTAGATCGCCGTGTCGACTCGTCTACACGCAAGTATGCGCTCTATTCGCCAGGCCGAATGCTGGTAGTAGGATTGAAAGTTAAATTTAAGTAGTATATCTATGGGAAAAATCATCGTGGCAGGTATCGGACCTGGCAGCAAGCAAGACATTACGCCCGCCGTACTCGAAGCAGTACGCCAGGCTGATGTGATTGTGGGTTATCAGTATTACTTCCAGTTTATCGAGTTATACGTTAGAGAAGACTGTGAATGCATAGATACTGGCATGAAGAAGGAACGCCAGCGTGCCGAGCAGGCCTTTGAGTTGGCCGAACAAGGCAAGACGGTGGTGGTTATCTCTTCGGGCGATGCCGGCATCTATGGTATGACGCCCCTGATCTACGAGATGCGCCGAGAGCGCGGGGCTGATATTGAGATTGTTTCACTACCAGGCATCTCTGCCTTCCAGAAGGCAGCCTCGTTGTTGGGCGCTCCCATCGGCCACGATATGTGTATCATCTCGCTGAGTGATTTGATGACTCCATGGGAGGTGATAGAACGTCGCATCAAGGCGGCTGCCGAGGCCGATTTCGTGACGGCTGTCTACAATCCCAAATCTCACGGCCGCTATTGGCAGTTGTACCGTCTGGTAGAACTGTTCTTGCAACATCGTTCGCCCGATACGCCCGTGGGCTATGTCCGTCAGGCTGGTCGCGATGAGGAGGTAGTAAAGGTTACTACGCTGGCCGATTTCGACCCCGAGGATGTCGATATGTTTACCGTCATCATCATCGGCAATTCGCAGTCGTATCACTCCGATGGCAAAATCATCACGCCTAGAGGCTACTACAATATTACCTCCCCTAAGGTAGGGGAGGATAGGTGGGGTCTGCGCAATGTCACCAAGCCCGGCCAGCAAATCATGATCGAATCTTTCCGCACCATCGAGAGCGAACTGAGCCGTCATGACTATCCGCTCGACCACAAATGGGCCCTGCTGCATGCCATCCACACCACGGCCGACTTTGATATGGAGAACATTCTCTATACCGACCCAGGGGCTGTTGAGACATTATATAACAAGGTGAAGAGCGGCGAGTTGAAGACCATCATTTCTGATGTCACCATGGTTACAAGCGGCATCCGTAAGGGCGCCCTCCAGCGCCTGGGCATCGAGGCCAAGTGCTATTTAAACGACCCTCGTGTCATATCTCTAGCTTCTAGCTTCTTCGACAAGCGAAGCGGCAAAGCCGAGCGCTCACCTCTCACCTCTGAGTCAATCACTCGCACTCAGGCTGGCATCCGATTGGCGGTTGAGGAGCACCCCGATGCACTCTTTGCGTTTGGCAATGCCCCCACGGCGTTGATGGAGCTCTGCGACCTTATTCGCAAGGGCAAGGCTCATCCGGCAGGCATCATAGCTGCGCCAGTTGGCTTTGTGCATGTGCGCGAATCAAAGCACATGGTCAAGCCGTTCCGCGATATTCCTAAAATCATCGTCGAGGGGCGCAAGGGCGGTTCTAATCTGGCTGCCACGCTCTGCAATGCCATTCTGTGTTTCGACGATGCCGCACAACTTAAACCCGGTCGTGATCTTTAAATCAAGGAGACATGGAGACAAGGAGACATGGAGACAAGACATTACATCCGTTGATGTTCGTGGGCACAGGCAGCGATGTTGGTAAGAGCGTTTTGGCTGCTGCGTTCTGTAGGATTTTCCGTCAGGACGGCTATCAGCCAGCCCCTTTCAAGGCGCAGAACATGGCCCTCAACTCTTATGCCACGCCCGATGGCTTGGAGATAGGTCGTGCGCAGGCTGTACAGGCTGAGGCTGCAGGTGTGCCTTGCGAAACCGATATGAACCCGCTGCTCTTGAAACCCCAGAGCGACCATACCTCGCAAGTCATTCTGCATGGCAAACCAATTGGCAATCGTGATGCATATGATTTCTGGCGCAATAAGTATTCTCTAGCTTCTCACCTCTCCGCTCGGCCCACGGCCGCTTGCTACCAACGGGACGCAAGAACTCTCACCTCCCAGAAGGACTTCCGCGCAGAAGTCTGCACGGCCTTCGATCGTCTTTCGGCCAAGTACAATCCCATCGTGATGGAAGGCGCAGGCAGTATCTCCGAGATTAATCTGCGCGATACCGACCTGGTAAATCTGCCGATGGCCCGTCATGCCAAGGCCGACGTGATACTGGTGGGCGATATCGACAGGGGTGGGGTGTTTGCTTCGGTTTATGGCAGCATCGCCCTGCAGTCGCCCGAGGACAGAAAGCTGATTAAAGGCGTGATAATCAATAAGTTCCGTGGCGATATGCGACTTTTTGATGAAGGTCGCCGTATGCTCGAAGATATCTGCGGTATACCCGTGTTGGGCGTGGTGCCTTACTTCAAAGATATTCATATCGAAGAGGAGGATAGCGTGGCGCTGGCCCAGAAGTCGTGGCAGCTCATGCAGGGCAAGATCAATGTGGCTGTGGTTATGCTGCAGCACCTGTCGAACTATACCGATTTCGATGCCTTAGAGCGCGATCCGCGCGTACATCTCTTCTATACCAATAATGTCGACGACATCAGCAAGGCCGACATTATTATATTGCCCGGCACCAAATCCACCCTGCATGATCTCTACGAGTTGCGCCGTAACGGCTGTGCTCAAGCCATCATCAAGGCCCATCGCGAGGGTGCCTCTGTGCTCGGCATCTGTGGCGGCTATCAACTCATGGGTATGGAGGTGTGCGATCCCCATCATGTCGAGGGCGACATCGAGCGCCTGCCCGGACTGGGCCTGCTCCCCATCACCACCACCATGTCTGGTGAGAAGCGAACGTGCCAAGTTCGTTTTAATATCATATCTCTAGCTTCTCACCTCTCACCTCTCACCTCTTATCCCTGCAAGGGATACGAAATCCACATGGGCGAGACCGTGCCGTTTGGCGATGCACCAAACAAGCCGCTTACTATCCTTGATGATGGTCGCGAAGACGGCTATGTAGTTAGCGATCGCTGCATGGGCACCTATATTCATGGCATTCTCGACAACTCGTCGTTTGTCGACAAACTGCTCAGTCCCTTTGCCGATAAGATAGAACACGGCTCACATCAGTTTGACTATCAGGCTTACAAAGAACAGCAGTACGACAAACTCGCCGCCCATGTACGCCAGCATGTTGACATCGATAAGATATATAAACTGTTAGCTGATGATTAACCCTATCGTGATTCCTGCCAAAGATTAACGAAAATGTTCAAAATGCGTTAATTTTGGGCATTTTGGAAGATTCTGCACAACATTCCGCGCTTTCTGCTGAACACTTTTCCTTGTTTTTGCCGTAACTTTGCAACCGAAATCAGAAATATTCTAAGTCTAACTTATAAAATTAAATTAACAATGAAAAAGATTTCTATGATGATGGCTCTTGCAGCCATGACGTTAACAGCAAGTGCACAAACTGATCCAAAAGTGTGGCCATGGGATTTCCCACAGGACGTTGAAATTGATGCCAAGGCTGGCCAGCAGGCTCTGACTAACCAAGATCACTATTTCGATTATGTGGAGCGTGGCGAAGGATTTGAGAAGAAGACCATGATATGGTATAACACGACCATTGTAGAGCCGGGCCAGGGAAAGACTACCGTTCTTGCATACGGCAATAAAAAGGAGGTGCCCAATGCACTTGTCATCCCTTTAGGCAAGAGCGAGACGGCCAAGAAGGGCGACATTCTGCTCACCTGCGGCAACCGTAACCACGACATGGCGCGCGCCATCGTTGTCGACGACTCCACACCAACCGAGCCGGTGGTCTGCTTCCTCGACAACGACTGGGATTGGCCAAACCAGTTTGATTCTCCAAAAGTGGCCGAGAAACAGAAGGGCGAGAAGTTGAAGGCTGGCACGTTCAACGTACTGAAGGACGGCAAGTTTGAGTCTGGCGCCCAGGTGGCCTTCGACGTCAATGGCACACTGAAGTATGGCACCATCGTTCAGGTAAGCGGCGACAAGGTGTTGATAGCCGCGTTCGCCAACCAACTGGAGTGTACCACCAAGAACAAGTGCAAGCTTATCTCCTACAAGGCCAAGTTCAAGGAGGGCGACAAGGTACGTGTGGTTGATGTAACCAGTTATGAGCCAGGCTATACTGTGGTAAAAGTTGACAAAGAGCATGGACACCTTTGGGCGCAGAAGGATGAAAACGGTAAGATCTATTGCTTCAACCTGCTCACCGTTATGAAGTAAATCTGCCGAATCCAAAAGCAATAACAAGTAAGCCCCGCATCGAAATGCGAGGCTTTCTTTCGTTCGTCCATGGGGACTCCTGACATTTTTTCCTAATTTGAGACATATTTTTCCGCCAGTGATACAATAGTTTCGAAAATTTTGCCTACTTTTGCAGCAGAAAACAATAATAAAACATTAAAACATTACAATTATGAAAACAGAAGAAATCAAGAAGCAAGAGGAGCTCAACGACGAGCAGCTTGACAACGTGTCGGGAGGTGGAGAGTTTACAAATTACGATAAATCTAATCGCCCGAGGTGAAGGAACTACGCCTGCCAAGTGTCTGGTTCGTGGCATACTTTAATTTTTAAACATTATAATTATGGCAACGCTTACAGCAGAACAGATTGAGCAGAAGAAGCAGCAGTTGAAGAAACTGGATGCAGAAGCAAGACAGTTGAGGGACGAACTCGTGGAAGCCGGTGCATGGCCACTAAGCGACGGTGAACTCGACAATGTGTCGGGAGGAGGATTGTTTTCTAGTCTTTTTGTAGACTGGCCTGTTGACTTCTCTGAGGCAAGTGGTTAATGACCTGCCAAGGGACAGGTTCTGACACACCCTCTAGTATGAACTCACGGGAAAACTCCCGTGAGTTTCTATTTGAAAAAGACTGAAGTTCTGTGCGTCGATTAGCTTTCATACTTTCTTCTTTTACGGTTGCCACCACCACCACTACCGCCGTTACAGACTCCAAATCTTCCTCGTTCCTCATGACGCTTGCTCTGTTCTCGCTGGCTGGTATCCCACCGTTTGCAGGTATGTTCTCTAAGTTCTTTGTGTTCATGGCTGGTGTGCAGAATGGCGATCCAATGGCCTACGCAGTAGTGTTCATTGCCCTCGCTGTATGCACAGCCGGCATCGCCCTCTTCGGCGTTGTAAGCTGCATCT
>NZ_CAMJFM010000037.1 GCF_946404925.1 uncultured Prevotella sp. | reverse complement strand
TGCCTATCAGTTTCCATACCTTCCATTGCTGCACCTTCAGCCAGTAGAGGTCGAATGCAATACCCAGAAACATGCCTGGCAATGCCCACATATATTGACTCTCCTTGGTGAGTTCTTCCAGTCCGACGACCTCTGTATAGAGTATCTCCTCAAGTGTATGCTCAGCACCGAAAGCCAGTTCTGCCAATATGGTAACAATGAGAATGAGTACCACGTTGCGACATTTCAGCAGGCGAAGCTCGACGTATGGATAGCGATTGTGAATCAGCCGGTAAAGGGTGAGTCCTGCAAAGATGAGTGCAAAAGCTCCCACCATTCTGATATGCCGGTTTGCGAACCACCTGTAGTAATCGCCATAGACAAAGATGTACGAGAACAGAAGCATCGTGACGCAGATGAGCAATGCCCCCTGCCAGTCGGTTCCTTTCAGCGAGAACCTGTTAGGCATAGGACAGAACGGACGACACAGAACAATTTGTGTCAACAGCACGAACGACATGGTGCCTACGGTAAAGGCGTGCATCATCTGCCATGTAAAATGATGCCCCATCCAAGCAGCAAGCCAGCCACTACCCTCGATGGCAGTGAGCAGGAGGATGTGGAGCACAGGGAAGAATACGGCGAAGTCGCGCCTTGGCGTAATCCACAACTGGATGTTGCTCATGCACTCGAAGGTGCCCTGAATCTTGGCAATGCCCGCTATGAAACAAGCCACCACGAGTACGGGCATTGAGTGGCTGTACATCGTGATGATGTTACAGATGCCCATGACGATGGCCGAGGTACATAGCAACTGCTGATTGGTGAAGCGGAACTTCATCCTAAACAGCATAGGGAACCACATAGCCATGCCTGCAAGCGTGGCATAGAGCAGGAACATCACATCCTCTATCATGAAGTTGGTGGTGCCACGAATCTCGTCGAGAGCACCCAGATATATGCCACCCGAGAACTGGAAGCACAGAGCAGTAAGGACGTAAATCCAAGGCTGCAACTTGCGAGGCACCCACCCTTTCATCATCGGCATAGCGAAACCCATGCCTGCTGGTGGCGGTGGCGCCTTCATCAAAAACTCAGTCAGCTTTCCCATTATTCTTCTACCTTGCAAACAACGTTATAACCACCGTGCAGCTTCTGCAGTTCATCGCTGGCATCAATCCGTACACGCACCGTCACGCGCTGCTCCACCTTGACGAAATTGCCTGTGGCATTGTCGATAGGAATCAACGAGAACGCACTACCAGTAGCATCGCTGATACGCTCAACCACACCTGTATATTCCACATCGGGAACAGCATCGGCAGTAAAAAGCACTTTATTGCCAACCTTGATATTCGGCATCTGCGACTCCTGAAAGTTGGCCTCCACCCATTTCTCATGCTTATCGACGATGCTCACCATTGTCTGACCGGGATTAACCAACTGCCCCACATGAATATCCTTGCTGCCCACCACACCATCGCAAGTAGCTATGATGTAGCAATACGACAGGTTCAACCGAGCAATCTCTACCTGTGCACGTGCCAGTTCGATGGCTGCTTCTGAGGCTGAGAGATGATGTCCCTGCTCTGCCACAACAGCCGTCTGTGTGTTACGCGAGCGGAGTGCCTGCTCATATCCGGCCTTAGCACTCAGATAACCTGTGTGGACATTGTCATACTGCTGTTGTGTGACGGCATCTTGCTCCAGCAGTTTCTGAAAACGGGCATCCTCCCTCTTTGCATTCTCCATCTGTACACGGGCTGCTTCAATACCTGCTTCGGTCACACTGATACTGGTCTTGGTGGTATGGATGCTACTTGCTGTACCCTGCGAACCACGCTCGGCACGGGCAAGATCGGCTTCTGCCTGAGCCAGACGAAGACGAAACTCGGCATCTTCAATGATAACAAGTGTATCGCCCTTCTTCACCTTCTGAAATTCGGTAAATCGCACCTCGCGTATAAAGCCCTGCACACGACAATTCTGTGGCACGATATTCTGGCATACACGTGCATTATCCGTGACTTCGCCTCCACCGAAATGCATAAACTGACTGGCGGCATAAACAGCACCGCATACGATGCAGAGTATTACTATTGTATTATAAATATAGGTCGTTATCTTATTCTTTTCCATCTTATTATAGGGTATTTGTTATATATTTAAGTTTGAAATAATTGTAAAGCATATTGATGCGGGCATTGACCAAAGCCATATCGGCAGAGAGCTTCATGTTTGAGGCATCAAGCATATCGGTGAGCAGAGCCAGGTCGTTGTCGTAACGGTTCTTCACCACCGCATAGTTCTGGTTGGCCAGTTCCACCTGTTTCTCCTGTGTGTTAACCTCTACCGAGCTGGTCAGCAGATTGGTATAGCAGGCTTGTACACCATTCTCTATGCCTTCACGCGCCAGCATCACACTTTCGCGTGCCTGGGTGTTTTCATGCTTCGCCTTACGGATAGCATGCTTGTTCTTCCAGAGACTTGACAGATTGTATTTCACGCCAATGCCTACAAACCACACGTTGACGTTGGCATCTTTTGGAATCAGGTCGGAGGTGTATGGGCCAAACAGATTGTTTTCTGCCACTACAGCCACTGATGGCCGCGAGGCTGCACGCGTGTTCTTGACTTTCTGTTCCGATATTTCTGTGGCAAGCGAAGCCTGACGGATATCGATATTGTTTTCTGCTGCAGTCTGTTGCCATAACTCCTCTGAGGCGAGTGTTTTGAGTGCCATTCCCTCTTCTTCAAGCGACTGCGTATCCACCTCAAAATCCTCCCCCTCTGGCAGGTGGATGGCTGTGCTTATCTGATGACGAATAATCTTCTGTGCATCATCAAGTTGTGTCTTTGTAAGCAGAAGACTTTGCAGTTGCAGTTCGTATCGTGTGATGTCGTTCTTCAACACCGTTCCCTGTTCTCGGCGAGCCTTCATCTGTGCGATGACTTTCTTTGTCAGCTCCATGTTTTTCGCTATCACCTGCAGCTGGTTCTGCAGTTTGCTGAGGTCAAGGTAATAACCGGTAAGCAAGAAACGTACCTCCTGACGATTCTTCTCCACATCAAGCTCTGCCAACCGGCGTCCCAACTTTGCCATTTCAATGCCTGAGCGGATGGCACCACCAGCATAGATGACCTGACTCACCATGGCGGTGAAGCTGTTGCCCCAATGTGGTGTGGGCTGCTTGCCATTCTGCACCTGTTGAGGGCCCAACCCAGGAACGATATACTCCGTGGTGCCACTGGTAGAGAAACCTCTTGACATCAGGAATGCATTGCCCGTATAAGAGCCTTGCAAGCTAAATTCAACACTTGGCAGCATGGCTGATTTTGCCGATACCACCCCTTCTTCTGTTGCCTTCAATGCCGCTTCGCTGACCTTGATGCGCTGATTCTGACGGTCAGCCAGGTCAAAAAGTGACTGAAGACTCATCTTGTGCTGTGCATACGAAGGTACACAGCAACTTGCTCCGACTATCATCGAGACTGTCAGAGCACAAAAATACTTGTGACTACTCATTAAAATGTAATTTTTACTCTTACAATTCATTACTCGTACTAAAAATATTCCTTCCCTCGGAAATACGAATAATGAACCTTCATGGTTCGGACAAACCTCCCGTTTGCCACAATGCGCTACAAACCTCTCGGATTAGGGAACAAATCCAGAGAAGAATTTCGAGCACTATTAATTACGAAATCCTAAAAACGGCTGCAAAGGTACAAAAAAAACGTTAAACACAATACACTTTTCATCTTAAAAAATCGAAAAAGTGATGCTCTGTAGCGTTCGCGAAATCAACTTTTTTTATTAATTTTGCAATGAAAAAAAACAATAATACGTAATTCTAAGCATTATGTCAAAGACAACAGAAATTCAGATTGAGAAGTCGCGCAACCTCATTGAGGGCCTGCGCCGTCATGTGAGAGAAATGGGTGAAAGAGGTGTCTCGAACAACGAGATTAATGAGATGGAGAAGACTGTGGCAATGCTCTCCGAAGCCAATGCCGAGGTAGATCGTCTGCGTGAGGAGTTGACTCCTAAAGTAAAGAAAATGAATGACCTGATGACCCTCGTCAAAGCATCCTATGCCGAGTCGAAAAAGACTCTGAAGGGTTACTATCCGCAGGAACGCTGGCCAGACTACGGCATACCTGACAAACGATAGTAGAACAAACCTTTCAATGGATTCTTAAAAATCAACGAAATCACCCACTTGTATCTTTGCAGGTGGGTGATTTACTCATATTTGAGTTTCAATCAACAACATTAACAACATCAACCAACTGAAACAATTTTTATCATTGTTTTTGCAATGTTTTTATGATATTTTTTGCTTTTATCTTTGTATTTACAATTTTTATTTATATCTTTGCAACCGAAATACATAAGACATTGATAATATGTGGACAGAACTTAGTGATACAGCCATATTGAACAAGCTTGGGACGAGGCTAAAAGCTTCTCGTATATCAAGTGGTCTTAAACAGCAGGAACTGGCTGCGGAGTCAGGCGTTGGAGTAAGTACCATCGCCAAGATAGAAAGCGGGCAGTCTGTTTCGCTCTCATTACTAATCAGTGTCATGAGAACGCTTGGATTGCTTGAAAACCTAGACTTGCTTGTGCCAGAGCAGAAGCCATCGCCAATGGAACTGTTGAAGATGCAGGGCAAGCAGGTAAAACGCGTAAGAACAAAGAAGGATTAAGCAATATCCAAACTAAACCTTTTTTCTGCGTGGGCAAATAAACAATTCAAAGTATGACTACACTCATCATCGGACTCCTTATTCCACTGCTGGGCACCATGCTTGGCTCAGCTTTCGTGTTCTTTATGAAAGACGAAATGTCGGCCACGTTGCAGAAAACTCTGCTCGGCTTTGCCTCTGGCGTTATGGTTGCAGCATCAGTATGGTCGCTGCTCATCCCCTCGATGGAGATGGTTGTCGATAGCGGCCGATGGTCTGTTGTGCCAGCTGCTGTGGGATTCCTGCTGGGCATGGGATTCCTGCTGATGATCGACGAGCTCACCCCTCACCTGCATATTGGTACAGATAAGCCTGAGGGCATGCGTTCGCACCTCTCTAAGACTGCGATGCTGGCCTTGGCCGTCACCATCCACAATCTGCCTGAGGGCATGGCCGTGGGTGTGGTTTTTGCTGGAGCCGAGAGCGGCATGTCAAATATCTCGCTGGCCAGCGCCGTAGCTGTGGCATTAGGTATCGCCATACAGAACGTGCCCGAGGGCGCCATCATCTCCATGCCTATGCGTGCAGCAGGCAACTCCAAATGGAAGTCGTTCGTCATCGGCTCACTCAGCGGTGCCGTCGAGCCTGTTGGAGCCCTTGCCGTATTGCTGCTGGCCTCGCTCATCATGCCCGTTCTGCCTTACATGCTCGCCTTTGCCGCAGGCGCCATGTTCTACGTCGTTGTCGAAGAACTTATCCCTGAAGCCAATGAGGGCGAACACTCCAACCTCAGCACCATAGGTTTCGCCATCGGCTTCGTTTTGATGATGGTTCTCGATGTGGTGATGGGATAAACAAAATGACGCGCCGACGCGGGTAAACGCCGACGCGCCAAGAAAATCACATCAAGATGACACCTGTTTTATGATAGAGGGCTGGTGTATTGCCTCGCTCTTCGCGTATCTTCTCTACCAGATGATCGCGCATCATCCTGCTTACCCTACCCCTGGCCGATGATATACTCGACATATTAAAACAGCGCATCACATCGTCGTTGGTAAACTCCTCTGGCAGTCGTGCAAAGGCATCATAAGTCTTCTGCCTGCGCTGCACATTCACCGATGCATCCTTCAACTTATTATCAAAGTAGGCCTCGGCCATGGCTCCAAAGTAGTGGCGCTGGCAGGTATACTGCATGTTCACAATCAGCTCAGCCAACTTCCAGTCCACCTCGTCAGTCACAAACTCGCCACACCAGTAGTCGCCGTCTTGGTGCATCTGGTCCCAGTGTCGCATCACTATGAACGGAGCAGCGTAGTTCAGACCGTGGTAGGCGCAGCGCTTCAGCAGCATCTCGTCGGCCTTCGAGTTGTTCTCTGCGGCATCCATCATGCGGCGGGCCGTCCAGTCATAGAGTTCGTCCACGATTTTCTGAACTGATAGTTCGCCTTTCACACGGTCCAGCTTTTCAGCCCAAGCCTTCAGTCTGGCATCGCTCTCGTAATCTACAGTGCACTCCCTGCTCATCATCTCAAAGTTAGTGGCTGGCAGAGGTATCACAGTCAATCGGGTGGCCAATCCAGAGCCGAAGTTCTGCTCGTTCACCTTCTTCTTGAGCGCGATGGGCGTGCCTGTGTACACGTAGTTCCAATACACGTTGAAGTCCTGCAGCACAGAGTCGTTGTTAGAATACGCCTGTCCATCCTCCTCGTTGTGGAAGGCCTTGAGCTCCAGACTCATCTTGTCGATCCACGAGCCGCCCTTCTGCACTGTCACCGTATTGTCCAGCTCAGTATCAAAGGTCAGCATGTGCAGGTGCATCTCCTCGCCATCCACTGTCTCAACAGCGTTCACCATATCCTGAATAAACTGCGCATTCGAGGTTCGTGCTGGGTGCACTCGCACCACCACCTTGGGCTTCTTTGGCTTCTCCTTGTTAGCCCCTTTGGTTCGCATCTGCTCGCGATAGGCATTGATGGCATCGCGCCCCACCTTATCAGCCGCTACGATGGGCGCTGCCAGAAGTTTGAACAAGCGGGTGGCAAAGCTCTTACCTGATGCAGGGTCGCCGATAACCAATGCCGAACTGTTCAATCGTCGCAACTCCTCTGGTCGATGGTAGAAGCGATACGTGCAGCGAGTCATCAGCGTCATCTCGAACGCCCCAGCCACTATCAGTGCCGCAGGATATTGATTGCGCTTCAGCCCCTTACAGATGTCCTTCAGCACAGGGAAATCGTCCATCATCCCCTCAATCTCCTCGCCCCACTGCCACAACTGCGCATCCATATTTTGGCACGGATTATCACGGCTCTCTTTTTGAGAGACGCTGCTTTCTGCGCACCTAGCCGTGTCTTTATTTATAAAGCCGCGTAAATCCGTGCCTAAAACATCTAGCACATTCTTAAGTCGCTGTGGCATGCCCTCATACTTCGAGGCCAGGGCATTGGCTATCTTCTGGCGTTTCTCTTCCTCAGGAAAGCCGTCGTAGCACGGTATCACCTGGTCGAGCCAGTCGGCGTTTCGTCCGCAGATGTGGCGCAGGTCGCTGGCCAATTGGAAAGTCAGCGTGTCTCTGTCGCCTTCAGTAGGTTCAAACCCGCCGTTGTTCAGTTCCCAATACTTCTTCAGTATATCCGTAAATGGTATGCCGTGATACTCCGTGGGAAATTCTTTTTGGCACGGATTTACACGGCTCTCTTTTAGAGAGACGCCGTTTTTATCTGCACTTATTGCCGTGTCTTTATTTATAAAGCCGCGTGCGCTCGGCTTTGCCGCTTGGCTCGTCCAAGAATCCGTGCCTATAAACTCTTCTTGCGAAAAGATCGCATCATCCAGATAAATCAGGTCTTCAGGGTCGGCGGATGTGGTATAGAATACCCTTGTAATGTCCTTTGCGCCAGCATCATAGGGCACATCGAGCAACTGGCTCGCCCACTCAAGATTCTGTTCTTGACTCAGTTCTGGCCTGCGCCTAAACACCAGATGGTATCCTGCTCCACGTGCACTCTTCTCCAGCATCCGCAGGCCCAGCTCATCCTTCTTGGCCAATATCCGTTCGCGCAGCGGTTGCATCTCCTCGGGCGATACATGGTCTATGTCCATGCCCACCGTGGTGCTCATGCGTGTTGCCCCCTTCAGCGCGCCGTCGTCGCCTGGCAGACAACTGTAGTTCATCTGCACCAGCCACCGCTTACGCTTCTCGTTACCACTGCGAACTGCCTTTAAGTTTGATTTCTGCAGCGCAGATCCACGCAGCGCCAAATACTCCTCTCGGTTAAGAACAGGGCGCATCATCTTAGCCCTGCTCTTGTTACAATAAATTGTGTAAACGCTCATTCTGATTATTCAAAGAATCTCTTAGCCTCCCACTGTCGGCGACGCTCCAGTCCGCTCAGCCGCTTGCCGCCGGCATACACCCATCGCTGGAACTCTCGCCTGATGGCTGCGCGCGAGCCACCACTACGGATGGTCTTGAGCAGTGTCGATGTCTTCAGCCGCTCGATGCCCAGATTGAATACAAACGACAGTAGCGCATCAAACTGTCCCTGTGTACGAGCCACTTTCAGCCGCCTCACCTCTGCTTCGTAGCGCCCCAGGTCGTTTTTCAGCAACTCTACGGCCCAGTAGCGCGATATGCGGTCGCCAGGCGATATGTCGGGCCCAGTGTGCCCATAGCCGATGGTTAGCACGCCTGCTGCGTCGCGATAAGCCTCCAGCCTCAACCCCTCAAACTCCTTAATCTTCTGAATTACTACAATACTTGCTTCCATAATCTTTAATCTTTCGCTCGGCTCTGCCGCTTGGCTCGCCAAGAATGTTTAATCTTTAATTTTTAATGTTTAATCTTTAATCTAACAGAATTCTATGATCTCTCGCTCTATCAGCGCATTCTTAGCACTACGGTTGTGATCGTCCTGCAGATTGATGACTGCTGCCGTGCCCAGATCCTTAGGAAAACTGCCGTAAACCTTAATTCGCTCCAGCGATTCCTTTACCCATCCCCAAGGCAACTTCTTGATCATCACGTCCTTGCCTCGCACGCGCGGCTGGCGATTATACGCCTTAAAAGTTATTCTGTGCGTGTCCTTATCGATATACAGCACACCTTCTACTCGCTTGCCATCAATCAGCTTCTCTATCAACTCAATGGCGTTCAAAATAAAAATCAGTTTGTTCATTATTTACTCTATTCTCGTCTCCTTACTTTCGTCCATAACGACGAAGCATATACCTCATATGTCCAGCAAACATCAGCTCAGGCATATCCTCTTTCATCATCTGGCAAATGATCTTGAAGTGTTGCTTAGCCATGGCACTCTTAAAAGTCATCTTTGTTCCTGTCATAACATACACTATCAGCGCATAGGCCATTGCTGCACGATCTAACGGATGATAAAACTCCAGCATTCTTTCTACCTTGTCGCGATTCTCCTGAGTCAACCATAACTCCAATAGCTTCATCATCAGTTTCGATGCCATACTGGTTTCCCAGCTTCCCAAAGACTCCTCACCATAGGTCTTTTCCAACCAAGGTGCCAGATGTTTCAGTATTTGGCTTACTTCCTCATTCTCTATCTGCTCCTTTTTATCCATATCCTTAATATTTATTTAAATTAAAACTTACTTTCAGACATATATAGCAGTACATCTTCGTCGCCACTCTTACCAATTATCAGGCGGTCAGTACACACGTTTGCATGCTCTATCAAATCCATCTCCTTATAGCTGTATGTGTACTCCTGCACAATCTCTACACTATTCTTAAGCACTCTCAACTGTCCAGATATACCTTTAAGTTCATCATAATCATAAAGGTGACAATAGCCAGCGCAGTTTTTCCAGTACCTTTTGGCCTTGGCCAGAAGCTGTCGTTCTTTCTCAGTCCATTTGTAGTTTTGGCTGAGCGATGCAGGATTAACAGCCAACCCAACTGTGATGTTCAGATTCTCGCCACGAAACTTAACCCTGATATCACCTATGCGCACATCCGCATCGTCGGCTGTGTAGTGGCCAAATCTCATCTTGCACCAGTTGCCACAGAATTCTTCGTAAAAATGTCCAACCTCGTCGGCAATAACTTTTTTAAGACCCTCGCTGTAGCTTACTTTCTTCAGCAATTCGTCTTTCAAGTCCAGATACTCAGCCATCAGCTTTGTTGTTTTCAACTCGAAAATAGTTTTCTGTTTCATTGTTATAAACATTTTAAAAATTAATAATAAAGTTGTTTTGAGCACTTGTCTCATATGGAAACAGAAGCCTATTCTGCCTTACGATATAAAAAGGCAGAATCTGCATATATTGAAAGTAAAAGGCAGAAAAAAGAAATTCTGCAAAAGCCCTCTAAATCAAGCCTTTACAGAATCTCAAAAAAATCTCAAAAATATTTCAGAAGCAGAATAAAAGGCAGAATTGCCTACTTAAATCTCATGCCAGAATCCATCAGATCGCGCTTATAAATAATATCTTCATCATTCTGGTTCATCCACATTTCTCCCAATCGATCAGCATTAATCAGGTTGGGGTTAAACAAGCTGATAATATTGTCTAACTCCTTGGTCTGTTTCGAGTGTCCATTCTTAAACTGCTCTGGTGTAAGCGTCTTGTAAGCCACACTACCATCTTTCTTTTTCACCATCAGTTTAAAGTGAGCACACACCATCTGCCAATGCCCTGCCGAACCTGCCTTTTTAATATACTCCTTGTCAAGCAGAGTCTCAAACAGATATTTCAACTCTCCAATACCCTTCGTCCATTCTATTTTAGTGTCTATGGGTTCGCCTTGAAACAAATGCAGAATAATATCCTGACCAGTATTGGCCGATATAAACTGATAATTCTTAAGCCCTCTATAAACCAGTTGCAACCTTACATTCAATATATCCTGTCTCTCATCACAGTTAATCATAAAGGTGTCTGTTATGGTTTCTGTATCATGGAGCGTGTTACCACCCTTCTGAGTGGTCTTCTTTGTCAGGTTCAATGCTGCAATTTCATCACTTAAGAATGAGCTTTCATCCAGATAATCCAGCATCCACTCTTCCATTTCATCCTGATAATGGGCGATATCGTCAAGCACTCTGTTATGTTCTATCGCACTTATGGCAGTGTTAGATTTTATCATCCATAAAAACGCCACAGTCAGATTATCGTAGTACTGCATCCTTACAGAGCTCACAGCCTCAGCCACGGCATACAGGATAGCGCTCACAGCCATATTCAGCTCTGCCTTCTGCGCCTGCGGCTCCCATCGGCGAATCTTGGTTATAAGTTCATCCCAAAGAAGCTGCAGATAGTCTTCTATATCCTCGCGATCAATTATCACGTTGTCTATAACTTCTGCAGCCTCAGCAAACACCTCTTCAGTAGCGAATCTCAGCACAGGCATCTGCGCTTCGTTACGCTTAAAGGCATAGCGGCACGTCATGTATAGCGGATGAGTGCTATACTTCTCACTTATTTTTTCTATTTGCTTTTCTTTTAGTCTGTTCTGCATTCTGGTAATTCTCTAGTTTATTTTTTGCATCATCAAGCCATCTGAACAAGTCGAACTCAAAGAAAGCCTCTTTATAACTATCTCTAAAGTTGCTTACATAGTTCTCTGGCATCTCAATCTCAGCTCTGATGTTCGAGTTGCATTTATACACCTCGCCATCCTCAAAAGTCACAGTCAGAAAGTAAATATTATTCATATCAGATGCTAACTCCAACATGTTTATCATATCTACGCGTCTACGGCCTAGTTCCAACAACTCCTTATTTGATGGAAATATGGTTAACTGTCCGCCAGCGCCATTAAACAGATCTGTCATTTCGTCGATAGCCTTGATGTGCGAACGAGGCTTTACACCAGTATTAAGTTTCTTTGAGTTAATGAAATCCCATGTCAGTCGCTTAATACCAGCTCTCTCGTTTCTTCTTTTATAATTCACGTAATCCCAGAAGTTGCTTGGTTTCATCTTGGTGTTAATATCAATCAGCACGCCTCTTGGCTTAAGCATTCTCGACAGATTCTCCTGCAGCACATCGCGCACTTTGTCTGTACTACTCCAAGCCGTGTGGTCTACCTGTATAGCCATTATGCACTCAGAACCACGATTATCTATAATCACGTTGCAATAAGGGTTCGACTCCTCGTTAGTCTGTACATAGTTGGGGAATATCGTGTTAGGATTAACAGGCTTCCACAACTTCTTGATCTGAACGTTGTTCAATTGCAACAGTATAACGTGGTCAGCCACAGCCAGCACTCTGTTGGGATGACTCTTAGTCTTAGTCAGTGTAGCCTTATTCATCTGGAATATATCGAGCATCGTGCCTGGCTTGCCAAACAGGCTCTCAAAAAACTCATACGCTTTCGACATATCAGTTTTCTTTGTATCCATACCCTCAGAGATGTCACCCTGAACCATCCTCGCTTTCTTTAAATCTACTTGATAAAAACAATATCTGTCCATCTATAAAACAATCTTAAAATTTTAACGAGGTGCAAAATTACTAAAAAAAACACTAATATACTGATTTTTGCAACTAAATTAAGAGTTTTTAGGAACCCCACAATTAGGGTTCGAACCCCATTGGGGTCACAACCTAAAAACGGTATTTTACTGATTATTAAAAGGTTAAATAATTACCACCTTGAGCAACACATCAAATGGTAACACATTGGTATCAAAAAAAAGATATAGTGCACAAAAGGGAAGATTCCATTTGTGCACTTGAAAGGTTGATTATTGTAATAAATTGAATATCGGGAGGTATTATGACTCCCACCATATTTATTCAATTGATACTAAATGCATCGTTGTTTCATCACAAGTAACAATAGCCTCACTTACATTATAACCGCCAAAACCATTTTTGGCCCTGTATCTCACTGTGACGGTTTTTCCTGTTTTGGGAGTCACTTCGATTAATTGATAGCTATCTGGATCGCGAAGATTCTTTTTGATTAGCGATTCAGCTGTCACACGAATTGCAATTTCGTCATCGTACAAAGGTTTTTGAGGCTCGTCTTCTGAACCTGCTGCACTTAACAAGAAAACGCCAAAAACAAAACACGAAATGAAATATTTAAAACTTTTCTTCATAATATAAATAATTTAAATAACAAATACATTACATAAGGAACAAGATAGCACAACAAGTCCACAATATCAAATGTCCCACTCACCACATGATAATACTGCAAAATCTCTGAGACAGTGCCAATAATAGGAATAAAACTACATATAACGAGTTGATTCTTTACATTAGGCCTCCATATTGCATCCATTAATAGGATATAAGAAAGGGTCCATAGTCCATCTGGAAGACAATACTTTACAATATCAGGGATTTGAACATCGTATAGCAAATTTCTAACCGCCACGACACACTCATTTAGCCCCAAAGAGTCAAACCATCCAAACATACGCAAGGATGTACAGCGGAAAGCTATATAAATGAATCCGCCTATCGCGAAAAGGAATGTCGCTGTAACAATTTCTATAGCCTTGCTCATTTTTAACACAAAAGGGACTATTGTGTACTTAGTTATTAATTATCTATAAGGATAGCTATTTGATTACAATGCATTATTGTATTTCTTTTATTTTGTTTATTGCAGCATTAAATGTTTCTAGCAGAGGATCAGCAGATTTGAAATACAAATTACTTGAGGTATAACCCTCTAAGCTAATAAACCAAGTTGGTGCTTTATCGCCGCTTTTGTTTTTATCAATATAATAGCCTAAGTATAATCGGTCTTTAGTCCGGAATTTGTTTTCCAAATAATTTGCATCACCTGTTCCATCATTTTCAGCCATAGATTTTAATTGTTCTAAAGCCTTCGCCAATTCTACGACATCTTCGTACGCTATAAATGCATCATACTCCCGTTTATTATAGTCCTTAAATTCAATTTTCAGAAAGCATTCTGACGATTTGTTATTGATTACTTTCCTAACGGTTACTTGAGCACGTTCATAACTTGTCACCAAGACTGGCATATTATAATCAACAAACTTAACAATGCTACCAATTGAAGAGGTAAACTTTTCAAATGTAGTTTTTTCTTTTTTTTCTTCACCTTGTGCTAATGAAGCCATTGGCATCATTAAAGCAATCAGTAATAATAACTTTTTCATAATTTGTCTGATTTATAATGTTACACTTAATTGAATTTTAATTTATTTTTTGGAATCGTAACCTTTGCACCATTTGTATAGGTTATAATGACCTTAGAAATATTCATCTTAGTAGCGTCGCCTGCCACATAATAAGAAGAATGGTCCCAACTCCAACTTCCTGACTGCCATTCTTCGACGGGGCCAGTACCTTTGAAGTATCCCGTTTTACGTACATCGCCGACATCATTTAGCACAACAAAGAACACCTCTATGTATTTTATGGTTTTACTGTTAGTATTCATATACTCGAAGTTAAAACTCAACGATGAGTATTCATTATCCCACCCCCAGTCTATGAAAAAACCATTTGGCGCATCTTTTCTTAATTCAGCAATATATTCAAGAAAAGCTTTCGCATTAAGTACTCTTGCAACATTAGTTGAGAAATTAGCAGATTTCGCTTGGATGGTATCTGCAAAAGCCGTACAATGATAATTATATGCGTAGTCAGATTTCAATGATTCTGGTATTTTAGCTGCATGAATATGATCATACAAATTAAACAAATAGCCCCATTCTGAATCATCCCAAAAAATCGAATCATTTTTTATGGCGAGAATATTTAGCGTGTCGACTTCAATACTTTTTTCACAGAATGCGCAATATGGTTTTATTTTCTTTGAAGTAGGAATTAAAAACCATTTATGATTTGCAACATAATTATCCAGTTTTTCTTTTGCTTGAGCGACTCTGATGGAATCCTCTCTTGCCTTTCGTACGGAATCCTGCCTAACTCGTTCTATAGAGTCTGCAATATGTTTCTGCCTAGCCACATTCAAACGCTCAAATTTCTCTGCCAACTCTTGATTAACTGCATTAGCCTTTGCTGCCAATTCTTCAGACTTTAGCTGAGGTATACTTTTGCTCTTCTTGAGTATTTTGTGAAAATCATCATTAACAGTGACAATGCAGTTGGCTTTGTCTGTTTCCACATATAGTTCATGAGATTTTTTGTCATAACCATAAGTAGAAGAAACGGTAGAAACCACCTGAAGATTTACGTTTTCTTTCTTTTTGTAATAACCGTTCTCATCCATATAGTAACTAACTAACGCAACTCTTGAGAGTGAGTTTGACGCGTTATAGTTTTGACCATAAATTGCGATGCCCAGAGATAGCATAGTAATAATAAATAATATTTTCCTCATTGTAACTTTATTATTCCTTTTCAAGTAACTCACTTGCGCCATAATCGTAAGATCGGATAGCGCTCATACTTTCCCACAGACGATTGTTGTATAAATACAGAGTACTACAATACGAACGTTCTTTATTGCCAATATATATTTTGAAAGAATCTGAAAAGTCTATCTCAATAGGATAGTCTTCCTTTTTTTCTCTCCAGTATCCCAGATATGAACGTTCATTGTATTTGCCTTCATTGATTGTGATTTTGGCTTTATTATCTCCCCCTAAATATAGTTTAATAGGATTATACGAAGACGTACTTTTATACGTTCCTAACAAACCAGCGTAGTGCTCTATCATTGCAACAAGTTCTGATTCAGTTTTCTTCTTCTCGACATGTTTTTTTATAGCAATGTAGCCACCAAGACCTATCACTACGATGATAACAGAAATAATCACAAGCACTTTATGCTTGACAATTTGCCTTGCCAAAAGTAGAAGAGGAATCTGCTCTTCATTGTGGAAAGAATGATTTGAGGATTTATTCTCTCTCAAATCACAACCACAATGAGCGCAGAAAGATGATCCGTCTTGAACGGTCTTACCACATTTTTTGCATATCATACTTCTTATTCCTCACTATTCTCTTGTGACGCAGGTACTTCTGACGTATTGTTTGTTTCTATTGGTTTAGGGAAATCTTCTTGAACAATCTTACTTCCGGTTGGTGTAGTCAACCCTATGCCAATAAGTCCTAATCCCATTACAAGAAGAATTGAACCAAATCCAAATTGCATTATTTTTGCTAGTTCTTTTACATTTTCAGATGTAACAGCAGCAGCATTCTGGATACCTGTGAATGCATCACCACCATACATGCTTTTAGTTACATAATCTAAATCATCAAATGAAAAGCACTTAATTGAAAGACCAAGGGCAACAATGCCGACAACAATCATAATAATTGAACGAAATTTCTGTACCATAGTTAATTGTTTTATTGTTTAAACTTTTATACTTAATATATTAGAATTCATTTTTGTTTTTGTTATCAGAAGCATTTTTTGATGGGTTATACATGACAAGAAGTTCCCAATGTTCCCTAGCTTTGTGAAGTGATTCGGAATCTCTAAACATTGGGGGAACATCTTCTTTAGGCTTATATAATATAGATAAACTTAAATTGGTTTCCTCGTCGTCGAATTCGGTATAAACCAAAAAGCCATCATTTGTATTATCGGTTTTAAATTTGGAATATTTCTCATTTAACAATTTCTCAATTTCAAGATATTGCTTTTTCGCAGTTTCTTCTGATTCCAACTCTTTGGTCAGTGTTATCGTAAAAACTTTAGCATCAAAGACGGCAAAAGATAAGTCGTCAAAATATATTCCGCTGAAAGAATATTTATCTTTTACTATGAGAAACATACCGTTCTCTTCGATTTTATATCCCTGTTCCTCAATTTTCTTTATTACCTGATTACGGTTATCCATTAGTGAAACCCCAAGAACGGTTTTATTTATCTTGGCGGGCTCCTCAACATCTTTTGCAGACGGTTTGTTTCCGCAGGCTAAAAAGCAGAACGCAGTTGACAATATCAATAATATTTTTCTCATAACTTATTTTAAATTATATGTTTTAACAAGTGTATAGTTCTTAGTAAAATCTTCGACACTTAATGTCTTTGGATAACTAACTGAGCCGATATATGATTTTGGCGGATTTTTGTATCGATCAAATGAGGAAGTAAGTCTGTTTTCATTCTTTACTACAATGGCAAATGGCTTACTCAATACGTCATCCGATATTTGGGCACCGATTTTAAACTTTACTGTACTAACTTTTGCAAAATCATTACGAGAATCATGATAATTACCCAAATATGTTCCGTAATCCTCCCATCTTGCAAACTCTGTATCAAAAGATTCTTCATATATCATATTGCCACCCTCTATCTTATAAACCGCAAATTGTGGTAGATCGGGATCGTGATTGGTTGAAGTAACAGACATAGCTGCAGATATGTATTTTGTTCCCCTATCCGCCTCTCTGTAAGTCCACTCATCACTTCTATAGTCAAAAGTAAATGTTCTTCCGATGCCTATTGAACTCAAAGCAATTGTATTATAATCAATCTTGAAAGATGTCTTTTGTGGAATTGCTTTAAAACCTAAAGCCTTGATTCTTTCTTCCTCGGCTTTTTTTGCTACTTCTAACGCAGTTATTTTCTCAAGAATCTTGGAACATTCGTTATTCTCTGCAGCATTAGGGAACACATTCTTCAACTCTGCAATTTCTTTTTTTGCTTTCTCGTATTCTTGAGCATTAAATAGTTCATTAATATGTGCAAAACGCTGATCTGCGGGATAACTCAATACCTCAATCTTTGTTTTCGCTTCTTTCAACTCATTGCGCATCAGAGTCAGAGAATCTTGATACTTCTTTTCTACTTCTGCAATTTTAGCATCTATCTCCGATTTTGAGCTACAAGAATATACAAGAGATAAACCAGATGTTGCCATAAGGACAATGAAAAAACTCTTCATTTTGTTGAACGCCAATTTCCTTAAAAAAGGGTATTCAAATTTTCCATGATGATTTACAATGCTCATAATCTTATAGTTTTAAGTTTGTAGTACTCCAAATAAGTGAGTCGCACAAACTCTTTGACACGGAGAGAGCGCAGACCCGCCATATCTCCTGTCAGGCTCACCACAAGCCCCCAATCTACTATGACTGAAGTCTACGCTCAAAGCGTATACTCCAACGTAGATTGGCTTGCTCTTTATATTCTCGTTGTGAGGTGGTGATTCGACAGGAGAATTTGAGCAATATGTCTTGTGTCTCTTACGAAACACGATGCAAATATAAGAAGAAAAATCAATAAATACAACCTTTTAAGCAAAAAAGTTATAAAAACTTTAGTTTTTCAGGTACTTTGTGTAATAGTATAGCATTCTATTGAAGATTAATTTGGCTATCTCGCAAAAAAGGATTACCTTTGCAGCTCATTACTTAAAAGACAGAATTATGACAAGAGTTGTATCAATAGTAAACGTGCCACATATTGGCTATTCGAGAATATTAAAAGACGGATCAGAAAATTATGATCAAAAGTCACATGAAGGTATAATGGCCATTTGGGAGTGCGAACTGAAAGTATATGTTCAGTATGATGATGGTACTTTGGATTGTTTCTCAGTACAATACGATGAATGTTTAAGAGAGTTTACAGCAGACACTCTGTACTTACGTCCTGTAGATTATGTTGGGCCAGGAGAGGTTGAAGAATTCATAAAGGCACATCGCTTAGTAGAACAAATGAATCAAGAAGAGGCTACAGAATACGTAATAGACGTATTAAGAAGTAATCCGTCAACACCGATGAGTCAAGAAGTGCGAGAGAAATACGGCATAACCAAGCCATTACATAGATATTAATTAACTTAGAGTTAAACATATTAAGGGGGCGAATTCGATCCCCTTTAGTAACTAAATATTGATTTCCCAAAATACACAGAAGGAACGTCCCTTCTGTGTTCTTTGGGCTACCCTTTTCCCAATAGTTTTTCCGCCAGGTCCTTTACTTTCTGTTCAGTAATCGGCTCGTCAGAAGCATACAGCTCCTGGGTAAGCGGACTGCTCATTACCACGCCAGCAGCATCACGTGGTTCCATGTCGAATTCTGACACTAGATAGGCAGCGAGATCGGCCATCAAATTTTCAAACTTTAAATATCTATCTTCCATAAACTATATTATTATAGTGCAAAGTTAATAAAAAAACTTTCCCCACTATAATTTAAGCAGATTTTTTCCATTTCCAACAAAAAGAACCGTACCTTTTGTGTTAGGAGACCCTTTTGTGTACTTAATATTTCTTCAGCAGCTCAACAATAGCATCTTTGAGGGGAGCAAGGTCATCGTTTACCACGGAAACAATGATGTCCTCGTCGATATCAGACATAGATTACGTCTTTTAGTATGTTAGACTTAAATAGCGGACGAAGAGAATCTCTAAATCTGACGAGATCTACCTCACAAGCAAACAATGCTTTCAGCGCTTCCTTTAATTCATACATCAGTTGAAGAGATGGTTTCTTTACTTCCACTACAATATCAATATCGCTACTCTCAGTATTCTCTTTTCTAGCTACAGAGCCAAAGATACCAAGTTTAGTGATGCCATACTTCTGGCTAAACGCAGCCTTGAAGTCAGCCAATTTATTGATGCAATCTTGAAGTACCAACATATCTCATCACATTAATTACGCTGCAAAAATACGTAATAATAACCATATCTCCAAATTTTCAAGCATTTTTTTATCTTTATACATCGCAGTATAGGCGCGTCGCCGCATCGGCGCGTCGGCGCGTCATTTGGTTTCTTGCATGGTGGCGCAGCATTGGAGGGTATATCTATTTTAAATTATTATATATTATAATATATAATAATTATATATAATATAAATAGCATGGATGGTGCGCATAGAATTTTCGAAATGACGCGCCGATGCGCCGACGCGGCGATGCGCCTACCCTGCCCTACAGAAAAAAAAATCAAATTTATGAAAAATAATTGGGGGAAACTATTGTTTTGCATTTGAATTTTTTGTACCTTTGCATCGTCAAAATGAGAGAACGCAGGCGGCGGTATTAAAGATAAAAATTGTGAGATTTAAATCTAGAATTTGCGCGCATTAATCCTAGCAATTGAAAACATTAATAACCACGGCTGACGGCTCTGAATGACGACAACGAGAGAACCGACAAAGATTTTTACAAAGAACAAGAACCAAACAAGATTTAAGAAGTATGGCTATTAAAGTAATTGCACAGCGCCGAGTGCTTAAAATCGGCAACAAACCGGGTGTGAAGAAGTTCGTGATGCGTCCCGATCTGTATTCGCCCATTCAGGAGAAGAAGGTGTTCCAGGAAGCAGCCACCCACTCAGGCATCTCGGCAGGTGTTATCAAGGCGGCCTGGGATGCAGCCGGCGAGGTAATTCGCACGTGGGCCACTGAGGGTCACTCCATCCCTCTGCCAGGTCTGGGAACCATGCGATTCGGAGTTCGCAGCAAGGCGGTAGAGAACCTGGACGATGTGAAGACTGGACTGATAAGCGTACGTCGCATCATCTTCACTCCAAACGTGGAAGTGAAGGACGAGCTGAAGAATACCTCAATCCAGATTACCTGCCTCGACGAGGATGGCAACGTGCTGAAGCGTGTGACCAGCGGCGATAGCGGCGACATCGAGGACAATGAGAATGGTGGCAGCAACTCAGGAAACGGCGATGATACGTCAAACACCAGCCAGACGGGCGGCGGACTGCCAGATGACGGCGATTAAAGATTATGAGTAAGAGAGAAACCATTAAGTTTATCGTGCAGATCATAGCATCTGTTGCTACAGCTATCGTAACGGCACTGGGAGCTACAAGCTGTATGGGAGCGTAAAAAAAGAGGGGTAGCAAGTGCTATCCCTCATTTTTTTATCTACTTTGCGCCCACGAAATCAATCATCAAGCGAATAGGTAATGGTGGTTACCACGCGGAGCTTCTTGATGTATGGGGTATTCTGGTCGCGGTCTTCAATCTCGAACTGGCCCTGGCCTGCGGTCTGAATGGGACCAAGGTCGCACTTGCTGGCCTCGGCAAACTGCTCGGCGGTCTTCTGCGCGTTCTTGATGGCCTCGGCCATCATCTCAGGCTTCATCTGCTGGAACGAGGCATACTCGTACTGAGGGAAGCTGCTGTCGATGGCCACACCCTGCTTCAACAACTCGGCCTGCTTGAAGATGGCTGTGTTTACCTGCTTTACCTTATTGGTGGCCACAGTGATGGTGGTGTTGACGATGTAGCGGAAGTTCTTCTGGTTATCGCCCCACTCTCTGGCCTCAAGGTCGCTGATGGATGGCGGATTGACGGTTATCTCCTTATCGTCGAGCCCATTCTGACGCAGAAACTTCCTGATCTTATCCGTCTGACTGTTGATACTCTCGTAGAGCAGCGGCAGATCATTGCCAGTAACCTTGGTGCCTATGCTCCACGTAACCTTATCGGCAGGCACCTCGCGCTCGGCCAGGCCCTTAACGGTTACCTTACGATCCTTGTTGGCAAAGTTGTCGATGCCAGCCTTGATGAAACAGCCCAAACATATGATGCCCAAAGCTACGAGGGCTGATGCAATAATACGATTCTCTTTCATTTCATAAACACTTTAATATGATATCAACAACCTGTTCTTCAGTTTTGCCATCCATATTGATGACGAGGTTATAGTTGCGAGTATCGTAGCGTGATGTGCTGGCGAATTTTCTAACATATTCTTCGCGCATCTTGTCAACCTTTTTAATAATTTTCTTAGCCTCAGCCTCACTCAATCCCTGCTTGCGCATTACACGCTCCAGACGATAAGACATAGGAGCTTGTATGAATACGCTAAAATGATTGGGGTGATTCTTGAATATAGAGAAGCCCATACGTCCTGCAATTACACACGACTCCTCTTCGGCTATGCCAAGCAGAATCTCCTTCTCAGCCTTATACACATTCTCGGTTGTTGGTTCCTGAGGTCCATCGGCCCATTTATTGTAAGAAGTGTAGACTATTCCGTGACCAATGCTTCCTACTCGCATAAAATCAGACCACCATCTCTCTCTCTTTCCTTTTAGACGCTCTATCTCTTCAATAGTGAGATTGAACTTCTCTTCTAAAGCCCTGACATGTGCCTTATCAAAGAATTCAACACCAAGTTTTTTGGCCAACAAACGACCAACTGTACGACCGCCACTACCTAACTCGCGGTTAATCGTAATGACAAATTTCTTGTTTTTATCCATAGTAAAGTAATATTTATATATGTTATAATATTATATAAGTGAGAAAGCAACTTCCATCATGTGGGTAAAGGTATTCTGTCGTTCTTCAGCTGTAGTAGCCTCACCTGTAAGCACATGGTCGGAGATGGTAAGAATACCCAGTGCTCGTTTGCCAGAGCGTGCAGCATTCATATACAGCGCAGCAACCTCCATTTCAACGGCAAGAACGCTCATGTTAGTCCATTTTTCGGTATGAGGATTCTCGTTATAGAATCTGTCGGATGTCATCACATTACCAACCCTATACTTGAATCCCAAACGTTCGCATGTATCAGCAGCCTGACGGGCAAGGTCGAAGTCAGCAATAGGTGCAAAAGTGCCGGGCAGCTCGAATGTTGCTGCATAGTTAGAATCGGTACATGCACCAAGGGCAATGATAAGATCACCCAGATTCAAATCCATACGGATAGAACCTGCAGACCCCACACGAATGATGGTCTTTACACCATAGAAATTATATAGCTCATACGAATAGATACCAATAGATGGTATACCCATGCCGTGCCCCATAACGCTTACACGTTTTCCCATATATGTGCCGGTATAACCCAGCATTCCACGCACATTGTTAAACTGAATCGGATTCTCAAGAAACTTCTCGGCCATAAGCTTAACACGCAACGGGTCGCCCGCCATAATCACAGTCTCGGCAATCTCGCCAAATTTAGCCCCGATATGGGGAGTTGGAGTTGTAGCCATATATCAGTTTGTATTATTTGGTGCAAATAAACTTATTCTTCCATCAGCTTGCGATAGCGGGCGCGTTTGGGCTCTTCAAGGCCTAAGCGCTGGGCTTTATTGCTCTCGTACTCGCTGTAGTTGCCCTCAAAATAGAACACATTTCCCTCGCCCTCGAAAGCCAGAATGTGGGTACAGATACGATCGAGGAACCAGCGGTCGTGACTGATGATGACAGCACAGCCGGCAAAAGCCTCAAGACCTTCTTCGAGTGCTCGCAGGGTGTTCACGTCGATATCGTTGGTAGGCTCGTCGAGCAGCAGCACGTTACCCTCCTGCTTCAGGGCGATGGCCAGATGCAGGCGGTTGCGCTCACCACCAGAGAGCACGCCACACTTCTTTTCCTGATCGGCACCACTGAAGTTAAAGCGGCTGAGGTAAGCACGCACGTTGACATCCTTGCCACCCATACGGATGGTCTCGTTGCCCTGGCTGACAACCTCGTAGACAGACTTCGTTGGATCGATATCCTTGTGCTGTTGGTCTACGTACGACAACTTGACCGTCTCGCCCACTGCAAACGAACCTGCATCGGCCTGCTCCAAGCCCATAATCAGGCGGAACAGCGTGGTTTTACCAGCACCGTTAGGACCAATCACACCCACAATGCCGTTAGGTGGCAGGTTGAAATTCAGGTCAGTAAACAGCGTTTTCTCAGGATATGACTTAGCCACATGCTCGGCCTCGATTACCTTATTACCCAGGCGTGGACCATTGG
Organism: uncultured Prevotella sp.; assembly: GCF_946404925.1. Lineage (GTDB taxonomy): Bacteria > Bacteroidota > Bacteroidia > Bacteroidales > Bacteroidaceae > Prevotella. The sequence continues at coordinate 861 of NZ_CAMJFM010000037.1, read as the reverse complement.
GGATGAATATCTCGAGTTTCTCTTCCTTCTGCTTCTGCTCCTCGTTCAGCATCATCTCGTAAGAGTTGAGTCGAGCCTTACCCTTGGCATGACGAGCCTTGGGCGCCATGCGCACCCACTCCAACTCGCGCTCCAACGTCTTGCGGCGCTTTGAGGCCGTCTTCTCTTCCTGAGCTAAGCGCTGCGACTTCTGCTCCAGCCAACTTGAGTAGTTACCCTTCCAGGGGATGCCCTCGCCACGATCCAACTCGAGAATCCACTCTGCCACATCGTCGAGGAAGTAGCGGTCGTGAGTCACAGCAATAACTGTACCCTCGTACTGCTGCAGGTGCTGCTCCAGCCAGTCTATCGACTCAGCATCCAGATGGTTGGTAGGCTCATCGAGTAACAGTACATCAGGCTTCTGCAACAACAGGCGGCATAAAGCCACACGGCGACGCTCACCACCTGAGAGGTTCTTAACGCTCCAATCGCCTGGAGGACAATTCAGTGCGGCCATGGCACGATCGAGCTTAGAGTCCATATTCCAGGCATCAGTACTATCGATGATATCCTGCAGCTCAGCCTGGCGCTGCATCAGCTTGTCCATCTTGTCAGGATCCTCGTAATACTCAGGCAGTCCGAACTTCACGTTAATCTCGTCGTATTCGGCCAGCGCATCGTAAACATGCTGCACACCCTCCATCACGTTCTCCTTCACCGTCTTCTCCTCGTTCAGTGGTGGGTCCTGTGGCAGATAGCCCACTGTGTAGCCAGGGCTCCAAACCACGTTGCCCTGATACTGCTGGTCGAGGCCTGCTATAATCTTCATCAGTGTTGACTTACCTGCACCATTCAGTCCGATGATACCAATCTTGGCAC
>NZ_CAMJFM010000036.1 GCF_946404925.1 uncultured Prevotella sp. | reverse complement strand
AAGCCGCCCAGGAGCTGGGTATTAGTGACCGAACCCTCTATCGCAGATTGAAACAATATGGCCTGGAGAAGTAAATAGTAAATAGTGAATAGTGATGAATAAGATATTGATATTAAAATATGGCAGAAAGTGGATGGTATACATTGGTGTGATACTATTCACTATTCATTGTTCACTATTCACTACATCTTGCTCCGTTAGCTACAAGTTCAACGGTGCTAGTATCGACTATTCGCAGACCAAGACCATCCAGATAGCCGAGTTCCCCATCCGCAGTAGCTATGTGTGGGGACCCATGGGCCCAATGTTTAATAATCAGCTCAAAGATCAGTTTGCCAATCACACTCGCCTGGAGCAGGTTAAGCGCAACGGCGACCTGAAGATAGAAGGCGAGATTGTGCGCTACGAGCAGCGCAACAAGAGCGTAAGTGCCGAGGGCTATTCGGCCATGACCGAGCTCACTATGACGGTTAACGTACGATTTACCAATAATAAGAATCATAACGAAGATTTTGAGCAGCAGTTCTCGGCATCGGCCAGCTACGAAACCACTCAGTCGCTCAACAGCGTTCAGGAGGAGTTAGTAACTCAGATGGTTAAGGACCTCTGCGACCAGATATTCAACAAAACCGTAGCCAACTGGTAATTACTTATGGATAGAATAACCGAACTGATAAAACATCCGGAGAGGATGGACCGCGACACACTCTACGAGTTGCGCTCCTTGCTAGCACTCTATCCCTATTTCCAGACGGCTCGTTTGCTCATGCTGCAGAATCTCTATCTGCTGCACGATGCCACCTTCGACGAGGAGCTTCGCCGCGCTTCGGCCTATATCACCGACCGCCGCGTGCTGTTCAAGATGATTGAGGGGCGTCACTACGAGTATCGCAACATGATTCCGCAGAAGTCGACCGCCAAGCCAAAGACCGTCGAAACCGAGGATCGCACCTCTACGCTTATCGACAATTTCCTTGATCAGATTCCAAAGGATTATGTTGAGGAAACCGAGCGTAAAGCCAAACGCAAACCTACCCCCGCCGATGCTGCTGTTGACTATATCAGCTACCTGGTTGAGGTAGAGCCCGAGGGCACTCAAGAGATGCCTGGCGAGGTGCCACAGATGCCCGGACAAGACCTTATAGATTCATTCATAAATGATGACAAAGGTAAGTTTACTCTCAGCGATACACCCGAGTATCGTCCTGAGCCTCAGTCAGAACCCGAAAATGACGAAATTGAGGTCGGTGGAGAGTTTTTTACTGAAACTTTGGCCCGAATTTACATCAAACAGGGTAGATATTCGAAAGCTTTAGAAATTATTAGGCGATTAAGTTTGGATAATCCGAAAAAAAATGCTTACTTTGCAGATCAGATACGTTTCTTAGAGAAATTAGTGATAAATAACAATAAAAAAAATAAATAAAAAAATGTACACATTATTCGTAATTCTCATCGTGATTGCAGCACTGCTCATGATTGGCATTGTGCTCATCCAGGAGTCAAAGGGAGGCGGTCTGGCTTCTCAGTTCTCAGGTTATAACCAGATTGGTGGTGTTCGTAAGACTACCGACTTCATCGAGAAGGCCACATGGTTCCTCGCTGGTTTCATGGTTCTCGTTAGCGTATGTTGCGCTTATGTAGCTCCACAGGCTGGTGGCAACTCTTCAGTAATGGAGAACTATCAGGCTCCAGCAACCAATCCTAACAACCTTCCTGGTTTCGGTGCTAGTCAGCAGCAGCAAGGTGCAGCTCCCGCAGCTCCAGTAGAGAAGAAATAATTCTTCTTTTTTAAAGCAAAAATAATAATCCCTTCCTACATCAGGAAGGGATTTATTTGTTTTATCCGATTGTAATCGTATATTTGCTCATGAACGAAGCTCCTGGTTGTAAGTGATTCATCAGCGGCTTATCCTTGAATTCACCTTTGAATCCACGTGGATCACCTAGACCGTACCAAGGCTCGATACATACAAACGGAGCCTGCTTGTCAAACGGACTCCAAAATGCAATCACCGGGCACTTATAGTCCACTGTCACAGCTGGCTCACCATCTGTATCCATCAGCATGGCGCGATGGGTCTGGCACTTGTGTATCTTCACCGAGTCATCGCGGAACAAGTTGTTCGATATCTCCATGATGCCCATCTCAGCCTCCAGCGGTATCTCCTTCATCTCGTGGCTACCGTCTATGTAGCTCTTCAGTGCATCCATTGGCTCCTCGTTGTCCAGCTTTATCATACCATCAAGCTTGCCGCTTGGCATATTGAAAGCAGGGTGTCCGCCTATTTGAAAGTGAATCTCTTTAGTATCGGTATTCTCTACGTGCCATATCACGTGAATCTTGTTAGCCTCCAGTCGGTAGGTAATAGCCAGATTAAACTTGTAGGGATACACCTTCAGAGTTTCCTCGCTATCGTGTAGCGCCATCGTTACCTTCTCTGGTGTCTGGCGTACCAGCGTAAACATCGTGTCGCGAGCAAATCCGTGTCGGGGCAGGTGATATTCCTTGCCGTCAACGGTATACGTGTCGTTGTTCACGCTGCACACTATCGGGAAGAGTATTGGCGAGTGGCGTGGCCATTTCTCTCCAGCCTGCCACATATATTCTCTTCCGTTGTTGTCCTTTACACTTTGGAGCTCTGCTCCCATCTCTGCCACCTTAATAGTCAGCACATCGTTTTTAAGTTCTACCATAGTTATAATTATTTTAGTAAACTGCTGCAAAGTTACACTTTTTTCCTGAACAGAAAAAGCTTTTTTAAAAAAGTTTAGTGGTATGAGCCGTTTAAATAATTTCTACGTATTGTTCGGATAATCTCCATGAGTCATTCAGATAATCCTTTAGGGGGTATAGGGATTATCTGAACAACTTATTTAAACTATCTGAACGAGTTGTTTAAACCATCTGAACAAGTCTTACCTCCCGTACTTCACATTCTCGCCGGGGGATTTTAGGATGTCGGCGAATTGCTGAGGGGTGATGGTGACTGGGCCCGTCATGAATTCGGGGATGTTGTAGCAGCGCATGAACTGACGGTGAAAGTCGGGATCGCTGCAGGGCAGCTCGAAAGGTTTTGTACAACGGCCTTTCTTGTCGACGTGGGCAAAGAAGGGACGGGTGTAGTTACCATCGTAGCGACGCGAACTGAATACTACCCAGCGGCCATTGCTGCTCCAAGAGTGATAACTTTCGGTATCGGGCGAATTGAGTGCGCGAGCGGGTGCTGCATGATCGGTACGAAGGTCGAGCATCCAGAGGTCGGCATCGCGATGCCAGATATGGAACACACCATACTCAGCAAGTGTGAACATCAGGAAACGTCCATCAGGCGATATGCGGGGTAGAGTGGCGCTCTTGTCCATAGCGGCAGCATCGAACACCAGCTCGCGAGGAGCAAATTGGCCCGTCTGCGGGTTGAAACGCTTGCGGTAGATGTTATACTTGATGGTGTTAGAGCGGACGATGAGCTCGGTACCGCGATCGCCCAACGAGTCGGTGTATTCGAAGTGAGCGCTGCAGTAGTAGAGTTCGGTGCCATCGGGACTCCAGGTGGGGAACACCTCGAACTCGGTAGAATCATTCTCGATATTTACCACGTGGTTGTGCTCAACGTCGAAGGCAATGAGATCGCTGGCAGTATCGAAAACCTCGATTTTGTTGGGATCGCTTGTGTGGAACGTCTGGTGGGTAGAGTTGGTAGAATAGACGATGAGTGGCAGCGTGGGATGCCATGCGGGGTAGACTCCTGCAGAGAGCAGCGAGTCGTGTTTCATATTGATTTTGCGCAGCTTGCCATCGTAGGCTATCACGGTGCCGCCAAGGTTCTGGCGGGCGTGGAACTGCATGCGCTGAGGATTGTACTGCTGGTAGCTGTGGCAGTTGATGCACTGGCCCGAAAGCTCGGTGCTGCATAGCATATTATCGTAGATAACGCTCTCGGAGAAATCCTCAAGACAACGCTGCGATATGGTAAGATCCTCGTAAGACACGTACGAGGGCGCGATGAGACGATAAGAGAGATAAGGGTCGATAGAGTCGGGCGAGACGTAGATGTTGAATGGCTTGAAACGGGTCCACTCGCCATCGGTCTCGGTGAACACCTCGACCTTGACAGCCTTGCCTACAGCATCAGCAACGAGTGTGCGCCAATCGTGCGGATCGATCTCTATCTTGTTTCCACTGCAAACCACCTGCTGATGAGCTGTGGTGAAACGGGCCACCATGGGAACCTGAACATTGCCATCGGCCATAAAATTGAGCGGAGCGATGTTATGCGGAACGGTTACGCCGCAGTAGTCGGGATAGATGGCGGGCAGCTGGCTGCTCTTTTTATAATCGGTGGGAACACTGCTACCACAGGCGGCAAGCAGCAATACAAGGAGAAGCGAAAGTGAAATATTACGCATGGCGGAATGAAATCAAAAATAGGTGATATCTTTAAGGAAATAATACTCGTAGAAATAGGTGTGGCCGAACATGGGGTAGAGGGCCGCACGAGCCTGCTCGATGGGTTGACCATCCAGCTGCTGCAGTTGTTGCATGAACTGCTGATAGGATGCCTTGACATTGGCATTGAACGGCACCGTGTTGACAGCAGCCAGATGCTGCAGGTTTGCAAAGAGATAGGCTGCCTCTTGGAAGATGCGTGGAATCTTGTCGTGCGGATGCAGATGGCCATACTGTACAAAGCGAGGCCAGAAGAGCGCAGGATCGCGAGTCCACATGGCTGCCAGTAGGGCATTCTCCTGGAAGTAAGGATCATTCGAATCGGTTTGAGCCAGCACCATCATGATGTACTTTTCGACATAGCCGTTATCGTTGCCCAGACTATTGGGATAATGCATCATGTGAATGATAGGGGTGGTTTCGAGCACCTTGTCAATCTGGTCGGGGTGGTCGATAAGATTCTGGAAGTGGTTGGCCCAACCACCGAAGAAAGTAGTGGCACGCAGCTGGTTTACAAACTTCTGGGCGGCATTGAGCTCGCCATTAAGCAGGGCGCAGCGCGCCAGATATTGCAGTAGCTCAGGGCGCCAACCATACTCCACACCATCTTCCATACACAGACGGTGGCAATCGTTTACCAGTCCGTAGTTGTAGTACATCAGTCGGCCTATAATATGATAGGTATAGATGGGCAGATCGGTGGCATACTTAGCTGAGCCTTTGGGGAAATTATACATCTCGTCGACCTGACGGCCCAAGCGGCTGAGGGCGAGATTGTGCATGATGACGATGGAACGTGTGGGCTCTGACTTTTGGCGTGCACCCTCCTTGACAACACCTTGCCAATCGAGACGCTCGATGCAGCGCTCCATGCGCAACTCGTGGTGGAAGTTGGCATCGCTATACCAGAAAAAGATGACCTGACCAACGATGATACCCGTAAGTGCACCATTCCAGAGAAGCATCTTCTTAAGGTATCGCTGTGGTAGCGAAATGCCCCAGCACATCACCATCGCCATGAGGAAAAGCATGAGCAATGCGTAGGGGATATAATAAAGTGGAAATTCCTCGCGCAGAATAAATACGGGAAGGGCTGTGGTCCAGGCATCGGCCAAAGCCGTCTGGTAATACACGTAGCGGTATAACAGTAATGGTACAGCTGCGATGCAGAGCAAGGCTACAGTCGAGAGCACCAGACTGGATGTACGACTGCTGTTGAGGCGCCACGACCATAGGGCCATGAGCACTACGGCGGCAATACCATAGGCCCCCAGCAGCGGATAGGCCAAGGCGGTAGTAACTACTATGTAAGCCAGACGGAAACGCTGCGGTAGCACACGGAACAACCACAACAGAGCCAACACAGCTGAGGTGCCGATGACGGGCACATAGAAATAGCCGCGCAGCTTCATCATATAGTGCCAGTAGCCCAGGTCCATATTGGCTATTACTATCAGGGCTGCAGGGATAAGCAACAACACATTGTACTTATTGGAAATAAGGAACGTGCGCTTAGTGAGCCACATGAGCAGCAATACCCACAGACTAAAGACGATGGCACCCAGCCAGGGATAGTAGAAGAACTGGGTGAAGAAACTTCCCAAGTAGGTGAGGAATCCACCCGAAGCTACCATTTGCTGCGAGAAATACAGCGAGGTGCACTGGAAGAGATTGAACTGCTGAACCTTCCACAAAAGGTCGGGCTCGAACCACATCAGGGCGACGGCAAGAACCAACGGACCGGCCAGCAGGGATGCTATAGAAAGATATTTTTTCATCGTTATCTTTATAATTTGGCTGCAAAATTACGAAAAGTCGAGAGAAATACAAAACAAACTTGTTTTTTTATTTCCGAGACGGAGTAATTTCGCCATCTTGATGGCAAAGGTACGAAAAATAATTGATAATTGACAATTGATATTGGATAATTCAAAAATTAGTTGTATCTTTGCACGAAAATTATAAAACTTATATTTTTAACTAACGTATGATAAGAAAATTATTGTTATGTATGGTGTGCGGAGCATTCACAATGGCGAGTGCCCAGAAAACACCCGTATGGAAAGATGCTGGTGTGAACCAGCAGAATCGTGAACAGAGACACGCCCACTTCTTTGGTTTCGAGAATGCTGAGAAGGCCAAGGGCGATAAGAAAGAGTCGGCCCGCTATCTGTCGATGGAAGGCAAGTGGAAATTCAACTTTGTGAAAAACCATCAGGATGCGCCTCAGGGATTCTACGCCCTGAAGTACGACGACTCGAAGTGGGTGGATTTCCCCGTGCCCGGCCTGTTTGAGATAGAGGGCTATGGCGACAAGATCTATAAGAACATGGGTTACGCCTGGTGCACCACCTTTAAGAATGATCCGCCATACATCGGCGAGACCAACAACTACACAGGCTCGTATCGCCGTACATTCGAACTGCCAACCAGCTGGAAGGGGCAGGAGGTTTACTTCTACGTAGGATCTGCTACGAGCAACCTAAGCCTCTGGGTGAACGGCAAGTATGTAGGCTACAGCGAGGACTCGAAGGTGGCTGCCGAGTTTAACATCACCAAATATCTGAAACCAGGCAAGAACCTCATCGCCATGCAGATTATGCGCTGGTGCGACGGAAGCTATCTGGAGGATCAGGACTTCTGGCGCTTTACCGGTATTGCCCGCGAGGTATATCTGTATGCCACACCTAAGGTGCACATTCAGGATGTGTTTGTAAAGCAGGACTACCAGCAGGGTAACGGTGTGCTGAACGTAGACGTGAAGCTGGCTGGCGGCAAGGCGCCTGTAGAGGCTAAACTATACGATGCCGATGGCAAGTTGGTGGCCGAGGGACTGCAGGCTACCGTGGCTAACGCTAAGCCCTGGACTGCTGAGACACCTTATTTATATACACTGGAGATTGCCGTGAAGAAGGGTGCCGAGACCACCGAGGTGATCAAGCAGCGCGTAGGTTTCCGCCATATTGAGATTAAGGGCGGACAGCTGCTGGTGAACGGACAGCCCATACTGATTAAGGGTGCCGACCGCCACGAGCTGGATCCTGATGGTGGCTACATCGTGAGCATAGACCGCATGATTCAGGACATCAAGATTATGAAGCAGCTGAACATCAATGCCGTACGTACCTGCCACTATCCTGATGATCCACGCTGGTACGACCTCTGCGATGAATACGGACTCTATCTGACTGCCGAGAGTAATCTGGAGAGCCATGGTATGGGCTATCGCGAGAAGACATTGGCTAAGAATCCTCTGTTTGAGAAGGCTCACATTGAGCGCCAGGAGGGCAACATGATAACCTATAAGAATCACCCATCAATCATCGTATGGAGCCTGGGTAATGAGGCAGGATATGGTGTGAACTTTGAGAAGGCTTACGACTGGGTGAAGGCTTACGACACAACTCGCCCATGCCAGTATGAGCGTGCTGAACTGGAGGGCAAGACCGACATCTTCTGCCCCATGTATATGGGCTACGAGGATTGCGACAAGTACTCGAAGAACGAGGCTGCCGATTATAAAGGTACCGTGGTAGGCGGCGGAAAGGATGTGAAGCCGCTGATACAGTGTGAGTATGCCCATGCCATGGGTAACTCGATGGGCGGATTCAAGGAGTACTGGGAGCTTATCCGCAAGTATCCCGTTTATCAAGGTGGATACATCTGGGACTTTGTAGATCAGGGCCTGCGCGATAAGAGCAAGGTGACCGGTAAGGAAATCTTTACTTATGGTGGCGACTACGGCCGCTATCCTGCTACCGACCACAACTTTAACTGCAACGGTATCATAGCCCCCGATCGTCGACTGAACCCACATGCCTACGAGGTGCAGTACTACTACCAGAATGTATGGGTAGCCGACAAGGGACTGAAGGACGGTAAGTTTGAAATTTACAACGAGAACTTCTTTAAGACACTCGACGATCTGGAGTTGGAGTGGTTTGTAGGCGGTGCATCTGCTGGCGGACATCATCATGGTGGCAATCGTCCTATAGGCATCACATTCGGTCATGGCGGTAAGATGGATATCAGCGGTATTGCTCCACAGCAGCGCAAGGTGATGGCATGCGAGGAGATGCAGAAGGTAATCACAAAGATGATGGGACACCACGGCGACCAGGAACTGTTTGTAATCTTCCAGTTCAAGGCCAAAGATGCTCAGCCTCTCATCGAGAAGGGACAGGTGCTGGCTCGCCAGCAGTTTGTGCTGAATCCTTACCAGTATCCAGAACTGAAGGCCGAGAAGGCTCAGGTAGCGAAAGAGGAAACCGAGAGCTATGTTAAACTGGATGCTGCCGGCACCACACTCACCATCGGCAAGTGGAGCGGATGGATCGACTATCTGGATGTTGACGGCAAGGAAATGCTAGTTGACCATCAGTCGATTGTGCCCGAGTTCTGGCGCGCACCAACCGATAATGACTATGGTGCAGGATTGCAGCACCGTCTGGGTGTGTGGAAGAACCCCGAGATGAAGCTGAAGGAGTGTAAGGTTGACGGCAACACCGTGACATCGACCTTCGACATGCCAAAGGTAAAGGCTACATTGATGATGACTTATACACTGACAGCCGAGGGCGAAGTCATCGTTCGCCAGCAACTGAAGACCGACAAGAATGCCAAAGTGGCCCCACTGATGCGTTATGGCGTGCAGCTGCAGATGCCTAAGGAGTTTGATGTCGTGAAGTACTATGGTCGCGGACCGGTTGAGAACTACATCGACCGTAACTCGAGCGAGTTTATTGGCTTCTACGAGAACAAGGTGGCCGATGAGTACTATCCATACGTACGTCCACAGGAGTCGGGCAACCATACCGATGTTCGCTGGTTCCGCGTGGTGAATGCTTCTGGTAACGGACTGGAGTTCTACGGTAACGCCCCTATGGAGGCAAGCGCCCTAAACTTCCTGACTGAGGATCTGGACGATGGCGCCAGCAAGGATAAGGAGATTGGCCGCCACTCAGGCGACCTGATTGAGCGCCCATTGACTCAAGTTCACATCCAGCAGCGCCAGATGGGACTGGGCTGTGTGAACTCATGGGGAGCATGGCCTCGTGCTGAATATCAGGTGCCTTATAAGGACTATGATTTCACCTTTGCTATCCGTCCGATAAAATAATTTGTGCGATATTTATGCACTATTTATAGCAAAATGTAACCATCTGAGGCTTGATTTTGGTCAAAAAGTATACCTCAGATGGTTATTTTATGAATTTTTAGCCAAAAAGGCTTGGTGGGTACCTTATAAATTATTACCTTTGCATCGGAAAAATGAGATGGATTGATATGAAGATGAGAGAAAAAGTAACAATTTTACTGATCGCCCTGATGATGGGTCCGATCATGAGCTACGCAGAAGAGAATCAAGTCACCAGTGAGTGTGACACCACTTATATCAAACTCGACGAGAATCGTGTGCCCATCACGCATGTGAACCTGACATACGATGAACTCGTAGAGAAAGTAGGTGAACTTGAGACTATTCTGGAGACTGACGATTTCCAGCTTTACGCTGCAGGTGACTATACCTACAAGATTGAGAACGGAATCGTTACCTCTATGGCTATTCAGATACCTGACGACAAAAACGACAAGGTGGTTTATAATCAGATTCTGAATGCACTGGCTAAGAGCAACTCGCTGAAGGATACTCACAATACCGGTGGTAACTACTACCAGTATGCTAATTTTCAGATTCAGTTTGACGACTTTGAGGGTTACGAGAAATTAACCTTCTCGGTTCTTGAGTAAGCTTAGGTAATACCCCAGGCGGTATAATTTGAAAACCAAGAGATAAGGGCGGGATCCACAGAGATTCCGCCTTTCTGTTGCTCCAAATACCTGATGCCAAAGGCGCATGAGCCACAAAATGGCGGGGATATGAATGCCCGAAACCAATGTGAGTAATCGCGAATAACCTCGAAGTTCGCTGCGGAACTGGTATAGCGTGCGAAGACCTTCTTCGGTCTTAGCCACAAAGTCGGCATTCTGCTCGAAGGTGCAGAATCCCATAGGATTATCGATGTGGGTGATGGGGATACGGTTCTGGCGTAGTGTTTTGCCAAACAGCACATCCTCGTAGCCATAATTCCGCAGGCGCTCATCGAATGGATAGCTGAGCATCAGCTCGCGACTGACGAGTATATTGGCTGTGTGCAGATGCTGATAAGGCGTCTTCTGGCGCTCGTGGGCTGTGTGGCGAGGTTCTTCGGACTTCTCGTGGCGATAGCGCAGCAGTTGTTCCTGCTCGGGAGTACTGGCGCTGATGGCCACACCGCCGTCGACTACCGTTGCTGGCAGACAGGCTATGTAGCGCGAAATGAAATCGGGGCTGATAACCGTCATATCGCTATCTATATATAATAGGTACGCGTACTGGCTCTGTTGGGCCAGAAAGTTGCGGATAGCTGCACGACCAGCATTCTCTTTGCGCTCAATCAATCGGCAGTTGCTAAGGTTGGATATCGCTCTGTTAGTGTCGATGCAAGCCTGATCGGTCGATCCGTCATCAGCCACAACTATCTCGAAATCAATGTCAAGAGCCACCGCCTGCTGATGCAGTCGGGTAACCAATTCCACACATACATGATTGTATACAGGAATCAGAATCGAGAGCTGGTTTTCGCTACGTTGTGCCATATCTGGTGTGCAAAAATAAGCATTTTCGGTCAGCTATCGATGCTTTTCTACCCAAAAATAGTTAAAAAATCGATAATTATCAATAGTCAATAGTCAATTGTCAATTATTAGTCGTAACTTTGCACCCGCTTTTACGAGATAAGAGCATGAAATTCAATTTATTAATTAAAAATTAAAGTTTTAAAAACATGGCAACAAAAATCAGATTGCAGCGCGGTGGTCGCAAAGGTTATGCTTTCTATAGCATCGTAATCGCCGACGCTCGTGCACCACGTGATGGTCGTTTCACTGAAAAGATTGGTACTTACAATCCTAACACCAATCCTGCCACAGTAGACCTGAATTTCGAGCGTGCACTGTACTGGGTAGAGACAGGTGCTCAGCCCACAGACACTGTACGTAACATTCTGAGCCGCGAGGGCGTTTACCTGATGAAGCACCTGAAGGGTGGCGTAAAGAAGGGCGCTTTTGATGAGGCTGCTGCACAGAAGAAGTTCGACGCATGGAAGGCTGACAAGCAGAATGGTCTGGCCAAGATTGCTGAGGCTGAGGCAAAGGCAAAGAAGGATGCTGCTGCTAACGCACTGAAGGCAGAGAAGGCGGTTAACGAGGCTATTGCCAAGAAGGTAGCTGACAAGAAGGCTGCTGAGGCTGCTGCTAAGGCAGAGGCTGAGGCTGCAGAGGCCGCTACTGAGGAGGCTGCTGCAGAGGCTCCCGCAACAGAGGAGGCTCCAGCTGAGGCATAAAGCTTAAAAGTGAAAAAGTTAGAAGGTGAGAAGGTGAAATATACTTCTCACCTTTTTTATTATACTCACCTTCTCCAAAAGTCAATATATTGTTGGGCAACCTTTAGGTAGTCGTGGTGCTTGCGTATGTATTCTACGCTTTGGCGTTTTAGTTCTGGCACGTTGTCGGGGTTAAGCACCAATTTCTCTACGGCTTGATAAACACTCTCGTAGGTAGGTTCTACGTTGATGATGGGACGGAGTTCGGTCTCATTGATAATCTCGTAGTTTTCGGGCTCGCCTCCACCAATGCAGATGATGCCCTTCGACATAGCCAGCAATGGATTCATGGATGGCGTGTAGGCGTAAAGTTGGTCGAGTATCGCATCGCTGCCGTCCATCATTTTGCTGTATTCTGCAAATGGAACCGATTCGGCAACAATCAGCTTGGTGCGATAGGGATACTTATGCTGCACATCCTTTGCTGCCTTCAGCATAATGTCGGTGCCTTTATAGGCAGAACGTTCGCGATTGATGCCGATAAAGATGACTACCTTTGATTTCTGCGCCCGCTCGGTATTGATGCTATCGGGCATCTTGATGGGATAGGGGATGAAGCAAGTCTTATCGGCAAACGCGGGATGATAGCAAGCCCAATATTCGTAGAGGCCAGCTATGATGCCGTCGCAATCCTGTGCGATATATTTGTTGAGTTGCTCTTTGGTGGTGCCGAGCCAATCGCGCTGGTAGTAAACGGCTTCGGCATCTGTGCGCACTTCATCGCCGATGTTGAAGTCGCTGTAACGTAGCGGCTTATCATACGTGCATGTGTGAACCCAATAATAGTCCATGCCGAAAGCGCCAAGAAACACCTTGCCATTGTGCTTTCTCAGATAACGATAGAACCAGAAAAGTCGCTCGGCCTTCAGCTCGAAGAACAGTGGATTGATGAGCTGCACCACATCGTAGCCTCGCAACCTGGGCAGCAGAGCATAAAGTTTTGCCATCAGCAGTATGCCACCAAGCTTACCTCCACGGCGCGAAACATCAATGTCGCGCGGGTAATTTTTAAAGTAATCACCATTAGAAATAACGGTTACTTCATGTCCTAACTCTCGCAATCCTTCCGCCAGTGTTGCGTGAACATTGCTATATTCGCCAAGGAGTAATATCTTCATCGTTCTTTGTTGATTAGAGGGATAATCCTAAACAGCATCGTACGACCAACAGATGAGGCTGACATACGGCGGAACCATGTGTACTTAGTGGTGTAGGCTTGATTGGGTAATGGAAATAACCCGATGTGAGTGAGGTCTTGAATCTCGCTCTCTAACTTCTGTCGAGAGCATGTCTGGCGAATAACCTGATAGATGTAATCCATCGTAAGTTGTGCAACACGTCGTTGTAGGGCTGTCTTGTTGTCGATAGGCATGCGGTCGGCTGCGATGTGAAGTCGATGAAGAATGGCCTTAAAATCTGATAGACGTTTTTGTTGATTATTGATGTTGCTGATATTAGTGATAGAGTCAGGGCGCTCTTGATAGCAATATGCCTGAGCGCTGGTAACAATCACGTTTTCTGCCCTAATTAGTAACATTGGTGTAAACTCTTCGTCCTCGTGATATATTCCTGACGTAAAACGCAAATCACCTAGGATTGAGCGTTTAAACAGATACCCCCATGCTGTGCCGTGAATATTGTTGTGGCGCATATAGTGGCTTCCGCTTTGCGATGGCTGGTCTTTATAATCCTTAGTGTTTGTGGGTGTCGTGCTGAAATCAAATACCACCATTTCAGGATTTTCACGCTTTGCTATCTGTAGGCAATGATCGTAGGCGTCTTTATTCAACTTATCATCGCCATCTACAAACTGCAGGTATTGTCCTGTTGCCATTTGGATTCCGGTATTGCGCGCATCGCTTAGTCCTTGGTTGCGCTGGCGGATATATGTGATCTTATCTCCGTATTGCATCAGTTTGTCCATCGGACTATCTTCTGAGCCATCATCAACTACAATAATCTCGCGCTCATCGGCTGTAAGCGAGAGTGACAGAATACTATCAATGCAATTGCAAAGCATAGTGAGCGGCAGATTATAGTACGTCAGAATGAAACTTATTAGTGGCATTCCTTTCTGGGAGTTATTATTCTGTATATTTTGCATAATTTATCTGTTCCTATCATGTTATATAGTAACGCTTTCACTTTCGACGAGAATGGTTTCATCTGCATCCATTTGTCTACATGTATTGATGGTAGAGTTGCTGGGATGCCTGAGATGTTGTGAGTATAGATTTGTATGTTTACTACATGCATCAAGTACTGCTGGGCTGTTACAGAGTCGAACTTTATATTTGATTTTGAAATGTAGTTTATGTGGGCATCCAACAACATTTTCCATTCTTTTGCTCCTGCAGTCACGCTAATTCCATTTGGATTCCAACAATAGTAGTATAGTCCCTTGTTGGTGGTAGCTACTACGTTTGCTGTTTTTAGCAGTTCGGGTAGTATCGCAATGTCTTCAAAGACTTTGCCTTTGGGATATTTTATATTGTCGAATAACGATTTCCTATAGATTTTGTTGCATGCATACGAGTGGAGATAGGCTTTGGCATTCAACCAATATGAGGTCATATCTGTATATTCCTCGCAGGCAAACGATAGCTTTTCTTCTTTATCACATCCATAATTCTTATAGAGTGGATACTCAAGTATATCGTATTCTGGGTGTTCACATAAAGTACCCATCAGTAGAGACAATGTGTCATCTTGAATGAAATCGTCGGAATCGATAAACGTAATGTATTTGCCTGTTGAAGCTGCGATTCCTGTGTTGCGAGCATCGCTTAAACCTCCATTTGCTTTATGAATAACCTTTATTCTGGTGTCGGTTTTTGCTCTTTGGTCGCAAATACTGGAACTGTCGTCAGTCGAGCCATCGTCAACCAGTATGATTTCAATATCCATATAGCTCTGGTTCGCAACACTATCTATACATTTTGGTAATGTTGTGGTTGTATTATATACTGGAATCACAATGCTTAACATATCCATCTCTATGCTTGTTTAATTATTTTCTTCAAACGCATTTTCGTTTCCCAGGATAGGGCTTGGACAAAGAATTGGATGGTGTTGTATTTCCAATAACTAAGTTTGTTCATCTTGTTGATATCCTTACTTCGCTGTTTTATTTCGTCTTCTATATTGCAGAGTTGATCAGGCAATTCTTGTTTTTTACGAATGATAGCTATCACGTGTCCGTTGTCATGACGCTTCACTTCGATGTCGGCATAATCACTAATCAGGTTATTAATGGAAATCTGTTGGTTGTTATTCCATATTACCATCTCGTCATTTTTGATGTCGATATTATATTGATGAAATCCCTTGTAGTGCTCAACAACAGCCTCATTAGGATGGTGGTTAAGGTATAGTATTCCGCCAATCTTCAATGATCTTAATGCTTCCAAAATACCTTTCTCGGGTTGGCTTGAGTGGTCAAGGGCATTTTGTATGGTTATAAGCGATACATTCTTCTTGTTATAGAAATACGAGAGATGTTCCATCGAACCGAATTCTATTGGTGGCATATTCCGTTTGTACCTTTGGAGTATGATGTTGAAATAGCTGGCCAATGGATCGATGTAGTGGATATCTAATGGTTCCTTTTTGTTAGTGTCTCCAATATAGTTACCTGTGGCATAACTCATACCACACCCCACATCAAGTACAAGGGGTGAATCCTCTTGCTGCAGAAATGCATTCGCATCAAATTCTTCTAATGTTATGATGTCGCCATAGTATGACCATCCTATCATTCCGTTGAACGTTTTATCCCATCTATATACATTGTTCCAAAATGCGACTTCGTAAGCCACACCTTTTAACCATTTGTTTGTAGGATTATCGTTCATGCTGTATTTTATAACGATGCAAAAATACAAATAATTGTATGAATCACAAAATAATTTATCCTAAATCGCGTTATTTTTAAGAAAAATGACTAAAGTGCGCGATGAAACATATAGCCACGTGCTGAAATTTACGGGGCTGTTTGGTGGGGTGCAGGGCCTGAATGTGTTGATAGGTCTTGTGCGCAATAAGTTTGTGGCCATGCTGCTGGGGCCTGGCGGCATGGGTCTGGTGTCGCTCTTTAATACCACTGTGCAACTCATCTCTCAGGCCACTCATCTGGGTATTTCCTTTAGCGCTGTGCGTCATATATCCGAATTTTACGATGCCGGCGATACCGAGAAGGCTGCCCACTACGTGAAAGTGGTGCGCGGTTGGTGCCTGCTCACGGCTCTGCTGGGCATGCTGGTGTGTGTGGTTGTCGGGCCGTTTCTGAGTGATGCCACCTTCTCGTGGGGCAATCATACGCTGCATTTTGTGCTGCTGGCGCCTGCCATAGGTATGATGGCGATAACCGGCGGCGAAACGGCCATACTTAAAGGTCAACGCCGTCTTGGTGCCTTGGCTTTGGTGCAGATAGCGGCCGCCTTGGCATCGTTGGCCATATCTATACCTATTTATTATTTCTTCTGGCAGGCAGGTATCGTGCCCGTCATCGTGCTGATGGCATTCGTCACCATGTGTGCCACGTTGTGGTTCTCGTTGCGCATCTTCCCGCTGCAACTCAGTGGGGCTCGCGGCATACTGGGCGAGGGCATGGAGATGGTGCGCTTGGGTGTGGCTTTTACGTTGGCTGGCATCGTGGGTAGCGCTGCCGAGATGATAGTGCGCTCGTACCTCAATGTGGTGGGTGATCTTGATGTTTTGGGACTCTATAATGCCGGCTACATGCTCACCATTACCTATGCCGGTATGGTATTCTCGGCCATGGAGACCGACTATTTTCCCCGACTCTCGGGCGTTAATCACGATGTAGAGGCAACCAACTATACGGTGAACCGCCAGATGGAGGTTTCGCTGCTCATTGTGGCGCCCATGCTTACGGCGCTCATTGCATTGCTGCCGGTGCTGATACCTCAGCTGTTTACCAGCGAGTTTGTGCCTGTGGTGCCGATGGCTCAAGTCACGGCGCTGGCCATGTTCTTCAAGGTGCTCACGCTGCCTGTGGCTTACATCACGCTGGCTCGCGGCTATTCTATGACTTATCTGATACTCGAGTCGGTCTACTTCGTGGTGTTTGTGCTTCTCATTGTGCTGGGCTATCAGCATTGGGGATTGCTTGGCACAGGTGTTGCCATCACGCTGGCCCATGTGTTCGACTATGCGATGATCAACCTCTATGCATACAGAAAATACGGTTACCGCGTTTCGGCAACCGTATTCCGCTATATTGTTATTCTGCTGCCTTTAGGATTCCTCGCCTACGCCTGCACCATCCTGCTCGATGGCGTCGTGTACTGGGTTGCCGAACTTGCGATTGTTCTGGCAAGTGGCCTGTATTCGCTCCAGATACTCCGCTCCAAAACGCATCTGTGGAATAGTCTAAAGAAAAAGCTGCGCCTCAATTAAGCGCAGCCTTTTATGTCCTTATGTGCTTCTGTCTTATTCTTTAGAAGCGGAAGTCCAACTCTACATCCACGAAGTTGTGGTTCTTGTGAGCTGAACGCTCGTTAACCAAACCATACTCTGCGTTAATCTGCAGATTCTTGGTGAAGAAGTAGTTCAAACCTACCTCGTACATCGACTTTGATGTGGCCCATTCCTTCTGGCTGCGGTATGTCTGATAACGAGCCTTAGCGTGCAGCTTGCCCTTAATCAGAGGCACGATACCGAATGCATACCAACCATCGGCCTTGTCGCCCTTCGAGTAGTCAATCTCACGAACGTTGTTGCCTGCCTTTGCAGCACCCCAACCCTGGCTGTGCAGATACTCAGCACGGAATGTGTACTCGTCCTTATCATACTCGGCCGAGATGGCGTAACGGTTCTTCTCAACGCTTACGGTGTTGCCTGTAATAGGGTCGTACATACCGCCGCGGCTACCGGTCCATCCGAATGCACCAATGCGTACACCCTTGATAGGCATTACCCAGAAACCACCGATGATATCCTTGCGGTTGTCCTGATCCTTCTGGTTCACACCCTCACCGTTGTAAACACCAATCTGATAGTGGAACAAGCGGCGTCCGTTTGCGTTGGGGAACAGGTCGCCCGATGCCTGGATACCGATATCACGACCACCTGATGAACGCTCACCTGTACGATCGCCGAAACCAGACAGGTTATTGATAACCATTGCGTAAGAGTACCAACCCTGAGTGATGGGGTGGGTTGGGTTCTCGAATGTGAAGGCACGCTTGAACTGTCCTGCACGAATCTTGAACTCGGGATATTTACGCCACTCAGCATAGAGGTCAACCAGCTGTACTGTGGGCTGTCCAGGACCAGTAGCGTTTGTGCCCTGAATCTGAGCGCGCCAGTCAAAGTCGCCAATCTTACCATCCAGAATGAAACGAGCCAGACGCAGATTGAATGTGTTTGTGTGAGCACCCTCTGTGTCCTCGCCCTGATATTGCAGCATGCCGTAGCCGCTGAATTTAATGTTTTTCACCCACGCAGGTACCTCAACGGTACTCTTCTCTGTGGTAGCCTGTGTTTCTTCAACTTCCGCGCTGGTTTCTGCGTTTGCAATGCCAACCGATGCGATGAGCAATGCGAATAGCCAAGTTAATTTCTTCATAATTCTTTTAGTTTAAATTAGTATGGGCGCAAATATAAGGAAAATTTTCTAATTTTCCAAATATTTTGCCCAAAAGTGATATAATTTTTTAACGTTTTATTAGCAAAACCACATTTTCTACGTGCGGAGTGTGTGGAAACATATCTACGGGTTGCACTTCTGCTACCTTGTAGTTTGCGTCCATCAACTGCAGGTCGCGGGCCTGTGTGGCTGGGTTGCACGATACGTACACGATTCTGTCGGGTGCAGCGTTCAGTATCGTCTTCACCACATCGGGGTGCATACCGGCACGTGGCGGGTCGGTGATGATCACGTCGGGGCGGCCGTATTCTGCGATAAACTCATCCGTCAGAATATCCTTCATGTCGCCGGCAAAGAACAGCGTGTTCTCGATGCCGTTAACCTGCGAGTTTACCTTGGCGTCCTCGATTGCCTCGGGCACATACTCAATGCCGATGACCTTCTTGGCTTTCTTGGCCACAAAGTTGGCTATGGTGCCTGTGCCGGTATAGAGGTCGTAGACGAGAGGTTTGTGGTTTGAGGTTTGGGGTTTGAGATTTGCAAATGCAAACTCGCGAGCCACTGAGTACAGATGATATGCCTGCTCGGTATTGGTCTGATAGAAACTCTTTGGTCCCACCTTGAACTTCAGGTCTTCCATCAGTTCGTAGATGTGGTCGGTGCCCTTAAATACCATGATGTCCTGATCGCCGATAGTGTCGTTGCATTTCTGGTTGTCCAGATACATCAGCGAGCTGATCTGTGGGAACTTGTCGGCCACGTGCTGCAGCAGCTCCTTGGCCTGTGCCTCGCTCTGGGCCAGCGTTTCGGCTGTGGTGCGGTCGTAGTGGAATTGGAATATCACCATCCACTCGCCGCTGGCGCTATTGCGGATAATCACATCGCGCAGCAGTCCTACTTGGGCGCGGAGGTCGAAGAAGCTCATGCCGTGCTCCATCGCATAGTCGCGCACCTCGTTACGTATCTGGTTCTGCAGGTCGTCCATCAGCCAGCACTTCTCAATGGGCAGAATTTTGTCGAACGCACCTGTAATGTGGAATCCGATGGCGGGCACATCTTTTAGGCTCTGACTCTCGTCGTTGGGCAGAGTCTGTATCTGCTCCTTGGTCAGGTAGCGCTTGTTGGCGCAACCAAAGTCGAGCTTGTTGCGATAAGCCTGGGTGTGAACCGAACCCATGATGGGGCGGAACTCGGGCAGCTCAATTTTCCCGATGCGAGTAAGCTGATCCTTCACCTGCTGCTGCTTGAACTTCAGCTGCTCTTCGTAGGGCAGATTCTGCCATTTGCAGCCTCCGCACACACCGAAATGGGCGCAGAATGGAGTCGCGCGTACATTACTATATTTACTAATACGTACCACTTCGCCCTCGGCAAACGAGTGTTTTTTGCGGCGAATCTGCACATCGCACACATCGCCAGGCACGCAGAATGGTACAAACACCACCATGTCGTTCCAGTGGAACAAGCATTTGCCCTCAGCGGCCACAGCCTCAATCTCAACACCCTCAAGGAGTGGTAATGGTTTCTTGTTTCTTGCCATATTATTTTCTTTTTCGGCTGCAAAGTTACAAAATAAATATCAAAAATCCGTGTTAATCCGTGTAATCCGTGCCAAAAAAGTAAAAATGTAAGGTCTACTTTGCAAATTTTGCCTTTTTTTCTTGTTAGATTAGTGGAATTTTAGTAATTTTGCAAAATCTAATCCAAAATAATATATTATCAACATTATAAGTAATAAAACGTATGAGTCAGAAAAGAGTTTACCTCTTCGGTAATGGTAAGGCCGAAGGTAATGCAAAGATGCGTGAGGAACTTGGTGGTAAGGGTGCTAACCTTGCCGAGATGAACCATATCGGTGTTCCCGTTCCTCCAGGTTTCACAATCACCACAGATTGTTGTAATGAGTACTATCAGGTAGGTCAGCAGAAGATTATGGAGCTGCTGAACGACGATGTGATGGCTGCCGTGAAGCACATTGAGGACTTGATGAACTGCAAGTTCGGCGATGCCCAGAATCCTCTGTTGGTATCAGTTCGCTCTGGTGCTCGTGCCTCTATGCCTGGTATGATGGATACCATCCTGAACCTTGGTCTTAACGACGAGGTTGCCGAGGGTATGGCTAAGAAGACTAACAACCCCCACTTCGTATACGACTCTTATCGCCGTTTCGTACAGATGTACGGTGATGTAGTGCTCGAGATGAAGCCTGTGAACAAGACCGATATCGATCCATTCGAGGAGATTATCGAGAAGGTTAAGAAGGAGAGCGGTGTTGTTCTGGATAAGGACCTCAGCGTTGAGGATCTGAAGAAGCTGGTTCAGCTGTTCAAAGCTGCCATCAAGGAGCGCACCGGTAAGGACTTCCCCAATGATCCTATCGAGCAGCTCTGGGGCGCTATCTGCGCTGTATTCCGCAGCTGGATGAACGAGCGCGCCATCCTGTATCGTAAGATGGAAGGAATCCCCGACGAGTGGGGTACAGCCGTATCAGTTATGGCCATGGTATTCGGTAACATGGGCGATACATCAGCTACTGGTGTTTGCTTCAGCCGCGATGCTGCTAATGGTGAGAACCTGTTCAACGGTGAGTATCTGGTTAACGCTCAGGGTGAGGACGTTGTGGCTGGTATCCGTACTCCACAGCAGATCACAAAGATCGGTTCTCAGCGCTGGGCTGAGCGCGCAGGTATCTCTGAGGAGGAGCGCGTAGCCAAGTATCCTTCAATGGAGGAGGCCATGCCTGAGATCTATGCCGAGCTGAATGGTATCCAGGACAAGCTGGAGCACCACTATCACGATATGCAGGATATGGAGTTTACTGTACAGGAGGGCAAGCTGTGGTTCCTGCAGACACGTAACGGTAAGCGCACAGGTGCTGCTATGGTTAAGATCGCTATCGACCTTCTGCACGAGGGTATGATCGACGAGAAGACCGCCATCCAGCGTTGCGAGCCTCAGAAGCTCGACGAGCTGCTGCACCCAGTATTCGATAAGAAGGCTCTGGCTGCTGCCAAGGTCATCGCTCAGGGTCTGCCTGCATCTCCAGGTGCTGCCTGTGGTCAGATTGTATTCCATGCCGACGACGCTAAGGAGTGGCACGAGAATGGTCACAAGGTAGTTCTGGTTCGTATTGAGACCTCTCCTGAGGATCTGGCTGGTATGGCTGCTGCCGAGGGTATCCTCACCGCTCGTGGTGGTATGACTTCTCACGCTGCCGTTGTGGCTCGTGGTATGGGTAAGTGCTGCGTATCGGGTGTTGGTGCTCTCAACGTAAGCTATAAGGATAAGACTGTTGAGATCGACGGCGTTACATATAAGGAGGGTGACTTCATCTCTCTGAACGGTACAACTGGTCAGGTTTACGCTGGCGAGGTTCCAACCAAGGCTGCTGAGCTGTCAGGCGACTTCAAGGAGCTGATGGATCTCTGCGACAAGTACACCAAGCTGCAGGTTCGTACCAATGCTGATACTCCACACGATGCACAGGTAGCTCGTGCATTCGGTGCTAAGGGTATCGGTCTTACACGTACCGAGCACATGTTCTTCGAGGATCAGAAGATCGTTGCTATGCGTGAGATGATTCTGGCCGACAGTGTTGCTGGACGTGAGAAGGCTCTTGCTAAGTTGCTGCCTTATCAGAAGGCTGACTTCAAGGGTATCCTCGAGGCTATGGACGGTCTGCCCGTGAACATCCGTCTGCTCGATCCTCCCTTGCACGAGTTCGTTCCCCACGATCTGGCTGGTCAGGAGACCATGGCTAAGGAGATGGGCGTAAGCTTGGATGAGATCAAGCGTCGTGTTGACTCACTCGCTGAGAACAACCCAATGCTGGGTCACCGTGGTTGCCGTCTGGGTATCACATTCCCTGAGATTACAGCTATGCAGACCAAGGCTATCCTCTCTGCAGCTTGCGAGCTGAAGAAGGAGGGTAAGAACCCAATGCCAGAGATCATGGTTCCTCTGATTGGTACTATCAACGAGCTCAAGCAGCAGAAGGAGATTATCCAGTATGCCGCTAAGGAGGTATTCGCTGAGTACGGCATCGAAGTTGAGTTCGAGATTGGTACAATGATCGAGATTCCACGTGCTGCCCTGACAGCCGATTTGATTGCTTCAGAGGCTCAGTACTTCTCATTCGGTACCAACGACCTCACTCAGATGACCTTCGGTTACAGCCGCGACGATATCGCTTCGTTCCTGCCTGTATACCTCGACAAGAAGATTCTGAAGGTTGACCCATTCCAGGTACTTGACCAGACAGGTGTAGGCCGTCTCATCAAGTTCGCTGTTAAGGAGGGTCGTGAGGTTCGTCCAGAGCTCCGCTGCGGTATCTGTGGTGAGCATGGTGGTGAGCCAAGCTCAGTTAAGTTCTGTGCCAAGGTAGGCATGAACTACGCTAGCTGTTCTCCATTCCGTGTGCCCATCGCACGTCTCGCTGCCGCCCAGGCAGCAGTTGAAGAGTAATCCCTTCAATCACTATAAAAAAGAACCCCGTCAAGTTATCACTTGGCGGGGCTTTTTATTGAAAAGTGTAGTTTTTACTACTGAGTAAAATTACTCACACCACTGAGTAAAAATTTGGATGGTGTACTAAAAACTTGATTATTAGGCGATTATAATAATATAGTGTATTATGTAGGCGGCTAAGTCGAGCGGCATGATTCTACAGGATATATAGGGCTATAGCAGCGCATGCTTCGGCATCGGCCAGTGCGTGGTGGTGGTTCTGTAGGTCGTAGCCGCACGCGGCTGCAACCGTGTGTAGCTGGTGGTTGGGTAGGGAGCGCCCAAATTGCCTACGGGCTGCTGTGAGGGTGTCGTAGAAATGATAGTCAGGATAGTCCATCTGATAGACTTTGAAAGCTGCTTTCAGACATCCTTCGTCAAAGCGTGCATTGTGAGCCACGAAGGGTAGGGTAGCAATTGGACATGAGTAGATTTCTGCAA
Source organism: uncultured Prevotella sp. (assembly GCF_946404925.1). Classification (GTDB taxonomy): domain Bacteria; phylum Bacteroidota; class Bacteroidia; order Bacteroidales; family Bacteroidaceae; genus Prevotella. Next base: position 1,592 of record NZ_CAMJFM010000036.1, on the reverse strand, counting down.
TCTGCTCCTCCAATTGTTGCCATACTTTTGAGAATACGGGTGCATCGTCAGTATCTTGCTGGCTCAGCCCATGAACTCGTTGGCACCAATAATTATAGTAGTTTGGCTCGGGCTGGATTAAACTATAAAAACTGTCAACCACTTGCCCGCCACGTACCATCACTACGCCTACTGAGCAGACACTTGATGGCTCCCGATTGGCTGTCTCGAAATCGATAGCAATAAAATCTCGGATCATATATCTTTTGTAAATCTATAAACAGCTATTGTTGGTAGGATAACCAATAACAATAATGCAGCTTCTACGAATGCATACGACCCACAATAATCAACCAGTGTCTCGAACTTCAAAACCCCATCAACCAGAATGACTAAAAGTGCAAACCAGCAGAGAAAGAATATAGCTGAATACTTGATCTTCCGCTTCTTCATTGCTTTTTCTTTTGAATTTTACGATAGTCTTCAAGCAGGTTCCAAATGCCATCTTCTGATAGAACTCCGCGTTTGAGGTCTGGGGGAAGATTCCCTGTTTCATCAGCAGCAAAGTCTAGTTTCCACAACTCACTACCATAGTATTTGCTGAGTTCGGCAACATCCTCTTTGATAGCCTTCAGTGAATCAGCAGATCCATCCTTGATGGCAGCCAGGGCTTTGTTGAAACGTTGCTCCATCCACTTGATTCTCTCAACTTGTAACAACTCACAAATCGGGTCCTCTCTGATAATCTTTGGCGTGGACTTACCTGCCAGTATCAGCGCTTTCTTTCCATTGCGATAAATATGTAGCTGGCGAGAACGGACTACGACAGTCAGTTCTGGATCATCCTGCATAGCTATCCATATAGAATGATATTGGCCCTCCTTTTCGAATAGCTTGCGCTGCAGGTGTGAACACATATTTGTTGTGTCGATGGTTATCATACTCAATCAAACAGTTTCTTCCAAATCCACAAAAATGTTACGGCGCCAACAACACAGAATACGAAGTTGGTGAGATAACCTTTGCCAAGTAGTTCTATGTTCAGCAGATGGCTGATGAATGTTCCTACATAACTGCCAACGATGCCTATGACGAAGTTCATGCAGCATCCTTTGCCCTCACCGCTCATAATGCGGTTGGCAATGTAGCCGATGAAAATACCTGTGAGTATTGGCCAAGCGGTAAAATCTGCAATATGTTCTAACATAACGTTCTATTTAATTCTATTTTTTGTTATTCTATTTCCAACTTTGGTTTCACGGGATCTGTAAGCCGGATGATGTCAGAGCGATGAGTGCTATTTGAACCAATAGTATCAACGGAAGCCCATACTTGAACTTCTTGTGCATCGTCTTATGATGCCATGTTTTCATGCCAAGCCAGGCGCCGACGCTACCTCCGATAATGGCCAACAATAGCAACGTGGCCTCAGAAATGCGCCACTTGCCCTTCATGGCTTTGACTTTGTCAATACCATAAACAATGAAGGTCACAATGTTGATAGCTATCAGATAATATAACAACGTTTCTGCCATTGCCTTTTCTTTTGATTTTCACAATAGTCAGAGAGCAGATTCCAACTTCTTTATGACTTTGCAGGGATTGCCCACTGC
>NZ_CAMJFM010000035.1 GCF_946404925.1 uncultured Prevotella sp. | reverse complement strand
ACCCCAACATTAAAAGTGTTGTGCTCTACCGACTGAGCTAACGGATCGACCTTAAATCGCATTCAATTCTGAAAGCGGCTGCAAAGGTACAATGTTTTTTTGAAACCGCCAAATTTATTCGGAATTATTTTCTCCCAAGGGCTCAATTTCCCTATCTTTTGTCACATATTGCTCATAATATGCCATCAAAAGCGTGGTCAAAGGCAGTGCAATAATCAGTCCGATAAAGCCTAACAATGCACCCCAAACCGACAGCGACAGCAGCAGGATGGCAGGGTTCAGTCCCATGGCCTTACCCATCACCTTTGGTGTCACAATCATGTCACAAATCAGCTGCACCACGATAAACACGGCCAGTGCCATCAGCAGTATCACCCAGAAGTTCTGGCCTGTATCAGCCGATTTCAGCAGCGCCAGCAGCACCGTTGGTATCAGCGCAAAGGTGTGCAGATAAGGCACCAGGTCCATAATACCTATCATGATGCCCAAGCCAATGGCCATGGGGAAGTCGATAATCGTAAAGCCTATGCAGAACAGTATGCCCATGATGAGCGCCACGGTGCCCTGACCGCGAACATAGTTGTTAAGCGCCTGTCCGGCATCTTTACCCAAGCCCTGCCAGAATGGACGACTCTTCTTGGGGAAGATACGAATCCAGTTATCAGTAAGATACTCGTAATCCAGCAGGATAAAGAACATATATAATAATGTAATAAGCGATGCCACGATACCTATAACCACGGTAGCCGTCTGTCCCAGCACATTAAACAGGCCTGGCAGCACCGTCTTCATACTGTCGGTAAACGTAGAGCTCTTAAAGAACTTCTCTATCTCGCGATGGTTTATCTGTATCCAGTCCTGTATGGCACCGGGTATATCCCTTATGTGCGCCTCCTTCTGGATGTAGTCGGTAGCCAAGCTGCCCAACTTCTCGAACTGCTCAATCATCGGGGGGATAATCAAGTAGATAACGCCACCCAGCAGGGCTATCACAAATACCAGTGTGATAACAATGCTAAGCGCCCTGTTACCCACATGCAGTTTATACTGCACGAACTTCACCATAGGGTAAAGCAGATAGGCCAACAGCCAAGCCACAAAAAATGGCAACAGCACTTTACTAAGGTAGTTCACCAACAGCAGAATGCCTAACACCAGCAGTCCTGCCCCCACCCAACGCACCAGTTGGTCAAGCGTTATTGTCTTTTCTTTCATTTTCGTCCTTTATAGCTTTTTGATAACACTCTCTGCACAATGGCTCATACTCGGTAGTCTCGCCCAGCAGCACACGCTGGTCGCTATCCACCTTGCGGTGACTCACGTAGGCCAGATTGCCGCACTTCACGCAGATGGCATGCACCTTGGTCACGTCGTCGGCTATAGCACACAGTGCTGGCATTGGGCCAAAGGGCACCCCCTTAAAGTCCATGTCCAGTCCAGCCACTATCACGCGCACGCCACGGTTAGCCAACTCGTTGCACACGTCAACTATACCCATGTCGAAGAACTGCGCCTCATCTATACCCACCACGTCGATGTCGCTCGCCAGCAGCAAGATACTGGCCGACGAGTCGATGGGAGTAGACTGTATATGCTTCTGGTCATGACTCACCACATCCTCCTCCGAGTAGCGCACGTCGATGGCAGGTTTGAATATCTCCACCTTCTGGCGTGCAAACTTTGCACGTCGCATACGCCTTATCAGCTCCTCTGTCTTGCCCGAAAACATCGAGCCGCACACCACTTCTATTCTTCCGTGTCGGTGTGCCTCACCTGTTAAATTCTCTGTCATATCTAGGTGCAAAGGTACGAATACTTTTAATAATTGCAAAGATTTTGGCGATTTTTTTGTCTATTCTGATAATTTGCGCTATATTTGCCCCTTGTTATGGGCATATTATACATTGTACCTACTCCAGTTGGGAATATGGAAGACATGACATTCCGTGCCATCCGCATTCTGAAGGAAGTGGATCTGGTGCTGGCCGAAGATACTCGAACATCGAGCAAACTGCTGAAGCACTACGACATCCACAACCAGCTCATGTCGCACCATAAATTCAACGAGCACGGCACATCGGCCAGCATCGTGAGCCGTATTCAGGCTGGCGAGAATGTAGCGCTCATCAGCGATGCAGGCACACCAGGCATCAGCGACCCAGGTTTCTTTCTGGTTCGCGAGGCAGTGCGCGCAGGCATCGAGGTGCAGTGTCTGCCAGGTGCCACAGCCTTTGTGCCAGCATTGGTGTCTAGCGCCTTGCCATGCGACCGTTTTGCCTTCGAGGGCTTCCTGCCCCAGAAAAAAGGTCGCCAAACCAAGCTCGAGTCGCTGCGCGATGAACAGCGCACCATGATCTTCTACGAGTCGCCCTATCGCGTAGTCAAGACGTTGCAGCAGTTTGCCGATACCTACGGACCCGAGCGCCAGGTCAGCGTGTGTCGCGAAATCAGTAAGATTCACGAGGAGAGCGTTCGTGGCACGTTGGCCGAGGTTATTGCCCACTTCAAGGAACATGAGCCCAAGGGTGAGATAGTCATCATCCTGGCAGGAAACGATAATAAAGAACAAATCAATAAACAAAAGTAATTATGAAGAAGTTATTTATCTTTGCAATGTGTGCCATCGCTTTGGCAAGTTGTAATGAGGGTGCCAAGAAGGCAGAGGCTCAGGCTCGTGCAGAGCGTGACTCACTTAACCAGGTAATCGCCCAGAAAGATGACGAGATCAACGACATGATGACCACTCTGATCGACATCGAGGAGGGATTCCGCGAGATTACAGAGGCTCAGAATCGTGTAACCTTAGCCAAATCAGGAGAGGGAACTAACACCAAGCAGCGCATCGCCGAGAACTTCCAGTTCATCCAGTCGATGATGCAGCAGAACAAGGACCTCATCAATAAGCTGAAGCAGCAGGTTCGCGAGAGTTCTATCAAGGGCGACAAGCTGAAGAAGGTGATTGCCAGCCTCCAGGAGACCATGGAGAAGAAGGACCAGCAGATTACCGAACTCAGCGAGCAGCTTGAGCTTAAGAATATCCACATCGGCGAACTGAAGTATGCCATCAACAGCCTCAAGGAGGATGCACGCTCACTTCAGGACGAGAACGATGCCCAGTCGAAGACCATCAATGCTCAGGACAAGCAGCTTAACACCGCTTGGTTTGCTTATGGCACCAAGGACGAGCTGAAGAAGCAACGCATTCTGGATGGCGGCAAGGTACTGCAGGGCAGCTTCAACAAGGAGTACTTCACCAAGATCGACATCCGTGTCGACAAGGAGATCAAGCTCTACAGCAAGTCAGCCAAGGTAATGACCGCTCACCCCACAAGCTCATACACCCTGCAGCAGGATGCCAACAAGCAGTATGTGCTCCGCATCACCGATCCCCAGGCCTTCTGGTCAACCAGCAAGTATCTGGTAGTACAGGTTAAGTAAAGGTAAAAAAGTAAAAAGGTAAAAAAATACGAGGAGTTCCGATGGGAGCTCCTCGATTTTTTTTATACCGACAAGAACAACACCTTTCTTCTGTTTCCTGATGGTCGTACCGCGAAATGCAACCATATGGCTCCATAACGATTCTTCTCAATTAGCAGTTCGTCAAACTCCTGCTTCGATTCATCGCTGTAGTCGAGGAGTATCACAGCATAGCGAAGCGCCTGCTCCATCCCCGATACCTTAATATCCACCGCACATCCTGTAAGATGATTACTATTAGCCGCCCCACCAATCTTCCGATTTAACTGCGGCGATCGATACCCCGAGTTGATCCTAATCGGTTCCTCAGTATTTATTCCCCCTCCTCGCTCGGCTATGCCGCTTGGCTTGTCCAAGAAGGTAGGAGGGGCCAGGGGTGGTCTGAGCAAAGGATTGTTCAAGCGCTCGTTCAGACCCCTTTGGTTTCCCCCTACCTTAGGGGGAAGAATTGTTACCACATAGCGTTCATTATACCTCTCCCTCAATACCTCCAACCACCCACAAAGCCTCTTCAAATTAGCAATCGCCTCGTGGCTTGGGATGTTATAAACTTCGGGATGACTCCCGCTCTTTGTGAACTCTCCCAGGGTAAAGTGAGGCGAGAGTTTCGCCCCACTATTTAATTGTATAATTTCTTCCATTTAATGTTTAATGTTTAATTTTTCGCTCGGCTCTGCCGCTTGGCATCGCCAAGAATCTTTAATTATTGTCTCTTTTTCTTGTTTACATTAATTGGTGTACTATTAGGGAATGCCTCGCTGTAAGCAGCATCGAGGGCTTTCAGGTCTACCTTGCGGAGACTGATGCCAAGACTTACGGCAACTATAGCGCGAAGAAACTCTCGATGCTTGCGCGGGTAGAGCGATGGCGGTCTTAGTATGTCGTTGCCGCATGCCCACTCATCGCCTACGATGGTATTGTGGCATACCTCCCAAATAAAGTTATCGGTGGCCAACGGACCGAACCACGATTTCAGTATGTTCCTGATACAGAAACGCTTGTACTGACTTCCGAAGAGCTGCCTTGTGCGCTCCAACTTTCGCCAGAGCAGCACAAAACATGCTTGATTGTTTTCGATTTTCATCTTAATGACAATTGACTATTGACTATTGACATTTTCTATACCTCATTTCTTGTATTTGTTCTATGAGTCCTTGTATACGCCAGTTCTTTAGCATCTGATGAACACTATTGTGCGTAACATCTGCACCTTTTACGGCAATTGCAAACTGCTTAGCTTGTTCAAACGTGAACTGCACATCCAGACGCTCATATATAGAGTCGTTCTTGCTTCGTCTTGTACGCGACCCTTTAGTGTTACCAACATAATTATTGCTTCGAAACGCATTCTCTATCCTGTCGCGAAAAAAGTAAAGGGCATTGTCAAGCAGCGAGTCGGCAATAATATCGTATATCTCGAGCATGGCGGGCGTCTGAACCTTAATAAGCAGCTCCTTCCAAAGATTCGGTTTCTGCTTAAGTCGCATCTCCGCACCATTCAGTCCGTGCTTCTGTATCAGTTGTTCGCACACCTTGCAGAGCATAATGCAGCACACCATTCGTTGGGTGGTGACGCAGGTACGGAATCGCTCACGAGCCTTTACACGGTCATCGTTCATCATCGCTTCGAGTCTGATCTTCTCTAACCACTCGCGACCCCGGGCTTCTAATTTGGGCAGCACCACCTCGCCGTTTAATAGCGGTAGCAGATGGGCTATCTGCTGAATGCGCTCCGTCTGCTTTGCAGTCAGCACGTAAGGCTTATCCTCCAGCTTTGCATAGGTATTATCAGGCGTTTGCGCCAAGGCGATACGACTCTGGAATCCGTCGGTGTAGTTGGTCACTACGCGATACAGGGCATCGGGCGTGCCACACATGGTGACGTTCCACAGCAGGTGCTCAATATGCACATTTACGGCTTCGGCACTGCGGGCCTCACGATCGTAACGGCTACCGTCATAACTCTGGCGTAGCATCACCGAGAAATCGCTCATGCTCGAACGCCATTTCTGCGCCACTATGTCGGCCTCGGGTGTAAACGAGAAGGCGTGTTTACCTTCTACATTGCCCAAGCGTTCGGCCAGATTGGCCACCGTGGTATTAAAGGTGATATAGCGCACGGGCAACTTAGGCTCTTCGGGCTGATTCTTCTGATTTTTCGCGGCATTCTTCTTACGACGGAAGTCAGCCTCCTGCTGCTGGTACATATCGTCGACAGCCCTGACCTCGCCCATCCAGGCCTCGATAACAGGGTCGATAGAACCCTTGCCACTAGCAAAATCACCGGCGATGTACGATATCAGATTCAGTCCGCGTGTATGTCCGTGAACATCCAACTGCACACCGGTTGCTAGCGCCCCAATACAGGGACAGATAGCAGTAACTATCGGCATTGACAACTGAGGGCCAACTGCATCAATGGAATCGCGAATACCTTGAGGCAACTTCTTGCCACACAAAAGGGGCGGTTCTTTTTGTGTACTTTCCTCCAGCTCATAATCATCGTTCTCGCCTATCTCATCGGCTGTCTGCTGCGCCTTGGCATTTATCTCGCGCAGGCCCGCATTCATAAAACCTTTGTCGGCATTGTAGTTATCGTAAAAGTATTTTATAAGGGTTTTGCAATCATCAGTCTGCCAATAGTTTGGAGCTCTTTTGGCCACTACCGCCTCCAACTGCTCGCGAGTCATCAACTTACCGACACCCACCGAGAGCACCGCCATCAGGTTCGAATGCCAGTTGCGAACACCCCAAACGTCCATCATATTCGGATCGAGTCCCGCAGCCTTAGCGCACAAATCGAACTTCGCCAACGACTCCGCCGAGGCTGGTTCAGCTGCATTGTCATCTCGAGCGTAGTCGAGAGATCTCTCCAAGCGCTTCGTTTGGTCGAGATGACAAGAACGCGAAGAATTCGAACCGTGCAATCTCCTTCCATCCACATCGAGTCCGCGCTGCAGATATGCTTCGCGACGCTCAGCTATCTCTTCGTCTGAGAGTGGCTCCAGCCAATGTGGCGAGCGATAGACTTCTTCGGCTTTACCAGTAAGGTATATAAATCTCTCGGGCGTGATGCAACTCTCATCGTAAGGCACCTCGATCTCTTTGCAAAAAGCCTGTTGGGCCTCAGAAATGGTTTGACCTTTAGGTATGCGGATATAAATATGTACCTTTTTTCGGGCTGAATATTCTATGCGGAGTACCTGATCTTTCCAGTCGGAATACTCGTCTTGGTTCAACTCCAGCGAGCGCTTGACGGCCTTGTCAACCAGTTCCTTATCATCAACATCCACACAGGTCATAAACGTAAATGTCTCGGGTATGATATCGGCTTGTGCACGATGATTATTCTTAAAAGCCGAGTAGTGTGGACAAATATAAGGCAGATTGTCTTTCATCTTCTCGTTGCCGTTTCGGATATCGTCCACCATCTGCCCCAACCACTCTTCGGAAAGCAGTTGGTCAAGCTGCTCCGAAGTCATGGTCTCAGCATAGCCACGATGGTCCTTCTTAGGGTCGCCCGTATGCTTAGTATTTACCGCTATTACTCCTTTCATCCTAATACCTCCTTTTCAAAAAGCACCTTCTTTAATACCTTCTGTGCGATAGCACCCGACTGACGAACCAACAGTTGTGGCAGCTCGTTTATACGCTCATCAGGCAGCACAAACTTAAAATACCAGTTATTGTCGGTTCCCAACGACAGCGTGCAGTTATCATCTCTGAACTCTGGACTCTTTCTCTTACGCTTGCGTTTGGGGTTCTCGGTCATGTACACATTGCCGTCGCGCATACCCTGCACGTGGAAGTTGCCTTGGAATGCCTCGGCCACTACATCCTCACAACACTCAAAATCGAGTGTGCGCTGTCCGCTCTCTAACTTGCCGAATGCCATCATGCCATCGACCATTACCTGACTACCTAAAATATTGCTTTTTCTTGTTTTCATCTTTACTTAAGTTTTTGCGAGCAGAAGTTTCAGAAATCCGATGGCCATCTTCACGTGAAGACTTCTTTCGCTTCGAACTCAAGTTAATGTTTAGAGATTAACGATTTCTTTTGCTACAACATCCTGGAATACAGCACCTTGTACCTCGTGCGTCGAAAAGTTCAAGACTGCTACAACAGTGCTTCCAGCAGCAAATTTACAGAGAGCGAGGTTGCCGAACATCGCACAGATGAACTCATCCTCATAATCACCACCAAGCTCCTTAAGCCTGATCATACACTTGGCCAGCTGGCCGTTTTCCGATTTCTTACTAGGCACATATACAGCTTCTGTCTGTGCCAACACTTTACAAATTCTTGTCTGCATAATACTTAACGATATATTACATAAACCACACCTTGTTGATGGTGTTTCCTTTTGAGACTGATTCCTGCGGAAGTGGTTCCACCCTGACTGACTACCATACTTTGAATCTGATTCCGTATCTGCGCCCTGATAAGTCGGGTAATATCCTTATCCTTACGGTGCTTCCTATTAAGCGCCTTATAGGTTCCCAGGATTCCTTCGTTCACTAGATCCAGAACCGACAACACGTTCGACTTTGAGCTGTTGGCATATGCCACTCTGATGATGTAAGGAATAAAGTCGTTCACCAGTATGTTCAGTGCCTCGGCTTCCTGTAGGTTCGCCAGATAATGCTGTCGTTCCTTAACTGTAAGCCTCTTGATTCCCTCTACATCTTTAACGAATGTACGTACATTCTGATCAGCAGAATTCTTTAACTCATGAATGATAAAACTGTACTTCATTTTACTACCTTTTTTGTTTGACGGTGCAAATGTAGGCATAATGTCATTGTGCTGTATTTAATGACTTTGAGATAGTATATTTCATCGTGCAATCGTATATTTAGGCACAGATAGAAAGTCGTTTCAGCAGTTTTTCGGCAATAAACATCTGTTTTGGGAACACACGATTGCCCTGTGGTACGCGATACTTCTTCCATTCTTGAAAGTTCTTCCGCAAGATGCTGTTCTGAGCCAACGGCTTCTGGATAGACTGATAGGTACATCTATGACCCAGGTGCACATCTTTTAATAGCATATCCATACGCTTAGAGAATTTTGCAATATCGCTATCCCATCCACAATAGTCAACCAACACTCTGTAAACTGCTGTCCATTGAGTGCACACCCCGAAACTACCGGAAACATCGATAACCGCTTTAGCCACCTCGTCGTCGCTCTTCTGCACTTTTACACACTGGTACGTCACTCTCTCGATGGCACTAACCAACCCATTTGCCAGTAATGCCTCTGCCAACTTTACTTTCTCTTCAGAATCACCTTTCTCTAATATTATTTTCATTTTGTCGAGTTTGTGAGGAGAGAGGTCTAGAATTGACGTCTTTTCACTCGCGAGACTCCTTTCGCTCACTCGCTCAACCGGCCACTCCTTTAGCAGCCATTTTAATTGTTTAAAAGAAATGTGGCGCAAAGTTAAGTAGTTTTGGTTAATACTGGCTTTTATCCATTAATCAGCCTTCCTTGTGTCGAATTTTGGTTCTTCATTACAAACCATTTTCCAATCAAACATTTCCGAGCCTAATACACGAATTCTTCATCTAAATAAAAGAAATCTTCAACAATCAGGCTATTCAGAGAATTCTTTTCCTCTTTATCTTCAATGAATGAAGAATATCAAGCATAAAAAAGGTGAACTCCAAAAGGGAATTCACCTACCAATTATTATCTAAAACGGAAAAATCAAATCATTCAAGCCGTCTTTTGTATCAATCCAGATATCCTTCGAGCAAAAGCTTGAGCCAAATCTTCATTACTGATTTTCTGAACTTTAGTTAATTCTCTTCTGCTTTTTGAAACCGCCGACCAACCCGTGGGGATATACTTTCCCTTATACATGCTGCAGAAGTATTCATAAAGCCTTCTTTCTTTTTGCTTATCAACATCACACCATTTAATAAACTCTACCAATACAGTACTATCAATTTTGCCATCATAGCCTTCAACATAATCAATCATGTCAAAGCTATCAATAACATTTCTAACAATCACAACCTTGTCGTGGTTATCTGGCCACAAGAACATTTCCTCATCAGTCAGTCCTTCATTCTGAGCCTGTCGCGATGCTTCTAACCAAACGTATTTCTTAAACTCCTTCTTAGGTACATTATGATACTCGTGCTTAAGAAATTCATCCATTGATCGGGCATTTCTTTTTCTCTCCTGCAATTCGCTCTTCGATATAGTATTAACTGTTCCGATAAACAAGCCGAATTCTCTAACACTACTCATCAGATTATCGCAGCTATCACTATATATTGAACGCAGTTGTACGACATCCTGTCTGATGAGTTCTTCTTTCTCTATCATCTGATGGCATAAACCCAATACATTTGTTGCTGTAGTAAACAAAGTTTCAAGATCTTCATATAGATTCTGAACAGCAGTATCATACGAAGCTAGCCCAAATGCATCCATCTCAAGAGCACCATATGATAAAGCCGAACGGTCAAATACTGATGGCTTTTGAACGCCTTTAGGCAATGCTTTTCGCGAAGTAGGGCAAGTCTTTTTAAACAGTCTTTTTAAAGAACCCAAAGTACTTCTGATTCTATTGAAATAATATTCGGCTGTCTCAAAGCACTTGTTATTATCGGTTGCAAACTCGCTGATGAAAGTTTCTGAGAACTTGACTAATGCCCTCGCTTCCATATTCATTTTGCTTTGATACACATGTACCATCTCAGATGTCTGTTCTATCTGATAAGTAGTGTATCGCCCTGCCTGAATGCCAGCAATAAACCTTTCTTTTTCGAATTGATTCAAGGCTCCAATGATTTGTTCTAGAGCCGTTTTATCCTTTTCAACAATCGTAGAGAACGTCATATCTATATAAATATTTAACAAGTAACGATAGCTTCTGTTTTCAAACGTGCAAAATTACTATTTTTCTTCGAATAACCCAAAAGAATTCCGATGAATCTTTGTATAGTGGTTGTCATTATTGTCAATTGTCATTAGGTCATTAAGGGGTTTCGATGTGTAATATTGGGGCAATATAATATAATAATTAAAAATTATTATTTATATTGAGCCGAAAATCAGATTTCAGCATTCTTATTGACAATTGACAATTGACAACTAATGACAATCTTCTCAGTTGTTTTTGCAAAAAGTAGAGAAAAACATTCGTAGACCGCAATCTAAATGTTGTACCTTTGCATCGTCAAAATACAGCTCCCACGTGTGAGCGTAAAAACTCTCACGTGTGGCCGCAAAAAATTGACCATTAAAAATTATTGTTTAACCATTAAAATTTTAGAGTATGGCTTTGAAAGTAAAAGCACAAGAGAAGTTGCAGAAGATTGGCACTCATGCAGGCAAGTACCGCTACATCATGATGCCCGAGTTGTACACCAGCCTGAGTCAGGACAAGGTGATTAAGGAGGCTGCCCTTCGCAGCGGAGTAAGTAAGGGAATCATGCAGGCATGCTGGGATGCAGCTGGCGAAGTGATCAAGGCGTGGGCCACTGAGGGCCACTCGGTAGCGCTGCCAGGACTTGGCACCATGCGATTCGGTCTGCGCGCCAAGTCGGTCGAGAAAGTCGACGAGGTAAAGGCAGGCCTCATTACCAGCCGCCGCATCGTGTTCACCCCAGCCGTTGAGCTGAAGGAAGAGCTGGCCGGCACCGCCATCCAGATTACCTGCTACGACCGCGACGGCAAGGAGGTGAAGCGAGTAACCTCAACCAGCGGCGAGGTAGAGGATCCCGAGAACGAGAACCAGAATGGTGGTACCGATCAAAACCACAGCTCAACGGGCGGCGGAATCCCTGAAGAGGGTGATTAAAGTTTAATTAGGCACGGATTAACGCGGCTTTTAATAAATTAAAAGACACGGATTTACTGCGATAAAAAAGCAGTATCTCTTTTAAAAAAGAGCCGTGTTAATCCGTGCCAAAAAAAAGAAAGGAAGAGAATCATGACAAGGAGAGAGACATTTAAATTCATCGTACAGATCATTGCATCTGTTGCTACAGCCATCGTAACGGCACTTGGCGCCACCTCGTGTATGGGCGCCTAGAAAAAAGAAAACAGCGAGCCAATAGCCCGCTGTTTTTTGTTTTCAATAACTATCATTTATTTCACCACCTTCTTTCCACCTATGATATATATACCCTTAGGTAGAGCAGATAGATTGGTGCCTAGGTTGCGACCTTGGAGGTCGTAGATGCAATCATCGTTCAGGCGCTTGTTGATGACAGGCTTGATGCCTGTGCTGCCAGAAGTGGCCTCGACCTTGATGTCGTCGATAAAGAACATATTCTTCGAGGAGAAGAACGAGAGTTTAATATTTCCTTCGCCTTTAATCGTAGCCTTACAGTCTGTCCACTGACCTGAAACGATATTGAATGTTGATGGCTCGACGGTGGTTGTAGAAGAGTTTTGAATATTAACCTTGATAGTTGCTGTTTCTGCATCGCACGACGCAGCCTTGAAGGTTAACACATTCTCTTCGCTGACGTCAAAATTAGGAGATGTGGCAATTCCCTTTTTTGCTGAAGTACCAAATCTGGCACACTTATTAGCGCCGAATCCAGTATTCGCAGTATACGACCAACCACTATAATCGGTTTCTAATGTACCTCTTTTAGCCTCCCAAATGCCATCATTACCTCCAACCCCCGAACACCTGTCGAATGTCTCACTGAAAAGAACTCCTTCAAGTACTTTTTTAGTAATTGTATCGACCGCAACAAAGTCGAACGATACAGTACCATTGTCGTTCCAGGTGATGTTCCTGATTGATTTGTTAAGGAAGAATCTACCATCGGTATTGGCATTGTAAAGTGTTGCACTTGGAGTGGATGTATTGCTGAATGAATTGTTGAGATTATATGGATACAGGTCACCACTCTCAGTCTTGGTGCCCCTGGCATTATCAGCAGGCACGATGGTGCAACGCTGGTGGTCGTTCTCACAACGATTTCCTTGGGCATCGTAATAGGAGTCATAAGCATTGGGGACATTCCAACGCCATGCGTTACTATCGTAGTCCACATAAAGAATCATCAGGCCCTTACCTGCTGTCTGCGAATCCCATCCCACCTGGTTTCTGCACTCCAGCAGATAGTATTCGTCTTTATGATTGTCGTTATACATAATGTATGCTCCACCACCTGCGCTTGTTGGCTGCAGATTGGTGATAGATGTATCTTCAGTAAGCTCAGTAGGAGTGAGCCAGCCACACCACCATTTTTCCCAACTCGAATAATTAGGTGGGCAGAATCCTTCGCCGCTATGACTTCCGTTGCACATGATATCCCAATAGCCCATGCCATAGTTCTGGGTTTCGTTATCTGAAGTGTCATAGAAATCGGGTATACCCAGGCAGTGGGTATATTCATGGCATATCGTACCAATTCCGCTTGTAATGTTCTCTGTACGGCCAAGTTCGCCAGCGCATGCATAAACATCAACCTTAATATTACCTGCATACATAGGCGAACCTAAAGAAGAAGTGAAGGCATATTCATGGGGCCATACAGTATCTTCGCCACCACCATTACTCTGAGCCTGACCAGCATATATCACAAATATCTGTTCTACCTCATTATCATCATCCCAGTCGTATGGTGAGAAATCAACGTCCTGAGCTGCATTTGTAACAGCCTCTTTCATCATTATGGCAGCATTTACATCGTGGTAAGTTGTGCCGTCGTCATCAACCTTGTCACCACCATAATAGGCATAGTTATTCTGTAAGGTATAAGGACCAACTATATCAAAAGTCAGGTCGAAAACGCCATTGCTCTGATCTGCAAAATAATCATGAACACTACCTTTGAAGTCGCCTTCGGTATAACCTAACTTATTAGCCACATTCTGGTAAAAAGCTACATCATGATCACCCTTAAACTTTCTGTCGGGGAACTGTACAAGGATGATGAGACCTTTCTTCTTACCCATATAACTCTTACGAGTACCTACGCCTCTTGTTGCTGGTGCAAGATGCTTTGATGCGCGTAAACTACGCTTTTGTGCTGCTGATGCTGCCATGCTCTTGAGATTGGCAATAACATATTCATCACCCTGTTTCACAAAGCATCTTCCGTCTTCGGCTTTCCAGTAATTCATAAATTCGTCGCCAACTAATTCGGCGTTTACCTGTGAGCCATCTGATAAGTTTATGGTTCTAAATTGCCCACGCTTTGCAGGTTCTGCAATGACCAGAAATGCAGTCATTAGCAATTGTAATAACAGAATATTTCTTCGCATTTTATTCATTTTTTATCCAAGGTGCAAAGGTAACAAAAAGTTTTGAGATAAAAAAATGTCCCTGCAATTATTTTGCAGGGACACTTGATATTTAAGTTTGCATTACTTAATAACTAAGTACTCATAACCCGAACCGAATGAACCAGCACTAACTGTGAACTGGAATGGGATGCAGAAGGCACCTTCTTCTGGATCATAACCTGTGAAGTTGTCGCTCAACCACTTAGTTGACATCATTCCATAAGTCTTGTGTACATATCCACAAGCCTGCGAAGCCAACTTAGAACCATCAGCATTGCACATGGTCATAGCGATTGAACCATCAGCAGCAGGTTTAGCCAACTTATAGTAGTAATGATAACCATCAGCGTAGAGGTTCTGAATACGATACATATCAAGATACTCAGAATACTCAATACTAACCTCCCATGGACCACCAAGCAACCAGCTGGTGAAGTCGGCCGTAGCGTAAGGCTTGTAGTCTTCCTTCATCACAGTCAGATTCAACTGAGGTGTGCCCTCCTGGATGAGGTAAGAATTTGTGTAGTCCTCAGGAATACGTACACGCAGAGTATACTCATCGTAAGGTACTGCATCACCACTAACACCTACTGTAAGTGTTGCAGTAGCTGAGCCACTGGCAAATGTTACAGATGCTGGGCATGACAGAACACTTGAGCACTGGAGAATCTCCAGGGGCACTGTCAGATCGCCACTTGTATTTGTACGCTGCAACTCAACAGTGAACTCTGTTGCAGTGAGTGCAAGTGTCTGATTTGACTCGTTGATAAATACAACGTTGTTGCTTCCGGCTTCCTTACCCGGTGTGTACTTATCATCGTCTTTACTACAAGAAGTAGCGACGATACTCAACACAGCGAGACCAGCCATCAGAAAATATTTATTGATCTTCATAATCTATTATTTTCTAAATTATTAATTCTTACTATTAATTAGTCTGTTACACCGTCACGCAGGTTAGGATTCTGACCTGCAACAGGCTGTGTACCAGTCTCGTCGTTAGGAACGATACCAAGGTTGTAGTTGGTCTCGGCCTGTGGGAAACGCATGTTCTGATAAGGATCATCAGCAGCTACATTGAACTGGAATGCAGCAGGCTCGTTGTTCTCAATACCACCGTGGAAACGTACAACAGGCTTGTTCAGACGCTTAGCATCGCCAATGAAGAATCCTTCACCCCAGAGCTCAACTCGGCGCTGGAACCAGATCTCGTCAGCAAGTGAAAGTCCACGGCCGTCGATCTTATACTCAGGATCGCGATAGGTCTTAACAAAGTTCTCAAGAACAGTCTTAGCCTGAGCCTCATTACCGCTCTTAGCCAGACCCTCTGCCTGAATCAGGATCATTTCCTCAACACGCATCAGAGGCCAGTCGTTGTTGTTAACAGTAGAACCAACACCGCTCTTCATACCGAACTTGATGTTAGTGTAAGGCTGGAATACAGTCTTACCACCATCAGAGGTCTCGAAGGTAGCGATAGCATCACCTGTAGCTGTTACAGTAGCATCACCTGGATCAACCCATGTGATATTTGCCCAGTTGGGTGAGTGCAGATTCTCGTCAAGCCACCAGCCCTTACGAACGTCGGTAGCAGGAATCTTATCGTAAAGCAGGATGTTGATGCAAGGAGTATTCTCGGTAGCAGCAGCATAGCCGTCGCCAGAGAAAGCAGAAACCCATGAAGAAGAGTTTGCATAAACTCTATTACCACCGGTAACCATCTCCTGAGTGATGTTGATACCCCAAATCCAGTTATGCTCACTCAGGTTGCAGAATGCAGGCTCGCTAACCTCAGCCATTGTAGCAGGAGTATAACCCTGCATAGCCTTAGCAGCGTCCTCAGCAGCAGCAGCGTAGTTACCGCAAATCAGGTTAGCACGAGCACGGAGACCGTAAGCCACGTTCTGGTCAACATAAGCCTTAGAGGTACGAGTAGCACCAGCAAGGTCATTGATAGCCAGTGTGAGCTCATCGAGCACATACTGCCAAACCTCACCTACAGTAGCACGTGGGTTGTTAGTAAAGTCGGTGCCATCAAGAAGCAGTGGTACACATGGCTTATCCTTAGCTACAGAGTAACCGAACTGGAAATATGGAGCCAATGCCATATAACCGAATGCACGGCAAACACGAGCCTGGGCAATCTGATTGATAATCGTAGGATCCTCAGAATCAGCAGGCAGAGATGCAATAAAATCGTTAGCCAAACCAATCAGAGTATAAGGAATTTTATAACGGATGGTTGGGTTAGCGTAGTTAGGATTACGATTAGACCACTCACCACATACTGAGAACCAGTTGTAGTTGTTGTCCTGAAGGAAGAGGTCGGCACCCTCAGCATCGAGTGAGAGAGCTGCCATAATGAATCCAAAGTCGTCAGCACGGCCGCTGCTGGGGTATGCACCAAATGGCTTTCCCATAATATCAAACATACCAGCAAAGGTAGCCTGAGTACGAGCAGGGATAGCAGCATTAGTCTCCTGAACCTGCTCTTTAGTCAGTGATCCTCCCTGAGGAACCTGCTCATCAATGTCGTTACAAGATACAGTCAGCAGAGCTGCACCAAGCATCAATGTTGAAATCTTATATAGTTTCATATCTTATTCTTTTTTACTAATTATATCTTATTACTTAGAAAGTAACTGTTACACCAGCTGTGATAGAACGCATTGCTGAGTAGCTACCAGAAGCAAGACCACCACCAGAGGTATAGCCACCGATACCGAGGTTGTAACGTGGATCCATACCCTTACGAGCTGTAAGCAGGAAGAGGTTCTCACCAGCTACATATACACGGATTCCGTGGAGTGACAGAGGAGTAACGATGCTCTTAGGCAGATTGTAACCCAGAGCGAGGTTATTCAGACACAGGTAGTTGCTGCTGGTAAGGAAGCGGTCCATAGGAGTCTGTGAACCAGAACCTGGATCATCAATTGAAGCAGTGCTCAGACGTGGAATGTTAGAGTTGGTGTTCTCAGGACTCCAAGCATTCAGCAGGTCGCGGTGCATAGCATGACCAGTCTCCTGACCATTGTGCATCAGCTGCTGATAAGCACCATCGTAATACTTACCACCCAACTGGAAGCTGAACTGAGCTGTCAAGTCGAAGCCGTAAGCCTGAAGGGTTGTACCGAAACCTCCCTGCAACTTAGGCAGGATGTCGCCACAGTCACGACGAGTAGCCTCGTCAATGTTTGTTGTGAGCTCAGAAGACTCTACTACGTAGTTGCCATCACCATCAACAGCGATGTCGCTGGTAGGATTGCCGTTCTCGTCCTTCTCATATACATAAGTATCCTTCCAGTACAGAGCCTGACCCTCGTCGTTTACACCAGCATACTGGATCATGTAAGCGTGCTGCAGTGAACCACCAACCTTAAGAATCTGGTTGCTGTAACGCTGACCATACTTAGAAATAGCTGGGTCGAGCTCAGTAATCTTATTCTTGTTGTGAGCCAGAGCGATGTTTACGTTCCAGTTAATATCCTTCTGACGGATGATGTTTGCATCGAGAGCGAACTCAATACCGCTGTTGCGAACAGCACCGATGTTGGTGTAGTATGAGTTAACAGTCTTACCTGATGAAGAAGGAAGCTGCTTCGACCACAGCAGGTCGCTTGTTGTACCTGTGTAAACCTCCAACGAACCAGTGATGCGGTTCTTGAACAAAGCGAAGTCGATACCTGCGTTCCAGCTCTTCTTGGTCTCCCAAGTAAGGTTCTCGTTACCCAGGCTGCTCATTGAGATACTGTACTCACCTGTTGTTGAGTTGTAAGATGTGGTGTAGCGGTCGGCATAAGCATAGTAGTTCATACCCTGGTCGTTACCGTTCTCACCATAAGAAAGCTTGAACTTCAGTACGTCAACCCACTTAACCTTCTGCATGAACTTCTCCTTGTTCAGCTGCCAAGCAAAACCTGCTGACCAGAATGTACCCCAACGATGACCAGGAGCAAACTTAGAAGAAGCATCGCGACGCAGAGAAGCGTTTACGAAGTAACGGTTGTCGTAGTCGTAGCTAGCACGGCCGAAGAAACCTTCAGTCATATAGTGATCAGTTGCAGAGTTTACGGTCTCCTTAGCGTGATCCTTAGCATTGTTCAACTCAGCCACGAATGGATCGAAGAGGTGATCCTTAGAACCCTCGAGCGACTGATCCTTAACCTTATACTGCTCGTAACCGAGAAGTACGGTGAGGTTGTGAACCTCATTGAATGTGTGGCTGTAGTTAGCCAGATACTGCTGGTTAACAGCCAGATTGCGCTCGTGCAGAACGTCGGCAGCACCATCTACGCTACCACCTGACTGAGCAAAGCGGCTGTAGAGGTATGTGGCACGACGGTTATAGTCGGTAGCACTGAGCTGTGCAGTAAGGTTCAGACCTGTGATAGGAGTGATAACTGCAGCCCACTGACCAGAGAAGATGTCGCTGAACGACTCGTAGTCGTTATACTCGTTATCCTCAGCAGCGTTACCCAGGAAGCTAGGACGGGTCTGGTTAGTATTGTTGTTACGCATATACTGGTTGTGACCGTTCTGAGTCATGATGTTACCCTGTGCATCGCGCAGATAGAGAGGATAGATAGCACCCATTGAGTTAGCATAGTAGAACAGGTTGGTAGAGCTTCCATAAGTAGAAGAACTATACGAAGGAGTCTGGCTGATGCTGTGTGTGAATGACATATTGGTTGTCAACTTCAACCAGCTCTTAGCCTGATACTCAACGTTTGTACGACCTGTGTAACGACGATAGTTAGAGTTCTTAACCTGACCACCATCATTCAGGAAACCAACACTTGCATAGTAGTTAAGTTTACCTGCAGCACCGCTTACAGAAGCGTTGTACTCCTGACGGAAGCTGCTGTGGAACAGCTCATCATACCAATTGTCTGGCAGATATGTATACTCACCATCGCTGTAACCCAGAGTAGCGTGTGGGTTGAGCTTGAAGTTTGTACCAATGAACTTCTCACCAGCAGGAACATTATAAACCTGAACGCCAAGACCACCATTGTTAGGATCAAGGATGTACTTATCGGCATAAGCATAAGCCTCCTCAGCAGTAGCACCATGATAGTACTGGCTGTTGAACATAGCCTTATACTGAGTCTCGTAGTACTCAGCTGGGTTCTTAATGATATCGTACTGTGGAATCAAACGGCTGTTAGAACCCCACTTAGCGTCGAACTTAACCTCAGCATCCTGATTGTTCTTAGCCTTCTTGGTGGTGATGATGATAACACCGTTAGCACCACGGTTACCATAGATAGCACTTGCAGAAGCATCCTTCAGTACTGACATTGACTCGATATCCTCAGGGTTGATTGTAGCTACGCTCACCTCTGTAGGAACACCGTCAACGATGTAAAGAGGAGTAGAACTTGCAGCGTAAGAGCCAATACCACGGATACGGATAGTAGGAGCACTACCAGGAGCACCTGATGAAGAAGTAGCGGTGATACCGGCTACCTTACCTACCAGAGCGTTAGTTGCCGATGCGGTAACGTGGGCAGTAATGTCCTTGCTGTCAACCTCAACGGCAGAACCTGTGAATGCAGACTTCTTAGAAGTACCGTAACCGATAACGAGCACATCGTCAAGAGTCTTAGCATCTGACTTCAGGAAAACGCGCATATTGTTCTTAGCATCTACGTCCTTTGTCTCCATACCGAGGTAAGAGATGCGAAGCTTCTTCTTACCCTCTGGAAGGGTGATACTGAACTTACCGTTCACATCTGTCAACATACCGGTCTGTGTTCCAATAACCTGAACAGCAGCGCCAATGATGGGCTGACCGTCTTCCTGTGAGAGCACTGTACCGGAAACTTTCGTCTGAGCCAGCGCTGTTCCTACACAAAGGAAGAGGCTGACAAAAAACAACGTTAGTCTTTTTTTCATAAATTTCTCTCTCTTTTTTGTTATTATTAAATGTTTAACTATATTAATGTTCGCGTACATATTTATTATATAAGTACTTCAGGGAAGCATCAATAAGTGACACTTTGCTCTCTTTTGTCACATTCAGGTTGCAAAAATAATGTATATCTTCCTAAAAAACGAATAAAATTATAAAAAAAACACATTTTAGCGTCATTTTTTAACAAATTGACGCTTCGAGTTGACGTAAATCAATGTGAAAGTAGAATAATTAATTAACTTACAGTTTGATTTTTATTCGCCTTGTTTACTAAGAAAGTGAAAGTTGACGTATTAGCGTTTTGACTTAAAGAAATCCTGCATCAGTTGGCGGCATTCGGCTTCGAGCACGCCTGTGGTGACAATGGCTTTGGGATGGAAGGCATTAGGAGCCAGAAGGTGATAGCCTCGTTTGTCGTCAGGCGTGCCATAGACGATACGGGGAATCTGGGCCCACCCTATGGCGCCTGCACACATGGTGCATGGCTCGACAGTGACATAGAGGGTGCAATCGGTGAGATACTTGCCGCCAAGAGTGTTGGCTGCTGCAGTGATGGCCTGCATCTCGGCATGGGCTGTGACATCGCAGAGGGTCTCGGTTAAGTTGTGAGCACGACTGATGACGCGGTCCTTACAAACCACTACAGCTCCAATGGGTATCTCGCCTGCTTTTAGCGCCTCATGTGCCTCATCGAGGGCCATCTGCATGTAGCGCTCATCTTTCTTAAGTTGTTCTTCCATGATGCAAAGATAGTTATTTTTTGCTACGGATTATACGGATTTTACGAATTTTTTGTAATTTTGCAAACGAAATGATGAAATTTGAGGTTGTACATATCGCAGAGACGGATTCTACCAACCGTTGGATGAAGGAAAACGGGACAGGCGAGATGGTGGTTGTGGCTGATTACCAGACTGCTGGCAAGGGATGCGGCTCGAACTCGTGGGAGAGCGAACGCGGACAGAACTTGCTGTTCTCGGTGATGATACACCCAAAAAGTCTGCAGGCTAAGAATCAGTTTATCATTACGCAGGTGGTATCAGTAGCGTTGTGTAAGACGCTTGATAGATATGTGCAATCGCAAATATCTATCAAGTGGCCGAATGATATCTATGTGGGGGACGAGAAGATATGCGGGGTGCTGATAGAGAACCGACTGCAGGGGCGCATGATAAAGGACACCATTATTGGCATAGGCTTGAACGTGAACCAGACGGAGTTTAAGAGCGACGCGCCCAACCCCGTATCGCTGAAGCAACTGACAGGAAAAGATACTGACCGCGATGAACTATTGAAGGCTTTTCTTGACACACTGAACGAATGCTGCGAAAGCACCACATGCATTGCCGACTACAAAGCAAGGCTGTACAGACGCGAGGGCAAGCACCTGTTTATAACGCAGAACAACACCTTTGAGGCCAGCATAGTGGACGTGAAGGACGACGGACGACTGATGCTGGAGGACGAGAAGGGCGTGGCGCACTTGTACAGATTCAAAGAAGTAACATTTAAGATTAAAGATTAAACATTATAATTATGGCAAGATTTAAGAGAATTCTGTTGAAGCTCTCGGGTGAGAGTTTGATGGGCAAACAGGGCTACGGCATCGACCCTGAGAGACTGAGCGACTATGCTAACCAGATTAAGGAGATAGCTGGAATGGGCGTTCAGATTGGTATCGTGATTGGTGGCGGAAACATATTCCGCGGACTCTCTGGATCGCAGAAGGGCTTTGACCGCGTGAAGGGCGACCAGATGGGTATGTGTGCTACAGTGATCAACTCGCTGGCACTGAGTTCGGCTCTGGGTGCAGTGGGCGTAAAGAACAAGGTGCTGACAGCCATCCGCATGGAGCCAATAGGCGAGTTCTACACCAAGTGGAAGGCCATTGAGGCTATGGAGGCTGGCTATGTGTGCATATTCTCGGCTGGTACAGGTTCGCCCTACTTTACCACTGACACAGGTTCGAGTCTGCGTGGCATAGAGATTGAGGCCGACGTAATGCTGAAGGGTACTCGCGTAGATGGTATCTACACCGCCGACCCAGAGAAGGACCCAACAGCCACCAAGTTCGATGATATTACATACAAAGAGGTGCTGGCACGCGGACTAAAGGTGATGGACCTGACTGCCATCTGCATGTGTCAGGACAACAACCTGCCTATCTACGTATTTAATATGGACGTAGTGGGAAATCTGAAGAAGGTAATGGACGGCGAGCAGATAGGTACCTTAGTGCACAACTAAGGTGCTACTTTACCTCTTCAAACTCAACGTATTCATCGTCGCCTTTGTCGAAGATCTTCTTATCTTCCTGGCGCTCGTCGATGATAGTTACACCACCGCTTGTAGTAGTTCTACGAGCGGTTTTTTGTTCAGTCTGCTCAGAGTCGGCTGATGATGAACTGCGCGAACCGCCACGCTGCTGGGCGCCCTGCGCACCTGGCTTGCGACTGCTCTTGAAGTAATCCTCACCAAAGGGATTACGGTCTTTCTGTTCGCGGCGTTTGCCCTGGCGATAAAGAAAATCCTCGGCGTCTTCACGTAAGCGCTTAACATTGCGATACATGAAATTAATCACTATCATCACGATAATGGCGATGGCAATAAGCCCAAACACAATAATGCCCAAAATAACCTGCATAGGCACAGATATTTTTAATTAGTTAGATTTGTTAGTAATCACAGACAGCAATACATACCATGCGATGATGGCTGCAAAGCCGCTGACACCCAGAAGCAGCAACAGGGGGATGCACGACAGCACGAAGATATACTTAACCTCGTTGCCCTTCCAACCCCAATGCTTGAACTTGAGTGCAAACATAGGTATCTCGGCTATCAGCAGATAACTGCTAATGAATGTTCCTGCGAGTATCACCCACTCCATGCCCTCGAAACAGATGTCGTTTTGCTGCAAGCCAACAATCAATGAGCCCCAGAAGAGTGCATTAGCTGGCGTGGGCAGTCCGATAAAGCCCAAAGCCTGACGCTCGTCGAGATTGAACTTGGCAAGACGGAGGGCTGAGAATGCAGCCATGATGAATGCCAGAAATGGTACAAACATCAAGTGGATATGAAATGTGCAGAGATAGGCGAACACAATGGCTGATGGGGCGAAACCAAAGGTGATGTCGTCGGCCAATGAATCGAGTTCTTTGCCTATTGGCGATGAAACACCCAGCAAGCGGGCGCTCATACCATCGAAGAAGTCGAACACGGCTCCGATGATGATAAAGAGCAACGCCATCTCGAATTCGCCCAAGAAAGCGTAGTATGTAGCGATACAACCTGAAACAAGGTTGCAGCATGTTATCGTATTGGGGATATGCTTCTTTAACATTAAAGATTAAACATTCTTTTAGTCGCTAAAGCTTTGTAAAAGCGAGCAAGCTCGAGCGAAAGATTAAACATTATGCAAGCTTGGCTATCACGGTCTGATCGCCTGTGGTGGGCTGATCCATAGTAACACAAGCCTTAGCGCTAAGAGGCAGGAATACGTCTACGCGCGAACCTAACTTAATAAAGCCCAGGTGCTCGTCGATGTAGCACTCCTCGCCATCCTTGGCATAGGTAACGATGCGGCGAGCCAAAGCACCAGCTATCTGACGAACCAGGATATCCTCGCCATCAGGTGTGGTAATCATGATGTCGGCATGCTCGTTCTCCTCGCTGGCCTTGGGCAACCAAGCCTTGTGGTAGTTGCCATTGAAGTGCTTGACAAACTTAACCTTACCATCAACAGGATACCAGTTGGCATGCACATTGAGCGGACTCATAAAGATAGAGATCATCAATCGCTTGTCGTGGAAATAGGTATTCTCCTCGGTCTCTTCTACTACAACAATTTTACCATCTGCTGGGGCCACAACCATCTTCTCGGTGTCGCCATTATAATAGCGAATGGGGCAACGATAGAAGTTGAGCGCAATAAACCACGCAGTACAGAAAATGACCATAAATATCCAGAAGGGGACAGTGGTATCGAGTCCGTACCACAACAATGAGCCTATACCAATAATAGCTAAGGCACTGAGTGTCAACTCGTTAGTACCTTCGCGATGGATTCTGATTTTCTTGAGTTTCTTTATTCTTTCTCCCATTAGTTACATTCCGATTGTTTCTTTCTGGGTGCAAAGGTACATCTTTTTTTTGAGTATTACAAACTTTTCACTTTTTTCTTTTGGTTATCTCGAAAAATCGATGTACCTTTGAACCACAAAAATTAGCATTTTCGAGAAATAAAGATGGAAGATTTCGTACATCTACACGTACATACATATTACTCGATACTTGATGGACAGTCGAGTATCAAAAAGCTTGTAGACAAAGCGCTGGGCGACGGTATGAAGGGCATGGCGATTACCGACCACGGCGACATGTTCGGCATTAAGGAATTTCACGACATCTGCATGGGTGTGAACAAACAACGAAAAAAAGACGGACTTGAACCATTCAAGCCAATCTTTGGTTGCGAGATGTATGTGGCACGTCGTGGCGACATGAACCTGAAGGACACGAAAGAGGACCTTGGAGGATACCACCTGATAGTGCTGGCCAAGAACGCCAACGGCTACAAGAACCTGATTAAGCTGGTGAGCAACTCGTGGGTGGATGGTTTCTACAATCGTCCGCGTACTGACCATAAGGAGCTGGAGAAGTATCACGAAGACCTGATAGTTTGCTCGGCCTGTATCGCTGGCGAGGTGCCTTCGAAGATACTGAAAGGCGACATAGAGGGTGCCCGCAAATCGATAGAGTGGCACAAGAACCTGTGGGGCGACGACTACTATCTGGAGTTGCAGCGCCACGAGGTGACCGACCCTACGATACGCGCCAACCGCGAGACATTCCCCCTGCAGCAGCAAGCCAACAAGGTGCTGATAGAGCTGGCCAAGGAGTACGGCGTAAAGCTGGTGTGCACCAATGACTCGCACTTCGTAGACAAGGAGAATGCCGAGGCGCACGACCACCTGTTGTGTCTGGCCACGGGTAAGGATCTGGACGATCCCACCCGCATGCTCTACTCAAAGCAGGAGTGGTTTAAGACCCAGCAGGAGATGAACGACATATTCAGCGATGTGCCAGAAGCACTGGCCAACACCGTTGAGATATTAAATAAGGTAGAGATTTACAGTCTGGATGCCGACCCAATTATGCCATTCTTCCCCATCCCCGAGAGCTTTGGTACAGAAGAGGAATGGCGACAGAAGTTCACAGAGCAGCAACTCTACGACGAGTTTACCAGCGATGAGAACGGACAGAACCCACTATCGCCTGAGGATGGTGAGAAGAAGATCAAGAAACTGGGGGGCTACGACAAGATATACCGCATCAAATTCGAGGCCGACTATTTGGCCAAGCTGGCCTACGAGGGAGCCGAGAAGCGTTATGGCAGCCCCATACCAAAGGATGTGGAGGAGCGCGTGAAGTTTGAGCTACACATCATGAAGACGATGGGATTTCCTGGCTACTTCCTGATTGTGCAGGACTTTATCAACTCGGCCCGCGACGAGCTGGGCGTGATGGTGGGACCTGGTCGTGGATCGGCCGCTGGTAGTGTGGTGGCCTACTGCTTAGGTATCACCAAGATTGACCCACTGAAGTACGACCTGCTGTTTGAGCGTTTCCTGAACCCCGACCGTATATCGCTGCCTGATATCGATACCGACTTTGATGACGACGGACGAGGCAAGGTGCTGAAGTGGGTAATGGATAAGTACGGACACGAGAACTGTGCGCACATCATCACCTACGCATCGATGGCCACCAAGAACTCTATCAAGGATGTGGCGCGCGTAGAGAATGTGCCGCTGGCCATATCAAACGCCCTGTGTAAGGCCATCCCCGACCGACTGCCCGATGTGGATGGCAAGACACCGAAGATGAATCTTACCAATGCCATCAGAGCCGTGCCTGAGTTGCAGGAGGCCGAGGCATCGACTGATATCCATATAGCCAACACCATCAAGTATGCCAAGATGCTGGAGGGAACGGTGCGCGGAACGGGTATCCACGCCTGCGGATTCATCATCTGTCGCGACCCGATTAGCGACCACGTGCCTGTATCAACGGCTGATGACCCTGACTTTAAGGGTACCAAAACCAACTGTACGCAGTACGACGGACACGTGATTGAGTCGACGGGTCTCATCAAGATGGACTTCCTGG
>NZ_CAMJFM010000034.1 GCF_946404925.1 uncultured Prevotella sp. | reverse complement strand
TGAGCGCATAAGCGTCTAAAAGAAACAATTTCTGCATAACTTTCTTAATTTTCGGCTCAAAATTACCAAAATATTTCCTAATAAGAGAATTATTTCTTAATTTTGTGGCAAAATTGCGCTTGTTATGGACTATTTATCAACGATAAGAAAACCAATCGAGGGCGAAATGAACAACTTTGTTGAGTTGTTCAAACAGAGTCTTTCGCAAGGCGACGGCATGCTTGAGAGTGTTCTTTCACACATCCGTCAGCGTGGCGGAAAGCGTATGCGCCCAATGCTGATTTTGCTAACGGCCAAGAATTATGGCGATGTTTCGAGTGTAACACAGAATGCTGCTCTGGGCTTGGAGTTGCTGCATACAGCCAGTCTGGTGCACGATGATGTAGTAGACGAGAGCGATCAGCGTCGTGGTCAACCATCAGTTAATGCCTCTTATAATAATAAGGTGGCTGTGTTGGTGGGCGATTATATCCTTTCAACAGCGTTGCTGCGCGTAGCTCTTTCTGATAATCACGAAATCGTACAAGAGTTGGCTGAACTTGGTCGTACTTTGGCTGCTGGCGAGATTCTGCAGCTGTCGAATATTTCCAATCAGGAAATTTCGGAAGACGTTTATTATCAGGTAATTGACAAGAAGACCGCGGTGCTTTTCGAGGCTTGTTGTAAGCTTGGTGCCATCTCTGTTGGTGCGCCTCGTGATGTTATCGAAAAGGCTGCAAAATTCGGACATAATATCGGTATGATTTTCCAGATTCGTGATGATATTTTTGATTATTACGACTCTGCTGAGATAGGTAAGCCAACAGGAAATGATATGCTTGAAGGTAAGCTGACATTGCCTATTATCTACTCGTTGACTCACTACAAGAACGATGCTGTACTGAATCTTGCCAAGAAGGTTAAGGCTGGCACGATTAATCAGGATGAAATCGCCGTTTTAATCGAGTTTGCTAAGCAATATGGTGGTATAAAATATGCCGAGAAGAAGATGGATGACTTTGCTAAGGAATGTCAAGGTTTCATCGATGAATGCGTGAAACCTGAGTTGAAAGAATCCTTCAAGGCTTATCTGGAATATGTGATACAACGTAACGTATAAAATATAACCCATCCAAATCTGGATGGGTTATTTTTATGAAACGCTCGGGCTTTGCTCGTTTTTGCTTGTTAGAAGAATTTCACCTCTTCGCCAATTACCTCGCTAAGCAACAGGTTTGCTAAGCGGCTTGTTCCCATGCGGAACATCTGATTGGTGAGCCATTTTTCGCCCAGAACCTCTTTTACGATGGTGTAGTATATCAATGCATCCATCACGCTGTTAAGGCCTCCAGCGGGCTTAAAACCAATCTGTATGCCCGTTTCATCGTAGTACTCCTTGATAGCCTGACACATCACGTAGGCTGCCTCAGGAGTAGCTGCTGGCTCAAGCTTACCTGTAGATGTTTTGATATAGTCGGCTCCAGCGTACATGGCGAGGATAGATGCTGTCTTGATGTTGGCTGCTGTCTTTAGGCAACCTGTCTCCAGGATAACCTTAAGTTTAGCATCGCCACAGGCCTCTTTCATCTGCTGGATTTCATCGATGCAAGTCTCGTAATCGCCTGAGAGGAATGCGCCTACTGATAGTACCATATCAATCTCTGTAGCACCATCCTTTACGGCCAGACCTGTCTCGATGGTTTTTACCTCGATAAGTGCCTGTGATGAAGGGAATGAACCTGATACACAAGCTACTTCAACGCCTTCGATTTCGAGGGTCTCAGATACCACTTTAGCAAAGCGTGGATATACACAGATAGTAGCTACGTGGGGTAGGTGAGGGTAGTTCTCCTCGAACTGGTTAACGCGCTCTGTAAAGGCCAGTACGCTCTCGTCCGAATCGGTGGTCTTCAGGGTAGTAAGCTCAACGCTTCCCATCAGAAATTTCTTTACCTCGAGGGTGTCGTTCTCGGCTACTTTCTCGGCAATGATCTTCTTTACTGCTTCCTTCACATCCTCGTCCTTAATGTCGAGGTTGTACTTACTCAGAGCCTCTTCTACGCGACTCTTCTGTGGCATCTCAAAGTGGTGATGATGCTCGTGTTCGTGATTGTGTTCTGCCATAATTGTAATTGTTATATTGTTAAAACTGTTATGCCATAAGTTTCTTATTCTGTATATGCCTCAATGAATCTCTTTGGGTTTTTTTCTCGATCGATTTCTTTAATTCTTCGGTCAAATCTACTCCGGTTTGATTAGCCAGACAAAGCAGCACCCAGAGTACATCGGCCATCTCTTCGCCCAGATTGTCTTTCTCCCCCTCTTTAAAGCTCTGGTCGCCATATTTTCGGGCCATTACGCGTGCCAGTTCGCCTACTTCTTCAGTAAGTACAGCCATATTCGTGAGCTCCGAAAAGTAGCGCACGCCATATTCCTTGATCCAATGGTCAACCGCCTCTTGTGCTTCTTTAATTGTCATCTTAGTAGCATTTTGATGGTTAGAATAAAGATGGCGATGAGCAGAATCATGATGTTCTGACGATTGTCGCGCTCGTATTCCTTCCAATTGAAGGCCTTATAGAGGAATGTGATAAGCCACAAAAGCAATCCCATAGCACATGGCCACATACCGAAATTGTAACCCCAAACCATCGAGCAAACTACTCCGATGATGACCAAAAGCAGGCCCGAAAGTTCTATTTCTCTGAGATATTTTTTCATCTTATTCTTTGTTTTTTGTATCCATACAGATGGTCACGGGACCATCGTTCAGGAGTTCTACTTTCATATCAGCACCAAATTCGCCTGTGGCTACCTGTTGTCCGATAGCTTCAGAAAGCTGTGCGCAGAAGGCCTCGTAGAGTGGGATAGAGTGCTCGTGCGATCCTGCACGGAACCACGATGGGCGATTGCCTTTCTTGTAGCTAGCGAATAGTGTGAACTGGCTGACTACCAGGCAGTTACCGCCAACATCAAGTATCGAATGGTTCATCACATCGTTTTCATCGCCAAACACACGCAGATTGGCTATCTTCTTTACCAGCCATTCTACATCTTCCATTGAGTCTTCATCGCAAACGCCTAATAGTATCAGGTATCCCTGACCAATCTGGCCATGAATGCTGCCCTCGATGGTAACGCTGGCGTGGGTAACTCGTTGTATGACTGCTCTCATCTATTCTTTTATTTTGCCGCAAAGATACGATAAATAGCTGAATTATCCAAATTTTATTTTAGTCAATTTATACTTTGTGACTTGTGATTTTGTGACATTAAGGTGGTTGCTGTTTTGTGGAAATAGGTAAAAATGAAGTTTATAATTATATTATAATTATAATAATATATTATATTCTATTTATCATAATGCTCAGAATATCGCCATATTTCAATACTTGCATTGCTGTATGTGCTTAATGTCACAAAATCACAAGTCACAAAGTTACATTTTAAATGTGCTGTTTGGATATCGTAAATGTATCGTTTAAGCAGGCTAAATGCTATATCTCCTCTGGATGGAAATGCTGGTAGATAATTTGCGCTTTTGCTGGACCTATCAAATCGGATAGGATAGACAGCTCTGCCTCTCGTATCTTTTTTACCGTTTTAAGGGCATTTAAAAGCTCATCACGCGTCTTTGGACCTATTCCCTTAATGTCGTCCATCTCTGAGTGCAGTGCGCGCTTAGAACGCTTGTCTCGATGGAATGTGATGGCAAAGCGATGTACTTCGTCCTGTATTTGTGTGAGTACATGGAATAGCTCTGATTCTACCTTCAGCGCAATCTTCATGGGTGGGAATCCATACAGCAGTTCGTTGGTGCGATGGCGATCGTCTTTGGCAAGTCCGGCTATAGGTATATCCAGGTTCAATTCGTCCTGAATCACCTGGCGGATAATCTCCATCTGGCCCTTACCTCCATCCGCTATAATGAGGTCGGGTAGGGGTTGTTCTTCTTCTATCAATCGGGTGTAGCGTCGATGCACCACCTCCTTCATCGATGCATAGTCATCAGGCCCTACAACGGTCTTGATATTGTATCGTTTGTAGTCGCGTTTCGATGGCTTCATCTTCTTGAAAACGATGCATGCTGCAACGGCATCTGTGCCTGAAATGTTCGAGTTGTCGAAGCACTCTATCTGATAGGGTAGTTTGGGCAGATGTAGCTTGTCTTGTAACTCTTTCATCAGGCGCGTTTGCTTCTGTTCGGGGTTCAGTTTTTCGGCTTGTTTCAGTCGGTCAAACTTATACTCTTTACAGTTCATGATCGACAGGTCTAATAGCTTCTTTTTATCGCCAAGTTTAGGCACAGTAAACTTTACACCATCTAGTTCTACGTCTACTTGTTCCTGTACGATTATCTCCTTCGAATCGCTCTTAAATCGCTCTCTTAGTTCGATGATACCGAGCTGCAGAAGTTCTTCATCAGTCTCGTTCAGCTTCTTTTTATATTCGATGGTAAAGCTCTGGTTGATGCTTCCATTCGATACATGGATGTAGTTGATAAAGGCCATTTTCTCGTCGCTTGTAATCGAGAAAACATCCACTTTATCGATGGTTTGGCTCACCACCTGACTCTTACTTACAAACCCATCGAGAGCCAGATACTTGCGCTTTACTTCTTCGGCCTCTTCGAATCTGAGTTCTTCCGAGAGTCGTAGCATTTCATCTTTCAGATCTCGGAGTACCTCGCGTGTGTTTCCTTTCAGAATCTCTCGTGCCTGTGCTATGTTCTTCTGGTAGTCTTCGTAAGTTTGTTTGCCCACGCATGGGCCCATACATTTCTTAATATGATAGTCCAGGCATACGTGATATTTTCCGCTCTGAATACCCTCCTTTGTGATGGGTTGACGGCAGGTTCGCGGACTATATAGTTCTTTTATCAGATTCAGCACATCGTACATGGCGCTCACTTTGGCGTATGGTCCGTAGTACTGGCCCCATTTCTTGTTGATGGTGCGGGTTTTAAAGATGCGTGGGAAGTATTCGTTGGTGATGCAGATAGAAGGGTAGGTCTTGCCATCTTTCAACAGAACGTTATAGCGAGGGTTGTATTTCTTAATGAGCGAGTTCTCCAAGAGTAGGGCATCCTCTTCGGTATTAACTACGGTATAGCTAATATCGAATATCTTGCTGACCAATACTTTTGTCTTGAATCTATCAACCTCTGTATGGAAATAGCTCGATACTCTGTTTTTCAAGCTCTTAGCTTTTCCAACATAGATAATGGTTTTCTCTTCATCATAAAATTGATAGCTCCCCGGCTTGTCAGGCAACCGCCTCACAATCCCCTTCAGATACTCCAATCTTTTCTCGTTCTCTTCCTTCGTCATCTTCTTGGATCCCTTTATTTATATATGTTTTACAACAGTTTGTTTCACGTGGAACATTTTCTTTGTTCCGTCATGACTATTTATTACCCCTCCTAAGGTAGGAGGAGATAGGGGTGGTCTGAACCATCGCATTGATTACCATTCTTACCCTTCGTATTGGTATTGTTGATTCTGTCTTGCTTTAGTTCATCCCACTTTTCTTTATGTTTCCTTATTTGTAGAATTATACCCTCAATATTCCTGTATACTACTTCATTGTCGAATCTAATAACGGTAATGTCGTTTGTATTCAAGTATTGTGTTCTGATTCTATCGTATTCATCGGCACTGGCAGATTTATGTACTTCTCCGTCAAGTTCGATACATAATCGGATTTCTGGGCAATAGAAATCTAGTATATACGGACCAAAACCATATTGCCTACGAAATTTCAATCCATCTACCTGTCTTCCTTTTACAACTTGCCAAAAAACAGCCTCAGGAGCAGTTTTGTTGTTCCTGAGGTATTGGCGAAGAGCCTTCTGCTCTGTTTTGTTTGGTCGAGTTGCTATTTTATCCATTTTGCATTTGTGCTTGTTCAGACCACCCCTGGCCCCTCCTACCTTAGGAGGGGTAATGGAATGTTAGATGGTCAGCAGGGTGGTGAGGTCGATGTCTTTAAACTCATCGCGACCATGGAGACCTTCGTCTGTAATTTCGATGATGAAGTTCATGTAGACCTTCTTGGGGTGGAAGTGCTGCACAAGGTTGTAAGCAGCCTTAGCTGTACCTCCAGTTGCCAACAAATCATCGTGAATCAGAACCACGTCGTTTGGCTCTATAGAATCAAGGTGCATCTCGATAGTATCTACACCATATTCTTTAGAAAACGACGATTTGATGGTAGCGTAGGGGAGTTTGCCTGGCTTGCGTGCCAAAACCACACCAGCGCCCAATCTAACGGCAAGCGCTGCTGCCATGATAAAACCACGACTCTCGATTCCAACGATCTTGGTGATGCCCTTGTCTTTGTAGAGCTCGTAGAGTTCGTCGGTCATAATCTTCATGCACTCAGCACTCTTATAGAGAGTAGTTACGTCACGGAAGTTAATACCCTTCTTTGGAAAATCTGGTATGCAACGCAGATTGTCAATCAGTGTTTTGTTGTTCATAATCAATGAGTTATAATGTTTGTTACTTGTCTAATGTTTCACGTGGAACATCATCTACCCATCAGTACCAGCAGCACATTGATGTCGCTTGGAGATACGCCTGGTATACGACTTGCTTGTGCCAAAGTCTCGGGTTGAATCTTCTGTAGCTTCTGTCGACATTCGGTCGAAAGGCCTTGAAGCTCTTCGTAGTTAAACTTGCCACGTATTCGGATATTCTCCAATCGGTGCATTTTGTCGGCCACCAATCGTTCGCGCTCGATATATCCTTTATATTTCATTCTGATCTCTGCTGCTTCTGTTATTTCCTCCACACGATTTGATGGACGGTTTAATACCTCTTTTAATGATGGAATCACCTCTGAGAGGTTTTTCAGATTCAGCTGCGGACGGTTCACCAGATCAATCAATTTGCATCCAAATTGGAGTGGGGTAGTGCCAAGAGCTTCGAGCGCAGGATTAATCAATCTCGGTTTAATCGCAAAATTCTGACAGAAGTTCTCGATTTCTTCGATAGCCAGCTTCTTTTCCATCCACCAGTCATAACGGTTCTTCTTTACGATACCAAGCTCATAGCCCTTCTCGGTCAGTCGGGCATCGGCATCATCCTGACGCAGCAAGATGCGATATTCGGCTCTTGAGGTGAACATACGATAGGGCTCGTCAACACCTTTTGTTACCAAATCATCGATCAATACGCCAATATATGCCTCGTCGCGATGCAGTATGAACTGCTTGTTGGCTGCATCGGTATCGCTACCAGCGCCACCTGCTTTTAGTGCTGCGTTGATGCCAGCAAGGGTTCCCTGACCGCCTGCTTCCTCATATCCTGTTGTGCCGTTAACCTGTCCAGCCATAAACAAACCTTCAATAATCTTCGATTCCAACGAATGATTCAGCTGGGTAGGATCAAAGAAATCGTATTCAATAGCGTAGCCAGGACGGTACACTTTTACATCCCGGAAGGCTGACATCTTCTTCAGTGCCTCAATCTGCACATCCATTGGCAGCGATGACGAGAAACCATTGAGATACATTTCGTTGGTATCTTCGCCCTCGGGCTCGAGGAATAGTGGGTGCTTATCCCTATCAGGGAAGGTAACAAGCTTGGTCTCGATTGATGGACAATATCGTGGACCAATCGATTGAATCTGACCATTATATAGCGGTGAATCCGCCAATCCGCTCTTCAGAATCTCGTGTACTTCGGCATTGGTATTAACTGT
Source organism: uncultured Prevotella sp. (assembly GCF_946404925.1). Classification (GTDB taxonomy): domain Bacteria; phylum Bacteroidota; class Bacteroidia; order Bacteroidales; family Bacteroidaceae; genus Prevotella. Next base: position 19,044 of record NZ_CAMJFM010000034.1, on the reverse strand, counting down.
CCAACAAGGCAGTTGCTTCAACGCACCACCTTTATTCATATATGAGAACTGATAGGGTCGAGATTCGCCAGGCTGCTCTTCAAGGTCTTCGAAGTGTACCGAACGCTTGTCGATGCGTACTGGGGTTCCCGTCTTCATTCTCGCAGCTACTACTCCGTGCTGGGTGATACTCTCGGTGAAATGGGCAACTGCTGGTTCGGCAATACGACCGCCAGCTACCATTTTTCGTCCGATATGCATCAGGCCATTAAGAAATGTGCCTGCAGTAATAACTACGCTTTTGGCGTAAATCTCTGTGCCCCAGATGGTTCTAACGCCCACGGCCTTCTTGTTTTCCACAATCAGCTCATCGGCCTGGTCCTGCCACACATCTAAATTCTCGGTTTCATCGATATGTTTGCGCCATTCCCAAATAAACTTGCCGCGATCGCATTGGGCACGAGGACTCCATACGGCTGGCCCTTTGCCCACGTTCAGCATTCGGAACTGGATAGAAGTGGCATCAGTTACCAAACCCATCTGACCGCCAAGCGCGTCTATCTCTCTGACAATCTGACCTTTAGCGATGCCGCCTATAGCAGGATTGCACGACATTTGTGCAATCTTATTCATATCCATCGTCACCAAGCAAGTCTTAGCGCCCATGTTGGCCGAAGCACAAGCTGCCTCGCAACCAGCATGACCACCGCCTATGACGATGACATCGTACTTTAATATCACTTCACGGTCTCCTTTCCAGCTTCTTTCCAAGCTATGATGCCGCCTTCCAGGTTGAATACAAAGTAGCCCTCAGCAGCCAGCTTGCCAGCAGCGTTAGCACTTCGTCTACCACTTCGGCAATACACCATAACGGTCTTATTCTTAGGCAGTAACTCGAGCGCCTTCTTCATAAAGCAAGCTTCGTCTTTCACGTCGATGTTTATCGCTCCTTTAAGATGTCCCTCTTTGAATTCTTCTGGTGTACGAACATCCAGAAGCACGCAATCATCGCCGCTGTTTTCGAGTGTGTGATGGAATCCATCTACTTCGATCGTCATAAACGCATCGTTGTCTCCACTTTGTGCGCATCCAACCGTAACTGCGGCTACTAGCATCATCATCACAAACAGTTTCTTCATAATCGTGTTCTTTTATTTGTTATTACGGTTGCAAAGATACGAATAATTTTGTATTATTGCACCTACTTACTCATAAAAATGTGATATAACGCTAAAAGAACCGGTTTTTTTAATAGGTATAAACAAAGGTAGGCCGTTTTTAAGGGTAAGGCCGCCCGGCTCCATTTTTGGAAGTGCAGGCGGCCTTTGATTTTTACTGCTCGGCTGTAAGGTCTTTTATCTGGTCGATAATGTCCTGATACTGATGTTGGGTTCTGGTGAGTGTCTTGATGCCGAAAATACTTCCGATAGTAGCTCCGCAGATTACTCCATAGAAACTGTAGCGTGCGGCGTCGGCATCCAACTGATAGAGCTCCCATGTCAGCCATGCCAGCCAAATGATAACAGCAGGAATGCCGAAGAACAGCCATTGGGTATCGAATTTCTTGGCGCGAGCCATCTTCTGGCCTACTTCTACCAGGTTTTTGCTCATCATGTTGGCATTTGTTACGTTCTGTCTATTGTAGTATGTAGCACCAGCACAGATGAGCATGAAGATGCTTGTGCCAATCCAGAAGGTAAGCGAGAGGCCTAGACTCATTGTAAACACCACGTAGGTGTATGGAATCATCAGGATGCAAAGTGCAATAATGATGTTGTAGTGGCGTGAGATCTTGTTTGCTTCCTGCTTCATCGATCTACGAATAACTCGGTCGTTTATAATCTGCTGCTCGCCCAGCTTCTTCTTTAGGGTGTTCAACTGCTGGCGCATATCTTCAAACTGGGTCTCGTTCATGTTGTTTACAGAATTGTTGTTCATAATGGGTAAGTCTTTTTAATCGTTTGACATTTGTTTTAACTGCTCACGGATTCTAAACAGGCGGACGCTGACGTTCTTAGTGGTGATGCCGACTATCTGTCCGATCTCCTCGTACGATAGGTTCTCGAGCCAGAGCAGGACAATCGCGCGGTCGAAAGGCTGTAGCTTCGAGATTCGCTTGTGGAGCATGTCCACTTGCTTGGTGTCCTCGTCGTGGTCTTCAAACAGGTTGATGTCCATGGTTAGTCGGTCAGTGGCTGCGCGTCGCTTTTTCCTATCTATTGAGATACAGGTGTTAAGTGCCACGCGATAAATCCACGTTTTGATGTCGCTGCGATGCTCGAAGTTCTCGAAACCCTTCCAAAGATTGACTAGTACCTCTTGGAACAGGTCGTTCACCTCGTCGGCATCCTGCGAGAACATGAAGCACACGGTGTAGATGGTGCTCTTGTGTTCTGCTACGGTTTGAGCAAACTGTTTTTCTAATACATTCATTGTCCTTCTGTTTTAAGAATCTTTTACCCCTTAGACGCAGCAAAGTTACAAAAAACTACACGAAAAACGAACAGATTTACTAAAAATGCGATTTTTTTTCAAAAACACTTGTTTATCTCACGATTTTTGATTATCTTTGTCCCCTAATCGCGTGAGCACGTACTAACAAGTAAGTATATAACATTCAATAATTCATTAAAACTCAACAACTTATGTGGTTATTCAATTCATCAATTGGTAGAAAAGTTGTAATGTCTGTGACGGGCATTGCGCTAATCTTGTTCCTGACCTTCCACGGTTGCATGAACTTGGTGGCGCTTTTCTCGGAAGAGGGTTACAACATGATTTGCGAATTCCTGGGTGCCAACTGGTATGCTGTTGTAGCAACTCTCGGTCTGGCTGCCTTGGCAGTGCTTCACATCGTCTACGCTTTCATTCTGACTGCGCAGAACCGTACCGCCCGCGGCGACAATCGCTATGAGGTGGCTACACAGGTAAATGCAGGCAAGGTAGAGTGGGCCTCTAAGAACATGCTTGTTCTGGGTCTCATCATCTGCATCGGATTGCTGGTTCACCTGTGGAACTTCTGGTACAACATGATGTTCGCCGAGCTTGTAGGTGCTATGCCTGCCATCAGTCCTACTGATGGTTTCGGATGGATTAAGGAGACATTCTCTAATCCTGTATTCGTAGTTATCTACATCATCTGGTTTGCTGCTATCTGGTTCCATCTCACTCATGGTTTCTGGTCAGCTATGCAGACTCTTGGCGCAAGTGGCAAGGTTTGGCTCAAGCGCTGGCAGTGCATTGGTATGATTTACGTTACCGTGCTCATGCTGATGTTCCTCGTTGTAGTTCTGGCTTTCGCATTCGGTTGTGCACCTAGTCTCAGCTGCTAATTATCAACTTTAAAATTCTAGAAGATTATGGCAAAAGTAATTGATTCTAAGATTCCTGCAGGACCAGTGCCTGAGAAATGGAAGGAATATAAGGCTCATCAGCGTTTGGTTAACCCCAAGAACAAGCTGAAGCTCGACGTTATCGTAGTAGGTACCGGTCTGGCTGGTGCTTCTGCAGCTGCTTCACTCGGCGAGATGGGCTTCAACGTTATCAACCTGTGTATTCAGGATTCTCCACGTCGTGCTCACTCTATCGCCGCTCAGGGTGGTATCAACGCCGCTAAGTGCTACCAGAACGATGGTGACTCTATCTATCGTCTGTTCTACGATACCGTAAAGGGTGGTGACTATCGTGCTCGCGAGGCCAACGTTTATCGTCTGGCTGAGGTATCAAACAATATTATCGACCAGTGCGTAGCTCAGGGCGTTCCTTTCGCTCGTGAGTATGGTGGTATGCTGGCTAACCGTTCATTCGGTGGTGCTCAGGTAAGCCGTACCTTCTACGCTAAGGGTCAGACAGGTCAGCAGCTTCTGCTGGGTGCCTATAGCTCACTGAGCTGTCAGGTAAATGCCGGCAAGGTTAAGCTCTACACCCGTTATGAGATGGAAGACGTGGTGATTGTTGACGGTCGCGCTCGTGGTATCATCGCCAAGGATCTCTGCACTGGTAAGCTGGTTCGCTTCAGCGCCAACGCAGTTGTTATTGCTACTGGTGGATATGGTAACACCTACTTCCTTTCTACTAACGCTATGGGATGTAACTGTACAGCTGCTGTTCAGTGCTACCGCAAGGGTGCATACTTTGCAAACCCATCATACGTTCAGATTCACCCAACATGTATCCCTGTTCACGGCGACAAGCAGTCAAAGCTTACTCTGATGTCAGAGTCTCTGCGTAACGACGGTCGTATCTGGGTTCCAAAGAACATCGAGGATGCTAAGGCTCTGCAGGCTGGTACTAAGCAGGGTTGGGAGATTCCTGAGGAGGATCGTGACTACTATCTGGAGCGCCGTTATCCTGCATTCGGTAACCTGGTTCCACGTGACGTTGCTTCACGTGCTGCTAAGGAGCGTTGCGACAAGGGCTTTGGTGTGAACAATACAGGTCTGGCCGTGTTCCTCGACTTTTCTGAGTCTATCAACCGTCTGGGTCTTGATGTTATCATGCAGCGTTATGGTAACCTCTTCGAGATGTACGAGGAGATTACCGATGTATTCCCTGGCGATGTAGCTAACGAGATTAATGGCGTGAAGTACTACAAGCCAATGATGATCTATCCTGCTATCCACTACACCATGGGTGGTATCTGGGTTGACTACGAGCTGCAGACCTCTATTCCTGGTCTGTTCGCTATCGGTGAGTGTAACTTCTCTGACCACGGTGCTAACCGTCTGGGTGCTTCTGCTCTGATGCAGGGTCTGGCCGATGGTTACTTCGTACTGCCTTACACCATCCAGAACTACCTGGCTGATCAGGCTGTATGGCCTAAGGTTCCAACCGATCGTCCTGAGTTCGACGAGGCTGAGAAGGCTGTAAATGCCGAGATCGACCGTCTGATGAACATCAAGGGTAAGCGTTCTGTTGACTCTATCCACAAGGAGCTCGGTCACATCATGTGGGAGTATGTTGGTATGGGTCGTACAGCCGAGGGCCTGAAGACTGGTCTGAAGAAGATGCACGAGCTCGAGAAGGAGTTCGACACCAACCTCTTCGTTCCTGGATCAAAGGAGGGCCTGAACATTGAGCTTGATAAGGCTATCCACCTGCGTGACTTCTTCACAATGGGTCAGCTTGTAGCATTCGACGCTCTCTCTCGTAACGAGTCTTGCGGAGGTCACTTCCGTGAGGAGTATCAGACCGAGGAAGGCGAGGCTAAGCGCGACGACGAGAACTACTTCTATGTAGGCTGCTGGGAGTACAAGGGCAAGGGCAACGAGCCTGAGCTCATCAAGGAGCCACTGGAGTACGAGGCAATCAAGGTACAGACACGTAACTATAAGAATTAATTATTATGGCAAAGAATATTTCATTCACAATAAAGTTCTGGCGCCAGAATGGCCCCAAGGACCAGGGACATTTCGACACCCACGAGATGCACGATATTCCCGACGACACCTCGTTCCTCGAGATGCTTGACATCCTGAACGAGGAGCTCATCAACGAAGGCAAGGAGCCATTCGTATTCGATCACGACTGCCGCGAGGGTATCTGCGGTATGTGCTCACTCTACATCAACGGTACACCTCACGGTCTCACCGAGCGTGGCGCTACCACATGTCAGCTCTACATGCGTCGTTTCAACGATGGTGACGTTATCACCGTTGAGCCTTGGCGTTCAGCTGCTTTCCCTGTAATCAAGGACTGTATGGTTGACCGTAACGCCTTCGATAAGATTATCCAGGCAGGTGGTTATACCACTATCCGTACAGGTCAGGCTCAGGATGCTAACGCTATCCTCATTCCTAAGGAGGATGCCGACGAGGCTATGGACTGCGCATCTTGCATCGGCTGTGGCGCTTGTGTAGCAGCTTGTAAGAACGGTTCTGCCATGCTGTTTGTATCCAGCAAGGTATCACAGCTCGCTCTGCTTCCACAGGGCCGCGTAGAGGCTGCACGTCGTGTTAAGAACATGATTGCTAAGATGGACGAGCTCGGCTTCGGTAACTGCACCAACACTCGCGCCTGCGAGGCAGTATGTCCTAAGAACGAGACAATCGCCAACATCGCCCGCCTCAACCGCGAGATGATCAAGGCAAAGCTGGCTGATTAAGTCAAGCTTGCAGATAATGTAATTACACATTATTCTATAATAAGAGCGGCACATCTACAACAGATGTGCCGTTCTTGCTTTTTCTATTATTTCATTTGGTATTTCGCTCACTTATTCGTATCTTTGCGGCATGAAAAAGATGATTTGGATTTTGGGCTGCATGATGAGTGTGGCGGTTTGGGGACAGAATAACGTGGTGGCAGCAGGTGATGTTGTGAGCTACGAGGTAAATCCGCAAAAGGTGAGACAGCAGTTTGATGGCTGGGGCGTATCGCTTTGCTGGTGGGCTGGTCAGTGCGGCAAGTGGAGCGATGATAAGATCGACGAGATTGTTACCTGGTTGGTTAGTCCAGAGGGGCTGAACTACAGTCACTTCCGTTATAACATAGGTGGTGGTGATGACCCGCAGAATCGCCATTGCACACCTCACCATATGGCTCAAGGCAAGGGCTTGCGTGCAGAGATGGAGGGATTTAAGGACTCCATCAACGATGTGTATCACTGGGAGCGCGATGCTGCCCAACGTAAGATTATGCTGAAGATACGCGAGAAACGTCCTGACGCTGTGTTCGAGGCATTCAGTAACTCGTGTCCTTATTACATGACGTATAGCGGCTGCGTGGGCGGTCACGTCGATGGTGGTAAGGACAATCTTCCCCCAGAGTATTATGAGGCGTTTGCGCGCTATCTGGTGGACGTTTGTAAGCACTATAAGGATGTGTATGGCATTGAGTTTAAAACGCTAGAGCCCTTCAACGAGTCGGCTACCAACTACTGGCGTGCCAATGGCTCGCAAGAGGGGTGCCACTTCGACTTCCAATCGCAGATCAACTTTATACGTGTGCTGGAGCCCATTTTGTGCCAATCAGGCCTTAATACGGTGATATCGGCAGCCGACGAGACAAGCGTAAGCCACGCCATCGAGGGTCTGAACCAGTATGTGGCTGCAGGTGTAGACAAATACATAGCACAATGGAACACCCACACGTACGAGGGCAGCATAGAAGAGAAGGTGCGTTATGGCGAACTGGCCCGCCAAACGGGCAAACATCTCTGGATGAGCGAGACGGGTGCTGGCGGTCGAGGCATAGCTGGCAACCTGAAGCTGGCTCAGCGACTCATCGATGATATGCGATACATACAGCCCGAGGCTTGGATAGACTGGCAGTATATGGAGGAGAACAACGACCAGTGGTGCACCGTGAGAGGCAACTTCAAGGCCCAGACCTATGCGAGGGTTAAGAACTACTATGTGCGCCAGCAATGCTCACGTTTCATCAAACGTGGCTATCGCATCGTAGAGTCGGGGTGCCATCAGTCGCTGGCTGCCGTAAGTGCCGATGGCCACACGCTGGTTATCGTAGCACTCAACGAGGATAGCACCGCCAAGACGCACAAAATCAGTCTGACGCGACTGAAGCACAAGCCCGCCAAAAGCGGCATCAGCGCCTATCGCACCACAGCCGATGAGAACCTGTGCGATGCCACCAGTAGCGTTAAGCTTGACGGCAAAACGCTATCTTTAGTGATGCCCGCCTTGAGCATCACAACCGTGGTGATAAATCTTTAATCCAAACACTCTATCTCGTTTTCTATCTCGGGCAACTTGCTGCGATGGAAAACGGGATCTTTTATGCCCTGGCGCTTCTGCTGGCGATAGTCGTCGAGTAGGCGGAAGGCGTAGCGGCTTGTAAGAACGGTTCTGCCATGCTGTTTGTATCCAGCAAGGTATCACAGCTCGCTCTGCTTCCACAGGGCCGCGTAGAGGCTGCACGTCGTGTTAAGAACATGATTGCTAAGATGGACGAGCTCGGCTTCGGCAACTGCACCAACACTCGCGCCTGCGAGGCAGTATGTCCTAAGAACGAGAACATCGCTAACATCGCTCGTCTGAACCGCGAGATGATTAAGGCAAAGATGGCTGATTAAGCTACACCTTATTTATAATAGGCGCGCTGCAGTTTTTCTGCGGTGCGCTTTTTGTTTTCATAGTTAAGTGTAACCTACAAGGCTATAATGCCCAAATATTAATTTTTCTTAATAAAAGTAAGATGTGTAAGTATTATTTATTATATTTGCAATCTGAAGGTTTTTTCTTAACAAATATAGATATCATATAACTAAAAACAGATATAAGTATTATGAACAGAAACGAAAATTTTGTTATTACAATTAACCGTGAGTTAGGTAGCGGTGGTCGTACTGTAGGTCGTATGTTAGCCGAAAAGTTGGATGTTCCATTCTATGACAAGGCACTTATCAAGGCTTTGCAGGAAAGGTATAATCTTTCTGTTAATGAGATAGAACGCCTGAAGGGCCAGAGCAATAGTTGGTGGGCTAACTTTAAGCGTGTTGTGGGTTTAGGCCAGGGTGTTAATCCTAATAATTTCGTAAATACTGAGGATGATGAGCCAGAAACTCTGACTACCGAGATGATATTCAAGGCAGAGAAGGAAATTCTGCAGGGTATTGCTCAGGATGAATCATGTGTTATAGCAGGCCGCTCAGGTTTCTTCGTACTTAAGTCACATCCTAATCATGTCAGTATTCTTATCCAGGCTCCGATGGAATCTCGTATAAAGCGTGTGATGCGACGTCAGAATAAGACTGAAGCTGAAGCCAAGAAATCTATTAAAGAGGTCGACAAGTTGCGTGAGGAGTATGTTAAGAACTATGCCCACACATCACGTTATGATACTCGTAACTACGATCTGGTTATTAATATGGATGGCAAAACCGAGGAAGAGGCTGTCGACCTTATTCTGAAATACATAGGTTAATACTATTCCCAGCATTCCAACTCGTCTTCTATCTCAGGTAATTGACTGCGATGGAAGACGGGGTCTTTTATGCCCTGACGCTTCTGCTGGCGATAATCATCGAGCAGGCGGAAAGCATAGCGGCCCAATAATGCTATGGCCACAAGGTTACATGCCGTGAGGAATGCCATAAAGAAGTCTACGATGTTCCATACCAGTTCAAAACTTGCAATTGCGCCGAAGATGACCATCAGGCCTGCAGAGGCGATGCGGTAGGCCGTCATCACCTGATTGTTCTGCGTGATGAACCGGATGTTGGCCTCGCCATAATAGTAGTTACCGATGATGCTCGAGAAGGCAAAGAGGAAGATGGCCAAGGCGATGAACATAGGGCCAACGCTACCTACTTCGCTCTGTAAGGCCGATTGCGTGAGCGCTATGCCGTTTAATTCGGGCATCTGGTATAATCCGCTGATAAGGATGATAAAGGCCGTACACGAGCAAACAAGCAGCGTATCGGTAAACACACCCAATGCCTGAATCAAACCCTGCTTAACGGGGTGGGTGGTTGAGGCCGTAGCTGCCACGTTAGGTGCACTGCCTTCGCCCGCCTCGTTCGAAAAGAGGCCGCGCTTAATGCCGTTCATCATAGCCGCACCAATGCCGCCACCAGCTATCTGGCTGAAGCCGAAGGCATCGAGCACGATGACCTTGAACACATGTGGAATCAGGTGAATATTCATGATGATGATAAAGAGCGCCAGAATGATGTATCCCACTGCCATGACTGGCACCAGCACCGAGCTGACCTGAGCAATGCGCTGAATGCCGCCAAACACAATGAACAGGGCCATGGCTGCCAATGCGGCGCCAACCCACGCTGGCGACCAACCAAAGGCCTCCTGCATGGCTCCACAAATGGTGTTGGCCTGGATGGAGTTGTTAGAGAGGCCGAACTGCAGGGTGATGAGAATGGCAAACAGCACCGCCATCCAGCGCTGCTTGAGTCCCTTCTGGATGTAATAGGCTGGTCCGCCGATAAACGAGTCCTTGTGCTTCTGCTTATACAGTTGGGCTAGGGTAGACTCTACGAATGCTGTGGCCGAGCCCATGAGCGCTATGAGCCACATCCAGAACACGGCACCAGGACCGCCAATGGCGATGGCCGAAGCCACACCAGCCAGATTGCCAGTACCCACACGGGTGGCCACGCTGACGGCAAATGCCTGGAACGACGATATGTGACGTTTCTTGCCCTTGGCTCCGTTATCCTTTACCTGTTCTTCTACGGTATCAACAGCCGACTCCGTAAGCAGCCGTATCATCTCGCCCACCATGCGGAACTGCACAAAGCGTGTGCGCCACGTAAACCATAGTCCACAACCCACCAGAGCCACAATTAGCACGTAGCTCCATATCACATCATTTATAGAGGTTATAAGTTCGTTCATAATCAGAAATCGTGTTTATACGTACTCCTTGGCTTTACGCTTGCCTCGCAGTACGGCTAAGGCGTTAAGGGCCAGGGCTTCCATCTCGTCCTCGCCTGGGAAACAGCGTATGGGTGCCAGGAAGCCTACGCGCTTACGAATACGGCTGACCACATACTCTGAACGGGCCAGTCCGCCTGTAAGCAGTATGGCATCTATCTCGCCACAAAGCACGGCAGCCTCCGAGGCGATATTCTTGGCCACATGATATATCATGGCATCGAGAATCAGTCGGGCGTGCTCATCGCCATAATCCTCGATACGACGGATAATCTCCTTCACATCGTTAGTGCCTAAGTGGGCGTTCAGTCCGGCCTTTCCGGCTATGCGCTTCAGCAGTTGCTTCTCGCTATACTTACCGCTGAAACAGAGGCGAATTAAATCGGCTGCGGGTAGCGAGCCTGCACGTTCTGGCGAGAATGGTCCCTCGCCATCAAGGGCGTTGTTAGCATCAACGGCACGTCCCTTCTCGTGGGCGGCCACCGATATGCCGCCACCCATGTGACAGATAATCAGATTCAGATCCTCGTACTCCTTGCCAATCTCGGCCGCATAACGGCGGGCGATGGCGCGCTGATTCAAGGCGTGCCAGATGCAGATGCGGTTCATGAGTGGTGAGCCCGAGATGCGGGCATAATCGTTCAGCTCGTCAACTACGCCAGGATCGGCTATAAACGAGCGGCAGCCGGGGATGGTGGCTGCTATCTCATGGGCTATCAGGCAGCCTAAGTTGCAAGCATGGTTATGCAGGGCTATACCGCTATGGGTATCGCGAATCATCAGGTCGTTAATCTCGTAGACACCACCCTCCAGCGGCTTGACCAGTCCGCCTCGACCTATCACGGCATCGAAGTCGATAGGGATATCGGCCTTCTGCAGTTCGTCGAGCACTAACTGGCGGCGATAGTCCTGCTGCTCGATGACATCGTCGAAGTGAGCCAGATCCTCGGAAGAGTGTACGATGTTACGGACGAGCACTGAAGTCTCGTCGTCAAACACCGCCATCTTAGTTGAAGTAGAGCCTGGATTGATAACAAGTATCTTCATATAGCAGCCAGAGCCAGAGAGTAATACTTAGAGTCGGGGCTGTCGGCACGCGATGGCAGTACACAACAGCACTGGGTGCCCTGCAGCACACCAGCAGTCTTGGCATAGCCAAACAGCGTAAGCGTCTTATAGAATACATTTCCAGCCACGATATCTGGGAAGATGAGTGCATCGGCCTGTCCGTCGATGACGCTATGGATGCCCTTTTCGCGCAGACTTACCGAGTCGAGCGATGTCTTTAGGTCTAGCGGACCATCGATGATGCAACGTCCGAACTTACCCGTCTGGGCCTCGGCGATGATTTCGAGATAGTCAACGGTGTAAGGGAATGTCTTGGCGCTCACTTTCTCGGCACAATGGATGAGCGAAATGCGTGGTTCCTCAATACCAAGGGCATGACAGATATAGTTGACGTAGTGTATCTGCTGGCGGCGTTGTGCTTCGGTGGGCACAGGTATCACGGCTGCATCGGTAAAGAACAGCAGCTTCTCGTACTTTGGTATCTCGGCCATAGCCACATGTGTGAGTACATGGCCCGGACGCATAATGCCGTTTTCCTTATCCAATATGGCACGCAGTAGCACATCGGTGTTGATGAGGCCCTTCATCAGTATGTCGCACTCGCCAGTCTTACAGAGTGCCACGGCCCTGCGAGCACACTCGTCCTTATCGTCGCCATCTACGTAAACTGGCTCGATAAATCCCATCTCCTTACCCTTCTCTACGGCATAACGGGTAGAGGCATCGTTACCACATACTACAGCCACACGCTTACGGTCGCCCCGCTGTTGCAGGAAGACGATCATATCGTTCAGATTCCTAATTGATTGCATAGATCATTCAATTTTTTATTGTTTTATGCTGCAAATATACAAACTTTTTCGTATCTTTGCAAACAGAAACCGATAAAATGAAGAAAATTATGAGGAGTTACCTACTATTATCAGCTATTTTGTGCCAAACGGCGATGGCTCAGGAGCAGGCACCAATGGTGCTACAGTACGACAAACCAGCAACCTATTTCGAGGAGTCATTGCCTATAGGTAATGGTAAGCTTGGCGCTCTGATTTATGGCGGTAGCGATGACAATGTGATTTACTTGAACGACATAACACTGTGGACGGGAAAGCCCGTTGATCGCAATCTGGATGCCGATGCCCACAAGTGGATTCCTGCCATACGTGAGGCCCTGTTTAATGAGGATTACAAGTTGGCCGACTCGCTGCAGTTGCACGTTCAGGGTCCTAACTCGCAGCACTATCAGCCACTGGGCACATTACATATCAAGGACTTAGGTCTGGGCGAGATAACCAAATACCAGCGCACGCTGAACATCGACAGCGCCATAGTCCGCGACAGCTACAAGCGTAACGGCAAGCTGATAACAAGAGAGTACTTTGCATCTAACCCCGACAAGCTGATAGCTATCCGCTTGCGTGGCGACATCAACTGTCAGATAGCCCTAACAGCCCAAGTGCCCCATCAGGTAAAGAGCACGCTGGAACAACTGGTTATGACCGGACATGCCACAGGCAATCCACAGGAGAGTACCCACTTCTGCACCATGATCAGCGTGAAGACCGATGGAGAGATGACTGCTAGCGACTCATCGCTCACCATCAACAAGGCTAAGGAGGCTATTATTTATATCGTCAACGAGACCAGCTTTAACGGATTCGATAAGCATCCGGTTAAGGAAGGTGCCAACTATCTGGAGATGGTGACTAACGATATGTGGCACACGCAGAATATGACGTTCGATGAGTTCTATGCACGCCATTTGGCTGACTACAAGGCTATCTATGACCGCGTAAAGATATGTCTGAACAAGGAGGGCCGCAACCCTAACGACCTGCCTGGAGCCAAGGACCGCCGACTGACCGACCAGCTGCTGCTTGACTATACTAACGGCAATGACCAGACACCCTATCTCGAGGAGCTGTACTTCCAGTTCGGACGCTATCTGCTCATCTCGGCATCGCGCACCAAGAATGTGCCTGCCAACCTGCAGGGACTCTGGGCTCCGCAATTGTGGTCGCCCTGGCGTGGCAACTACACGGTGAACATCAACCTCGAGGAGAACTACTGGCCTGCATTCGTGGCTAACATGGCCGAGATGGCCGAGCCTCTGGATGGATTCATCGCAGGTCTTGCTGCCAACGGAAAGTATACCGCCAAGAACTATTATAACATCACTAAAGGCTGGTGCTCAAGTCACAATAGCGACATCTGGGCCATGACCAACCCCGTGGGCGAGAAGAACGAGAGTCCCGAGTGGTCTAACTGGAACATGGGTGGCGCTTGGCTGGTAAACACACTGTGGGAGCGCTATCAGTTCACCCAGGATAAGGAGTATCTTAAGAATATAGCCTATCCGCTGATGAAGGGTGCTGCCGACTTCTGTCAGAATTGGCTGATAGAAAGTCCGCTGGTACCTGGCGAGTTGATTACAGCCCCATCAACATCGCCTGAGAACGAGTATAAGACCGATAAGGGCTATCACGGCACAACCTGCTACGGCGGAACTGCCGACCTCGCCATTATCCGCGAGCTGTTTATCAACACCATTGCAGCAGGCAAGGTGCTGGGACTGAAAAACAAGGAGATGGAGCAGGCCCTGGCACGTCTGCACCCATACACCATAGGTCATATGGGCGACCTGAACGAGTGGTACTACGACTGGGACGACTGGGACTTTCAGCATCGCCATCAGAGCCACCTCATCGGTCTCTATCCCGGCAATCATATCTCTCACCTCTCGCCCCTCACCTCTCACCTCTTGAATGCTTGTGAGCGTTCGCTTGAGATTAAGGGCGACAAGACTACTGGTTGGAGCACCGGATGGCGTATTAACCTCTGGGCCCGACTGCACAAACCTGAGCAGGCTTATCACATCTACCAGAAACTGCTTACACCTATTGCTCCACGTGGCTCAAAGGGTGCTAATTGGAAGGCTTGGCACAAGGGCGGCGGTACATACCCCAACTTGTTTGATGCTCACCCACCATTTCAGATTGATGGAAACTTCGGTGGTACTGCAGGTGTGTGCGAGATGTTGATGCAGTCGACACTCAAAGATGGTAAGGCTACCATTGAACTGCTGCCAGCAAGCCCAAAACAGTGGAAAGAAGGCCACGTGAGCGGACTTTGTGCCCGTGGTGGATACGAGGTAAGCTTTGAGTGGAAAGACGGCACTGTGCGCGATTGTAGCATCAAGGCCAAGAAGGCAGGAACCATAAACTTATTATATAATGGCCAGCAGAAGACCATAAAGTTCAAGGCTGGACAAACTCAGAACATTAAAACATGGTAAGAAAACAAACATCATTGATTCTCGATTCCGACCTTTCTAAGGCACAAGCCTGGGAAGGATCGGTATCGCTCGACCACGACCTGATGCTCTCAGACTGTATCAATACGGCTCCAATGCCCAAGGATCCCCGAAAGATGACCTTCATCTTGATAGGACTCTGCACTAGGGGGCACCTAAGGTATCGTATAGACGGCAAGGAGGTGATGATTAAGGCGGGCGATATACTGATAGTAAGCGAACACCAGGTGATAGACGGCTACCATCCATCGCCATCGATGGAGGGGTTGTGCATGATGATGAGCGTCAACTTCTTCCACGAGATCATCAAGTCTGTTCACGATGTAAGCTCGCTCTTTGTGTTTGCACGCACCCAACCGGTTATGAAGCTTGACCAGCGAGAGTGCGAAACATTTAAAGAGTACTTTGCAGTTATTAAGCAGAAGATAGGTGAAACAAAGAATCACTTCCGTAAGGACCTGATTCGCACCCTGCTCCTGGCTATGTTCTACGATGTGGGCAACATCATCTACAGAGCCCGAAACTTTGGTGGCGTACAGATTCCATCTGAGAAGGCGTTTACACAATTCCTCCGTCTGGTTCAGAGTAACTGCAGGCGCGAGCGTCGTGTAAGCTGGTATGCACAACAGCTAAACATAACGCCTAAATACCTGTCGCTGATAGTAAAGCGCATCAGCGGTCGTACTGCCCTTGAGTGGATTGAGAACTATGTAACGATGGAGTTGCGAGTTATACTTAAGAACTCAACAAAATCAATCAAGGAGATAACTGAGGAGATGAACTTCCCCAACCAAAGTTTCTTAGGTAAGTATTTTAAGGAACGTGTAGGTATGACGCCCTCTGAATACAGAAAATCATAGGTAGCCCTGCTTCTTCAGCTCGTCTACCATATCCAGCAGCTCCTGATACCACGCTTCGCCAAATCTGCGAATCAATGGATCACGAAGAAACTGATAAAGCGGCAGATTCTCCTGGATGCCCTTTGCGATGGCCATCTTACATACACTCCAGCGGTTGTAATTAAGTCCAACCAGACCGTCGCCAAGACGCTTTTCGCGAATAGGATACAACGCACAGCTAATAGGCTTGCAGAAGTGGGTTCGACCTGCTCTGTAAGCCTTTTCTAATGCACACAGGCAGCAGTTCCTGATAGACTGATGGGTATTCCAGTCTTCAATATCGCCATAGTAGGTAAACACACAGTCCTTGCCACCTACAATGCTCGTCACCAGATCGCCCTCTTTATCGGTGTAAGCCACACCTTGCTTGTCGATTACTGCCTGAGCTGAGGCTGACAGGTCTTCCCAAACTGTATCAACACACTCCTCAATCTCTGCTATCTCCTCCATGGTTACCGGAGCGCCGGCATCGCCTTCAACACAGCATTCGCCCTTGCAAACGCTCAGGTCGCAACAAAACTTCTCGGTCAGAATCTCTGACGAGAGCAGCACATCGCCTACTTGTATGATTGGTGGAAGAGTATTCAATTGATAATTGAGAATTGACAGTTGATAATTATGATTACCATTCGATTGGAGTCATGCCGTTCTGCTCAAGATACTGATTGCAGCGCGAGAACTGGTGCTGTCCGAACCATCCGCCACGATTAGCACTTAGTGGCGATGGGTGGACGCTTTCAAGTACCAGATTCTTCTGCTTGTCAATCATATACGACTTAGAGCGGGCATAGCCTCCCCAGAGCATATACACTAAGTGTTCGCGATTGGCGGCAAGAGCCTGTATAGCGGCATCGGTAAACTTCTGCCATCCTAATGCCGAATGGCTGTTGGCCTGATGAGCACGAACGGTGAGCGATGCATTCAGCAGCAGAACACCTTGCTCTGCCCAACGGGTAAGATTGCCCGATGTGGGTATTTCCTTGCCCAGATCGGCCTGTATCTCCTTAAAGATGTTCTGTAGCGATGGTGGGAACTGTATGCCGTCCTGAACCGAGAAACTCAGTCCGTGGGCCTGTCCTGGCTCGTGATAGGGGTCTTGTCCGATAATCACCACCTTCACCTTGTCAAACGGGCACAGGTTGAAGGCATTAAATATCAGTTTGCCTGGAGGATAGCAGGTGGTTGTCTGATACTCCTGTCGCACAGCTGTTGTAAGTTGTGCGAAGTAGGGCTTGTCAAACTCGCTCTGCAAGTATTGCTTCCACGATTCTTCTATCTGCACGTTCATATCAGACTGTATATTTCGTCGATCATTGCTTGTGGAAGAGTCATTCGTGGGTCATCACTATGCGGATTGATGGCCTCCAGGAAATGAGGAAGCTCGTTCTTGTAAACCTCTCTCATGTGGTTGTTTACTTTGTTCGACATCGAACACGAGTAGGTGATGTTAGCCAGACGGTCAGACAGCTTCAGGAATGGGGCGTATGGTGTTTCGCGTATACCGGCATAGTAGCGGTCGTTGCTTCTCTCGGCACGTGTTCTTCCCTTCTCGTTGGTCAGTGCATACACCATCTCGGCAGCCATATAGGCTTGCTCGTCGTTCATGAAGTGGCTGGCGCCCTTCTTAACATCATTATAGGTCATACGCGCATCCTCGATGCTATCGTGATAGAATGCGCCAAAAAACAACGGCAGGACATCAGCCTCCTGTTGGCAGACCAGGTGTCCGTATTTAAACACCGAGTCTGCCACCATGTCGAGGTGTACGCTATATGGATGATTCTCGTCGTAGCGCTGGTTTACGCTGTCGTGAAGCATGTGGGCATGCTGTCGGATCTCTTCGATACCGTCGCTATACTTCTCCACATAGGTCTGAAAGTCCTGCTGTGTCATATTCTATTCTTAGTCCTGAATCAGGTTCTCGCCAGTCATGTCTGCAGGCTGCTCCAGACCCATGATGTGGAGGATAGAAGGAGCAACGTCAGCCAGACGACCATCCTTAACTGTAGCCGAGTTGTTGTTGGTTACATAGATGAATGGAACTGGGTTCAGTGAGTGAGCTGTGTTAGGTGTGCCATCAGGGTTGATAGCGTTATCGGCATTACCGTGGTCGGCAATGATGATGGCCTCGTAGTCGTTAGCCTTAGCAGCCTCGATCACATCCTTCACGCAGTTGTCAACAGCCCAAACAGCCTTGGCAATAGCGTTGTAGATACCAGTGTGACCTACCATGTCGCCGTTAGCAAAGTTAACTACGATGAAATCGTACTTAGCCTCGTTGATAGCAGCAACCAGCTTGTCCTTTACTTCGAAAGCGCTCATCTCAGGCTTCAGGTCGTAAGTAGCAACCTTTGGTGATGGAACCAGGATACGATCCTCGCCCTCATATGGAGCCTCGCGACCACCATTGAAGAAGAATGTTACGTGAGCATACTTCTCGGTCTCTGCGGTGTGCAGCTGCTTCTTGCCATTCTTTGAGAGATACTCGCCCAGGGTGTTCTCAACGTTCTCCTTGGGGAACAGGATGTTAACTCCCTTGAAGTTAGCATCGTATGGAGTCATGCAGTAGTACTGCAGTCCAGGAATAGTCTTCATGCCCTGCTCTGGCATATCCTCCTGAGTCAGTGCGATGGTCATCTCCTTGGCACGGTCGTTACGGAAGTTGATGAAGATAACTACATCGCCCTCTTCTACGCAACCGTTAACTGCTGCATTGTGGATTGGCTTGATGAACTCGTCGGTAACGCCCTCATCGTAGCTCTCCTGCATAGCGGCAACCATATCGGTGCTCTGCTTACCAGTACCGTTTACAATCAGGTCGTAACCCTCTTTCACGCGCTCCCAACGCTTATCGCGGTCCATAGCATAGAAACGACCTACGATGCTGGCGATAGCAGCCTCGTTGTCGGCACATACCTTTGATACCTGCTCGATGAATCCTTTACCGCTCTTTGGGTCGGTATCACGACCGTCCATAAAGCAATGAACAAACACCTGATTCTTCAGGCCGTAAGCCTTACCAATCTCGATGAGCTTAAACAGGTGGTCGAGTGAAGAGTGTACACCACCATCAGAGGTCAGACCCATCAGGTGCAGCTTCTTGTTGTTCTCCTTAGCGTATGTATAAGCAGCCTTTACCTGAGGATTCTCCATGATAGAGCCGTCCTTGCAGGCGCGGTTAATCTTAACAAGGTCCTGATAAACGATGCGACCAGCACCGATATTGAGGTGACCTACCTCAGAGTTACCCATCTGTCCGTCGGGCAGGCCAACATCTTCGCCAGATGCCATCAGCTGAGAGTGAGCTGAAGTAGCTGTCAACAGATCGAGGTAAGGAGTTGGAGTGTTGAAGATAACATCACCCTTACCATGCTTACCGATTCCCCATCCATCGAGAATCATCAAAAGTGCTTTCTTTGCCATAATCTTATTACTA
>NZ_CAMJFM010000033.1 GCF_946404925.1 uncultured Prevotella sp. | reverse complement strand
TCGCCGCTGGTTGAGGTTACTCGCTTCACCTCCTTGCCGTCGCGGTCGTAGCAGGAAATCTGTACGGCGGTAGCAGCCAACTCGTCCTTCAGCTCAACGGCTGGGGTGAAGATGATGCGGCGGCTGGTAATGAGGCCTGCCTTTACCTCGTCTACCTTCTCGACCGACTTGGCGCGCAGTCCGAATCGCATGGTGCCCAGTCCTGGCAGCGCTACCGAGTGGCCCTCAGTGGCCCACGCCTTGATCACCTCGCCAGCTGCATCCCAGCATGCCTGCATGATTCCCTTACTTACTCCGCTGCGAAGGGCAGCCTCCTTAATCACCTTGTCCTGACTCAGTGATGTGTACAACTCGGGCATCATGATGTAGCGATACTTGCCAGCATGAGTGCCAATCTTCTGCAACTTCTCTTGTGCTTTAACTTTAAGTGCCATACTTTGTTTAGTTTAATTTTTGTGTTGTTAATACTGTTGTTATTTATTTTATTTTGACAATGCAAAAGTACTACTTTTTGGCGAGGTGGGCAAATATCAAGTGTTAATGAATTGTTAATATAGTGAGGTCGTATTTGCACTCACACGTGGAAAATATTTTTTCCTCACCTGAGCGTTACAGTTGTGACGGATGACAGTTTAATTTTGAGCACTAAAAAGTACAAGTGAATTTTTACTATATATATAATATATATATTATATATATAGTAATTATTAATTACATAATTTTTGCTATTAAGAATACCCGTCCATAATAAAACTGTCATCTGTCATCTGTCACAAATTTGTTTTCTTAAATGCTTGCACAAACCAAATTAAATCACTACCTTTGCATACAATTTCATTATTTAAAAGACTATTATGGCAAAAGGAAAATGGATAGGTGGGTTTATAGGATGGATGGCTGGCGGTCCGCTGGGGGCGCTGGCTGGCTATCTGCTGGGCTCGCTATTTGATAGTATGCTGGATGGTGTGAATAATCCTGACAACTCAGGTACATACCGCTCTACATATCAGGACTACAACAACGTGTATCAGCAGGCATACCGCCAGCGGCAGATGCAGGGGGATAGAAATAGCTTCCTCTTTGCGCTGCTGGTGCTGTCGAGTTATATCATCAAGGCTGACGGCAAGGCGATGCACAGCGAGATGGAGCTGGTGCGCCAGATGCTACGACAGAACTTTGGCTCCCAGGCTGTGCAGCAGGGCAACGAGATACTGAACCGTCTGTTTGACGAACAGAAGCGCGAAGGCTGGCAGCAATTTAAGCAGACGGTGCAGCAATGCTGTAACCAAATTAACCGACAAATGGACTACAGTCAGCGCTTGCAGTTGTTGAACTACTTGGTGATGGTAGCCAAGGCCGACGGTAGCGTGCCCCAGAGCGAGATAACGGCACTGAAGGAGGCGGCCCAGTGGATGGGACTGCGCACCAGCGAGGTGGACCAGATGCTGCACCTGGGCAGCGGCACGCTTGAGGATGCCTACAAGGTGCTGGGCGTGAGTCCCGACGCCAGCGATGACGAGGTGAAGAAGGCCTACCGCAAGCTGGCCTTGCAGCACCATCCTGACAAAGTGGCTGCGCTGGGCGACGACGTGCGCAAGGCTGCTGAGAAGAAATTCCAGGAGATAAATGCCGCCAAAGACCGCATTTGGAAGGCAAGAGGATTGTGATTTTTTCTACTTTTCAAGAAAAAACAATGAAAAAGTTTGGTGGTTCGGAGATTTTTTGCTACTTTTGCCACTGAATAATAAATAACCTCTAAATGATTATGAAGCTTAGATTGCCATCAATACTACTACTGCTTACGTTTGCCATCGCGGCGAATGCAGACAATCTAGGCTACACGAAAGATAAACCACTGCTTTTCGGTATCGACCAGGACTATCCGCCACTGGAGTATGTGAACCACAACGGGGAGCCCAGCGGCGCGGATGTGGAGTTTACCAAGATACTGATGAAGCGACTGGACATACCCATGACGTTTAAACCCAACAAATGGGCTGCGATAGCTGGCGATGTGATAACGGGAAAGGTGGATCTGGCCATGATGGTGTACTCGCCATATCGCAAGGACACCACCAATTACTCGCGATCGGTGCTGCGACTGTACTACCAGATAGTGACCCGTAAAGGCGAGCGCAAGAACTACGGACTGCGCGACGTGAAGGGTGAGGAGATAGCCCTGATGCAGAGCCGCCCCGTAGTTGACACGCTGAAGAAGAGCGGCGCCAAAATCGTGATAGTCTACGACCTGACCAAGGCGATGAAAGACCTGGCTGCAGGCGAATACGATGCCGTGATATGCTACCGCTATCAGGCCAAGCACATGATGGCAAAACACAAGCTGAACAATCTGGAGGCAGAAGACCTGACGCTGACACCACGCGAATACTGCTACGTGAGCCACGACAAGAAACTGATAGACGCCATCAATGCCGAGCTGGACAAGATGGTGGACGAGGGCGTGGTAGAAGAGGTGTACAGCAATGTGGCTACGCACTTTGACGGACTGATTATACCCGTTTGGGTGTGGTACGCTATATCGGCGCTGGTATTTGCCATCATGGCCGGTATCATTTTGATGCAGTACCATAATAAGAAGAACCTGAAGAAGGCGCTGAAACTGGCACGCGAGAATGAGGAGAAGGCACGCCAGAGCGAGGAGGCCGCCAGAGCCAGCGAGCAGAAAGCTACCCACAGTGCCGACGAGGCGATGAGAAACGCCAAGGTGGCTGAATATAATGCAGAGATGGCGCACAAGAACGAGCAGAAAGCACGCGAGGCTGCCGAAGCTGCACGCGAGAGTGAGAAGAAAGCCCTGGAGGCTGCCGAGGCTGCCCGCAAGAGTGAGGAGCTGAAGGATATATTCATGGGCAACATGAGCCACTCGCTGCGCACGCCGCTGAACGCCATCATAGGCTTTAGCGACCTGCTGATGACGATGGACGATACAGCCCTGCCGCCAGAGGAGCGCCAGAACCTGCTGCAGCTTATCAACAAGAACGGACTGGACCTGCTGCACATGATCAACGAGCTGCTGTCGCTGAGCGATATCGAAGGTAAGAGCCAGCTGTTCCAGCGCGAGGTGACCGACATCGACTACGAGATGGGGCAGTATGTGGCCGAGATACGTCCGCAGCTGCACGAGGGCGTGGTGCTGGAGGTAGAAGAACCCGTAGAAGGCATGCGCGCGCTGGTAGACAAGAAGCTGCTGAAGGTGGTGACGATGCATCTGCTGGACAACGCCATGCAGCACACCAAGGAGGGCAAGATAAAGCTGACGTACTACGTGAAAGAAGGCGGTATGTACGTAGAGGTGAAGGATACCGGCGACGGACTGCCCGAGAAACTGAAAGCAAACATTTTCGGCCTACTGAGCGACAAGAATACATACACACACGACGAGAGTCAGGAAAACCCGGGACTGGGACTGAGCGTATGTAAGGCCATCATAGACCGCTGTAACGGAAAAATAGGTGCACGCGACAATACCGAAGACGGCAGAGGCACGATCTTCTGGTTCTGGACACCTACTGAAATTTTAAACTAGGGAGAGGAAGATAGAAAATGACACTTATCATTGTAATACTGCTGCTGCTGGGTTATGTTGTGATAGCAACCGGACACACCACGGGTGTGAACAAGAGTGCTATCGCCATATTCATCGGTACTGTGGGGTGGGTGGTCTACATCTGCTACGGTACCGACTTTGTGATGCAGCGCCATGCCGAGGACTACTGGGAGTTTCTGAATGGCGACCTGCCATCGAGCGAGGCGGTGAAGTATTACATATATAATAATGTGTTCCTGTATTATGTGGGTCGTGCTGCCAGCATCGTGATGTTTCTGCTGGCCACTATGAGCATCGTAGAGATTCTGCATAATAACGGCTGTTTCGACTTTGTGACCAAGTGGATCAAGACGCGCAACTCGAAGCGCCTGCTGTGGACCATCACGCTGGCCACATTCATCCTATCGGCCAATCTGGACAACCTGACTACAGCCACGATGATGCTGGTAATCATGCACTCGATAGTGCAGAACCGCCGCCAGCGCATGCTGATAGGTGCTGCCATCGTGATAGCAGCCAACTGCGGCGGATGCCTCACGGTGATAGGCGACCCGACAACGCTGGTGCTCTGGGGCGATGGCGCTATCACCGCATCGCGATATACGGCCTATATGGCGCTGCCGGTACTGCTGGCGTGGATAGTGCCTACGATACTGATAAACCGCCAGTTGCCCGAGCGACTTGACACGCAGTGGGCGCCCATGCCGTTCCGCGGCGACGACACCAATCTGCTGCCCTGGCAGCGCATAGTGATGCTGTTTGTGGGCATTGGCGGACTGTGGTTTATACCTACCTTCCACAACATCACCAAGCTGTCGCCATTCCTTGGCGCGCTGTGTGTGCTCAGTGTGCTGTGGGTGGTTAACGAGGTGATGAATCGCAAGCTGATGAATGCCGACCAGATGCAGCAGCGCTACACACCGCGATCGGTGCAGTACGGCACCCTGCAGCAGATACTGTTTGTGATGGGTATCATGCTGGCAATGGGTGTGGTAACCGAGACGGGCGTGTTTGGCGATGTGGCCCACTGGGTAGACGATACCATCGGCAGCGTATGGGTGCTGGGCGTGGTATCAGGTCTGCTGAGTGGTGTGGTAGACTCGTTTACGATAGCCATGAGCGACATCTCGCTCTATCCGATAGCCGAAGCCGCCATGAAGGGCAGCTATGCCGAGAACTTCGTGACTAACGGCGCCTACTGGAAGATCATAGCCTACTGCACGGCTGTGGGCGGATGTCTGCTGAGTGTAGGCTCGGTGAGCGGACTGGCGCTGATGAAGATGGAGCACATCAAGGTGGGCTGGTATGTGAAGAACCTGACACCAAAGGTGCTGGCAGGCGCGCTGACCGGTCTGCTGGTGCTGTGGCTGGAAGTGAATTTTATATAACTAACAACAATAGAAAGGAAAAAAAGTAATATGGGAAAAGTTAAGACGATTGGTATCCTGACGTCGGGAGGCGATGCGCCGGGAATGAATGCCGCCATACGTGCCGTGACACGTGCCGGTATCTATAATGGTTTTAATATAAAAGGTATATATCGTGGTTACGAGGGACTGATTAACGACGAGGTAAAGCCGTTTACCACCGAGAACGTGAGCGGTATCGTGACACGTGGAGGTACTATCCTGAAGACTGCCCGCTCGAAGGAGTTTATGACGCCCGAGGGTATGCAGAAGGCTTACGAGACTATTGTTAAGGAGGAGATAGATGCCCTGGTGGTTATAGGCGGTAACGGATCGCTGACTGGTGCCTGGAAGTTTGGTGTGGAGTATGATATGCCCGTCATCGGACTGCCTGGAACCATCGATAACGACCTCTATGGTACTGATAACACCATCGGCTATGATACCACCATGAATACCATCATGGAGTGTGTAGACCGTATTCGCGATACTGCCAACTCGCACGAGCGCATCTTCTTTGTT
Source organism: uncultured Prevotella sp. (assembly GCF_946404925.1). Classification (GTDB taxonomy): domain Bacteria; phylum Bacteroidota; class Bacteroidia; order Bacteroidales; family Bacteroidaceae; genus Prevotella. Next base: position 21,467 of record NZ_CAMJFM010000033.1, on the reverse strand, counting down.
GAGGTGATGGGCCGCGATGCAGGTTTCCTGGCACAGAACTGCGCTATAGCCTGCGGCGCCGAGGCTGCCATCGTGCCTGAAGAGGCTACCGACGTAGACCAGCTGGCGCAGTTTATGAGCCGTGGTATACGTAAGTCGAAAAAGTCGTGTATCGTCATCGTATCAGAGAGTCCAAAATGTGGCGCTCTGTTCTATGCAGATCGTGTAAAGAAGGAGTTCCCAGAGTTCGATGTCCGCGTATCTATTCTGGGGCACCTGCAGCGTGGCGGAAGCCCATCAGCTCGCGACCGTATCCTGGCATCGATTACTGGTGTAGGCGCTATCGAGGCTATCAAGCAGGGACAGCGCAACGTGATGATTGGTGTGCGTAATAACGAGGTGGTTTATGTGCCATTCAGTGAGTGTATACGTACTGATAAGCGTTTCGACAAGCGACTGATCAAGGTGCTCGACGAACTGAGCATCTAACATTAAAGATTAAACATTAAAGATTAAAGATTAAACATTAAATATTTAATGCCAGATATAAAGAAGATAGTATTGACGGGAGGCCCCTGTGCTGGTAAGACTACGGCGCTGGTGAAGATAACCGAGTACTTCTCAGGATTCGGCTACAAGGTGTTCAACGTGCCCGAGGTGCCCACCATCTACAGCACCGCTGGCTGGAACTACCTGACGCCCAACCGCGACCTGTACTACCAGGGCGAGCGTGCCATTCTGGAGACTCAGCTGGCGCTGGAGGACCAGTTTATGAAGTTGGCAGAGGTGTGCGAGAAGCCCGTACTGGTGGTTTGCGACCGAGGCGCAATGGATATATCGGCCTATATCAAGCCCGAAGAGTGGGACGAGATAACACGTATGGCCGGCACCAACTCGGAGGCGCTACGCCAGAGCTACGACGCCGTGCTGCACCTGGTGAGTGCGGCCGATGGTGCTGAGCAGTATTACACCACTGCCACCAATGCCACACGCTACGAGCAGGCCAACGAAGAGGGCCTGCGCATAGCCCGCGAGCTGGATAAGAAGGTGATCAAGGCGTGGACCGGACATCCGCATCTGCGCGTAATCAACAACCACGACGACTTTGAGAACAAGCTGAACCGCGTGCTGTCTGAGATATCGAAGGTAGTAGGAATGCCTCTTCCAGCCCAGCAGGAGCGCATATTCCGCGTAGAACTTACAGGCGAGATACCTGAGTGCTCGGAGAGTATGATTACCCAGACCTATCTGGTATCAGAGCCAGGTAGCGAGGTGCGCTTACGCCGCCGCGAATGGAGTGGTGGAAAGGTGGTGAACGTGCACCGCTCGAAGAAACGCATCAACGACAACGAGGTGATTGAGACAGAGCGCCAGGTGGACAACAACCTGTACGAGCAGATGCTATCGCAGGCCGACCCATATCGCGCCACCATCCGCAAAAAGCGTCAGAGCTTTATCTGGAAGGGCCAGTTCTTCGAGGTTGACACCTTTGTGGAGCCTGTGAGCAATCTGGTGATGATGGAGACCAAGGGCGTTACTGAGCAGGAAACCATCAACTTCCCGCCATTTGTACGGGTGCTGGAGGATGTGACGGGCAACTCGAAGTATCTGAACTACAACATCGCATTACATAGATAATAAATAGGAATATAGAATAAATAATAACTTAAAAATTAACAGCGTATGTCACAAATTACTGGACACATTTCGCAGATTATCGGCCCGGTTATCGACGTTTACTTCGATACCGAAGGCCAGGATGCCGAAAAGGTGTTGCCAAAGATTTACGATGCTCTGAAGATTGATCGTGGCGACGGGCGCGACCTGATTGTCGAGGTGCAGCAGCACATCGGCGAGGATACGGTGCGCTGTGTGGCTATGGACAATACCGACGGACTGCATCGCGGACTGGAAGCGATCCCTCTGGGCTCACCTATCGTGATGCCTGCAGGCGATCAGATTAAAGGTAGAATGCTGAACGTTATCGGACAGCCTATCGATGGTATGAAACAGCTGAACATGGAGGGCGCTTACCCCATCCACCGCGAGGCACCAACATTCGAGGAACTGTCGACCAAGAAGGAAATTCTGGCCACAGGTATCAAGGTAATCGACCTGCTGGAGCCCTACATGAAGGGTGGTAAGATCGGACTGTTTGGCGGTGCTGGTGTAGGTAAGACCGTGCTTATCATGGAGCTGATTAACAACATTGCCAAGGGACACAACGGATTCTCGGTGTTCGCAGGAGTAGGAGAGCGTACCCGTGAGGGTAACGACCTGATTCGTGAGATGATTGAGAGTGGCGTTATCCGCTATGGCGAGAAGTTCAGCAAGGCTATGGAAGAGGGTAAATGGGACCTGAGTCTGGTTGACCCCGAGGAGCTGAAGAAGAGTCAGGCCACACTGGTTTACGGACAGATGAACGAGCCACCAGGCGCACGTGCATCAGTTGCTCTTTCAGGGCTTACCGTAGCTGAGGGATTCCGCGATGGTGGCGGTAAGGACGGCGGCGCTGCCGATATCCTGTTCTTCATCGACAACATCTTCCGTTTCACTCAGGCTGGTTCTGAGGTATCGGCTCTGCTGGGACGTATGCCATCAGCCGTAGGTTATCAGCCCACACTGGCATCAGAGATGGGTTCGATGCAGGAGCGTATCACATCTACCAAGACGGGTTCTATCACATCTGTACAGGCCGTATACGTGCCTGCCGACGACTTAACCGACCCAGCTCCAGCTACAACCTTTACCCACCTGGATGCTACCACCGTATTGGATCGTAAGATTGCTGAGCTGGGTATCTATCCAGCCGTTGACCCACTGGGTTCAACATCGCGTATCCTCGACCCACTGATTGTGGGAAAGGCTCACTACGACTGTGCACAGCGCGTAAAGGAGATTCTGCAGCGCTACAAGGAGTTGCAGGACATCATCGCCATTCTGGGTATGGACGAGCTCTCAGACGAAGACAAACTCACCGTGAACCGTGCACGTCGCGTGCAGCGTTTCTTGAGTCAGCCATTCTCTGTAGCATCTCAGTTCACTGGTCTGCCAGGTGTGATGGTGCCTATCGAAGAGACTATCAAGGGATTCAACGCTATTCTGGATGGCGAGGTAGACGATCTGCCAGAGCAGGCATTCCTGAACGTGGGAACCATCGAGGATGTCAAGGAGAAAGCGAAGAAACTGCTCGAAGCTGCCAAAGCGTAACATTAAACGTTAAACATTAAACATTAAAAGTTTATGTTACAGCTAAAGATAGTTTCTCCCGAAAAGATTGAGTTCTGCGGCGCTGTTGAGAGCGTGCTGGTACCAGGAACCATGGGCCAGTTCGAGATTCTCAAGGATCACGCCCCCATCATCTCTACGCTGCAGGGCGGCGAGGTGGTTTATGCCACAGCCGAGGGAAAGCAGCAGTTGGAGATACAGGGCGGATTCGTGGCGGTGCAGAAGAACGAGGTTAGTCTTTGTGTGGAACTGAAAGCAAAAGAGGAGTAATAATAATGACAAAGAATATCGAGAAGTTGAGTATGACGTATCTGCGCCACGGGCTGATGGTAACAGTGGCCCTGGCCCTCATCGCCCTGATGGTGATGCAGATATGGTATCTCGACTTGCTTGCGCCCATCATCGTGAGTGTGGTGTTCTCGCTGGTAACATGCGTGGCCATCTCACAGATATGGAAGCGTGTAGCCCAGAGCTCGCCCGACAGCCTGCCCACATTCTTTACGGCTGTGTCAGGCTTTCGTCTGCTGTTGGCTCTGGCAGTGATGTTTGTCTATTATCTGGTTGATAATCAGGACTCTATGCTAAAGTTCTTCCTGGTGTTTATAGCATTCTATTTTGGCATGCTTGCTCACCACTCTATCTTCTTCGCCAGAATTAATAATAGATAAGTAATGAAAAAATTAAGAACGATAATCCTCCTGATGATGGTAGCGCTGCTGCCTACTGCCGCCTTGGCTAGCGAGGGTGGAGAAGGTGAGGAGCTCGACATCCCCGAGATTGTACTCGAGCACCTGGCCGACTCGTACGAATGGCATATCGCCAGCTACCAGGGCCATCACATCAGCATTCCGCTGCCCATCATCCTTCGTAGTGCGAGTGATAATCCCGGACAAAAGTGGTTCTTCTGTACGGCTCACAGCTTGCCCAGTCAGTTCTTCTTCAGCGAGGAGCATCACGGTAAGATTTATGAACGCGTAGGCGGCGAGGAGGTTCGCCCACTTGACCTCAGCATCACCAAGAGTGTGCTGCAGATCTGGATTGTGGTGGCCGTACTCATCGCTGTGTTCCTGAGCTGTGCCCGCTGGTACAAGAACCACGACGCCAAGAGCGAGGCTCCGAAGGGATTTGTAGGTGCTATGGAGATGATCGTGATGACGATACATGATGACCTCATCAAGTCGTCGATAGGTGAGAAGCACTACCGTCCGTATGCTCCTTATCTGCTCACGGTGTTCTTCTTCATCCTGACCTGTAATCTCATCGGACTGATTCCTGTATTCCCAGGAGGCGCCAACGTTACTGGTAACATCAACATCACCTTCTTCCTGGCTGTATGTACGATGCTTGCCATCAACCTGTTTGCCAACAAGGAGTACTGGAAGGAGATTTTCTGGCCCGAGGTTCCGCTGTTTCTCAAGGCCTATCCCGCTCCTGTGATGCCGCTGATTGAGCTGTTCGGCGTGTTCACAAAGCCATTCGCACTTATGATCCGTCTTTTTGCCAACATGATGGCTGGTCACGCTGTGATACTCTCGTTCACTTGCGTTATCTTCCTCGGTTGGTCGATGGGTGTAGGTTTTGGTATGGGACTAAACATCTTCAGCATCATCATGCTTCTGTTTATGAATGCGCTCGAGTTGCTGGTAGCGTTTGTCCAGGCATATGTGTTCACCATGCTGAGTGCCGTATTCATCGGCCTGGCTCACAAAGAGCATCATGCGGAGTAAAATTAAAGAATTAAAGAATTAAAGAATTCAATAATTGATAATTAAAGAATAACATTAATAACAACTTTAAAAATTAAAAAATTATGATTTCAGCATTATTTTTAGCCGAGGGTCTGGCTCAGCTGGGCTGCGGTATCGGTGCAGGTATTGCAACAATTGGTGCAGGTTTGGGTATTGGTAAGATTGGTGGCAGCGCTATGGACGCCATCGCTCGTCAGCCAGAGGCTACTAGCAAGATCCAGACAAACATGATTCTGACCTCTGCATTCGTTGAGGGTTGTGCCCTCTTCGCTATTGCTGCTTGTGCATTCTTGATCAAGTAAGAATTGAAGAATTCAAGAATTGTAAAATTGAAGTTCTATGGATTTCAGTAAACTGCCAGCAATCCTCACCCCCGATCTGGGACTCTTGTTCTGGATGCTCCTGGCGTTTGCCGTCGTCTTCTTCGTGCTTGCCAAGTACGGTTTCCCCGCCATCGTTGGGATGGTAGAAGAGCGAAACCGCTACATCGAGGACAGTCTCAAGAAGGCCCATGAGGCCCAGGAGCGTTTAGCTAACATCGAGAAGGAGGGAGAATCCATCTTGCAGGAGGCTCGCGCCAAGCAGGCTCAGATACTGAAAGAGGCTGCCGAGACGCGCGATGCTATTGTGGAACAGGCTCAGGAGAAGGCGAGGGCAGAAGGAGCCCGACTCCTTGACGATGCCCGCGTGGCTATCGAACAGGAGAAGAAGGCCGCTATTGCCGACATCCGCCAGCAGGTTGCCGCACTCAGTGTGGGCATCGCCGAGAAGGTTCTCAAGCAGAACCTCAAGGACGACAAGTCGCAGATGGATTTGATTGACCGTATGCTGGATGATGTTTCTACTGATAAATAAGTAATGTACGTATGGATATAGGAGTCATATCGGTAAGATACGCGCGAGCACTACTCAAGAGTGCCACCGACGCCAAGATTGAGCAGCAGGTGTATGCCGAGATGCAGCAGATAGCCAAGAGCTACATCGAGGTGCCACAGTTGCGCTCTACGATTGACAATCCGATGCTCTCGAAGGATAAGAAGCAGGGCTTGCTGCTCACCGCGGCAGGCCGCGAGCCTTCTGGTCTGATGAAGGCCTTCATCAAGCTAGTGCTGAAGGAGGACCGCGAGAGTGTGATGCAGTTCATCGCCAATTCGTACGTCACGCTTTACCGCCAGCAGAAGAATGTCATCCGCGGACGCCTCATCACCGCCGCCGCAGTTAGTCCGGAAACGGAACAGAAAATGCGACGCATGGTGGAGAGTAAGACTAATGGAACAGTGGAGTTTGAGTCGCAGGTAAACCCCGACATCATCGGAGGCTTCATCCTGGAGTACGATACCTATCGTATGGACGCCAGCGTCAAGACCAAACTCAACAGTATTCTCAATACATTAAAAAAGTAAACAACAATGTCAGATAAGATTAAACCAAGCGAAGTTTCGCAGGTACTGCTCGACCAGCTGAAAGGTATATCGGATGCTGAGAAGTTCGACGAGGTGGGAACCGTGCTCACAGTGAGCGATGGTGTGGCCCGCATCTACGGACTGCGCAACGCCGAGGCCAACGAGCTGCTGGAGTTTGAAAACGGCACTATGGCTATCGTGATGAACCTCGAGGAGGACAACGTGGGCTGTGTGCTGCTGGGCACTACCTCGGGCATCAAAGAGGGCATGGTGGTGAAGCGTACCAAGCGTATCGCCTCTATCCGTGTCAACGACAACATGCTGGGACGCGTTATCAATCCGCTGGGACAGGCTATCGACGGTAAGGGAGATATCGACCTGAGCGACGCTTTCGAGATGCCGCTGGATCGTAAGGCCCCTGGTGTTATCTACCGCCAGCCCGTTAAGGAGCCTCTGCAGACAGGATTGAAGGCCATCGACTCGATGATTCCTATCGGTCGTGGACAGCGCGAGTTGATCATCGGCGACCGCCAGACGGGTAAGACCGCCATCGCCGTTGATACCATCATCAATCAGAAGAGTTTCTACGAGGCAGGCAAGCCTGTCTATTGTATCTATGTAGCCATCGGACAGAAGGCCAGTACCGTTGCTGCTCTTGTATCTACCCTGCAGGAGCACGGCGCTATGCCTTACACCATCGTGGTGGCTGCTACAGCAGCCGATCCTGCAGCTATGCAGTACTATGCACCATTTGCAGGAGCCGCTATCGGTGAGTACTTCCGCGATCGCGGACTGCCAGCATTGGTTGTCTACGACGACCTGTCGAAGCAGGCTGTAGCCTATCGTGAGGTATCGCTGATTCTGCGCCGTCCTTCAGGACGTGAGGCTTATCCAGGTGATGTATTCTATCTGCACTCACGCCTTTTGGAGCGTGCAGCTAAGATGAACGAGCAGCAGGAGGTGGCCGAGCAGATGAACGACCTGCCAGAGTGCATGAAGGGTCACGTAAAGGGTGGTGGTTCGCTCACCGCTCTGCCTATCATCGAGACTCAGGCTGGCGACGTATCGGCTTACATCCCAACCAACGTTATCTCTATTACCGATGGTCAGATCTTCTTGGAGAGCGACCTCTTCAACCAGGGCTTCCGTCCTGCCATCAACGTAGGTATCTCGGTATCTCGTGTGGGTGGTTCGGCACAGATCAAGTCAATGAAGAAGGTGGCTGGTACGCTGAAGATCGACCAGGCTCAGTATCGTGAGCTGGAGGCCTTCTCTAAGTTCTCGAGCGATATGGATGCCGTAACAGCAATGACACTGGACCGTGGACGTAAGAACAACCAGCTGCTCATTCAGCCCCAGTACAGCCCAATGCCAGTAGGCGAGCAGATTGCCATACTGTATTGCGGTGTTCACGGACTGATGCGCGAGGTGCCCATCGCCAAGGTACGCGAGTGCCAGACATCGTTCCTCGACAAGTTGCGCTCAGCGCATCCCGAGGTCATCGAGACCCTGGCCAGCGGTAAAATCGACGATGCTACCACCGATACCATCGAGGCTGTAATGGCCGACATAGCTGGAACGTATAAAGCCTGATAGCCTATGCCTAGCCTGAAAGAAATTAAAGGCCGCATAGCCTCAGTCAATTCTACGCGAAAGATCACGTCGGCTATGAAGATGGTGGCTTCCAGCAAGTTGCACCACGCACAGGTAGCTATTCAGAACATGCTGCCTTACGAGGAGTTGTTGGAGCACATCCTCAAGTCGTTCCTTGCTGCCGAGGCCGAGGCTCAGACCATCTACGATCAGGAGCGCCCCGTAAAGCGGGCTGCACTGGTGGTGTTCTCAAGTAATTCGTCGCTCTGTGGCGGATTCAATGCCAACACCATCAAGCTCATGACGCATGTGGTCGATGAGTACAACGACACTATCGGACGCCAGAATGTGGAGATCTATCCCATTGGCCGCAAGGTGTTCGAGAAGGCTCGCAAGATGGGGCTCAACGTGCAGGGCGAATACTCAGCTCTTGCCGATCACCCCAACGTGCAGCAGTGTATCGAGATAGCGATGGAACTGGGACGCAAGTTTGCCGAGGGTCAGATAGATAAGGTAGAACTCATCTATCACCACTTTAAGAGTGCTGGCTCTCAGGTGCTTACACGTAAGACGTTCCTGCCTATCGACATCGAGAGCGAACTGCAGGCCGACCACGAACGCGATCTTACCAGCAATCTTGCCACCAAGCAGAGTCAGGACTACCTGAAGAAGCGTGGTGAGAAGGAGGGCAACCGCGAGCAGAAAGAGGTAAAACCGCTCAACGATAACTTTATCGTAGAGCCCGACATGAACACCGTTCTTGCGCAGCTCATGCCTAAGTTGGCCCACTTGATGCTCTACACAGCTCTGCTGGATAGCAATGCCTCTGAGCATGCTGCCCGCATGGTGGCGATGCAGACTGCTACAGATAATGCCGACGAGCTGCTACGCGAGCTCAACTTGCAGTACAACAAGAGCCGACAGCAAGCCATCACGTCCGAACTCCTCGACATCGTAGGAGGTTCGGTCAACAACTGATAACAACAAATAATCCCCGCCGTTTTCTGGTGGGGATTATTGTTCTTATTTATAAAATGTAAGTAAAATCATAAAATTTCTTCCATTTTATTTGGTAGTTTCACAAAAATACTATACTTTTGCAGCCGAAATCAATAAAATAGAAAGAATATGTCAATGTTGAATGCTTGGTTTTACGGCTTTTATTTTTACTTTGCAGAGAACTGTGAAGCGGGAAGTTGCGTATAGAATTCAACTTATGACAATAGGAAGATAAAACAACAAGGTCCCGCTTCACAACAAAGTGATAGCGGGACTTGTTTTTAAGGTAAAAAAGTGAGAAAGTAAGAAAATGAAGAGAATAGCAATACAAGGATTGATAGGATCGTTTCACGATATCGCGGCGCACCTTTACTTCGAGGGGGAACAGATACAGTTGATATGTTGCTCAACCTTCGAACAGGTGTTTCAGCAGATCAAACAAGATCCAACAGCCATTGGTATGTTGGCCATAGAGAATACGATAGCTGGCTCGTTGCTGCACAACTACGAGCTGCTGCGCGATAGCGGCACCAGCGTAGTGGGCGAGCACAAACTGCACATCACCCACTGCATCTGCTGTCTGCCAGAGGACGACTGGGATACCATCACCGAGGTACACTCGCACCCCGTAGCACTGATGCAATGTCGTGACTTCCTGGCCAAGCACCCACAGCTCAAGAACGTTGAGGCTGAGGATACTGCTGGATCGGCCAAGATGATAGCCGAGGGACAGAAACGCGGATGGGCTGCCATCTGTCATGCTGAGGCTGCCAAGTTGTATGGTCTGAAGGTGCTGGAAGACCACATTGAGGACAACAAGCACAACTTTACCCGATTTCTGGTGGTGAGCAATCCTAACAAGGCCGACATGCTGCGCCCGCTGACTGAGGCCAACAAGAGCAGCATCGTGTTCTCGCTGCCTCACGAAGAGGGCTCGCTGAGTCACGTGCTGGCCATCCTCTCGTTCTACAAGATCAACCTTACCAAGATTCAGTCGCTACCCATCATCGGCAAAGAGTGGGAGTATCTGTTCTACGTGGATGTGATGTACGACGACCTGACGCGATATCGCCAGAGTATAGATGCCATCATACCGCTGACAAAGGATCTGAAGATTCTGGGCGAATATAAAGACGGAAAGCAAACGAATTGACATTAAACATTAAAGATTAAACATTAAACATTGAAATGATACAACCAGCAGATAGATTGAGTTTAGTACAAGAGTACTACTTCAGCAAGAAACTGAAAGAGGTGGCGCAGATGAACGCCGAGGGCAAGGACATTATCAGTCTGGCAATCGGTAGTCCCGATATGCCGCCATCGCCCGAGACCATTAACAAACTGTGCGAGGTAGCTAAGCGCCCCGACACCCACGGCTATCAGCTGACGATGGGTATCCCCGAACTGCGCGAGGCTATGGCGGGATTCTACAAGCGCTGGTATGGCGTTGATGTAGATGGTAAGAGTGAAGTTCTGCCACTGATTGGCTCGAAAGAGGGTATACTGCACGTAACGCTGGCCTTTGTGAATCCAGGCGAAGAGGTGCTGGTACCTAATCCAGGCTACCCAACATACACATCGCTGAGCAAGATTCTTGGCGCAAAGATTGTGAACTACAACCTGCGTGAAGATAATGGTTGGCAGCCCGATTTCGACGAGCTGGAGAAGATGGACCTGAGTCGCGTAAAGCTGATGTGGACCAACTATCCTAATATGCCTACAGGCGGTCGTGCACAGCGCCAGACCTACGAGCGACTGGTGAAGTTTGCCAAAGACCACAACATCGTGGTGGTGAACGATAACCCATACAGCTTGATTCTGAGCGAGGAGCATCTGTCTATCATGCAGGTGCCTGGTGCAAAAGACTGCTGCATAGAGCTCAACTCGATGTCGAAGAGTCATAACATGCCAGGCTGGCGCGTTGGAATGTGTGTGGCAAATGCTGAGTTTATCAAGTGGATACTCAAGGTGCAGTCGAACATTGAGAGCGGAACTTTCCGAGGCATCCAGCTGGCTGCAGCCGAGGCTTATGACAATACCGACGAGTGGCATCGCGAGTACAATATCAATACTTATGCACGTCGTCGCCAATGGGCAGAGAAGATCATGGATCTGCTGGGTTGCACTTACGACAAGAATCAGGTGGGCATGTTCCTCTGGGGAAAGATACCTGCCAATATAGAGAACGTAGAGGATCTGACGGAGAAGATTCTGCACGAGGCCCGTGTGTTCATCACCCCAGGCTTCATCTTCGGCAGCAACGGCGCAAGATACATCAGAATATCATTATGCGCGAAAGAAGAAAAAATCAAAGCAGCATTAGAAAGAATTAAAAAAGTTATATAATATGGAATTAGAATTAGCCCCACTGAATTTACCTAGTGACAATGAACGTCCCTTCGTGATTGCAGGCCCTTGCTCTGCTGAGACCGAGGAACAAGTGATGACTACCGCCAAGCAGCTGGCTATGAAAGGCTGCCACAACTTCCGCGCTGGTGTGTGGAAGCCTCGCACCAAACCCGGTGGCTTTGAGGGTCACGGCGAGCCCGCTCTGGTATGGATGGAGCAGGTGAAGAAGGAGACCAAGATGCTGGTATCTACCGAGGTTGCTACACCTGAGCATGTAGAGCTGGCGTTGAAGCACGGTATCGATATCCTGTGGATTGGTGCACGTACATCGGCCAACCCATTTGCGATGCAGGCTATTGCCGACTCGCTGCAGGGCGTAGACATACCCGTGTTTGTTAAGAACCCTGTAAACCCCGACCTGGAGTTGTGGATTGGTGCGCTGGAGCGTCTGAACCAGGCTGGCATCAAGCGTCTGGGAGCCATCCATCGCGGATTCTCAAGCTACGAGCAGAAGATATATCGTAATGCCCCTATGTGGCAGATTCCTATCGAGTTGCGTCGCCGCATACCTGAGTTGCCTATCATCAGCGACCCAAGTCACATCGGAGGTCGCCGCGAGTTGGTGGCTCCATTGTGTCAGCAGGCTATGGACCTGGGCTTCGACGGACTGATTGTTGAGAGCCATTGCGACCCAGACAAGGCCTGGAGCGATGCCAAGCAGCAGGTAACACCTGATGTGCTTGACTACATCTTGAGTCTGTTGGTTATCCGTGATGAGAAGACCACTACCGAGGGTATTACCCAGCTGCGTAAGCAGATTGACGAGCTGGATAATCAGCTGATGGATCTGCTGGCAAAGCGCATGCGTGTTTGTCGCGAGATTGGTCAGTACAAGAAGGAGCACAATATGACGGTGCTGCAGGCCAACCGCTACAACGAGATTCTGAACAAGCGTGGTGCACAGGGTTCGCTCTGCGGTATGGATCCAGAGTTCGTAGCCCACGTGTTTGAGAATATCCACGAGGAGTCAGTAAGACAGCAAATAGAAATCATTAACAAGTAATTGTTTTAGGCACGGATTAACGCAGCTTTTAATAAATTAAAAGACACGGATTTGTTGCAGAAAAAAGCAGCGTTTCTTTATAAAAGAGCAGTGTTAATCCGTGCCAAATAAATATAACTATGAAGATTCTAGTAATGGGAGCAGGAAAGATGGGATCATTCTTCATCGACCTGCTGAGTTTTGACCACGAGGTGGCTGTGTTCGAGAGAGACCCCAAACGCATGAGGTTTACCTACAACTGCCAGCGCTTCACCTCGTTCGAGGAGATTAAGGAATTCAAGCCAGAACTGCTGATCAACGCAGTAACGCTGAAATATACGATACCCGTGTTCGAAGAGGTGATACCTTACCTGCCTAAGGAGTGTATCATCAGCGATATAGCCAGCGTAAAGACCGATCTGAAGGACTTCTACGAGAAGACCGGCATGCGCTATGTGTCTACTCACCCGATGTTCGGACCTACCTTCGCCAATCTGCAGCAGCTCTCTGAGGAGAATGCTATCATCATCAGCGAGGGCGACTACATGGGCCGCATCTTCTTCAAGGATCTGTACAGCAAACTGGGACTGAACATCTACGAGTACACCTTCGAGGAGCACGATAAGACGGTGGCTTACTCGCTGAGTATTCCATTCGTGTCGACATTCGTGTTTGCTGCTGTGATGAAACACCAGGATGCACCAGGTACCACCTTTAAGCGCCACATGCGTATAGCCAAAGGCGTGCTGAACGAGGATGACTATCTGCTGCAGGAAATTCTGTTCAACCCCTATACTGGCGACCAGGTGGCCCAGATACGTACGGAGTTGAAGGAACTGCTGGAGATTATCGACAAAAAAGATGCCGCGGGCATGAAGAGCTATCTGACAAAGATACGCAACAACGTGAAACGCGACATCGAGATAAAACGCTAGCGGTTCTGTTTAGAATCGCCAGCGACTTGGGAGTTGACGCTCGGGCCACAGATGCTTGGCATACTGATAGTGGTAGAGCTCAAAGAGTTGAGTGAAACGAGTCAGACGCTCCACAAAATATGGGTAATTCTTTGCTTCAGGCATTGTCCATAGCACCTCGGCAAGCGCCGACATGCGGGGCAATGCCTGATATTCTACCATACCATCGGTATAGATATACTCGGTCCAGATATTGGCCTGTCCGCCCAGAATATGCTTACGGGCTGCGGCAGGAATGCTATCGGGAGCGGGCTCGAGGCTGTAAACTTTTTCTACGGGGATATATCCGCTGCAGCGTGAAGGCTCGTGCATAGGCTCCTCAGACTGCTGGTAGTCGAAATATACATGCGATGTAGGCGTCATCACCACATCGTGGTCCTGTTTGGCGGCGATGGCACCAGGCTGCATACCCTGCCACGACATAATCATCGCATCGGCAGGCGCTCCATCCAGAATCTCGTCCCAACCCAGTACACGGCGATGGTGGGCTGTGATGAAATCGAAAACTCGGCGAGTAAAGTAGCTCTGTTTATTTGGCAGCTTGCTGCATTTTACGCAGGCATCCCATTTATCGGTAGGAGCTTCGTCACCTCCGATATGGATTACCTCCGATGGGAAGATGTCCATAATCTCTGTGAGCACACCCTCAACGAAATCGTAAACCTTAGGATTAGCCACGCAGAGCACATCGGTATAAACACCCCAATAATGTCCAACCTCATAAGGACCACCTGTGCAGCCCAGTTCCGGATAGCATGCCAAAGCAGCCAGCATATGGCCTGGCATATCAATCTCGGGTACTACAGTGATGTGACGCTCCGCAGCATATCTTACTATTTCGCGAGCCTCCTGCTGGGTGTAGAATCCGCCGTGAGGAATGCCGTCGTCGAGGTCGGAATTGGTGCCGAGAACGGTGCCCGAACGCTGCGAACCGATGGTGGTAAGCTCGGGATACTTCTTGATTTCGATGCGCCAACCCTGATCATCGGTCAGATGCCAATGGAAGGTGTTCATGTTGTGTAGCGCCAACAGGTCGATGTACTTCTTTACGAAGTCTATCGAGAAGAAATGACGCGAGCAGTCAAGATGCATACCTCGCCACGAGAATCGTGGATAGTCGGCAATCTCGGCAGGCGATAGAATCTTTGAGTCGCTCAGAGCTTTACGTAGCGTCTGTATACCATAGAACACGCCTGCGGCATCATCGCCTGTAATGGTTACACCGTTCTGGTTAACACTCATGTGGTAGCCCTCTTTGTTTACACAAGCAGCTGCCAGCTTAAGCTCGATATAACGGATGTTCTTTACCCGCTTCTGAGCTATGGGCAGTTGGATGGCAGTAACATCCTTTATGTACTGCTGCAGGAACTCTGCCTCGCGCTGCAGACTGGCCGGTGCAAGTATCTGCACCTTGCTGTCGAGAGTGAAAGGCGTGCCATCCATTCGAGTGAACGATTGGGGTAGGGGCACAACCTCATAATCTGCCGGCTCAGCAGCAGAAGTTAACAACGAACAATTAAAAGTGAGCAGTGCCACCAGCACCATCACCTTTGGTTTACGGTTTAAAGTTTTCATAATTATCAATTATCAATTAAAATTTGTATTCCACAAATGCTTCCATTGCCTCGTAGCAGGCCAGACCGAGGTTATCGTAACGCTTGGCTGTTTCGCGGTTTCTGTCCTCAGCACGCTGCCAAAACAGACGCTCGTCGTTGCCCAGGAATGGGGCACTCTCCATCTGACTCTGATGACGCAGAATGGCGTTTCGCTTTTCGCGCAGCTCCTCGGGGCTCATTGGCACACACATCTCGATGTCGGCCACATCCCACTCAGCCCAGGCACCGCGATACATCCATACTCGGCAGTCCTTGAGCCACTCGGCGCCAGCCTTCTTTTCCTCGTCGATGGCAGCCAGCACAGCATCGGTACACTTGCGGTGAGTGCCGTGAGGATCAGCCAAGTCGGCAGCCACGTAGATCTGATGTGGCTGAATCTCGCTGATGAGTTGCTGGATGGGGATCACGTCGGCCTCGCTCATAGGCAGCTTCTCAATCTTACCGCTCTCGTAGAATGGCAGGTCGAGGAAGTGGATATGCTTGCTGTCGATACCGCTATATTCGCAGGCCAGTCGGGCCTCACCGCGACGAATCAGTCCCTTGAGTCGCAGAATCTGCTCGGTGTCGAGGTCGCCCTCCTTCTTATTCTTGATAAAAGCCTTTACCACCTGGTAGCTGTGCTTAATCACCTCGTCGCTGCCATTGGCAAAGATGGTGTTGAATCCATTGATGAAGTGCATGAATCGACGTACTTCCTCATCGCCCACAGCAATGTTGCCCGATGTCTCGTAGGCAATATGCACATCGTGGTGCTGCTGCATCAGTCGGCGAATGGTGCCGCCCATCGATATGACATCATCGTCGGGGTGGGGCGAGAATACAATAACTCGCTTGGGATATGGTGTGGCGCGCTCGGGGCGTGTAGAATCATCTACATTAGGCTTACCGCCTGGCCATCCGGTAATGGTGTGCTGCAGCTCGTTGAAAACCTCGATATTTACCAGACCAGCCTGTCCGTCGAATTCTTCCACCAGATGTCCCAGACCGTTGTCTACATAATCCTTGGTAGAGAGTTTGAGCAAAGGTTTCTGTACTTTTTCACATAGTTCGATTACCTGACGCCTCAACTCGTGGTTGGGCATTTGGATGTTGTTAGTCAGATTTAAATTCATCATGTTATATAATGTAGTAAAGTATAAATTTGGGGCGAAGATACATATTTTATGTGAAATAAAAGCAAGATTTGCGAAGATTAACAATAATAATGTGTAATTTTGCACCCGATGAAACAACCAGCTATACAGAAACCCGAGGGATTGACTGACGTGTTGCTGCACGCCTGCTGCGCCCCATGTTCGAGTGCTATCGTGGAATGGATGATGGCAAACGGCGTTCGACCTGTGATTTATTATTTTAATCCAAATATCTGGCCCAGAGAGGAATACGAGATCAGAAAGCAGGAAAGTAAGCGCCATGCCGAGAGCTTAGGGCTGACCTGGATTGATGGCGATTACGACCACGAAGAGTGGCTGCATGGTGTGTGCGGATTGGAGAACGAACCCGAGCGAGGTCGTCGGTGTGAGCGCTGTTTTACGCTCCGCCTGATAGCTGCTGCCAAGAAGGCGCAGGAGCTCGGTATCCCATACTTCACTACCACATTAGCTTCATCGCGCTGGAAGAATCTTGATCAAATCAACCGCGCCGGCGAAATAGCTCAGGAATCAGTAAAGGCTGAAAGTAATCTCTCACCACTCCGCTCGAGCTCCGCTCGCTTGCTACCAACGGGACGCAAGACCACTCACCCCTCACCTCTATATTGGTCCCAGAACTGGCGCAAGGGTGGGCTGTACGAACGTCGCAATCAGCTGCTGAAAGAGTATAATTTCTATAATCAACAGTACTGTGGATGCGAGTTCAGTACACGAGATAAATCAACAGAAATAAAAGAAAAATGAAAAAACGACGAGTAAAGTTTGGGAGTATCATTTTTATTTTGTAACTTTGCGCCCTAAAAAAGTAAGGTAATATGTTTGAGAATTTAAGTGATAGACTAGAACGCTCGTTTAAGATACTGAAAGGTGAGGGGAAAATCACCGAGATTAACGTAGCTGAAACGCTGAAAGATGTACGTCGTGCCCTGCTTGATGCCGACGTAAACTATAAAGTAGCCAAGACATTTACAGACACAGTTAAGCAGAAGGCACTTGGTATGAATGTGCTTACTGCCGTTAAGCCTAGTCAGCTGATGGTGAAGATTGTTCACGATGAGCTGGCCGAGTTGATGGGTGGTAAGGCTGCCGAGCTGAAAGTTGAGGGCCGTGCCGGTGCTCCCGCCATCATCCTGATGAGCGGTCTGCAGGGTTCGGGTAAGACCACCTTCAGCGGTAAGCTGGCCAAGATGCTCAAGGAGCGTAACCACAAGAAGCCTCTGTTGGTGGCCTGCGACGTATATCGTCCTGCTGCTATCGAGCAGTTGAAGGTAGTGGGCGAGAGTGTAGGCGTGCCTGTATACTCTGAGCCCGATAACAAGAATGTAGTAGAAATAGCTAACCACGCCCTGCAGGAGGCTAAGTCGAAGGCTAACGACGTGGTTATTATCGATACCGCCGGTCGACTGGCTGTCGACGAGGAGATGATGAACGAAATCGAGACTCTGAAGAATGCTATCAATCCTAACGAGACTCTGTTCGTGGTTGACTCAATGACCGGTCAGGACGCCGTTAATACCGCTAAGGAGTTTAACGATCGTCTCGACTTCGACGGCGTAGTACTCACCAAACTCGATGGTGATACCCGTGGTGGTGCTGCCCTCTCTATCCGTACTGTAGTTACTAAGCCAATCAAGTTTGTAGGTACAGGCGAGAAGATGGAGGCTATCGACATCTTCTATCCAGAGCGTATGGCCGACCGAATCCTCGGTATGGGTGATATCGTGAGCCTGGTAGAGCGTGCCCAGCAGCAGTTCGACGAGGAAGAGGCCAAGAAGCTGGAGAAGAAGATTCGCAAGAATAAGTTCGACTTCGACGACTTTATGGGTCAGATACAGCAGATCAAGAAGATGGGTAACATCAAGGATCTGGCTGGTATGATTCCTGGCGTAGGCAAGCAGATTAAGGATCTGGATATCGACGACGATGCATTCAAGGGTATCGAGGCTATCATCAACTCGATGACGCCAAAAGAGCGTGCCAATCCCGATATCATCAACCAGAGCCGCCGCATCCGTATTGCCAAGGGTTCGGGCTCTAAACTCGAGGATGTAAACCGCCTGATGAAGCAGTTTGACCAGACCCGTAAGATGATGAAGATGATGACGGGCCTGAACTCATCGAAGATGGCTCAGATGGCAGCTGCCATGAAGATGCGTGGCGGAATGCCGAAGTTCTAGTTCTGAATTCATAATTCACAATTCATAGTTTTTTAGCGTATGGCATTTGGAAATTGGATTAGCAACCTGATGGGTGTCTTCGAGGAAGGCCCTATGAAGGACTTGACCGAGGAAGTGGCAAAAGCTTCGGACGAGAAGAAAGCGGCTGAGGAGGTAGTTATTACCGACGAGTTTCGTAACACATTTAATGTAAATTCGCCTGTGAGGGAGAATATGCGTAACAGTTTCCTGTTCTCGATGCTGCTCATGGCATCACACATCGTACTGGCCGACGGCAAAGTAGAGCCCGAGGAGTACGAGTTCCTGGGA
Source organism: uncultured Prevotella sp. (assembly GCF_946404925.1). Classification (GTDB taxonomy): domain Bacteria; phylum Bacteroidota; class Bacteroidia; order Bacteroidales; family Bacteroidaceae; genus Prevotella. The sequence goes on along the minus strand of NZ_CAMJFM010000033.1, from coordinate 2,896 downwards.
AAATTCCTACGCGAGAACTTTGGCGCCGAGGCCGAGAAGGAGGGCATGGAGGTAGTCAAGAAGATTATCGCCAAGCGTGCTGAGATGGAGGCCCGCAAGCCAAATGCATTCCTGCAGATGATAGGCGATTGTGGCAGTCAGATAGCTACAGCCCTGAGCGAGGATCTGCGCTACCAGATGCTGAGTATGCTGGCACTCATCGTGAAGAGCGACGACCAGGTTACCGATACCGAGGTAGAGACGCTGAAAGAGGTGGCTATCTACATCGGTCTGAAGGCAACAGACGTTGACACGCTGATGCACCTTGATGCCCAGAAAGAGCTGGATGCCAAGGACGAATGGCAATGGATCAAACAGTAATTGACAATTGATAATTCACAATTAAATTAATGCAACTGATTGACGGAAAAGCAACAGCAGCGGCTATCAAGGCCGAGATTGCTGAAGAGGTAAAAGAGATTGTTGCCGCAGGAGGCAAACAGCCCCATCTGGCTGCCGTATTGGTGGGTCATGATGGCGGTTCGGAGACTTATGTAAAGAATAAAGTGCTGGCCTGCGAGGCTTGCGGCTTTAAGAGTACACTAATCCGCTTTGAAGACGACATTACCGAAGATGAACTGCTGGCATGTGTTGACAAGCTGAACAAGGACGACGATGTTGATGGATTCATCGTTCAGCTGCCATTGCCAAAGCACATCGACGAGCAGAAGATTATCGAGGCTATCGACTACCGCAAGGATGTAGATGGATTCCATCCCATCAACGTAGGTCGTATGGCTATCGGACTGCCTTGCTTCATTTCGGCCACACCATTAGGAATCATCACACTGCTGAAACGCTACGGCATTGAGACCAGCGGTAAGAAGTGCGTTATCCTGGGTCGCTCTAACATCGTTGGTAAGCCTATGGCTCAGCTGATGATGCAGAAGCAGTATGGTGATGCTACGGTAACCGTATGTCACTCTCGTTCTAAGACGCTGAAAGAGGAGTGCCGTGCTGCTGATATCATTATCGCAGCTATCGGTCAGCCCGACTTTGTGACTGCCGATATGGTGAAGGACGGTGCAGTTATCGTCGACGTTGGTACCACCCGCGTGCCCGATGCTACCCGCAAGAGCGGATTCCGCCTGAATGGCGACGTGAAGTTCGACGAGGTGGCTCCTAAGTGCTCATATATCACACCGGTTCCCGGTGGAGTAGGTCCTATGACTATCTGCTCGCTGATGAAGAATACGCTGGCTGCAGGTAAGAAGGAGTACTATAAATAGAGGTGAGAAGCTAGAGGTGAGAGGTGAGAAGCATGACTGAGGCGGAGGAGTTTTATCAGCAGGGTAATGAGGCGCGGAAGCGCGGACAGTGGCACGAGGCTATCAATGCCTATATCAAGGCCATTGAGCTCGACCCTGAGAGTCCTGCCGTTGAGGCCAAGAAGATGCTCGACGACATCATGGCTTTCTATTGTAAAGATATGTATAATCCATAACAAATACTCAATATGGCAAAAATGAAAGGCGCTATTGAGGTGAATACCGAGAGGTGTAAGGGATGCAGCCTCTGCATCATCGCCTGCCCTCAGAAGGTAATCGCCCTTGCCAACAAAGTTAATCTGCACGGCTACCCATACGTGGAGGCTGTCAACGAGGAGGCCTGCGTAGGTTGTGCCTCTTGTGGCATTGTCTGCCCCGATGGATGTATCACCGTGTATCGTAAAAAAGTGGAGGAATAATTATGGCAGAAAAAGGTGAAGTTGTATTGATGAAAGGCAACGAGGCTATAGCCCACGCTGCTATTCGTTGCGGATGCGACGGCTATTTCGGCTATCCTATTACTCCGCAGAGTGAAGTGATTGAGACACTGGCTGAGCTGAAGCCTTGGGAGACTACCGGTATGCAGGTGGTTCAGGCCGAGAGCGAGCTGGCTTCTATCTACATGGTTTATGGTGCCGCCGGTGCTGGTAAGCGTGCCATGACTTCGAGTTCGTCTCCTGGTATCGCTCTGATGCAGGAGGGTATCACTTACATGGCTGGTGCCGAGGTTCCAGGTGTGTTTGTTAATGTTCAGCGTGGAGGTCCTGGTCTGGGTACTATCCAGCCTTCGCAGGGCGACTATTTCCAGGCTACCCGTGGTGGTGGTAATGGCGACTACAAGGTCATCGTTTTGGCTCCTTCTTCTGTACAGGAGATGGCCGATTTCGTTGATCTGGCTTTCGAGTTGGCATTCAAGTATCGCAACCCCGCAATGATTCTCTCCGATGGTGTTATCGGTCAGATGATGGAGAAGGTGGTTCTGCCTCCATTCAAGCCCCGCCGTACCGACGAGGAGGTTATCAAGCAGTGTCCTTGGGCTTCTACTGGTAAGCCAAAGAACCGCGAGCGCGTGGTTATCACGTCGCTCGAGCTGAAGCCAGAGGCTATGGAGAAGCGTAACATCGCCCTCCAGGAGAAGTATGCTAAGATTCAGGAAAACGAGGTTCGCTTTGAGCAGAAGCAGATGGACGATGCCGAGTATGCTATCGTAGCATTCGGTTCGGCAGCCCGTATCGCCGAGAAGTCGGTAGAGCTGGCTCGCGAGCAGGGCATCAAGGTTGGCTTGTTCCGTCCCATCACGCTGTTCCCATTCCCCGAGAAGCAGATAGCTGAGCTTTCGAAGAAGGTGAAGGGTATCCTGGTAGCCGAGATCAACGCTGGTCAGATGGTACAGGATGTTCGTCTGGCTGTTAACGGCGCTGTGCCCGTTGAGCAGTTCGGTCGTCTGGGTGGTATCGTTCCCGATCCTGAGGAAATCGTTAGCGCTTTGAAAGCAAAGCTGATGGATAAATGATGAATGATAAATGATAAAGACAATGGATAGAAATCAAATAGTTCAACCAGAGAACATCGTCTGCAAAAAGCCGACG
>NZ_CAMJFM010000032.1 GCF_946404925.1 uncultured Prevotella sp. | reverse complement strand
TCAACTTCAGCATTGGCAACAAGGTTTACAATGCCAACAAGATTGAGTACACATCAACCTCTAAGTATCAGTATCGCAGCATGAGCACCGTTATGGAGGCTGGCAAGCGCTGGACCAACCTCGACCCAGAGACCGGTCTGCTGAGCAACGACCCCGACCGCTTGGCACAGCTCAACGCCAACACCACTATGTGGAGCCCATACATGAGCCACATGGTACTTACCGACTGGGCACTCGAGAACGCATCGTTCCTGCGTCTGAACACCCTGTCGCTGGGTTACACTATTCCAGCTGCCCTCACCAAGCGTGCCGGCATCAGCAGCCTGCGCTTCTACGTAACAGCTTACAATGTATTCACCCTGACCGGTTATAGCGGTTTCGATCCTGAATCCGACTGCTACCGCCGCACAGCTCTGACTCCAAGTGTTGACCACTCTGGTTACCCACGCAGCCGCCAGTTCGTTGTAGGTTTGAATTTGAATTTCTAAAATGAAGGAGGACAAGAATATGAAGAATCAGATAAAATTAGCTATACTCTCAATGTCGCTGGTAGGTCTGGCCTCGTGCGATATGGATGCTCCCAGCATCTCAACACTCGACGAATCATCGGTATTCGCTACCTACTCTCTGGCCGAATCAGAGGTGATGTCGATACACGTATCATTCGGTGAGACCAACTCATACCGCGGACGTTTCCTGCCCTACTACGGTGTTAACAGCGACGTGGAATGGGGTAACGCTCCTTCGTACGCCGACCGCGTAAGCGACAAGCAGAGCCTGTGGAACTACAACACACTGGCTGGCAACGGACAGATGAACACTACCAACAACGCCTACGCTAAGTTCTACGAGGGTATCGAGCGTGCCAACCTGGCTATCAAGGGTATCCGCCAGTACGGTAACATCGAGAACAACGCCAACATGCGCCACTTGCTGGGCGAGGCACTCACACTGCGTGCCGTGATCTACAACGACCTGATTAAGGCCTGGGGCGACGTGCCTGCACGTTTCGAGCCCAACAACTCTGAGAATATGTATCTGCCCCGCTCTAACCGCGACGTGATCTACAAGCAGCTGCTGGCCGACCTTGAAGAGGCCGAGGACTACTGCTACTGGGCTAACGAGAACGCTATCACCAAGACTACCGAGCGCGTCAGCAAGGACTTTGTGAAGGCGCTGCGTGCACGTCTGGCTCTGTATGCCTGTGGTTACGGTCTGCGTGGCGACGGCTATCGCCGCTCAAAGGATGCCGACCTGGCTCCTGAGAAGATGTACCAGATTGCCAAGCAGGAGTGTGAGGAAGTGATTGCTCACGGCACCAGCAAGCTGGGTTCGTTTAAGGAGAACTTCACCAAGCTGTGTCAGGACAATGTGACAGCAGGCGGCGAGAGCCTCTGGGAGATTCCATTCTCAGCAGGTCGTGGTCGTGTGCTCTACACATGGGGACTCAAGCACAATGCTAAAGACCAGTACACACAGCAGGCTCAGGGTGGTGTAAACCGCGCCGTTCCTACGCTGTACTACGATTATGATTCAGACGACATCCGCCGCGACATCACCGTAGTGCCTTACGAGTGGAGCAAGGAGCTCGCAGCAGGTAACTCGCACGTTACGCTGAGCGGACTCAACAAGATGTGCTTCGGCAAGCTGCGCTACGAGTGGATGAGCCGTATCGTTACATCAACTAACGATGACGGTGTGAACTGGCAGTACATGCGTCTGGCCGATGTTTACCTGATGGCTGCCGAGGCCGAGAACGAGCTGGGCAACACATCAGCTGCATGGACCTACATGAAGCCAATACTGGATCGTGCACTCCCCGCTGCTAAGGTTTCTGCCCTGCAGACCAAGTACACCGCTAATCAGCAGGCATTCCGCGAGGGTATCTACGAGCAGCGCGCTCTGGAGTTCGCCGGCGAGGCTCTGCGTAAGGTTGACCTGGTTCGCTGGGGTATCATCGACGAGAAGATGGCCGAGGCAAAGGCTAAGCTGCAGGCTCTGGCTGCCCGCACTGGTCAGTATGCCGGTCTGCCCGACAAGGTTTACATCAACGGCACTACCGATGCTAACGCCATCCAGTATTACGGTCTGAACATGGGCGAGGACGATGCTACAGTCATCAACACCCTCGACGGTTGGGAGAGCAAGAACTGGTTCGGCACAGCCGACAAGCCAACTCTGACCGACGACATCATCGACGGACTCTATGTAAATACTCCAAGTTTGAACTGCCTGTGGCCTATCTGGCAGTGCTTCATCGACGCCAGCAACAACATGCTGAACAATGATGGAAACTATGGTCAGTTGTCAGACTAAGATCATTGAACATTGAACATTGAACATTGATAATTTATGAAAAAGATATATTTCAAATCTATCGTATTAGGTCTGGCTACTGTAGCTCTGGCATCATGTAGCGACGTTGCCGACGAGATTACGAGCATCATCTACAATCGTAACTTCTCGCCCACCAGCGTAGAGGCCAAAGTGCGCAACCGCACAAACATAGAACTGAGCTGGAACCTGGGCGATGGCGTTACCAACTATAATGTAGAGGTTTACGCCAACGACAGCCTGACATTTGCAGGCACTCCAGTACAGTCGTTCTCGGTTACCCCCGATCAGGTGCCTGTAACCATCAAGGGGCTTGAGGGCGAAACCCAGTACTCATTCCGCGTACAGGCCACCGACGGCAACGCCAGCCGCGACTCAAAGTGGACCGGTGCCTACGCTAAGACCGAGGCTGAGCAGATATTCAAGAACGTAGCCGAAGAGGACATCAAGGGTACATCGGTAACACTGCGCTGGCCTGCCGGCGAAGAGGCTGCCACCATCACCCTCACCCCTGGCAACATCGTTTATAACGTAACAGCCGATGATATCGCTGCCGGTGCAGCTACCGTTACAGGTCTCACAGCCGAGACTGAGTACAAGGCCATCCTGGCTCGCGCCAATGGTAAGACTCGCGGTACTATCAGCTTCAAGACCGGTATCGACCTGGCCGACACAGATATTCTGGTGAAGGCCGGTTCCGACATCGCAGCTGCCATCAACGACGCTCCTGAGGGCTATCGCCTGATTGTTGAGCCTGGCACCTACGGCATCGCTACCGATGCTGCCGACCACGGCGGTTCAATCACCATCAGCAAGGCCATCACCATCAAGGGTCTGCGTCAGAACGATCACCCAGTCATCATGGGTCGCTTCAAGGTAGAGGCTCCATTCGCAGTAGATCAGGTTACACTCGACGGTACCGATACCGACGGAGGTCAGTGCTTCGACTTCACCAAGGATGGCGAGATCGAGAGCCTGTCGGTAACCAACAGCGAGGTGAAGAACTACACCAAGGGCTTCTTCTACATCAACAAGGCCGTGCTGGTTAACACCATCACCATCGAGGGCAACATCATCAGCAACATCGAGTGCTCAGGTGGCGACTTCCTCGACAGCCGTAAGGGTGGTTACAACTCTCTGAGCTTCAAGAACAACACTGTATACGAGAGTGCTAAGGAGCGCGATATGTTCCGTATGGACGACGCTTCGAAGACTATCGCAGCTACACCAAACATCGTGGTTGATCACAACACCTTCTACAATGTAGGTAGCGGCGGTGCTAACTATCGTGTGTTCTATGTTCGCTTCAAGAAGAACACCATCACCTTCACCAACAACATCATGGTAGGTACAAACTACAAGCGCGGATTTGCTAACAATGCAAACACCGACCAGGCTCCTACCCTCGAAGGCAACTTCTACTTCAACACCGAGAACCTCATCGAGGCTGGTGCAAGTGCCGACGCTACTATCAGCTGGTTCGACACTAAGGGTACCGTAGCCGATCCTAAGTTCAAGGATGCAGCTAAGGGCGACTTCACCATCGGCAACGACGATGTTAAGGACAAGAAGGCTGGCGACCCACGCTGGTATTAAAAATCCGTCGATAATTAACCACAAGAAAGAGAGTCGCGCACCCATATTTGCGCGGCTCTCTTCTACTTCAAAAAAAAGAAAAAAACAAAACCACTAAAATGCAAAGAACCTTATTCCTAACTTTAATTTTACTAATGTTCTGGGCCAAACCGCTCAGTGCCCAATCACAATGTACCATTACCCACTATGATGAATTCAGTGGAATGGCCCAATGGTATGTCACCCAGATAGTACAAGACAAGCGAGGCATGATGTGGTTTGCCACATGGAACGGTCTGAACCGCTATGACGGCTACGAGTTTGTGTGCTTCAAGTCGAGAGTGGGCGATGGTATTGATATGCCGTCAGACCGTATTCGTGACATCATTGTGGCTAAAGACGGCAACCTCAGGTGTTTAGTGGATAATCGTGTATTCGGCTTCTGTACCAAGACTTACAAGTTCTTCAAACTATCAGAAGCAGAGGAGAAGCAGCTACTCACAAAGTATGACCAGAGTCATCGTCAAGAGGTAGCTTTTGCCCTATCAGGAAAGCCCAAACAGTATAAAGACAACTATGGCACAGAATGGTTCATCTATTATGATGGCAAACTGATGTACAAGAATCCATCAACAGGATTGCTAACGGATTATCCCGTTGAATGGGATGGTGCCAAGAACATCACGTTCCGTGCCGCCGACAAAGAAGGGAATGCCTGGTTTACCAGCAGCTATGGCGCGTTTAAACTATCATTTGAGAAGAAACCTTACCATAGGTTTGAACAGCACAACACGATACAGGTTCGTAACTTCTATGTTGATAAGAAGCAACGCTACTGGGTAACCACACGCGATGATGCAACTGTGCGCCTTTACGATAGGAAAAACAACCTGTTAGGCTATCTTGGAAAAGATGGCAGTCTTCATAGTCAATACACATCATTCGGCTCGCCCATCTATCACATCATGCAAGATAGTCACGGTTCCTACTGGTTCTGCAGCAAGCCCGATGGACTGTTCCGAGTGAAAGAAACAGCCAACGGCATATTCGCCATTGACAGCTATAAACACGCAGAAGGCAACAACAACTCGATTAGCAACGACAACGATTACTATTCGGTAGAGGATAAATACGGGCGCTTATGGATTGCGACATTCGATGGAGGCATCAACTGCATACCCGATCCACAGGCGGGACAGCCCACATTTATACACTACGGCAATAGCAAGAATTTCTCCCAGGTACTTGGATTGCGGGTACACCAGTTACACATAACCCAAGGTCATATACTCATGGCAGCAACCACCGAGGGACTAATCATTGCCGATATCTCGAAAAAGGATCCAAAACAGATTGTGTTCAAACATCACACCAAGGATGTACACCGCAGCAACAGCCTCAGCAATAACGCCACAATGTATGTAGCCGAAGACAAGAAACACCGCATCTATATATGTACTGAGAGCGGAGGTGTGAACCAGATTCTGACAGAGAACCTACTGACCGACCAGTTGGAATTCCGTCATTTCAACACGTCAACAGGTCTGCCTTCGGACGTAGCTCTTTCGGCAGTTGCCGATGACGATAACCTACTTGTTGTTAGCAACAATCAGATTATCATACTGAAACCTGACTCAGAGCAGCAAAACCACGAGACATTCTTCAGTCGGGAAAAGATGCGTTTCTCGGATGCAACTCCTACGCTACTCCCCGATGGAAGAACCATCTTCGGTCTGCAGAATGGCGCTTTCACCATCCGTAGAGAAGACATCAAAAAGAGCACCTTTGTTCCGCCCATAGCATTGACGGGACTTTCAATCGAAAACAGACAAACAGAGTACACTATCAATGCCCACGATACATTGGTGCTCACACCATCGGAACGAAACATCCTGCTACGCTTTGCTGCCCTTGACTACTCAGCAGAGAACCAAATTCAATATGCTTTCAGGTTAGGTAATGAGAGTGAGGCATGGAACCAGATTGGCAATGATCATTCTATCACACTACTCGACATAAAACCAGGAACCTATCAGCTACAGATTCGTTCCACTAACAGCGACGGTGTCTGGGTTGATAATGTGCGCTCACTAACCATCATTGTCAAGCCAACCTTCTGGGAGACACGTTGGGCACAGTTACTATATGCCCTCTTGCTGGTACTCCTTGTTTGGGGCATACTGCACACCCGCCGTTATATCATCTCTCTGAAACGGAATCAGCAGGAACTGCACGAGGCTTACCTGGCATTGCTCAACACCCAGCAATCGGTCAATAATGATTTGAAAGAAGCAGAGCAGCAACCTGCAAAACCAAAAATGAAACCCGAAGACGAGATGTTCATGCAGAGAGCCATGAAATTCATCGAAGAACATATTAGCGACTCAAACATCAACATCGGCGACATGGCCGAAGCTACAGCCACCAGCCGTTCTGGACTGAACCGCAAAATGAAATCGCTGCTGGGCGTTACCCCACTCGACTTCATACACGAAGCCCGTATTCAGAAGGCTTGTCAGATGCTGAAAGAAGGTGCATCGGTCAACGACGTGGCCTACAAGTGCGGTTTCTCTGATCCTAAATATTTCGGCAAGTGTTTCAAGGCCGAAAAAGGCATGACGCCAACAGAATATAAGGTAGAAAATTCTGCCAACTAAGGTGTAATTTTGTGTCAATCCCTTGTGTTGACACAAAATTACCCGCTTTTGCTTTTATCTTACTCCAACGTTTTGGTTTTACATTGTACTTTTGCAGTGTAAAATTGAACCGTTATTTTTTATACATAGTTTGAGAGTAAGGATTTAGTCCTGATTTGGATCCGGGGGAGTGCGGGATGTATTCCCCCGAACTGAGAAAAATGATTTATTCTAATTAATATTTCCTACTAAAATTTTTAAAACAAAAACAAAAAAACGTATGAATCAAGCAATGAGAAGATTGTGTAAACTTTGCCTCTTAGCTGCATTCTTTGTACTGGCTCCCCCCGAGGTGCTGGCACAGACGATTGCAAAAGGCCAGGTTTTTGACTCAACCAACGAGCCCGTCATCGGAGCCACGGTTGTGGAAAAGGGGAATCCCAAGAACGCTGCAGTCACTGACTTTGACGGAAACTTCACGTTGAAGCTCCAGAAGACTAAGCAGGTCATCATCTCTTACATCGGCATGGTGACTCAGGAATTAACCGCATCAGGGAACATGAAAGTCGTTCTGAAAGACGACAATGCTGCTCTGGATGAGGTTGTTGTAGTAGGTTACACCAGCAAGGCCCGCAAAGACCTGACTGGATCAGTAGGTTCTGTTAGCGGAGCCAAGTTGGCCATCGTACCTGTTTCTTCAGCAGCTGAGGCACTTCAGGGAAAAATCGCCGGTGTACAGATTACCACAACCGACGGACAGCCTGGTGCCGACATTAATATTCGCGTGCGTGGAGCAACGTCAGTAACACAGTCGAACGAACCACTTTACATTGTCGATGGATTTCAGGTGGCTAACATCAACGACATTCCTCCTACGGATATCGCCTCAATCGACGTTTTGAAGGATGCTTCGCTTACCGCCATCTATGGTGCTAAGGGAGGTAATGGTGTTGTAGTGGTTACCACCAAAAGTGCCCAGAGCGGTAAAGTTCAAGTTACTTTCAACGGACGTCTGAGCACATCGAGCCTGACACGTTCTATGGATCTGATGAACACAGGCCAGTTTGTTGACTTCCACTACGACCGTGCTGCGGCAAGTGGTACACGTTCTAACTGGTCTCGCCCATTCCGCGGTAACTTCGGTAACCCTTGGGATAATAATCTCTATTATTATCAGGATACCAACGACTGGCAGGATCAAGTACTGGGCAACCACCCCACAAGTTACTCTGCCAACGTAACCATCGGCGGTGGTAACGAGTCAACACGTTTCAACCTCTCACTGACACAGTCGGAAGACCTGGGTATCATCCTTGGCTCGGGCGTTCGCCGCACAAATATCAACTTCAAGTTGAACACCAAGCTGGCAAAGAACCTCGAACTGACCTACAACTCTAAACTCACTTATCGTCGTGACGAGGGTGCAGGTGGTGCCAACATCGGTTCGGGTGGTCTGGTTGACCGCGTACTGCGTTATCAGCCTACAGCAGGTCTACGTTCATGGGGTTCTTATGCCGATATGGAGAGTGTGGCCGATGCAGAGCTCTTCAATCTGACAAACCCAGTATCCGACATTAACACGAACACCCAGCTCAAGCATGGTTACACCTTCACTAACCAGTTTGCACTGCAGTGGTCGCCAATCAAGGGTCTGCGCTTACGCTCAGAGGCCAACTACACCATCGGTTTCCGCGACACAGAACGTTACTGGGGATGGCTCACATCTACAGCCCAGAGCGCTGTTCACCAGCAGAAGCCTGTAGCTGCACTCACCAAGCGTACATCAGAGTCGTACACTTGGACTAACACTGCCACCTACGACATGACACTGAAGGAGCTTCATAACTTCTCGTTCTTGCTGGGACAGGAGATTTATAACAGCCAATATAAGGAGAATAAGCAGACTACTCACCTCTTCGATCGCGATATCGATGCAGAGACTGCTCTGAACAACATGGCCCTTGGTGAGCCTTACTCATCGGCCAATGATACTTATACGCTTACTTCTACACCAAACCGTACAGCATCTTTCTTTGGACAGATCTCTTATAACTTCGATCACAAGTATCTGCTTTCTGGTACACTCCGTGCTGATGGTAGTACTAAGTTTGCTCCTGGCAACCAGTGGGGTTGGTTCCCATCAATCTCTGGTGCATGGGTTATCAATAAGGAGAAGTTCCTGAAGGATGTGAAATGGATAGACCTGCTGAAGGTACGCGCCTCTTTCGGTCTTGCAGGTAACAATAACATCAGCGACGACCTCTGGCGTTATCTCTATACCACCAACAACTCTGGTGGTCCTGGCTTCGGCGAGAGTACTGCTAACGGTGAGCTTTTCTACGGCGCTCCAAACAGCTATCCTAACAAGGATATCAAGTGGGAGACTACTATCACTCGCAATATTGCTGCTGACATCTCACTTTGGAACGGACGCTTGAGCATCACTCCAGAAATCTACTGGAACACCACACGCGATTTGCTCTACTCTTCTATCATTCCAACCGTTTCGGGTTATAGCCGACAGATGCAGAACATAGGTAAGGTACAGAATAATGGTTGGGAGTTAACCATCAATGGTGATATCGTTCGCGGTAAGGACTATGTGGTTAGCGCCAACTTCACACTGGGTCATAACAAGATGACTATCAAACAGCTGAATGCTACTGACAACGTACTTTACGAGAAGGCTGATGCCTGGAAGTCGAACGACGAGCAGGACTACCTGCTACAGGTAGGTGGTGAACTCGGATTGATGTACGGTTACGTTTACGACGGACTCTACACATGGGATGAGTTTACCTATCCTGAGACAAGCAGCTATCTGGCAACACCTCGCGGCAAGGGTTCAATCAACGGTATCCACGTAGGTGGTACAATCACCGATGGTTATGAGGGAAATAACGGTAATGGTGTTATAGCCTCTAACAATTCAGGCAACTCTACCCTCGTGGGTAAGATCAAGCTGAAAGACCTTAATGGCGATGGACAGATTGACCAGAACGATAAGACAGTTATCGGTCGAACCACTCCAAAGTGGCAGGGCGGTTTCGGTCTGTCAGGACAGTGGAAGAACTTCGACTTCACAGCCAACTTCGTTTACATGCTTGACTTTGATGTTTACAATGCAACAGCCTACGCCCTGTCGAGCAACTCTGGTAACCAGAATACCTTCTTGAACGTATACTCTAAGTTCAGCGAGAACCGCTGGCGTTATACTGCCCCTAACGGCTATGTATACAACGACGTAGACCTCTCAGGCGAGTGTCTCTATAAGAACACCTATATTGACTATGCCCCAACAACTTACTATCGTGCACTGAATGCCAATACAACTCACTGGAATCCAGCTGACTTGACAACAAACCTCATGATAGATGCATTTGTTGAGGACGGTTCATTCATCCGCTGTTCAGACGTTACCATTGGCTACTCACTGCCAAAGACGGTCTTGAAGAAGATAGCTCTGAACAAGGTACGCGTGTATGCCTCTGCTTCTAACCTCTTTATTCTGACCAATTATTCTGGTTACGATCCTGAGGTTGACGTACAGTCAGGCTTGACACCTTCTATGGACTACAATCGTTATCCACGAGCACGTACATTCTCTTGTGGTGTAAACGTAACATTCTAATGAAAACTTAAAGAAAAGAAACAATATGAAATTCAATAAGATATTTTTGAGTGGTGTAGTAATGCTGTCACTGACGGCCTGCAACGACTATCTCGACGTTGAACCAGCAACCAATGTTGCCGATGTTGAGAAGGTGTTCAGCACAGAGGCAGGCATCAATACTGCCCTGAACGGTGTCTACGCGAAGATTGAGTCAGACGAGACGTTCGGCAATAAGTTGTACACCACCTTTCTGCTGAACAGCGACGTTGACTTTACTGCAAACGCCAACGAATCAGCACAAGGCACACAGCCCCGTCGTTTTGACGTGCGCACAGATGCCAATGATGTAGAGAAACTCTGGAACAACCTCTATCAGGGTGTAGAGACTGCCAACGAGTTTATCTATAATCTTGAGAACAGTCCCCTCTATGAAGAAGGTACTACTACTGAGGCTATAGAAACAGCCAACGGATTGGAGAGTCACACCATTCCTGCTGTTACAAACCTGACACAGATGATGGGTGAAGCCAAGGTTATGCGTGCCATGTTCTATCACGAACTGTTGTGGTACTATGGTGATATTCCATTCACTCTTGATGCGACATACAAGACTGACAATCTGCTGCCAACAGTAACCAAACGTCAGGAGGTTAGCGATGCACTGATTAAGGATCTGCAGCATGCTGCAGAGTATATGAAGAGCGATAAAGACGCTACACTCGGTGCTCCAGAGCATATCTCACAGGAGGCATGCTACGCTATGATTGCTCGTCTGGCTCTGCAGGCAGGTGGTTACTCACTGAATCACAGCGAAGGTGATGCTGCCAACTACACCATGACACGTCCTTCAAACTATAAGGACTACTATCAGATTGCTCGCGACTACACCAAGAAGATTATCGACGCAGGTGGTCACAGTCTGACAAAGAGCTACGCTCAGGTGTTTATTGACGAGTGTAACTTCTTGGCCGACAACGGCGACGACCCCATTTTCGAAATTCCATTCGCTATGGGTGCAAACAGCTGTTGGGGCTACCAGCAGGGACCTGCCAGCACTGTCGACACTGGTGTTGATACCGACTATGCGAACTCTGAATGGGGCGAGACAAAAGGCAGCTCACAGACCTCTTACTTCTATCGCTACCAGTTTGCCGAGAACGACCAGCGCCGTGACTATATCTGCGGTATGTGGGGATACGGTGCACAGGGACAGCCAAACCTGCGTATCTGCGGTTCTTCGATCTACACCATTTACAACAACAAGTGGTCAAAGCTTTGGAGTAATACCCGTTTCGGCAAAAGCACAACTTCAGCTACTGGTATCAACTTTGCCTACATCCGCTATGCTGATGTACTGCTGATGTTTGCCGAAGCTGAGAACGAGTTGAACGGTGGTCCTACTGATGCAGCAAAGGCTGCTGTTAAGCAGGTGCGCGATCGTGCTTTCCGTGGACAACCCAATCAGGCAGAAATGGTTGACGCTTATATCAATGCAGCTACATCGAAGGAGGACTTCCTGAAGTTAGTTCTCGATGAGCGTAAATTCGAGTTCGCAGGTGAAAACATGCGTTGGAAGGATCTTGTTCGTAACAACAAATATGCCGAGACATTGTTCTACACATTCATGACTTATCTGGCAGTAGCTGAAGATATGGGTGGTAGCACAAGCTATATGGATATGGTCGAGGAATACGAGGGTATAGAGTACAGCCAGCTGTACAACGTCTACTACTATTACACATACGTAGAGAACTACAACGGAACCAGCGTCAACAACCTCTGCCACGCATACTTCCCTAACAACAGCCTGCCAATGGTATACATTGTTAATCCTTACACTCAAGGCAGTCAACCAACTGAGGAGCCACAGGCATACTTCGATGCCAACGGTATCAATGCAAAGGCCATCGCACTCAGAAGCATTACAGGTCTTAACGCATCAAGTGATAAGGCTCAGTGGTATACAACCAACGGCGACAGCAATACCCCAGACTGGTCGAATGATGGTACTCCAAGAGGCCAGATACTCTACTCACTCTTTGGTTACATCCGTGGCGACGAGCAGACTGGTGGTCTTCGCATCGTTAACAATGGTGCAGTAACACCATTCCACGTTAACACCGACGATCCACAGAGCACTGTAAACAGTCTGCCTGCAGTACGTTATATACTGCCCTATCCTGAGGAGGCTATTTCACGTTCAGGTGGTGCATACAAGAACTACTACGGATATTAATGAGCAACATTCATATCACTAAAGAAAAGAACAAAACAATATGAAAAAGATATTTTTAATGACCCTGGCACTGCTGTCAACCCTGTCATTCTATTCATGTAAAGACGACGAGGTGATAGGTACCGACGAGGCCAACCGTCTGTTCCGTCCAATGTTCCGTACCAACGACAACACTGGTAAGGACGGCGACCCCTACATGTGTGCCATTGAAGATTACAATGATATTCATATGTACTGGTATCTGGTTGATGATGCTGTGGCATATGAGGTAAAGTGGGCTGCATTCTCATGGATTTCCAGCGGTGAGCAGGGATGGATTGAGTGCGACACCCATGTAGACGGCAAGAAGCTTGACGGTAATGTAGTTATCTCAGACCCCAAGAAGTTTGACCTGCTTTTGAAGAACTGTCCTTACAGCACAAAGTATGGTTTTGCCATCCGTGCCCTTCATTCATTCGATCCAAGCGGTTACTCGCTATACGAAGGAGAACAGGGTATTTACGATGTACTTAACACGGCTGATGCAGAGTGGAAGAACGACCCGATGAACTCTAATTGGAATGGTTATGGCAATCTGCGCCAGTGGGCTGATTATTATGCCATGGAGACACAGAGCCGCGACTGGGTTCCTTTCGTAGTTCAGGTTTCTGATATTACCAAGACCACTATGCACGTTACACTGAACCGCAGCATCGCTTCATATAAGGATGAGGATAAGACCAAGATGCGTGCTCGTTGGAACTTCCTTGATTCAGACTCTACTGTTGTAAAGGTTGACTATCTCACTGTTACAACTTCGTCAGCAAATCCCGATGTAGTAGTTCCTGCAAAGTGGAAGAAGTATGAGATTCCAGCATCAGCATGGAAGAACAACAAGGTTGAGTTTGACCTCGATGGTCTGCAGGAGAATGCCATCTACACCATTGACGTATGGGATGAAACCATTCCTGTTGCTATCGATGCTTGCTACAACTCACTGCTGAAACGTACCAAGGGTGACCCTGCACCTCCAATCCTGATCAAGCACGTTGCATGGGATAAGGATTCTGTTGGTGGAAATAAGGAACAGGGTATTGCTCCAGATGCCGTTTACGACATTTCGCAGTACAACGCCATGAAGCTGGATGACATTCTGAACGACTATATCTCTGGTAACATGGCCGAAAACCAGGTATTCTATCTGGAAGGTGGTAAGAACTATTATGTAACATCAAATATTTCTATCTACAAGGGCTTCACACTCCGCACTAACCCAGAGGATCTCAAGCAGGGTAAGCGTGCAAAATTCTTCCTTGGCGGTTTGTACAAGAGCGGTGCAAATGTTAGCACTTGCAACTTCATGATTGGTCGTCAGCCTGTATCAGGTGAGAACTCAGCTATCCCCATCGACGTAGACTCAGTTCGCTTCATGGATCTCGATGTCGACGTTCCTTTGGCAGGTAACTACGGTTCAGCTCAGCAGGGAACAGCAAATGCCAGCGGTAACTACTTCATGAATATGTACTCAAATGGTATGGGTATCAACGTAACACTGCTCGAGTGGAACAACTGTACATTCCAGGGTATCGTTCGCGGATTCTTCCGTATCCAGGGTTCGAACGACTTCAACATCAAGCACATCAAGATGATTGACTGTGTACACTACAACTGTGGTTACTTCGACCAGAAAGGTGGTGGATACTGGTACATCTTTGCCGACCATAACGGTAAGCCAAAGTCAAACATTCTTGAAGACCTTGAAATCGGCGGTTGCGTATTCTACGACAGTCCAAAGGGCGGTCTTGTTACCGACCAGAACCGTAACATCAAGTGGGATGAGAGCGTACGTTGGAACATCAATGTTCACCACAACACATTCGTTAACTTCAACACTCGTCAGAATCAGGCAATAATGAACACTCGTTACAACCCTGGTGGCTCATATCTGGCATTCCACGATAACATCATCATCAACACCAAGGACGAGGCCGACGTGAACCGTAACATGGGTTCTGGAGGTTGGGATACCCGTAACATCCAGGGCGGTGACGGCTCAGGTAAGGTTACATTCGATATCTACAACAACTGGACAACCAACGATCCTTACTTCAAGAAGGGTCAGCCATTGGGTAATGCATTCAACGGTACATCTAACTGCCCAGGAAAGTGGGTTAAGGATGGTAACGCCTACTACCCCGCTGGTACCGATGAACTTGCATGGCACCTGGACGAGAGTCTGAAGGCAACCGATCTGATGATAAGTCCTAACCCACAGTACTTTGTAGGCGAGAAGCCAAATGCTTTTGATCACCATACTGACAAGGGTATCGACGGCCTCTACTTCAAGCAGACCGATGCTGTGCTCAACTCTAACATCTATAAGAGTGGTGCCGGTGCTCCAATGCTACGTAACGGTAAGAAATAATTTAGTATTAAAAATTTAGATTTAAGAATTATGAAAGTATTGAGATATTTAATCGTACTGGTAGCTATGACTGCTTTGTCTACTACATTCTACAGCTGCGACAGGGAAAACGACATCACAGGTAACCCTGTTGTTGATCCCAATGAAGAGGTGGATGGCAAGCGCATGTACTGGATTGATTTCCAACTGAGCAATACCGGCAGTCTGAGCCAAGCCGCTCAGGACAGATTTATCGAACTGCGCGACACTGTCATCTACGGCGACAAAGGTATCAAGATTATTGAGCACCCCATGTACGTAACCAAAGATTACGCTTTGACCAACTTTAACAAGGTGGTAAGTCTTCCTAATTCCGAGAGCGATCTCGTACAGAAGATTATGAAACCAACATCAGAGTTTGGTGGCGCCAACATCCGCGACTTCGTGGTAACCATGAGTCTGTCTATCGACAGCATGAAGACAGTCATCGCAACTCACGATTTCCGTGCTGCTGATGTTCTGAACTAATTGTTTAATATGCAAAAAGCCAGGGCGGACTGTACCAGGTCCGCCCTGATTCTTAAGAGATCATGAATTACAAAATCATTATTATCAGCATTGCGGCACTTGTACAAGCCAACACTACCTCAATAGCCCAGAATAATACCCTTGCCTTTCCTGGAGCAGAAGGTTTCGGACGCTATACTACTGGCGGACGCGGTGGAAAGGTATATCATGTAACGAACCTCAACGATTCTGGCGAAGGCTCGCTACGATGGGCTAACAATCAGCAAGGGCCAAGAACCATTGTGTTTGATGTTAGCGGAACCATACAACTAAAGTCGGAACTCAGAATAAAAGAGAACACAACCATAGCCGGACAGACCGCTCCTGGCGACGGCATCTGCATTGCAGGCTATCAGGTGACACTAGGCTCGAACAATATTGTGCGTTATCTGCGTTTCCGTCCTGGTGACGAGAATGGTGGCGAACCAGACGGACTTGGTGCAATGGACTGTGAGAATATTATTGTAGACCACTGCTCGGTTAGCTGGAGTGTTGACGAATGTCTGTCGGTCTATGGTTCAAAAAACATCACCGTACAATGGTGCATCGCTTCGCAGAGTCTGTGCAACTCTACCCATTCAAAAAAGATACATGGATATGGCGGCAACTGGGGCGGTAGCGGAGCATCTTATCACCATAATCTGATAGCCCATCATGTATCGCGCACACCAAGATTAGGTCCTCGTCCTGGCACCCAGACCGACGAACGTATGGATATGCGGAACAACGTCATCTATAACTGGACTGGTAATGGCTGCTATGGTGGCGAAGGCATGAATATTAATATTGTAAACAACTACTACAAGCCAGGCCCCGGCACACCTAAAGGAACTCCAGGCATGCGTATAGCCTCAGTAAACATTCGTACCAACAACTACACTCATCACAACACTACCCCTAACCAATGGGACGTCATGTGGCACGTATGGGGTAAGTACTATGTTAACGGGAATGTAAACGCTCTATACCCAGAAGTAGCCCAAGACAACTGGACCTACGGCATGTATAATCAAATCGACTCCATTGGCAACGACGGCACTTATACGTCAAAGACCAAAGACACCATACGTCTCAACACGCCCATCGCTTATGAATACGTAACTACCCACTCCGCCGAAAAAGCCTATGAACAGGTTCTGTCCTATGCAGGAGCATCGCTACACCGCGATACACTTGACAAGATTATTATCAGCGATACTCGCAACGGGAAAGCCACTTTTACTGCTAATGGGAACAGTGCTGGAATTATCGACCATCCTAGTGATGTAAGCGGTTACGGTTGGGACAAATGGCCCACACTCAACCAGACTGAGCCGAAGTCTGATACTGATGGCGACGGCATACCCGATGAATGGGAAACAGCCCACGGATTAAACCCCAACAATGCTACCGACGGTAATACTGTTAATGCAGACGGCTATACCAATCTAGAGTTATACATCAACAATATTGTCAGAAATATAACCGAGAATCAGAATTGATGTAGGTATTGGTAATCTTGCAGATGAGGTTGTGGAATCCCTCTGCCTCGTAATCGTCGATAACCTCCAATTCCATCGTCAAGTCGGCCTCGTCGATAATTGGTGTGCCACCCTCTCCCTTGTGCCAGGGGAACAACTGCGACTTGTCCGTGCGCTTGCCGCTGACAATTCACAAGTAAAGTCATATTCCGTGAGTGAAGGAAACACGAAGATCAGAAAAGGGTAATTTTGCGTCAAGGATGGTGGAAAAATCGTATCAAAAGGCATTCCTTGACGAAATTTTCTACCTTTATGAAACAATCTTGCACTCATAATTGATTTACTTATCATAATTTTGCGCCAAATTTTACTATCACATCACAGGCATAGATTTAGTATAGATTAAAAAACAATATGAATACAAAGAAAAACTTAATGACGGTAGCGTGTATCATGACCGTTACCTTTTCCTTTGCCCAGAAGCAAAGCGACATGAAATTATGGTATAACAAACCTGCCACATATTGGGAGGAGGCTCTACCACTTGGCAACGGACGACTTGGTGCCATGGTAAGCGGTTCTATCGAACAGGATACCATACAGTTAAACGAAGACACTTTCTGGAGCGGTTCACCTTACAACAACTGCAACCAGTATGCTCTAAAATATCTCAAAACCATACGTAATGCTATTGACGAGGGGCGATACGAAGAGGCTCAGAAGCTTTCCTTAAAATATATAGTAGCCGATCGCCAGGTAACAGGACATGGCATGATTTACGAAAGTGTAGGACGTTTGCTACTCCAATTTCCACATCACAGCAAGGATATCAAGCAGTATCGCAGAGAGCTTGATCTGAATACAGCTACAGCCATGACAAGCTATATGATAGGAGGAGTGAAATATCAGCGCACTGTGTTTACATCATTGGCAGACGATGTTACGATTATTAGATTAACAGCCTCAAAACGTGGGAAACTGAACTTCAAGCTTGAGTTCATCAGCCCAGAAAAGACACAACGCGTATATTGTACCAATAAGCTACTTGGCGTTGGGCTGCTAAAAGTAACCACACTGCCAGGAAAAGATAAAGAAGAAAATGTACCCAACTTGTTGGAGTGCCAAACATTCATTAAAATTATTCCAGACGATGGAAAGCTCTCTGCTATGGAGCTCAGCGATGCTACAAGTGCAACAATCATCGTTAGTTCAGCCACCAACTTCAAACGATATGATGATATAAGCGGAAATGCCGAGCAGAAAGCCTTGGCAGTCATCAAAGCCTATGGCAACAAAGATTATGCTACAGCATTACGCAACCATATAGAGCGCTACCAGCAGCAGATGGGGCGTGTTAGCTTGGATTTAGGTCATAATACGATACAAGAGAAGAAGGATACCGAAACACGTATTCGTGAATTTTCTGAAACCAAAGACCCCGGACTTGTTAGTCTCTATTTCCAATTTGGCCGATACCTGCTCATATCAAGCAGTCAGCCGGGAACACAACCAGCAAACCTACAGGGTATATGGAATCCTGACGGGCGCCAGTATCCGGCATGGGACTCAAAATACACATCGAACATCAATGTAGAGATGAATTACTGGCCTGCAGAGGTATGCAATCTCTCAGAATGTCATGAGCCATTCCTGAAACTTATCAAAGAAGTAAGTCAGACAGGTCAACAATCAGCCAGATTGATGTATGGAGCCAGAGGTTGGACACTTCATCACAATACCGATATATGGCGCTCAACAGGAGCCGTTGACTATCATTCGTGTGCCGTATGGCCTACATGTAATGCTTGGTTCTGCTCACACCTGTGGGAACACTATCTGTTTACTGGCGACAAGCAGTTTCTGCGAGAAATCTACCCTGTGTTAAAAGGTGCCTCTGAGTTCTATCAGGACTTCTTGCATAAAGATCCTAAAACGGGCTACATGGTGGTTAGTCCGAGTATCTCCCCAGAGAATCACCCTGGTAAATTCCCCTACACCGATGAGAATGGGAAAAAACAGAATGCAGCATTATTCAGCGGCGTAACCATGGACAACCAAATGGTCTATGATTTGCTTCTGAATACAGCAACTGCAGCACGTAGTCTACATTGTGATGAAGATTTTGCAAAATCGATAGACTCATTGAGGTTACAGTTACCCCCTATGCACATCGGACGATACGGGCAACTGCAAGAATGGTTAGAAGACTGGGATCGTGAAACATCAAATCACCGCCATCTGTCTCATCTTTGGGGGGCTTTCCCTGGTAATCAGGTTTCATCCTATCAACACCCCGAATTATTCGAAGCAGTAAAAAAATCGCTGATCGGTCGTGGCGATGCTTCAAGAGGATGGTCAATGGGATGGAAGGTTTGTCTTTGGGCCCGCATGCTCGACGGCAACCATGCCCTACAACTCATCCGCAATCAACTGAAACTTAAAAGCCCCAATGCAACTATCAAAGATGTTGATGGAGGCACTTATGCCAATATGTTCGATTCGCATCCTCCTTTCCAGATTGATGGAAACTTCGGTTGTACTGCAGGTATTGCCGAAATGCTGGTACAAAGCCATGACGAGGCAGTACATTTATTACCCGCATTACCTGACGAATGGAAAAATGGCGAGGTAAAAGGATTGCGCACACGAGGCGGTTTTGAGATTGAGAAAATGATTTGGGAAAACGGTTCGCTGAAAGAAGTAACCATAAAAAGTCTTCTCGGCGGCAATCTACGTTTGCGTTCAGGCATGATGCTTACCCTAAACGGAAAAACTCTAAAGATGGCTGAAGGAAAGAACCCAAATGAACTCATGCAAATATATCCTGTGGCAACACCAATCGTTAAAGACTGGTGCAAAATTCCACAAACCACTTTAGCAAAGACGTTCTTATTTGATATTAATACAGAAGCAGGAAAAAGTTACAAATTTTCAACTCAGAAATAAAAAAATGAAAAGATCAACAATCCAGATTTGTCTATTACTCTTTGCTGCCGTTAATATGCAGGCAGCAAAGAAGGTTTACAATGCCGTGGTTGCTGCCGATGGAAGCGGCGACTACAAAACAGTTCAGGCTGCTATCGATGCTGTTCCAGAAAACAATGTTAATCAGCATCTTATTTTTATCAAGGCCGGCACATACAACGAGCATGTGTTTATTCCACAAAACAAAGGTCGATTGAGTCTTATAGGCGAAGGCAGCGACCGTGTAACAATAACCGATAACAAAAAGAGCGGAGGTCCTGATGCTCTCCCTGTAGACAAGGGCGCAACAGTCGTGGTACATGCCAGCGACGTAACCTTTCAGGGCATTTCGCTCGTAAACTCTTATGGTGTTGAGGCCAATAACGGTCCACAGGCGCTGGCTCTCTATGCCAAAGGCGACCGCATAGCTATAGACCACTGCAACATCATGAGCTATCAGGACACATACCGTACATCCGAGAGCGACAATGGCCGCAATTACGTTAGCAACAGCCTGATTCTTGGAGCTGTCGACTTCATCTATGGCAGCGGTAATGTTTGGATAGAACGTTGCACCATCAAGATTAACCGCAAGTCAGGCGGTTGGATTGTTGCTCCTAAGCATCGTGCAGAAACCCGCTGGGGCTACGTATTCAATCATTGCACATTGACTGCCGACGGCAATCCTGCCGAGACGAGCATACTACTCGGTCGCCCCTGGCATCATAACCCACAAACGGTTTTCCTGTACACTCGCAGTGAGATTACCATTCCTGCCGAAGGTTGGTGCCCACACATGAACGGACTGCCTAAAGTATTTGCCGATTACCAGACAACTGATGCCAACGGCAAACTCCTTGACCTTTCTAAGCGAATAAACCGTTACTATCGCCTTGACGAGAATAAGGATACCATATGGTGTACCGCTAAAAACACATTGACAGCTCAAGAGGCTGAGCAATATACTATTGAAGCCGTGATGAGTGGTGATGACCATTGGAATCCTGAACTGATATTCCAACCAGCAGAAAAGCCCATTGGTTATGTTACCGTCAATCGCAAGAAAATACCTGTAAATCAGTACGGCTGCTTTGAAAGATTTGAGTAATTTCTTTGGAATGTGAATTTAAATTCGTATATTTGCACCCAATAACTGCAGAAACAAAATGATGAAGCAATTATTTTCAAAAAGAGGTATTTTGATGATAGTGCTACTTAGTACTATCTTCAATACCATTTCGGTATTTGCGGAGAATTATCCATACCGCTCAGACTATCTATGGACAACAGTACCCAATCATGCTGACTGGCTGTACAAAACTGGCGAGAAAGCTAAAGTAGAAGTAGGATTCTATCTGTATGGCATGCCACAGGAAATCGAGGTAAACTATGAAATAGGTCCCGACATGATGCCTGCCACAACTACAGGTAAGGTAACATTGAAGAATGGACGTGCTACCATCGATATGGGCACCATGAAGAAGCCAGGATTTCTGGATCTGAGATTAACAGCACAAAAAGGAGATAAAAAATATCAGCACCACGTAAAGGTTGGTTTCTCGCCCGAGCAGCTGAAACCCTACACCAAGAATCCTGCCGATTTCGACACATTCTGGAAAGCCACCCTCGAAGAGGCTCGCAAAACGCCTGTAAGCGTCAGCTGCAAGTATGTCGACAAATATTCGACCAACGAGACCGATTGTTATCTGCTGAAGATAAAGACAGACAATCGTCATAGCATCTACGGCTATCTTACCAAGCCCAAGGATAACAAGAAGCACCCCGTGGTGCTCTGTCCTCCAGGTGCAGGTATCAAGACTATCAAGGAGCCTATGCGCAATATCTTCTATGCTAAGAACGGTTTTATCCGATTGGAGATGGAGATTCATGGACTGAACCCAGAGATGACCGACGAGCAGTTTAAGGAGATTACCGCAGCCTTCGACTACGAGAACGGCTATCTTACCAATGGTCTCGACAGTCGCGACAATTATTACATGAAACATGTCTATGTGGCTTGTGTTCGAGCCATCGACTACCTCACATCGCTGCCCGATTGGGACGGCAAGAACGTGTTTGTTCAGGGTGGCAGTCAGGGGGGCGCCTTGTCGCTTATTACCGCAGGTCTCGATTCTCGCGTCACTGCCTGCGTAGCCAATCACCCTGCCCTCTCAGATATGGCTGGTTATGCCGAGAAGGGGCGCACTGGCGGCTATCCCCACTTCAACCGTCTTAATAGCATGCTCACCCCTGCTAAGATAGAGACAATGGCTTATTTCGATGTGGTAAACTTTGCCCGTCGCATCAGCTGTCCTGTATATCTCACCTGGGGATATAACGACAATGTATGTCCGCCAACCACGAGCTATATTGTCTGGAATCTGATAACGGCTCCAAAAGAGTCGCTCATCACCCCAATCAACGAGCACTGGACTACAGAAACAACAAACTACAATCAAATGATATGGTTAAAAGAGCATCAAAAATAATCCTTCTCTGCTTGGCTATGGTATTACCTACTGCGGCGCAAAAGAAGAACGACGGCTCGCAGCAGAAGCGCGCCAAATACGAGTTTGAGCGCAATCTGCCGGTCTATGCCGAGGCGCTTATTGCCGACCTCAGCTACCCGATGGCATGGGGCAACAGCAAGATCAAGAACTTCAACAAGTGGAAGCAAGCCGCCCGCGAAAAGGTCTTCGACTGCATGCTGACACCACCGCCAGCCCCCGCCGACGGCTACAACGTAAAGGTGCTGTTCGAGGAGCAGCGCGAAGGCTACAAAGCCCGCAAACTGGAGATTCAACTTTCAAAGTACTATAAGGTTCCCGCCTACGTGCTCATCCCCGATGGCAAGGGGCCATTCCCAGCCGTCAACGCGCTGCACGACCACGGCGCCCACCTGTTTATCGGCAAGGAGAAGATGATTCGTCCGCTGGCGTGCGAGCCCGACGAGGTGAAGGCCGATGCCGAAGCCTGGCTGGCAGGCTACGAGGGTCAGTTCTTTGGCGACTACCTGGCACAGCACGGCTACGTGGTATTCTCGGCCGATGCCCCGATGTGGGGCGAACGCGGCCAGAAGGAGGGCGCACGCCGCGACCGCTACGACATGATAGCCGGCAACATGATGATGTACGGCATCGACCTCTCGGCCTACATGACCTACGACGACATCGCCGGCACAGAATACTTGGCACAGATGCCCGAGGTAGATGCCAACCGCATCGGTTGCACAGGCTGGTCGATGGGTGCCTATCGCGCCTGGATGCTCTCGGCATTGTCCGATCGCATCAAGGTGTCTGCATCCATCTGCTGGATGGTAACTACCGACGAACAGATGAGCCACAAATACAGCCGCACCGAGAACGGCGGTTTTGCCAACTGCCTGCCCGGACTGCGCCGCTGGCTCGACTATCCCCACGTGGCCAGTATCGCCTGCCCCAAGCCCATGCTCTTTATCAATGGCTCGCAGGATAAGCTCTTCCCCGTGGCTGGCGTCGAAAAGGCGTTCAGCATCATGCACGATGTGTGGAAGAGTCAGGGCGCCGACGACAAGCTCGAAACCGAGCTATGGGACATGCCGCACAGCTGCCCGCTCAAGGCACAGCAGCGCGTGCTCAGTTTTTTTGATAAACACCTGAAAAAGTAAAAAGGTAAAAAATTAAAAAGGTAAAAAAAGATTATGAATAAGTATTTTTGTAAGGTACAGGTGAAGGCAATATGGGTTTTACCCTTTTACCTTTTTACCCTTTTACCTTTAAATGCCCAATACCGCTCTGAGGTGTGGAGCCCCGACAACGGCGACGGCACCTATACCAACCCCGTGATTAATGCCGACTACAGCGACCCCGACGTGTGCGTGGGCCCCAGTGGCGAGGATTACTATATGACCGCCTCCAGTTTCCACTGCACGCCCGGCCTGCCTATTCTGCACTCAAAAGACTTGGTAAACTGGCAGATTGTGGGCTACGCACTCAAGAACCTCTACGAGGGCGATAGCGAGTTGTTGGCACACTTCAGCAGTCGTCCGCAGCACGGCAACGGCGTGTGGGCGCCCAGCATCCGCTATCACGCGGGGCAGTACTATATCTATTGGGGCGACCCCGACTTCGGTGTCATGATGGTGAAGACCAAGAACGGCGATCCTGCCGGCGAATGGGAGCAGCCCATCTGCGTGATTCGCGGTCAGGGCTACATCGACACCACCCCACTCTGGGATGATGATGGCCGCTGCTATCTGGTAAACGGATGGGCCAACTCGCGCGCTAAGTTCGCATCAGTACTCACCGTTCGCGAGCTCTCAGCCGACGGCACACGCCCCATCGGACAGCCCGTCATCGTGTTCGATGGCAACGGCACCGAGAACCGCACTTGCGAGGGGCCTAAGTTCTACAAGCGCCAGGGCTGGTATTGGATTATGTGCCCGGCAGGCGGCGTGCCCACAGGCTTCCAGCTGGCCATGCGCTCTAAATCGCCCTATGGCCCCTACGAGCACAAGATAGTATTGGCACAAGGCAAGACCAAGATTAACGGCCCTCATCAGGGCGGCTGGGTACATACCAAATATGGCGAAGACTGGTTCCTGCACTTCCAGGATAAGGAGGCTTACGGCCGCGTGGTTCATCTGAACCCCGTTGACTGGAGCACTGGATGGCCCATCATGGGTAAAAAGGGTGAGCCCGTTTCCACCTATCGCAAGCCCAAATCATCTAGCAGCGTCACCGTGAATCCCGTTGAGAGCGATGAGTTCAATACACCTACCGTAGGATTGCAATGGCAGTGGCACGGCAACTACGACGAGAAGTTCGGTGTGCCCACAGCCTTCGGCACCTTCCGCATCTATACCTATAAAATGGATGAGTGCGCCAACAATTTCTGGGAGGTGCCCAACATGCTGCTGCAGAAGACGCCCGCCGATGCCTTCACCGTTACAACCAAACTGCGCTTCACCTCGAAAGCCGAGGGCCAGATGGGCGGACTCATCATGATGGGCCTCAACTACAGCGCCCTGGTGGTTCGTCGCGTTGGCAACGCCTTCGAACTGGTACAGATAACCTGCCTCGCCGCCGATAAGGGCAAGGCACAAACCGAGAACGTCATCGCCACACTCAAGCCTACAGCTGTCGACAAGATCGACTACAAGCCCGGCATTCACGAGGACATCTATCTTCGCTTAAAAGTGGCCGATTCCAAGTTGCACTTTGCCTGGAGTCAGGACGGCAAGAAATACACCGATTGCGGCGAGGAGTTCACGATGAAAGAAGGCAAGTGGATTGGTGCCAAGTTCGGCTTTGTGGCCGTTGAGACCGACCCTAAATGTGACCGCGGCTGGATTGATGCCGACTGGATAAGAATAACCAAATAACAACAACTAATATGAAACAGCTAGTAACTATCCTATTCCTGTTCTGCGCCGCATCTGCTAGCGCTCAGTCACTGCCTTATCAGAATCCGCAGATATCGGCAGCTCAGCGTGCCGACGATCTGTTGGGCCGACTGACACTCGAAGAGAAAGTAAGTCTGATGATGGACAACTCGCCCGCCATCCCCCGATTGGGCATACCCCAGTTCCAGTGGTGGAACGAGGCGCTGCACGGCGTGGGCCGCAATGGCTACGCCACCGTGTTCCCCATCACCATCGGCATGGCAGCATCGTTCGATGATGCGCTGCTTAAAAAGGTATTTACAGCTGTTAGCGACGAGGCCCGCGTAAAAGCTCAGCAGGCCAAACGCTCAGGCGACATCAAGCGCTATCAGAGTCTGTCGTTCTGGACACCTAACATCAACATCTTCCGCGATCCACGTTGGGGTCGTGGTCAAGAGACCTACGGCGAGGATCCCTACCTCACCTCGCGCATGGGTGTGGCCGTGGTTCACGGTCTGCAGGGCCCTTACGAGAAGTATCGCAAGCTGCTGGCCTGCGCCAAGCACTTTGCCGTGCATAGCGGACCGGAGTGGAACCGCCACGAGTTTAACGTAGAGAATCTGCCCGAGCGCGACCTCTGGGAGACCTATCTGCCCGCCTTCAAGGCACTGGTGCAGGAGGCCAAGGTGGCCGAGGTGATGTGCGCCTACCAGCGTATCGACGGTCAGGCCTGCTGCGCCCAGACGCGATATGAGCAGCAGATACTGCGCGACGAGTGGGGCTTCGACGGCATCATCACCAGCGATTGCGGTGCCATTCGCGACTTCCTGCCCCGCTGGCACAATGTGGCCAAGGATGGTGCCCAGGCATCGGCCAAGGCCGTACTGGCAGGCACCGATGTTGAGTGCGGCTCAGAGTATAAGCATCTGCCCGAAGCTGTGCGCCGTGGCGACATCAGCGAGGCCGACATCAACCGCAGTCTGCGCCGCCTGCTCATCGCCCGCTTTGAATTGGGCGACTTCGACCCCGACGAGCTGAACCCTTGGACCAAGATACCCGAAAACGTAGTGGCAAGCGAGAAACATAAGGAGCTGGCCGCCCTCATGGCCCAGAAGAGCATTGTGCTGCTGCAGAACCGTAACGATGTGCTGCCATTAGGCAACACTTACAAGCCATTCTCGGGCTCGGCTACCGACATCGTAGTGATGGGTCCAAACGCCAACGACTCGGTCATGATGTGGGGCAACTACGCAGGCTATCCCACTCACACCATCACCGCCCTCGAGGGCATCATCAAGAAGGCCAACAAGCGCGTGCCCGGCAGTCGCATCCGTTATATCCAGGGCTGCGGACTCACCCGCAACGAGGTGTTCGAGAGCCGATTCGGCCTGATCAAGACACCTAAGGGCGATGCCGGCATGCAGATAACCTACTGGAACAACACCGACATGAAGGGCAAGGCTGCCACCGTGGTTACAGCCAAGCAGGCCATCAAGCTGAGCAATGGCGGCAACACCGTGTTTGCACCGGGCGTCAACCTCGAGAACTTCTCGGCCCGCGCCGAGGGCATACTCACCCCTACTGCCGACGAGACGCTGCAGTTCACTATCGGCGGCGACGACCGTCTGCGACTCATCGTCAATGGCGACACACTCGCCAACTTCTGGTCGGCCCGTCAACGCATTCAGAGTGCCAAGAAGGAGCTCAAGGTCAAGGCCGGCAAGTCATACCGCATACAGATAGACTATGTTCAGGAACAGAACTTTGCAGCCCTCGCGTTCGATGTACAGCATAAGTACACCCCCACTCCACAAGAGCTATTGAAGCAGATTGGCGACACCCGCACCATTATCTTCGTGGGCGGCATTTCGCCCAGTCTCGAGGGCGAGGAGATGCGTGTTGACGAGCCCGGATTCAAGGGTGGCGACCGCACCA
>NZ_CAMJFM010000031.1 GCF_946404925.1 uncultured Prevotella sp. | reverse complement strand
CAACGAGCTGAGCATTGATGGCATCGATACCCTTCTCAGGATCATTTACTTTATCCTGAAGGCCAGTAATGTCGTCAGCAGCTTTATTCAGCTTCTCTACAACAGCCTTGAAAGCATCGTTGTTAGTCAGAGAATCGTTGAATTCTGTTCTCTTAAGATAGCCTTCGCCATTAACCCATTCCTTTACAGCTGCCTCACGAGCATCTGTATACTCCTTAGCTGCCTGCTGAACAGCAGCGTCTGCAGATGAATAAGCTGCTGTAATAGCTGTGTTAAGAGCTGCATCGTCCTGCTGCCAAGCAGTCTTCAGATCTCTTGCCTGCTGGGCCAGTTCTGCAATCAGATCGGTCCTAACATCCTCGCTGTTGTCCTTACAAGAAACGAATGATGTTGCGGTAGCAGCTACCAGCGCTACCATCAGAATACCATTGATAATTTTCTTTTTCATTGAACTAAAAATTATAATTAAACAAATAAATAAAACAATATATCGTACGTTAATTTATATAAATCGCTGACAAAAGTAGGAAATATATCTGAAACTTGCAAGAAAATTTAGGTTTTTTTTTCAAAAAACCGCAAATTTCTGCTTAAATACTATATACGTGGTAGTATTTTCGTTTATAGCCATTGTTTTAATGTTATTAAAAGTAATAGTGCGCCTGACAGGACTCGAACCTGCACGTCGTAAACACTAGATCCTAAGTCTAGCGCGTCTACCAATTCCGCCACAGGCGCTTAGCGGGTGCAAAGATACGGATAATTTTCCAAAAAACCTACGGATTGCTAATCTTTTTTTGTTTTACCTACGGATTTTACGGATTATACGGATTAATTATTCTATGCAGGATGTTGTTGGGAAATTTAAATCCGTAAAATCCGTATAATCCGTAGGCCATATTATTTTAATAATTCGCGGGCGAACTCGATGATGGTATCGCGGCCGCGGAGGAAATCGGCGTCGGTTAGGGCGACGTGATAATCGGGGGCGATGCCGAACTCGGTCTGGTTGCGGTCACGGTCGTAGGTGGGGCAGGCTGAGAAACGAACTGTCCAGCCGTTGGGCAGGGTGGCTGTGAACGGCATACCGCTACCGCCGCCAGTTTGGTCGCCCACTTGTTCTACCAGCGGCATACACTTCATATACTGTGTCAGTTCGTTAGCGGCACTAAACACCTCGCGGTTGGTGAGCAGCACCACGGGCTTCTGCCATCGTAGGTTGCTGGAGGGTTCTACATAGATCGGCTCCATACTCGAGAAGTCGTTATGCCCCTTGCCTGTCTTGTGCTGGGTATAGCCCACCAGTGTCTTCTCGTTGCAGAATCGGGCTGCCAGTTTCTCGGCATTGGTAATCAGTCCGCCGCCATTGCCGCGTATGTCGAGTATCATGCCCTGACAGAACATAAAGTGCATGATGATCTCATCGAGGTTACCTTCGCCGATAGACGAATTAAAACTGCCGCAGTATACGTAGCCGATGTTATCGTCGAGTATCTTGTATTTCAGACTGCCGGCTATGCGGTAGTCGGTGCCTAAGTAGCGGCGCTGCAGAGTGTCGCTGAAGTTGCTCGGGTAGTCCTCGTGCCAGCTCCAGTAGCGGCCGTAGTCGAAGGCGGTGCTTAGGTTTACGTGTCCGTCGCGCAGCTCGCTCAGCATGTCGGTCAGCACTTCGAACAGTTGTTCGCGGTTTATTCCGTCCCTCGCGCGTACCTTATATATATTATATATATCATTCCAGTCTACATTCTTATAGTCGAAGAAGCAGTAGTGCTCATCAATAATCTGCCACAAGGCCTCGAAGTTGCCCTGCGCAGTATCCTCGTGCTCCACTTCGTCGACGCATCCAACGATGCTAAATGAAAAATGAAAAATGATGAATGATAAGGTTATCATTCGCCACCATCTTGCTTTATATCTTGTTTCCTTCATATAATTATCATTTCTCATTTATCATTCGTCATTCAGCGAAGCGTTTTTGTGATTCCAATCATAAAACGATTCGTGTAAACGTGTTGTTTCAGATTATTTACCTTAGCCTGTTGATAGTTGCCCAGGTAAGCCAGACGAAGGGAGAGGCGCTGGGAGAAGTGCCAGTCGATAGATGCTATCTGGCGGAAGTTGGGGGCCGAGATGAAGGTGGTGGGCACGATGTTATGATCGTAGTTGCCCTGACAGAATATCTCGTAGTACGACTGTCCGTAGTTGGGGCTGAACATTACACCCACCAGCGGCAGGTTCAGTTCGTATCGGGCGCTGAAGCGCTGACCGCCTATGCGGAAGTCGTAACCGGCTGTGGCCGATGGCATGATGTTGAGTGCTGCCCGGGCCTGACCTGGGTTGTTGCTCGATGTAAGATCGTAGATGCCACCGAAACAAACGTTGGCTGCACCGCCCACCTGCACGCGCAGATGGCTGATGGGCTGCAGATTGTAGTATCGGGCCCAATACAGATTATAGGTGGCCTCAAGATTGGTGGTGTTTCCACTGCGATCCTTGGTTTTGGAGAAATCTACTTCGTGCTCGATAGTAGTGGTCCATCGGCGCAGCGTGTCGGTGGGGGCATAATCCCTTACATATAAATAGGTGTAGCCCGTGCCGCGGAATTTCTCGGGGGTTAAGTAGGTATCAAGCACATTGCTCGGACCAAGGCCGAGCATGTGGGTTGATGTTTGGGCTTTTGCGGCAATCGCTACAAAAGCCAAACATATGATACTACTTAAAATCCTCATCATCAAAGAGATTTAGCTGACCGGTCAGTTCGTCGCGTACCTGATCTTCGCTCTTGCCGGCATCCGGATCGAGATTCTCCTCGTTTTCCTCGTCTATGTCCTCGTTGACGTCTGATGGGGCCTCGGGCACTCTTGTCGGTTCGAGTTCTTCGATGCTCTCCAGTGCGTAGGTGGTCAGTCGCTTACCTTTGGCCTTGTAGCCCTTCACGGCAATAAACTGCTCGGCATCAATCTCCTCGCTACCGCGGAAGGCATCGGCACCACCATAGGTTACCTGTAGGCGGGGGTAGGGGGTATCGGTGAGCAACAGCAGCTGCGATGCTGGATTGTCGCTCAGCCAGTTCTGCTTTTTCTTCGAGGCGTCCATCTGGAATCGCTTCAGGTACGGATAGCCCTGGTTGTCGGCATCGTAGAGCACAGCAGTCCAAACCTTATCGGTGTCATACTTCTCAATGCGCAGTATGTTGGGCTCGTAGTGGTTGTTCAGATCGAAGTTGCTCAGATAGTAGTCGCCATTCTTCAGGATAACCAGTATCTGGTCATCGTCGAAGAACTCGCCCAGCATCTGTCCGTGCTCGTCGTAGTTCAGACGGTTCACGTCGGGATCGAACCAAACCTTACGTCCGCCCAGTGTAGAGTGGCCGTGGCTCTTCAGTCCGATACGGTGAACAGCATATTTGGTGAGCAGGTTACCCTTAGAGGCGCGACCTTTGATCATCACCTCCGAGAAGTCCTTCTCGATAAATATCTTCTTAACCTTCTGCGATGGGTCGAGTGTTACCTTAATCACCTCGGCCTCGCCGTTGGGGTTGGCAGTGAAGTACATCACGCGGCTGCCGTCGGTACCTTGGGTCAGGTCGTACTCTTTGTCGCGCGTCATCGAGGTTACGTTGAATCGCTTGATGAAGCAGGCACCCTTCTTGCCATCACGGTAAACGGCATTGTAGATGGTGCGCGAGTCGTTCTTCTTGAACACGTTGACATACAGGATGTTCTTTCCCACAAACAACTTTTCAGCTATGCGCACAATCTTGTATTTTCCGTCTTTGTAGAAGATGATGACATCGTCGAGATCAGAGCAGTTACATACAAACTCGTCCTTCTTCAGTCCGGTGCCGATAAAGCCGTCGTTGCGGTTGATGTACAGCTTCTGGTTGGCCTCGGCCACCTTGGCAGAGTCGATGGTGTCGAAGTTGCGGATCTCGGTGAGACGTGGATGATCCTTGCCGTACTTATCCTTCAGGAACTGGAACCAGTTGGCTGTTACCTCTACCAGGTTGGCCAGGTCGCGGTCTATCTCCTCGATCTCAGCCTTCAGGCGTGCCATCAGCTCGTCGGCCTTGTCCTTGTTGAACTTCAGGATGCGCTGCATCTTGATTTCCAGCAGCTTCAGTATGTCGTCCTTGGTCACCTCGCGTATCATCTGTGGATAATACGGGGTGAGTCGCTCGTCGATATGTTCGCAAACGGCATCCACATTTGGTGCCTGTTCAAATTTCTTGTCCTTATAGATGCGCTCCTCAATGAAGATGCGCTCCAACGACTGGAAGTGCAACTGTTCCTGCAGCTCGCCCTTGCGGATTTCCAGCTCCTGACGGATCAGGTCCTTGGTACGGTCGACCGAGTGGCGCAGCACATCGCTTACGGTGAGGAACTGCGGTTTATTGTCCTCAATCACGCAGCAGTTGGGCGAGATGCTCACCTCACAGTCGGTAAAGGCATAGAGGGCATCGATGGTCTTATCGCTCGACACACCGGGAGCCAGATGCACCTGAATCTCCACCTCGGCAGCTGTGAGGTCTTCTACCTTACGGGCCTTGATCTTACCCTTTTCGATGGCCTTTACGATAGAGTCCTGCAGTGTCTCGGATGTCTTTGAGAATGGAATCTCGCGGATAACCAGTGTCTTCTGGTCTATCTTCTCGATCTTGGCGCGCACTTTGATAACGCCGCCGCGCTGGCCGTCGTTGTATTTGCTCACATCGATGCTTCCGCTGGTGGGGAAGTCGGGGTAGAGCGCAAACGGCTGATCATGCAGATAGCTGATGGCTGCATCGCACAACTCGCAGAAGTTATGCGGCAAAATTTTTGAGCTTAATCCTACAGCAATTCCTTCAGCACCTTGTGCCAACAGCAACGGGAACTTGACAGGGAGCGTGATAGGCTCCTTGTTTCGGCCGTCGTACGACATTTTCCAGTCTGTAGTCTTTGGGTTGAACACCGTGTCGAGTGCAAACTTGCTCAGTCGCGCCTCGATATATCGTGGTGCGGCTGCTGATGAACCGGTGAGAATGTTACCCCAGTTACCCTGTGTATCGATGAGCAGGTCTTTCTGACCTAACTGTACCAAAGCATCGCCGATACTGGCATCGCCGTGGGGGTGGAACTGCATGGTGTGTCCCACAATGTTGGCCACCTTGTTGTATCGGCCATCGTCCATTCGCTTCATCGAGTGGAGAATGCGTCGCTGCACAGGTTTCAGTCCGTCGCCAAGGTGTGGCACAGCTCGCTCCAGGATTACGTAGCTGGCGTAATCCAGGAACCAGTTCTGATACATGCCGCTAAGATGATGAACCGCTGCGGCATCAAAGCGGTTACTTGGCTTATAGTCGGTATGCTGTTCCGACTCTAATACATCTTTTGTTTCGTCGTCCATTATCAATATGGGGTTTTCAGTTTGCCTGCAAAGGTACAAAAAAATAGAGAAAAAACAAAATTTTAATTCGTTTTTTCTCTAGATTATCTGGTAGAACTATTGTCCTTACAGCTTTGCTAACTCAATAACCTTGTCGATTGCGGCTGTCAAACCTTCGGGGTTCTTACCACCGGCGCTTGCAAAGTGAGGCTGACCGCCACCGCCGCCCTGCATCAGTTTGGCAGCTTCGCGAACCAACTGACCGGCATTCAGACCGTGGTCTTTCACCATGTCGTCGCTCAGCATGACGTTAAGCATTGGTTTGCCGTCGAACACGGTTCCTACAACACAAACAAGGTGCTCAGGACAGAGCTCGCGTACCTTGAATACAAGGTCCTTGGCAGCATTTGGCATCATGTCAAACTTGGCGGTGATAACGCTTACACCATTTACGGTGCGGGCCTTGCTTACCAGCTCCTTTGACAGATTGGCTACACGTGCAGCCTGGAAAGCCTCGATCTCTTTCTTCATCGAGTCGTGCTCTTCGATATACTTAGCGATGACTCCCTGCAGATCCTTGGCATTGTTGAAGAACGAACGTATAGCGCGCATATTGTCTTCCATTGTATACAGCAGCTCCTCGCACTCCTTACCGGTCTTGGCCTCGATACGACGGATGCCGGCAGCAACACTGCTCTCAGAAATAATCTTGAAGAAACCGATGCGACCGGTGCTTGAAGCGTGGATACCACCACAGAACTCGCACGAAGGACCGAAACGAACCACGCGAACCTTATCGCCGTACTTCTCGCCGAACAGGGCGATAGCGCCAAGCTTCTTAGCCTCGTCGAATGGCACATCGCGGTGCTCGTCGATGTGGATGTCCTGACGGATCATATCATTCACCATACGCTCTACCTCGCGCAACTGCTCGTCGGTAACCTTCTCGAAGTGTGAGAAGTCGAAACGCAGGGTGTCGGGGCTTACAAACGATCCCTTCTGCTCTACGTGGTCGCCTAAGATCTGCTTCAGCGCATAGTCGAGCAGGTGGGTAGCAGTGTGGTTGGCGGCTGATGCATTGCGCTTGTCGGTATCCACGCAGGCCATGAACTGGGCTGCAGGATCCTTTGGCAGCTGCTTAACGATGTGTACGCTCTGACCATTCTCGCGCTTGGTGTCGATAATGTCGATGGTCTCGGCCTCGTTGCAGATAACACCGCAGTCGCCTACCTGACCACCCATCTCACCATAGAATGGAGTATAGTCGAGTACCAGCTCGTAGAACTCGTTCTTCTTCTGGGTTACCTTACGGTAGCGGATGATATGGCACTCGTATTCGGTATAATCGTAGCCTACAAACTGCTGCATTCCCGACTCATCGTCGCCTACCCGTAGCCTTTCGCCCTGGGCAAGTTCTACCCAGTCGCTGTTCTCAACAGCTGCAGCGTTGCGGGCACGCTCCTTCTGCTTCTGCATCTCAACATTGAACTGCTCCTCATTGACGGTGAAGCCGTTCTCACGACAAATCAGCTCTGTCAGGTCGAGAGGGAATCCGTAGGTGTCGAACAGACGGAAGGCCTGTACGCCATCAAGCTCGGTCTTACCCTCTGCCTTCAGCTGGCCCATGGCATCGTTCAGCATGCCGATACCCTTTTCGAGTGTACGCAGGAATGAATCCTCCTCCTCTTTAATCACCTTGGTAATCAGCTGCTTCTGAGCCTTCAGCTCGGGGAAGGCATCGCCCATCTCGGCAACCAGTGTTGGAACGAGCTTATGCAGGAAACCGTCCTTCTGGCCGAGGAAAGTATAGGCATAACGTACGGCACGGCGCAGGATTCGGCGAATCACATAGCCGGCCTTGGCGTTTGATGGCAGCTGACCATCGGCAATCGAGAACGATACGGCACGCAGGTGGTCGGCGCAAACGCGCATAGCCACGTTGATGTCGTCCTGCTCCTTGCTGATAGGATTAACTGTCTCCTCCTCGAAAGTATAGTATTTCAGGCCGGTAATCTGCTGCTCGGCCTTGATGATTGGCTGGAATACGTCGGTATCGTAGTTTGAGTGTTTGCCCTGCAGCATGCGAACCAGGCGCTCAAAGCCCATACCGGTATCAATTACGTTCATACTCAACTTCTCGAGACTTCCATCGGCCTTGCGGTTGAACTGCATGAATACCAGGTTCCAGATCTCGATGACCTGTGGATCGTCCTGGTTTACCAGCTCGCGACCGGTCTTACCGCTGGCTGCCTTCTGCTCGGGGGTACGAGAGTCTACATGAATCTCAGAACAAGGACCGCAGGGGCCTGTATCGCCCATCTCCCAGAAGTTATCGTGCTTGTTACCATTGATGATGTGATCCTCGGGCACGTGCTTAGCCCAGTACTTGGCAGCCTCGTCGTCGCGGGGGATGTTCTCCTCAGGCGAACCCTCGAACACTGTTACATAGAGATCCTCGGGATTCAGCTTGAGCACATCAACCAGATACTCCCAAGCCATATCGATGGCACCCTCCTTGAAGTAATCGCCGAAACTCCAGTTGCCCAGCATCTCGAACATGGTGTGGTGGTAGGTATCGTGACCAACCTCCTCCAGGTCGTTATGCTTTCCGCTAACACGCAGGCACTTCTGTGTATCCGCTCGGCGACGTGGCTCGGGGTCGCGTGTACCGAGGATAATATCTTTCCACTGGTTCATACCTGCATTCGTAAACATCAGCGTGGGGTCATCCTTGATAACCATAGGAGCTGATGGTACGATAGCGTGCTGTTTCGACTCGAAAAACTTCTTGTAAGAGTCGCGAATCTCGTTTGCTGTCATCATCTTATTTTCCTATTTGACAATTTACTATTCTACTATTTGGGGTGCAAAGGTACGAATAAACAAGCGAAATACAAAATAAAAATCCATTTTTTCTTGTCGTTCAAAAATATTTTGTATCTTTGCGGCAAAATACAAATATTATTTATGGCACTTAATCTTAACAGGAACTTTAAGACATACTACTCCATCAGAGAGGTGGCAGAGATGTTCGAGCTTAACGAGAGTACTTTGCGCTATTGGGAGCAGGAGTTTTCGTTCTTGAGGCCTAAGACCTCAGGAACAGCCAAGATACGTCAGTATCAGCAGAAAGATATCGACCAGATTAAATTAATACACAATCTGGTAAAGGTTCGTGGCTTCAAGATATCGGCTGCCCGCGAAATTCTGCAGAAGAACCGTAAGGGTGCCGAAACAACTGCCAAGGCGTTGAGTGAACTCCTTGAGATGCGTGCCGAGCTTGAAAAGCTACGAGACCATCTGGATATGTTATCATAAAAAAGAAAATCCCCGCCAACCGGCGGGGATTATTCTTTTCTATTTCTTGTGACCACCGAAGTCATTCTTGGTCTTTTCCTTGAATTCAGCACCTTCCTTCAGCATTTCCTTCACGGCACGCTCCAGCTGGGTGTCGTGTCCGTTCAGGTAGTCCTCAGGACTGTTGTAAACCACGATGTCGGGATTCAGCGGTGTGTTCTCACCGTAGTCGCCGCGAACATCGATACGGCCCACCTGTGGGATACCGAATACGATGTCGTTTACAAGTGTCTCCCACCAAACGCTGGTAGATGTACCAGCCACAGGAGCACCAATCAGCTTACCTATCTTCATGTCCTGATACTGGCGGGGGAATCCGCAGGCGTTACTGTAGTCATCCTCGCAGAGCACTACGCACGATGGCTTGTTCCACTGGGCTGATGGCTCGATGCCGAGGTACTTGCCGTGGGCCATGAAGTGAGAGTGCTGACGACCGCTAAGCAGATGACACAGGTCATCATGCAGATAACCACCACCATTGTGGCGCTCGTCTACAATCACTGCATCGCGCTCACGGTTGTCCTCGTTCAGAATCTCCTCGTAGAGCTTACGGAACTTCTCGCCGTTCATAGATGAGATATGTACATAAGCCAGCTTACCGTTTGACAGACTGTCGACCATCTTGCGGTTACGCTCCACCCAACGGTCGTAGAGCAGATTGTTGAATGCGCTCAGGGAGATGGCCTTGACGTTAACGTTACGTCCGCCGATGGTGAGACGAACCAGCTTACCGGTCTTTCCTGCCAGCAGTGGATAGAAATCGTCGCCCTTCTTGATGGGCGTACCATCGATGGCCTCAATCACGTCGCCTGCCTTGACACCTGTGTTGCGAACAGCCAGCGGGCTGCCCTTCACAATCTCGGCTATCTTCAGTCCGTCGCCCTTGTAGTTCTCGTCGAAGAACAGTCCGAGCGAAGCGGTGCGGTACTTCACGGGGCCTTGGTAGCGGGCGCCGGTGTGCGATGCATTGAGCTCGCCCAGCATCTCGGCCAACATGTCGCGGAAGTCGTATTCGTTGTTGATGTATGGCAGGAACTTCTGGTAAATCTTCTTGTATCCGGCCCAGTCAACACCATGCAGATCGGCGCGGTAGAACTTATCGTCAACCTGTCTCCAGATGTGCTCGAACAGATTCTGGCGCTCCTCGTAAGGACGATAGTTGAATGGTGCCTCGAAGTCGATGGTGGAGCGCTTGCCCTTGGCGATGTCAATCTTCTTGATGCCGCCCTTGCTCATCACAAACAGGTTCTTCTGTTTCTTGTCGGGCATCAGGTTACCCTTGCCCAGCTCCTTCAGTACCAGTTCGCTCTTGTCCTCCAGCAGGTCGTACTTCCACAGGTCGTAGCCATCGTCATAGGCTGCCTCGTAAAACAGTGTGTCGCCCTTGGCAGTCAGGAATCCGTCGCCCAGACGGGTAGAGTGGGCGGTGAGACGAACCACGCGATTGCGGGCATTCTCAAGGTCGAATGTCAGTGTGGTCTGTGCGGGATCCTTCTTGTGAGCCTCGTCGTACAGAGCCTTCTCCTCCTTGTTCATCATAAAGCGCTCGTAAGCATCGATGTCGAAGAACATGATGAAGAAATCGCTGTGATAACCGTGTCCACCGTGGTTCTTATAACCGCGGCGGTTACTCTTGAAGAGCATGGCCTTGCCGCCCAGAACCCAGTGAGGGTTGAAATCGGTATAGGCGCTGTTTGTCAGGTTGTAAGGCTTCTTCTTGCCCGATGCATCGACTAGTGCAATGTCATCGTGGTGATAACCGCCGTCGCCATAGTACGATGCCAACAGCCATTTGCTATCGGGACTCCACTCAAAGTCGATGTCGCCATCGGTATACGAGAAGAGGTTCTTGCCGTCCATCACGGTTCTGATCTGCTTTGATGCCAGGTTGATGATGCGGATGGTGCCGCGATCCTCGAAGAAAGCGAGCTCCTTGCCATCGGGACTGAATCGGGGATAGAACGATGTGCGGTTCTGCTTGGTGAGCTGCTCCTCAACCAGGTCGGTGGCGTAGGTAAACAGTTTCTCATCCTTGTTCTTGATGCTGGTGCGGTAGATGTTCCAGCAGCCGCCGCGCTCTGAGGCATAGGCGATGCTGCGACCGTCGGGCGAGAAGCTGATGTTACGCTCCAGCTCGGGTGTATCGGTGATGCGGATGGTGGTCTTGTAGTCGACTGATGATACATAAACCTCGCCATGTACAATGAAGGCAACCTCCTTGCCGCTGGGCGAAGCACAGATCTCAGAAACCCCCTTGGTATTAACCTCGCGAATCAGGTCGCGGTCGCTGCGGTCGCTCACAATACTGATGTTGACACGCTGAGGCTTGCCACCCTGGCGAACGGTGTAGATTTCGCCATCGTAACCGTA
This sequence comes from uncultured Prevotella sp., assembly GCF_946404925.1. Lineage (GTDB taxonomy): Bacteria > Bacteroidota > Bacteroidia > Bacteroidales > Bacteroidaceae > Prevotella. The sequence continues at coordinate 16,024 of NZ_CAMJFM010000031.1, read as the reverse complement.
GCACAATGTACCGTCGTTAGCTGCTGTCAGGAAACGCACGGGATTGGTCTTGTGCTGTGTAATCTGCTGGTTCTGAGTGCCATCCAGACTGCGATACCATACGTTGAACGTACCGTCCTTCTCGCTCAGGTAGTAATAACCCTTGCCATCGGCGGTCCATACCGGTGTACGGTCCTCGCCTTCAAAGTCGGTCAGCTTTGTGAACTTCTTCTTGTTCTTGGTCATCAGCCAGATGTCGCGGCAGATGGCCGACTTGTGGTGCTTGCGATACATATCCTCGCTGCCCTTGATGTCGTGATAGAGCACATCGCCCGTCTTGCGGTTGATGTTCACATCGGCCATGGGGAGCGAAGTGTACATCGTTGGGCGACCGCCCTTGATGCTCACCTCGTAAAGCTGTGGAAACTTCCCAAGGCTGGGGATGATAGACTGACGACTGGGCATGTCGGCCATACTGAACAGTACGTGGTCGTTGTCGGTAAACGTCAGCACGTTTTTGTAGTGGCTGCTTGTCGTAATCTGTGTTGGTACACCACCTTTACTCGACATGATCCATACGTTGATACCTCCCTCACGATCAGAAGCGAAGGCAATCTTGCTGCCATCGGGACTCCACACTGGGCAGTAATCGTAGGCAGGATTGGAGGTGAGCTGCTTGGCTGTGCCACCGGTAACGGGCACTGTAAACAGATCGCCCTTGTATGAAAATGCAATTGTCTGTCCGTCGGGCGATATCGCACAGAATCGCATCCACAACGGACGCTCCTGGGCCGATACGGTAGCCGAAAGTAAAGTTGTTAAAACTAGTAATAGTAATTTCTTCATATAAATATAATAATGTGTAATTAGTTGCTTATTTTACTGGATTCCATCCGTCGTTGCGGGCAAAAACGGCCTGCAGTGTTATCTTTGCAGCCTCGGCTTTGCTGAGCTGGCGGCTCCATGCCACGCGCTGTTTTGTGTTGGCGCCTGCACCGCGGTTGTTGTACTCCATGTAGCGGGCGGTCTGCTCGCGCTCCTTCTGCCAGTGGTGCCAACCCTCGGGACGAATGTGACTGCCAAGTTCGCAGTTCATAAAGAGCGTATAACCGTAGTCGCGCCATGGGCGGCCCAGGTAAACCTTAGTAGCTTCGCTGTTAGCTATCAATCGGCAGTTGTTGAAAACGTAGCCGAAAGGCTGATCCTGAGGTGTTGAGGCTGCAGTGACATACGAGTTGATGAGACTCTCGATGGTGCAATCCTCGAACCAGGCGGTAGACGGACCGAAGATGAAATCGGTGGTTCCACATATGTAACAGCCCTTGAAATATAGTCGGGTGCCGGCAATACCAGTGTATACGGTGTCCTGATGCCCCACGAATCGACAGTTGATAAACACCAGTCGGTCGCCCTCGGTGTGCAGAGCCACGGCCTGCCCCAATCGGGCCGAGTTGTTCTCGATGGTGATGTTCTTGAGTGTGATGTCGTTGCCTTCTATCTTCAGCGTATAGGTGCGGAAAGTACCCATGGGCTTACCCGTTTCGGGGCGCTTGATGTTGGCATGGTCATCGTAAGTGATGATGGTCTTCTCGGCATCCTCGCCACATATCTCTATGTTCTGAACCCACGATGGGATAATCAGTTTCTCCTTGTAAGTGCCGTTTTTTACGAATATCACCTTGTGGTAATCCATAAAGGCGCGACAAACCTCGATGGCTTCGTCGATGGTACGGAACTCGCCTGTTCCATCGCGAGCCACAATAATCGTATCAGGATTATCGAAACGCGAAGCGGCTTGCACTTCGCTAAATGATGAATGATGAATGATAAATGATAAACAAATCATCATCCATCTTCTAATTGCTATACGATATTTAAATATTTTCAAACTATTCATCTTTTATCATTTAGGGCTTTGCCCGTTACATTATTTCTGAAATTTCCTTCAGGTCATGTATCTTCTTGAGATTCTCCATGATGGCGCGAACGTTATCACGGTCGTGAACGCGCATTTCGATGGTTCCCTCGAAAATACCCTCCTCGCAGGTGATGAGTATCTTGTGGATGTTGACATTCATCTGTGATGAGATGACCTGAGTTATCTCGTTGAGCATACCCAGACGGTCGATACCGCTGATGCGGATGGTGGCATCGAAGTAGAGCTTGCGGTGCATATCCCACTTGATGTCGAGAATGCGGTTGCCGTAGCTGGTCTTGAGTTTGGCGGCTACCGGACAGGCACGCTTGTGTATCTCAATCTGATTCTTGTTGTTGATATAGCCTAAGGCATCGTCGCCCGGAATGGGGTGACAGCAGCCCATGAACTTATACTGCTTGATGTTCTCTTCAGAGATGTAGACGGGCTTTTTGCGATTGAACTTGTCGGGCACCACAAACAGCTCCTGCTTGGGTGTCTCCTCTTTTTTCTTCTTGTCGCCACCAACAAACGGGATGTACTTTCGCCAACCCTTGTTGCCGTCGTCCTCCTTGTTTTTGCCGTTCAACTCGTCGACATCCTTCTCGCCCAGCAGTACAATCTTCTCGCCAAGGGCTTGGAAGAACTCGGCGCGTCCGCGGTATTCGTGGAAATCGGCCAGTTTGTCGGCCAGTGCTGTGGTGGGTTCAAACCCGTTCTTCTTCAGGAACTCGTTCAATACCTCTTCGCCCTCGCGCTGCGTCTCGCGGTTGTCGCGGCGCAGTATGGCCTGGATCTTAGCCTTGGCCTTGGCGGTGGATACAAAGTTGATCCAGCCGGCATTGACGTGCTGCGACTTTGAGGTGAGAATCTCCACCTGGTCGCCGCTCTGTAGCTTGTAGCTCAGTGGCACCAGCTTGTGGTTTACCTTGGCACCGATACAATGGCTGCCTAAGAAGGTATGGATGGAGAATGCAAAGTCGAGTGCCGTACAGCCTGCGGGCATCGTACGTATCTCGCCCTTAGGTGTAAACACGAATATCTCGCTGGCAAACAGGTTCAGCTTGATGGTGTCCAGGAAGTCCATGGCATCGGGCTGAGGGTCGTCCAGAATCTCCTTGATGGTGCGCAACCACTCGTTCAGCTCGTTCTCGTCCTCGGTATACTCCTCCTCAACGCCATCCTTGTATTTCCAGTGGGCGGCAAATCCCTGCTCGGCTATCTCGTCCATGCGGTCAGAGCGTATCTGTACCTCAATCCACTGACCCTGTTTCGACATCAGTGTTACGTGCAGAGCCTGATAACCGTTGGCCTTAGGCTGACTGAGCCAGTCTCGCAGACGGTCGGGGTGACTCTTGTATATCTTTGATATGGCCACGTAAATATTGAAGCACTCATTCACCTCTTCATCGCGGTTGTTGGGTGTAAAGATGATGCGCACAGCCAGTATGTCGTAGATCTCCTCGAACGATACGTGCTTGTTCTGCATCTTGCTCCATATAGAATAAGGTGTCTTTACGCGTTCCTTAATCTCGTACTTGATGCCCATCTGCTTCAGGGCGTCCTCGATAGGGCTTGTGAACTGCGAGAACAACTCATCACGTGCATCACTGGTTTGTTTCAGCTTGGCCTCTATCGATGCATACTCGTCGGGATGCTCAAACTTGAAGCTCAGGTTCTCAAGTTCAGTCTTGATTTTGTTCAGTCCCAAGCGGTTGGCCAGCGGTGCATATATATATAATGTCTCACCTGCAATCTTGTACTGCTTGTTGGCCGGCTGACTTTCCAGCGTTCGCATGTTGTGCAGTCGGTCGCATATCTTGATGATAATCACACGGATATCATCGCTCATGGTGAGCAGCAATTTCTTGAAGTTCTCGGCCTGTGCCGAAGCCTGTTCGCCGAAGATACCACCACTGATCTTTGTGAGTCCGTCTACAATCTGTGCTATCTTGGCACCGAAAATGTTCGAGATGTCTTCAACGGTATAGTCGGTATCCTCAACCACATCGTGCAACAGTGCGGCACAGATACTGGTAGAACCCAGTCCCACCTCGCTGCAGGCTATCTGGGCCACGGCGATGGGGTGCATGATATATGGCTCGCCCGAGAGTCGACGGACTCCCTTGTGGGCCTGACGTGCAAAGTTGAAGGCCTTAGTGATAAGGTCGACTTTCTTGCGATGACGCGACGAGATATAATCGTTCAGCAACTTCTGAAACGCCTCGTTGATCATCTGATCATCTTTTTCCTCCTGTGTTAATTGCTTCTCTTCAGCCATATTTCCTTTTTATAATCCGTTGGCTTAATTTTTTATCTTCTTCTTCTCTTTTTGCTGCTTGCTTTGCCGCGGCGCGATTTGCTGGCGGCCTTGCCACGACGGGCTGCATTGCGGCCCTTGCGGGCACTGGCTCGGCGACCGCGCTTTACTACCTTCTTTCGGAATGTTGGCACGTCGTCGTTAACATCTACTACAGCACGCTTGGTGAGCAACTCGGTGGCGCGATAGCTGTAGATAGAATCCTGCATATCGATGAAACGGCTAGTATCAGCCATGGGCAGTCTGATAGCGTATGGTTTGTTTGAACCAGGCACGATGTCGCGACGGTATTGTGGGTTCAGCGAGCGCAGCATCTCGATGTCCAGATCAAGCACGCTGGCTATCTGCTCCAGATGCACATCGCGGTTAACAACCACGGTGTCGGTCTGCAATGGCAACTTGGTGCTCATTGGGCAGATGCCGTGTTCGCAGTAATATGTCATAGCGTAATTGGCTGCGATAAAGGCGGGCACATAACCGCGGGTTTCGGCTGGCAGATAGGGGTACAGGCGCCAGTAGTCCTTCTCGCCGCCCGAGCGGTGGATGGCCTTATTGATGTTACCCGGTCCGCAGTTGTAAGCTGCAATCACCAGGTTCCAGTCGCCGAAGATGCGATACAGATCGCGCAGATAACGGGCTGCGGCATATGATGCTCTCAGTGGGTCGCGACGCTCGTCAACCAGCGAGTTCACCTCCAGTCCGTACTGCTTTCCGGTGCCCAGCATAAACTGCCACAGTCCTGTGGCGCCGACACGCGACACAGCTCTTGGGTTCAGTGCACTCTCGATGACTGGCAGATACTTCAGTTCGAGTGGTACCTGATAAGCCTCGAGGGCCTCCTCGAAGATAGGTACGTAGAAGTTGGTGGCTCCCAGCATGTAGCTGACTGAGTGGCGCAGACGTCCCATGTATCGGTCGATGAATCGCTGCACAATTTCGTTGTATCCCATCTCCATCACTGTTGGCATACGGCGAAGTCGGTCGATATACTCCTCTGGGGTAAACTCGGGGTTCTGGTCCAACATCTGGCAGTCGCCCGGCATGCTCAGGTAGGTCTTCGACATATAGAGACTCATCAAACTGTCGAGATCATAGGTCATGGCCTCAGGGAACTCGATCAGCTCTGTGTTTCCCTGTTTGTCGATAACCGAAATCTCGTCTTCTATGGGTACGAACAGTGAGTCCACCTCTTCCTCGTCGTCTTCTTCCTCAGGATCTATGATCGTCTGAGCGGCGACGGGGGTGAAAAGTGAACAGTTAAAAGCAAAGAGTATCACTCCCACTTTTAGCCACTTGTTCACACCATTTACATTCTTAATATTCTTTATTCTAATCATATCCATTAATTTCATATCTCTAGCTTCTCACCTCTCACCTCTAGAATCTTACACTACATTGCACTCCTACTGCGCCATCGAGTGGGTTGTTCGAGGTGTGGGTGTCGAGTATTGTTGGCTCTATTCTCAAGCTCAGGTCCTTCGATATATCGAATACCGACAGCTCTGCATCGACGTAGGCATCAACTACCGACAGTGCGTAAACACCCACCAGCACAAAGAAACTCATGTCGCGCCAGCGGCGGTAGCGGTCCTTTCGCTTTTTAAACAGATCCTTGTAGCGATCCTTGTTCGAGTCGGTAATCTGCATTCCAAGGTGCATAAACTGGTTGTAACTCTGTGTGCCAGGATCGTTGTCGGTCAGATCCAGATAGGCCTGCGAATAGTCCTTGTACATCGTATTGTTCCAGTTCATGGCGTACAGACAACCTAAGAATCCACCGTATACCAGTGGCAGTTTCCAGTATTTTCGGTTGTATATCTGTCCGCCGCCCGGGATGACCAGCGCCAGCCACAGGGCACGTTTAGGATCCGGTCGCCACAGATTCATGTCCTTCGCAGGATTCTTTGGTATCCGGGCCGAGTCGACCAGAATCGACATCTCCTTGTTGATAGACTGTGTAAGCGAGTCGTTCTCCAATGGCTCTTGCGCCTTAGCGGCACCCGACACCAATGTTAGGAGCATGCCCGTTATCCACAGTTTGCTTATTATTCTCATTTCTGTTTTTTCTTCACTTTGTCGAACACCTGCATGATGTACTCCAGTTCGTCTTCGTTGTTGAAGTTGATACTGAATTTGCCCTTCATCTGGGGCGAGCAGGTCATCGTTACCTTTGTCTTAAACAACTCCGACAGGCGGTCTCTCAGGATGCTGTACTCCAGTGGCAGCTGCTTGGGGTCAATCAGTTTCTTAACCTCCTGCAGACTCTCGCCCTTCTTCATTCTCTGTACTATCTCTTCTATCTTGCGTACCGAGTAACCATTGCGGTGGGCATCCTTAAACAGCTTGAGCTGTGCCGATGGGCTGTCGAGCGACAGCAGAGCACGGGCGTGGCCCATGTCTATATCCCTGTTTTTCAGGGCCATCTGTATCTGTGCGGGCAGTTTCAGCAGTCGCAGGTAGTTGGTAATCGAAGCACGGCTCTTACCCAGTCGCTCCGACATTCTCTCCTGAGTCATACCTGTGGTCTCGGCCAGTCGCTGATATGCCAGGGCTATTTCGATGGCATTCAGGTCCTCGCGCTGGATGTTCTCGGCCAGAGCCATCTCCATTACATGCTCATCGCCAGTGGCCATGATGTATGCAGGCAACTCTTTCAGTCCGGCCATGTGCGATGCTCTCCAACGACGCTCACCGGCGATAATCTGGTAGTGATCGCCTTCCATCTGTCGTACGGTGATAGGCACGATGACTCCGATTTCTCGGATACTTACTGCCAGTTCCTTCAGTGCACTCTCGTCGAACTCATGTCGAGGCTGGTCGGGGTTAGGTTCTATCTGCTCTATTGGCAGCATCAGCAGGTTCGCTGTACCTTTAGTCCTAATATCGCTTGTATTAATAAGTGCATCCAGTCCAAGGCCTCTGCCCGAACCGATGTTATCCAGTCCGCGTCCCAAGACGCTACGGTCGTATTTCTTCTTAACAGCCATGGTTATTTCTTGTTCTTGTATATGATTTCCTGAGCCAGAGCCAGGTGGTTCTTGGCACCCGTCGAGTCTGCATCATACAGGATGGCGGGCAGTCCGTGGCTCGGAGCTTCTGATAGTTTTACGTTTCGCTGTATTACAGTCTTGAACACCAGTTCCTGGAAGTGGCGCTTCACCTCGTCGTAAATCTGGTTGGCCAGGCGCAGACGACTGTCGTACATCGTCAGCAGGAATCCCTCAATCTCCAGCATGGGGTTCAGTTTGTTCTTGATGATCTTGATGGTGTTCAGCAGTTTGCTGATACCCTCAAGTGCAAAGTACTCGCACTGTACCGGAATGATAACCGAGTCGGCCGCAGTCAGTGCGTTGACGGTGATGAGGCCCAGCGATGGTGAGCAGTCTATCAGTATGTAGTCGTACTCCTCGCGTATGGGGTCGAGCATGTTCTTGAGCACTTTCTCTCGGTCGCTCAGGTTCAGCATCTCTATCTCGGCACCTACCAGGTCAATATGACTTGGCACAATGTCAAGTCCGTCGATATCGGTGGTGTACACGGCTTCGTGAACGTCGGCCTTATTGATGATACATTCGTATAGCGAACAATCTATTTCCTTGATGTCGACACCCAGTCCACTCGATGCGTTGGCCTGAGGGTCGGCGTCGACTACGAGAACAGTCTTCTCCAGCGTGGCCAGCGAAGCTGCCAGGTTGATGGTTGTCGTGGTCTTACCGACACCGCCTTTTTGGTTTGCTAATGCAATAATCTTGCCCATTTTATTCGGTTCTATCTTGATAAAAATAAGAAATTTGGGCACAAAGTTACACATTTCTTATGAGAAACCACCGATTTTTAAACCTTTTTTCGTACTTTTGCACGCAAATCGTAGATATTTTATGGAAATTAAACGACCTTTATTGCTCATTTCCAATGATGACGGCTATCAGGCCAAAGGCATAAACAGCCTGATAGAAATGCTCAAGGATATAGCAGATATCATCGTCTGTGCTCCCGACGATGCCCGCAGCGGATTCTCATGTGCCTTCTCGGCAGGTATCCCCCTGCGCCTGGAGTTGCGCCGCCAAGAGGAGGGGGTAGAGGTGTGGTCGTGCAACGGCACACCTGTTGATTGTGTAAAAATGGCGCTGGCCAATATCTGTAAGCGCCTTCCTGATATGGTGATTGGTGGTATCAACCACGGCGATAATGCCTCGGTCAATACCCACTACAGCGGCACGATGGGTGTCACCATCGAGGGCTGTCTGAAGTATATCCCATCGGTAGCTTTCTCGCTTTGCGATCAGCATGCCGATGCCGATTTCGAACCGATGCGCCCCTATGTCCGACAGATTACCCAAAAGATTCTGACCGAAGGCCTGCCCAAGGGCGTTTGTCTGAACATTAACTTCCCGAAGTCGCCTGATTATCAGGGTGTTAAGGTGTGCAGGATGGCTTTCGGTACTTGGTATAACGAAACCATCAAGTGCAATCATCCCCGTGGGTACGACTATTGGTGGATGGTGGGCCACTACCGCAACGATGAGCCTGAGGCTGAGGATACCGACAACTGGGCTCTGACTCACGGCTACATCGCCATCACCCCCACCCAGATCGACGTCACCGCCTACCAGGCAATGGAGACAATAAAACAGTGGAATATTAAAGTTTAACCTACGGATTATACGGATTGTACGGATTAATTATTCGATAGCAGAAAAATCCGATAAATCCGTAAAATCCGTAGGAGATATAAAATTGAAAGAATGAAGTATTATCTGATAGTTGGTGAAGCCTCGGGCGATCTTCATGCATCACACTTGATGCGGTCGCTGAAAGAAATTGACGCCGATGCGCAGTTTCGCTTCTTCGGCGGCGATATGATGACTGCCGTTGGCGGCACCCGTGTGCGCCATTATAAGGAATTGGCCTACATGGGCTTCATTCCTGTATTATTGCACTTACCAACCATACTTCGCAATATGAAGATGTGTAAGCAGGATATTGTGCAGTGGCAGCCCGACTGTGTGATTCTGGTAGACTATCCTGGCTTTAATCTTAAGATTGCTGAGTATGTAAAATCTCATACAAACATACCCGTCTATTACTATATCTCTCCAAAGATATGGGCGTGGAAAGAGTACCGCATTAAAAACATCAAACGCGATGTGGACGAACTCTTTTCAATCCTCCCCTTCGAGGTTGATTTCTTCGAGAAGAAACATCATTATCCCATCCATTACGTCGGTAACCCCACCGCTGATGAGGTCCGGGAGTTTATGACTAATCTCTCACCTCTCACCTCTCACCCCTCACCTCTAATTATCGCCCTTCTCGCTGGATCGAGAAAACAGGAGATTAAGGATAACCTGCCGCCTATGCTTGAGGCGGTTAAGGGGTATGAAAATAATTACCAGATTGTGGTGGCTGGCGCACCGGGTATTGAGCCTGAGTATTACAATCAGTTTATGCAGGGCGTCAAGGCTGAGATTGTGTTCGGTCAGACTTACTCTCTGCTCTCAAAAGCCTATGCTGCTTTGGTTACCAGTGGCACGGCTACACTCGAGACCTGTCTGTTTGGTGTGCCCCAGGTGGTGTGCTACAAAACACCGTTGCCTAAGCTTGCCGGCTTTATCCGTCGCCATATGTTAAAGGTAAAATATGTTTCGCTTGTAAACCTTGTGGCTGGTCGTGAGGTGGTGCGCGAACTGGTGGCCGAGAGTTTCTCTGTGGCCAATATCCGTACAGAACTGGCTAAGATACTCGAAGGCGAGGCTCGTCAGCAGATGTTGGAGGGCTATCAAGAGGTATCGCGCGCGTTAGGCGACAAAAAAGCCCCTGACAATGCAGCAAGGCAGATAGTTGAAAGATTAAACGTTAAACATTAAATAAAATGAAAAAGATTGTTTTTATGGCGTTGATGGCTGTAGCAGCTCTCAGCGCAAATGCACAGAATGTGCAGGTTCATTATGACTTCGGTCGCCATTTGTATTCTGACCAGGAGAACGGTCGCCAGAGTGTTACCGTTACCCTCGAGCAGTTCAAGGCCGACCAGTGGGGTTCGTGGTACTACTTTGTTGATCTCGACTTGAGCAACAAGTTCATGGAGGGTGCTTATACCGAGATTTCGCGCGAGTTCAATATCGGCAATAAGGGTTTTGCTGCCCACGTAGAGTACGATGGCGGCTTGAATCGCTTTGGTTCGTTCCAGCAGGCTGCCCTGGTTGGTGCTGCCTATAACGGCCACACTGCCGACTTCTCTAAGACCTGGAGTGCCCAGCTGATGTACAAGCGCTACTTCAAGAGCTACGATTATACATCGGCTTACAATTCAGTACAGCTCACTGGTGTTTGGGGGCTCAACTTTGCCGACAAAAAGTGCACCTTCTCTGGTTTCATCGATCTGTGGCGTGGCGAGAAGGCCAATGGTAATGGTCAGCTGGTGATTCTCTCAGAGCCCCAGTTCTGGTACAACATCACCAACCACTTCAGTGTTGGTACTGAGGTTGAAATCAGCAATAACTTCATCTACAACACTTACGATGATAAGTCATTCTTTATCAATCCAACCCTCGCAGTTAAGTGGAACTTCTAAATAAACATTAAATCCCCGCCAGTCACGGCGGGGATTTATTATTTCACTACATATTTCTTTCTATTCCTTATATATAAGCCTTTCTGAGTGGGCTTGTTGATTTGTCGGCCATCGATGGTGTACCACTTATTGCTGGTGGTCTCGATGTCGTGGCGGCTGCCAGTTGTTTCATTCTTGATTTCAACGATGCCTGTGATGGTCTGGTTAGTTTCCTGACTGATCAGTCCGCCCGAAGCCTTTGTGGCCGATTTCGATGATGATACGCTCTTTGCCTTCACTTTGACCGAACGGATACTACCGGGTGCGCGGTCGCGTTTACCCACGCGGGTTCCGTCCCATCTGCGTGCTGCAGCCGCTTTCTTAACCAGATACAACCAGCAGTAAGTCGCATCGGTCAGTTCGTACGCTATCTCTTCCTGTCCGGAGTTCAGCTTCACGCTTGGGTTGTCGCCTATCTTCAGGTGGAACTCATAGCCTTCCTCGGCCTCCTGGTCAATCTTAATCACACCCTCACCACCTTGTACTATGAATGTCAGTCCGATAAAGTTCTCGGCATAGTCGCTGCTACCCACGGTTGTGGTGTTGTTGATAGTGGCGGTGGCTATCTTCTCCACATCCTCATCGGTCATCGGGTCAACCACGCTAATGGTGTTTGTCTCTGGGTCGTAACCCTGTCCGTCGGTTCCCTCAGGCAGTGTGTAGAAAATGTTGTTCACGTTGGCGCTCGTCAGGTCAACCGTTGCAGTCGAACCATCGGGGTTGGCCGTGGTAAAGTCGTCTGGATTCAGTGTCTCGTTTTCATCGCCGGTCAGTGGTTGCAGTGGTGGCCCCACGGTCAGTGTGTCAGCCACAATGCCCAGACTGTCTGTCATCTGTCCGCCCGTGTATTTCGCTTTCTCTGGCTTCAGTGGCTGCAGACTGAACTCGTAGCTCACACTGCTAAAGCCTGTTATGGCGCTTTCGCCGGCGGTGTTGCCTATTGTTACTGTTCCGGGGAAGTTACTATCGCAGGTAAACAGCAGTGTTCCGGTGTTTTCGCTGTTGCCTTGGTTGTTATAGAAAATCTTCTTCAGTCTGTTGTCGTTGCTCAGGTGAATCTTCAGCTCCGGTCTGCGACTCTCAATGGTCAGTCCCTCGTTCGATCCAATCACCAACAGGGTGTTCTCGTCGGGGTTGAAGATAAAGCTTGGTGTTGCTCTCTCCTTGCCCTCTTCACCTGCGCCTTCATCGCCCAGAATGTCGTCTTTATTGTCCTCGTCTGCCTCTGTCTCGCCAATCCAAACGCCATATCCCTTGGCTTTACCTCTGCTCACGGTCAGCACATATTGTGCCTCGCTGGCTTCGTGGTTTGTGTCGCCTGCCGATGCAGCCTTGATGGTTGTCTCACCAATTCCAGCCAGTGTCACTGCGCCTGCCTCGCTGATTGTCGCCACGGCGGTGTTACTGCTGGTGTATGTCACTGTCAGACTGTTGGGGTTGCTCAACTCAGGCGCAGTCCATCCGTCGCCATTCAACTCGGCTGAGGCTGTAGTGGCTGAGTAGGAGAGTCCTCCTGCCGCCTTGGCGATGCTGACGGTTGCGCTATCGGCGATGACGTCGTAATTGTCTTGCGTTACCTGATAATATACCTTGTATGTGCCCGCATCGGTATATGTGGGCGATGTTTCAAGCTCGTAGATGTCTTTCTTCGTTCCGTACATCACCTTTGCCCCCTCGGGTGCAGTAACTGTGATGCCGTGGTCCTTGCCATCATAAGTGCCGCTGTATCCCTCAGCTGTCACTGTCATACTTGCGGCGGTGATAGTGAATGTGGCCATAGCCTCTGCACTGTTGTAGTTAGTGGTTTCAGCTATTGTAGCCTTGATGGTGTGAGTACCAACGGCTGTGGGTACATCCGATGTGAATGCTTCAGCTCCCTCGGCCATGTAAGTATAGGTGACTTCGCCATTACCGGTATTGCCCGTTACGCTTGGTTCATTGGCTGTTGCCCCGTATGTCCATCCCTCGAGTGTAACCGTCGGGGTGATGCCGGCCTTGCTGATTTCTACTGTAGCACTATCTGCCACGGTGGTGTAGTTATTCATCGTAACCTGATAGTGCACCTTGTATGTTCCGGCATCGGTATATGTGGGCGATGTTTCCAGGTCGTAGGTGCCCTTTTTTGTTCCGTGCATCACCTTTGCCCCCTCGGGTGCAGTAACTGTGATTCCGTGGCCCTCGCCATCGTATGTTCCGCTGTATCCTTCGGCAGTTACGGTCATACTTGCGGCGGTGATAGTGAATGTGTTTGTTGCCTCTGCACCATTGTAGTTAGTGGTTTCGACTATTGTAGCCTTGATGGTGTGAGTACCAACGGCTGTGGGTACATCCGATGTGAATGCTTCAGCTCCCTCGGCCATGTAAGTATAGGTGACTTCGCCATTACCGGTATTGCCCGTTACGCTTGGTTCATTGGCTGTTGCCCCGTATGTCCATCCCTCGAGTGTAACCGTCGGGGTGATGCCGGCCTTGCTGATTTCTACTGTAGCACTATCTGCCACGGTGGTGTAGTTATTCATCGTAACCTGATAATGAACCATGTATGTGCCTGCATCGGTGTATGTGGGTGATTCTGTAAGATTGTATGTTCCCTTCTGGGTTCCGTACTTTACTGTAGCACCCTCAGGAGCTGTAACAGTTATTCCATGGGCCTTTTCGTCATAAGTTCCTTCATACCCATTGGCTGTAACAGTCATCGTTGCCGCAGTGATGGTGAATGTGGTTGTTGCTGTACCTGAATAAGTTCGAACTCCTGTTATTGTGACTTCTTTCTCACCAACGTTGGTACAGTCTTCATTGTAGCTTATACTGTAATCAGTGTTAGCTGTCAAATCCTTACCGCTCAGTTTTACGCTTACTATTGCAGGTTTGTGTTCCTTCCCGTCGTAAGTATAACTTGTCTCTTCCTGTGTTATCTCAGCTCCGCTTATGCTTATACGACTCTGAAAGTCTGCTGTTACCTCATAGTCGTAGTTTTCATCGTCTACCTCGAAAGTGTATGTGGTAGCAGCGCTTGGATCTGCATCTGGATTGGTTGCAGATATTATTACTATATCATCTATTTCAACTCGTGTACGCGCTTGTGCATGAGTACCGCTAAGTGTTTTAACCACCGTGATTTTTTCGGTAGTTATATAATTACCATTGGTTGGAGTCAGTGTCAGAGTAGCTATGTTTTCGCTGATGGAACCAACTATTGTACCTGCGGCAGTTTGGGTGCTGTTGTTGCCGTTAAGCTTATATGTGTATGCAAACTCCCCTTTAGCCAAGGTGGTTATACTCAGCAGCAGTGCTGCTATAATTGTTATGTATTTAGTGTAATATCTCATATCGCTATTCCTTTCCTAATTATTTCAAAACCACTTTCTTTCCGTTATTAATGTAGAGTCCCTTCTTGGTTGGTTTGTCTATCCTGTTGCCGTTCAAGTCGAACCAGATGTCCTTTGTCAATTGATCATTATCTACTGTCTGTATTCCTGTAGAACCATTATTGCTGTTTCCTATCATCAGTTTACGTGCTCCTGATGGCTTTATCGGTCTAAGATAGCATTTCCCTGCGGGGATTGTACCTGTGGCTTTAATATATGCTCCGTTGTAGAGTATGTATAGTGTGCCATTGGCTGTTATGTCATCATATGCATACTTAAGCATATTGAAACTTATGTTTTCTGGATTTTCGGTTTCAACAGTTTCCTCAGTTTTTTCTATCAATACTGGTGTATCCTTAGGAATGTAGCTAACAGCCTTTGTAATCAGAGTGTTTCCATCTATGTCAGTAATCATATAGGCTGCTATGCCTCCACTTGGTAGCATCATATCTGCATTGGCATTGTAGTATGATGCATATTTCTGTCCTTCGGCAAATGTTATGTCCTTTTCAGGATCAAACGTTGGATTGCTGATGGTGAATGTGGTTGTGGCCTCTCCGCTGTTGTAGTTTGTGGTCTCGGCTATTGTTGCCTTGATGGTGTGTGTACCAACTGCAACAGGCATTGTTTCAGAGAATGTCTCCTCACCTTCGGCCTTATAAGTATAAGTAACTGTTCCGTTGCCGGTGTTACCTGTAATACTTGGTGTATTGGCCGTAGCTCCGTATGTCCACCCCTCAAGTGTAACCGTTGGGCTGATGTCAGCCTTGTTTATCACTACGGTGGCGCTATCTGCTATGGTGGTGTAGTTATCCATCGTTACCTGATAGTGAACCATGTATGTGCCTGCATCGGTGTATGTGGGTGATTCCGTAAGGTTGTATGTTCCCTTCTGGGTTCCGTACTTTACTGTAGCACTCTCAGGAGCTGTAACAGTTATTCCATGTGGCTTTTCGTCATAAGTTCCTTCATACCCATTGGCAGTAACAGTCATCGTTGCCGCTGTTATGTTGAATGTGGTTGTGGCCTCTCCGCTGTTGTAGTTTGTGGTCTCGGCTATTGTTGCCTTGATGGTGTGTGTACCAACTGCAACAGGCATTGTTTCAGAGAATGTCTCCTCACCTTCGGCCTTATAAGTATAAGTAACTGTTCCGTTGCCGGTGTTACCTGTAATACTTGGTGTATTGGCCGTAGCTCCGTATGTCCACCCCTCAAGTGTAACCGTTGGGCTGATGTCAGCCTTGTTTATCACTACGGTGGCGCTATCTGCTATGGTGGTGTAGTTATCCATCGTTACCTGATAGTGAACCATATATGTGCCTGCATCAGTGTATGTGGGTGATTCCGTAAGGTTATATGTTCCCTTCTGGGTTCCATACTTTACTGTAGCACTCTCAGGAGCTGTAACTGTTATTCCATGGGGCTTTTCGTCATAAGTTCCTTCATACCCATTGGCTGTAACAGTCATCGTTGCCGCAGTGATGTTGAATGTACCTGTAGCAGTTCCGCTGTAGTTGCCTTTGAAGGTTACTGTAGCTGTGTATTCTCCTACGTTCGTACATCCATCGCTGTAGCTTACATCGTAGTCGGTCTCGGCATTAAATACCTTCTCGCTAACTCCTGTAGCTCCGTCTGCTGCAATTGCTACTTTGGTAACCTCAGGGTGCTTTGCTGTACCATCAAATACAAGGTTAGCCTCTGGATTGATAGTAACTGTTGCCCCAGTAATGGCCTGAGTAGTAATGCTGAAGGTCTTTGTTGCTGTGCCCGAATAATTTCCCTTACCTGTGATGGTAACGGTTGGAGCTACTTCATCAGAAGATGCTGCA